>CAZVKO010000047.1:0-17529 GCA_964627765.1 uncultured Ginsengibacter sp. | reverse complement strand
GAAAAATATTCAGTATAAATCAAACTATCTGTGCTCCGGGCAATGGAAGGATAAACTAACGGTTACGTATATACGAAAGTGAATTTTAAGAAAGGTATAAATTATTTCTTCTGATAACTGTTATTCACATTGGTACATTGCAGTGTGGATAAAATCCAAAAAAAACATTTGGAAATAAAAATTAAATTTTACATTTTTATGACGTCATTGTATCTGGCTAATCCATAGCATTCCTTCTTTTACAATGATTATAATCTAACTGTTGCCGTAAATCTTTACGCCTCTTGAAATAACTACCGTTTAACTGGCAGATCGAATGTGAGGAAGATTTATTGCTATATCATATGCTTAATATGGTGTAGTGTTCAAACATTTTGTTCCGCGCAACAAATGGACTCTGTACTACACACCATTCCCAAAGTGAACGGCATGAATTCAATGGCGTTAAAAACAGATTATTGGAATTTTCCAAAAAGTGACCCCCATCCCTTTTTTGCCCTGAAAGGAGGCTATATAAATTATAACTATAGCTATCGTTCATATTTGGATACGCCCTATGCAGCCTCCAACATTCAGCAACACCTTGTGACGGCAAGCGCCAATGTATTAATTGCTCAGAAGATTCCTGTAAGGGTGTCGGTTTACGAACGGCAAACGAATTCTCCGTACTTCAGAAATTATACCGACGTACGGGTTGAGTTCAATGCACAGGAGTACCGGCGGATGCAAATGCAGAAGCTGAACAGCTACTATGCTCATTTATTAAACGGGCTCGACAAACCCGAATTACGATCGGGTATGGACCTGGAAAAAGAGGTGATGAGCAAACTGAGCAGCTATATCAACAGCGGCGAAAATATAAAGCGGTATTTACAAAGCAAGGAAACTGTTATCAATAAAGATGTATTGCACGGCCCGGGCGAATACAGGGATTCATTGGTAAAAGAGGCCGAAGCTTACATAGCATTTTTTGAGCAAAAGCAAAAGGATCTGGCTAATGCCACACACTATTACGATTCCCTGCAAAACGAATACAGGTCGGCTGAAAGCAGGATCCGGAACCTGAAAGGTTCATTGGGGCATGACCTGTCTGCTGACCGGGAAGCAAGCACAGTGAAGGATTCCCTCAGGAGCCGGGGCATAAACGACTCTTATTTAAATAAATTGATAAATAACCTTTATTCGGTTCACACATTAATAATTGGCAGGTCCGTTCCGGATTATACCGACCTTACCGTTAAAAATATAAATGTAAACGGGTTGAATGCCGAATTTAGCCGGAACAGCCTGTATACCGCTGTGGTAGCGGGCGCTATTGACTTTAACGTAAGGGATTTTGTGCTGAACAGGCATGAGCCCGTTCACCAGTATGTTACTGCCGGCAGGATAGGATGGGGAACCCGCTTCGGTAACCATATCATTTTTACAGGCTATCGGGGCAGGCGGCAACTCTTTTCATCAGTAGCGCTGAACAATTCAGCCACCATTTTTGGAGTAAGCGTAGAAGCGCAGTTGGTTTTGAACCGAAATATCCGTTTGACAGGCGAGATAGCGCAGTCGGGTACTGTACCGACGCCGGGATTGTTGACAGATTCAACAGCCAAGATCTTTTCGCTCAATGATAAAAATTCCAGGGCATGGTCGCTCGGGTTGCATGGTTATTTCCCGCGAAGCAAAACGGGAATTGACGGTATGTGGGAGCGGCAGGGTATTAATTTCGAATCTTTCAATGCCTATAAAGTAAACGGCCAAACGGATATATGGAATGTTAAGGCAGACCAGTATTTATGGGCTGGGTTACTGCATCTTACTGTTGGGTTGAATAAAAACAACTATGAAAACCCGCTGATTCAGCAGAATTACAATTCAAACAGTGTTTTTACCACTGTTACAGCTACACTCAATAAGCGTCACTGGCCCGTGGTCTCAATAGGATTTATTCCTTCGTCGCAATACAGTGTAATAAACAATTTTGTTTATGAAAGCCGTTACGAAGCATTAAACATTAACAGCAGCTATTTTTATAAGCTGGGCAAAGTGCATGCGTCAACCACCGCGATGTACAACCGTTTTTATAACAGCGGCAGCGATACCGGTTTTGTTTATTACAATGCCCGTAACTTCTTCTTCAGTCAGAATATAATGTTCACGACCTATTCCGCGGGAATCAACATATCTCATACGGAAAATCCGCAGTATTTTCTCGACGTTATGGAAGCCGGTCTTCAAAGATCGTTCGGAAGAAAAGTATATGCACGTCTCGGAATCAAGCTGGATCATCTCAATACCAATGAAAGCGATATAGGATATAGTGCCGGCTTTGGCCTTACCATGGCTAAGATTGGTGTAATCAATATTTCAGGGGAAAAAAGCTACCTGCCCTCTACAGGAAATGTGCTCGTTAAAAATGAATTTATCAATATAACATTCACCAGGTTTTTTAAGTAAAGCAATGGCAATGAAAAAATATATCCTGTTTTTCTGTTTAATTCCTGCTTTATCTGCCAGGGCGCAACTCGTGGTAACTCCACAGTTACCCCAGTCGGGTATTATACAGAAGAACCAGTTGTGGAACCTGCTGGTGACCAATACCAGCCCGAATGGCATGAATGTAACCATTACCATGCAGATAACCAGCGTTGCTACCGGCGAAGAAATATTAACTGCCTCCACGGGTTCCATAGCACTGTCGCCCGGTAATAATATGCTTAATTCCACACTGCTGATGCCTATACAATATAATATGATGGGGAGCAGCTACAGCATTGATCCGGGGCTGAATGATTTTTTGCCTGCAGGCAATTTCACTGTATGCTACATTTTTAATCCCGATAAGCCGGCTCCCGCACCATTGGCACAGGTATGTAATGAAATTGATGTGCAGCCCCTCGCTCCCGTTCAGCTGACATCGCCGGAAGATGATGCGGTAATTGACAGCAATACGGTTAGCAGGTTTACCTGGATTCCGCCCGCTCCTCAGAATTTGTTTACTAACCTGAGTTACGACTTTTACCTCGTAGCGGTTGATTCAGGGCAAACACCATCTGAGGCTATACAAAATAATATTCCGCTCCTGTATCAGCCGGATGTAACCTACAATTTTTTGATGTATCCGGCTTCCGCACCCGGGTTACAAACAGGGATAAAATACGCCTGGCAGGTGATAGCGAAAAATAATGAATCGTCTGTCAGCAAGAGTGAGGCATGGTCGTTCACCCTGCAATCATCCAAAAAAGACAGCCTGGTATTCCGGGCGCTCCCGTATACCAGGCTTCAGAAAACCGAGGGAGCCGGGTATTCCATAAGCCCCGGGATAGTAAAGTTTGCTTATATCAATGAAACAGCAGATACTACATGGAATGTGCAGGTAATGGATATCAGCGGCGGCCATACCGCAGTAACTGCATTGGATATGGATTCAATAAAATTGAAAAGAGGATTGAACCTGGTGCAGGTAAGCCTGGCAGGCAATTCCTTCTTTAATGATAAACATATTTATTTACTAACCGTTCGCAATTCGAGGAACGAAGCCTGGAAAATGAAGTTCGAATATGTGAAGCCTTAATTACAAAGCGGTATCGGTCGATGACTAAAATTCAAAAATGATGGTGCGAACTCTGTCTGTAAAATTTCAAAAGCCGGTAGCATGGATGTTGTTTTTTACATTCTACCTTGAGCTGGGAGTGCCGCTCGCGGCTTTTGCATTTGACCATCGCATTTACAATAGCAGCTATTATGGGAATCCTTATATATCTCCCGTTAAGAATTTACCGGTAGCATTCGGGAATGAAAGGGTTTTGAAGCCAGCTGCGATGCATCCGGAATCAGCTACTGATACCACTATTTTACATAACGATATAAGAAAAAGTCTGAATTTACCTCCCTTGGGCGGACCCGGCCAGCCTGAGATGCAAAGCTTCCAGAGCGTGAATACTTCCAACATGGTGGATTTGTTTACCGGTGACTTCTCTTATAATATTCCTTTAATGGACGTCGGCGGATACCCCATCAATATTCACTATACGGGCGGTATATCGATGGACCAGGAAGCAAGCTGGGTAGGGTTGGGATGGAATGTTAATCCCGGCACCGTCAGCAGGACGATGCGGGGTCTGCCGGATGATTTTGACGGTACTGACAGCATTGTAAGAACCCAGCATGTGAAACCAAATAAAACTGCAGGTGTTACCGTTGGGGGAGATTTTGAATTATTTGGCCTACCATTGAATGTTGGTGCAAGCCTGGGTGTTTTTAAAAATAATTACAATGGGTGGGGTATTGAAACCGGCATCAATGCTTCGATTAACTCGGCCGCCAAAGGTGCAGGTCAGCTTTCCGGATCATTGTCACTGACCAATAATTCTCAAACGGGACTAAATGTATCACCAAGCCTTTCGGTAAACCTTGGCGACCAGGATAATGATATGCACGGCCAATCCACATTATCGACAAATTTTAATTCCCGAACTGGTATCTCTGCGCTCCAGCTTAGCACCGAAGTAAGATCAAACGTAGCGAAAGATAAAGAATGGCGCAATACTGTTCAAACGCTTGAAGGTTCGGTTCCAGTAACTGCTTCTCTGTCATTTGCTGTTCCATCCTATGTTCCTACCATCAGCATGCCTTATACAAGTACCCAATATGCCTTCACAGTTAAAGTTGGATTCGAGGCTTGGGGTGGCCACCAGAGTGGTTATTTAAATGGATATGTAAGTCAGCAGGAAATTAAGTCGTCGGATGTGCGACAAGCCCTGCCTGCCTTTGGCTATATGTACTATACAAAAGCTAATAACCGGGCCAACGCACTACTTGATGTAAACCGCGAAAAGGAAACCCAGTTCAATGCCAACACCTCGCCGATGATCGCGATACCTCAATATACCTATGACATATATTCTATTTCAGGCGAGGGCACCGGTGGCAGCTTCAGGCCGTACCGCAGCGAGATTGGCTATATGAAAGACCATGAAATGCAGACAAAGAGTGCTAACTATAATTTTTCAGCAGATGTTGGGCTCGGTTCTAGTTATTTCCACGTAGGCACAGACTTTATACCGGTACACGCTACAACCAAAACCAATGGGTGGGAAAGCAGCAGCTCCGGTTCTATTAATCGTTATATCGCCTTCCGCAATAGTGATACTTCTTTCCAGGAAGTATATTTCAGGAATCCCGGTGAGAAGACCAGCAATACAGACGCCTATTACCATTCCGTAGGTGGCGATACTTTAATGCGTATTAAGCTGTCGGGGTCCAAAGACAATATAACGGCTGCCAATGCCTTTACGCTTATCAAAAATGCTAAAACAGCAGGAGAGATTTCCGTGACCGCGCCTCCTGTAAAGACACAGCGGGATAAGCGTACCCAGCTGATCAGCTACCTTACTGCAGATGAAGCCCGTCATTATGGCCTTGATACCATAATAAAGTCGTACAGCGAAAATTCGGTTCCTCTCGGCAACTGCCTCGATTCTTCAATCGTAACCCGTATTCCACGGGTAGACGGAACCATGAGAAAGAGAAATCATATCTCTGAAATTGATGTTACCAACGCCGACGGAAGAAGATATATCTATGGGCTGCCTGCATACAATGTGGAAGAAAAGGATGTAACCTTTTCGGTGGATAAAGAAACTAATGAGGATAATATAAACAAAGGCCTTGTGAGCTATACGCCGGGAGTTGACAATTCAACCAATAATAACAAAGGCAAAGATAGTTATTATACCCAGGACAGCATTCCTGCGTATGCACACGACTTTTTGCTGACCGGCATTCTGTCGCCGGACTATGTGGATGTAACCGGTGACGGTATCACTCCTGATGACCTTGGTGATGCAGTAAAATTTAATTATAGCCGGGTTTACGGCACCCAGAACGGCTACTACGGATGGAGAACACCGATGCAGGCAAATGTTGCTAATTATAATGAAGGGCTCAAGACCTATAGCCGCGATGATAAGGGTACTTATATGTATGGCAAAAAAGAGGTATGGTATCTGAATTCCATCGAGTCAAAAACCATGATTGCAGTATTCAAAATAAGTGGCGACCGCCTTGACGATGTCGCTGTTTTAGGAGAAAACGGGGGCCTTGACAGCTCGAAGCCGCTGCGCAAGCTGGATGAAATAGACCTGTACGCTAAAGCCGATCTCGTAACCAATGGCGCCAATGCGAAGCCGATTAAATCGGTGCATTTTGTGTATAGCTACAGCCTCTGTAAAGGTTTTGATCCCAATCATCCTGCACAAGGCAAGCTCACGCTGGATTCAATATGGTTCTCTTATAATCGCAATTATAAAGGTCGTATTAATCCCTATGTGTTCCACTACAGCCCTGATACAGACGGTAACCCCCAGGATCAATATAACCCTTCTTATAATGCCAAAAATTATGACCGGTGGGGCAATTACAAAGACCCGGAAAGCAACCCGGGTGGTATGAACAATGCGGACTATCCTTACAGCGTGCAGGACAGTGCTACGGCAGCTCAAAATGCTGCTGCATGGGACCTTACGGATATACAGCTCCCCTCATCCGGAAAACTGAAAATTACCTATGAGTCGGATGACTATGCGTATGTTCAAAACAGGAGGGCCTGCGACCTTTTTAAAATTGCCGGGTTCGGCAATTCTCCTTCCTCCACACCTGTCAATTACCTGTATGATGTAACCAGCAAAGGCGATTATTATTATTTGTTTGTAAACAGCAGTGTATCTCTTACCGATATTAACGACCTCAAAGCGAAATATCTCGGTAACGGTGATACGGTTTATTTTAAAGTGGCTGTGAAAATGCCCGACGATATGTGGGGCACGGGCTATGAATTTGTGCCGGGATATGCAGAGGTGGAAGATATGGGAATCGTAACAGGAAATCCTAACCGGTTCTGGCTTAAGCTGCAGGCGGTAACGGGTGAGAGCCCGGTATCGCGGGCGGCATTGGAATTTTTGCGCCTCAACCTGCCGTCGAAAGCCTATCCCGGGAGCGAAGATGGTAATGACCTCGATTTTAAATCCGCCGTAACCATGCTGGCATCAGGATTTAAAGAAATTGCAAATGTCATCAATGGATTTGATAACCAGGCAAGGAAAAAGAATGAATGCAGCATCGTGGATACCACCCGTTCCTTCATACGCCTCTCCAATCCTTTTTACAGGAAATATGGCGGCGGTCACAGGGTAAAACGGGTCGAACTTTTCGACAACTGGAACAAGATGACCGGCCAGAAAGAAGCGTCGTATGGACAGGAATACAGCTATACCACTACTGAAGAAGTAAACGGGATACCTGTGCAAATAAGCAGCGGGGTTGCCAGTTATGAACCTGCTATCGGTAACGATGAGAACCCTTTCAGGGAGCCAATAGAGTACGCAGAAAAGCTGGCTCCGCTGGCTCCTGTAAATTATACCTTCGTGGAACAACCGGTAGGAGAATCTTTCTTCCCCTCAGCTTCGGTAGGTTATAGCAGGGTAGTGGTGCGAACGATCAATTACAAAGCAAAATCTGCCAATGGATGGGACGAAACCACCTTCTATACAACCAAAGATTTTCCTACCCTGGTGGAATATACAGTACTGGACGGTAATTCAAAGAAAACCTATAAGCCGGTACTGTCCAACCTGCTTAAGATCAATGCCCGGAATTACCTGACGCTCTCGCAGGGATTCAAGGTGGAGCTGAATGACATGAACGGCAAAATGAAATCTGAAGCAAGTTACCCGGAAACAGATTCATTGCACCCGGTAAAGGCTACTTATTATTTCTATAAAGAAGATGATCCGAATGCATATCAAAAGCACCTGAACAATACGGTTCCGGTGGTGGATTCGCTCAACGGCCATATTAATGAAAACGGGACCATTGGAAAAGACATCGAGGTAATGACCGATCTGCGGGAACAAACCTCTAAGACTATTAGTATGCAGATATCGCCGAATGTGGATGTAATTCCTTTTATATTTGGCATTCCTCTCCCTATCCCTTCCGTATGGCCGTTGCCGCAAAAAGAAGAAACAAGATTCCGCTCAGCGGCCACCGTTAAAATCATTCAGCGGTACGGCATTCTTGACAGCGTAGTAGTCATTGACAAGGGCAGCGTGGTTTCCACAAAGAACCTTGTATATGATAGCGAAACGGGTGATGTAATTGTATCAAGAACCAATAATGAATTTAACGACCCGGTATATAATTTCAACTATCCTGCCTATTGGGCTTATAGCGGTATGGGGCCTGCGTATCAAAATACAGATGATGTTTTTTATGGAAAAAATATAGAATGCGTTAACGGTAAACTATATAACGCTGCCGATCGCAGCGATTTTCCCATGAAGCGCTTCTTTGAAAGCGGCGATGAGCTTTGGGTACATTCTCAAAAGAATGCGCCGGAAGACCCCGGGTGTTCCGTATTGCATCCCGATCTTACGGGTGTGGATAAAAAGCTCTGGGTAATAGATGCCGCAAAGGCCGGTACCGGCAGTACGGGATTATATATTATTGATGCCGCAGGGGTTCCGTACACCGGGGCCATTGATTCCATAAAGATCACCAGGTCGGGTAAGCGAAATATGTCCTCTGCAAGCGCCGGCAGCATTGTCTCACTTGCTGACCCGGTAAGAGAAGTTTCGGCGGGAGATTATAAGATCGTGATTGACTCAAATACGGAGGTGATCAATACTTCGGCTACTGTATATAAAGATTTGTGGAAAGTAGAGAATACGCTCTTTCAAAAGGATACGATATTAACGGTCTATGATACGATTACAGTGAGCCCCTCGATTACGATAACTACACTTAGAAGGAGGGTAAGAAATAATTATGACGAAACGGCCACTAAGATGTCAGATTTGAGAATAACTCAGAATTCCCACAACATAGTGTCCAGTTTTCAGGGAGTTCCTACTCAAAGTTGCTTTTTGGGAACCTCAGCATCGGTACAACTTTATGGACAATCGGTCATATATTTTGATACGAGTGCTATTCCGGCCGGGGCGCAAGTGATATCGGCAAATCTTGATCTTGCGCCGAGAATACCATTTGATTATTGGCCCCAAATGAAGATGCCTCTCAAGCCCTGTAATTCAGGATTTAAAAGTTATGATTATTTTCACGATGCAAATAATTATTATCTCAATTCCTCTGCTTCCACTCTTGGCAGGATTACCGCTGATTGGAATTATTTTACCCCCTATACTTCTTTCCAGGTATCGTCTCTACACAAAGTGAGTGTCGATTATAATAATTATTTGTCTTTAGACTGCTCAACCCTCTTGCAGGATATGATCGACAATCATACCAAATATGGAATGATGTTTCAACTTGCAGCACATCCTAATGGTGTGAACTACCTGGATTTTTGCGCGGGGACCGAGTCAAACATTAATAATATAAATGGCTCAGGTTGCGGCGATCTCAGTTTCAACACTTCGCCCGCTCCTTCGTACCTCTCCGGACCCGTTAATAATGCCAGTACAAATGACATTGCCAGTATCTCCTGCGATTGCCAGAAGCCGGTGCTCACGGTAACCTACCGCTATCCCGTAGATACTATTGAGAAAGTATGCAGGCCCAATATTTCAGATACGGCCACCAATCCCTACAAATGGGGTATACTTGGCAACTGGCGGGTAGACAGGGCCTATACTTATTATTCAGATAGAACGGAAAGCGATGCCTCCAGCCCGCAAACTAATATCCGGAAGGAAGGTACATTGAAAAGCTTTACTCCATTTTGGGAGCTTACAGATTCTGTTATGCTGCCGGCGCCCGACACCACCAAATGGGTATGGAACAGCGCCTTTTCCATGTATAACCGCAGGGGATTTGAAATCGAAAATTATGACCCCCTGGGAAGATATAATTCGGGCCTGTATGGCTATAATGAAACGCTGCCTGTAGCAGTGGCACAAAACAGCAAGTACCGTGAGCTCCTGTATGATGGCTTTGAGGATTATAGTTATCAAACCCAAACCTGTACAGTATGCGCTTCGCCAAGGGAATATGATTTTACCACCAATAACAATAATGTTTCTGTCAGCGATTCGCAAAGCCATACCGGTTTGTACAGCCTGAAGATCAACCAGGGAGACAGCGCTGTATTAACAGTGCCGGTATCACCGGATACCACGCAGTCGCACCTCAATATTAAAGTGGATACATCAGTTATTTACACTACTACAGTAACAGGAAAAGGCACCGGCCTTACCGGGAAATATTATGGTTATCACTGGAAGCCCTCGGTCTGCGGCACCAACTATACTTTTCAACGGGTAGACTCCACGATTAATTTCTCATGGGGAAATGAAGCGCCCTATCCCGGACTTTGCTCCACAAATTATACAGCTACCTGGACGGGTTTTATACAAGCCCCGAAAACCGGCAATTTTACATTTTATGCTCAATCTGATTTTACAGTTTCCGTACAGATAAACGGGCACTCGTTTACAGGGTACAGGTATGCATGGTTATCATCGGGCACCCTCGTGGCAGGGAACCTTTACCCCATCACGGTGCAATATACCTATGCCAACTCGGGCAATGCGAATGTAAAGCTGTACTGGTATAGCTCTACCCTGCCCATGGCCATTGTGCCCTATCAATTTCTTTACCCTGCAGATATGACCGCATCTGATTCTGCCGGTTCTGTCAGCAATACAGTAGTAAAATATTGCATTGACTCTGTAAATGTAACCCAGGCAAATATGATCCGCCCTGTATTTTCGCCCGTTCAGGGCCGGCATATCGTAATAAGCGGGTGGGTAAGGATTGATGCGGCCGATTGCAACTCGATACCGGCATTGGATAATGTGATCCACGCCCGTTTTGATGACGATGCCCATACATCCCTTACCCTGCAAAGAACGGGAGTGCGCATTGAAGGATGGCAGCGGTATGAAGGCGACGTAACCGTACCGGCCGGTGCCAATAATATAACCTTATCCATAACGGCGCCTTCATCATATAATATATTTCTCGACGATATACGGGTACAGCCATTCAACAGCAGCATGAAGAGCTTTGTGTACAACCCGGTAAACCTGAGGCTCATGGCAGAATTGGATGAAAATAATTATGCCAGCTTTTATGAATATGACGATGATGGTACGCTTACAAGAGTGAAAAAAGAAACAGAAAGAGGGATAAAAACGATACAGGAAACACGAAGCGCGCTTATTAAAGATAATAATTAGTATATGGTTAAAAGAGTAAGCCGATGCATTTCAAATTGTCACCGGTTGGTGGGGACACCAACCGGGGCAGCCAGTGTATGGTTAAAAGAGGAAGCGGATGCATTTCAAATTGTCACCGGTTGGTGGGGACACCAACCGGGGCAGCGGGGTGTGAAAACCACGCCCGCCGTGGGCGGTGTCCTCACCGCCCACGAGCAGCACAGCACTGCGACAGTGTAGCAATGCACCCAGGGAAGCAATTGATTAAACGGCTACAGATTATTGAACAAATACAATAACATGAAACATATAAAAATATTTTTATCATTGCTGGTTTTGCAGGCCGTTCCCGGCGCAGTAAAGGCGCAGGGGGTGGTCAAAGGTTTTGAGTATGGAGAAATCATCAATATTGCCCAGGCATACAAAGCCGCACCGAGCCTGAGCTTTGATGTACAGATTAACCTGGCAGACAGCGCCCGGCAGGATAGCATTGTAGAAACAATTAATGGCAGCTACAAAATTCAAAATGGCCTCTTCTGGGCAATGATCGACAGCACTGAAATGGTGCAGGGTACCAATTACAGCGTATCGGTATTTCATACTGACAGTGTCATAGCGGTAGGCGCTCCTGTACAATACCCCGGCGTGCTGCAGCTTCCGTTTATGGATTCTTTGTTCAAAGCCCAGAATATAGACTCCATGTGTGTTACCCAAACCTGTGATTCGGTGAGGAGCCTCCGCATGTACTTCGGGCCGTCCAGCTTTTACAGCGGCTACACCATCAATTATGACCTGAACACCTACCTTATCAATTCAATTACCTACTTTGCCAAAACACCCGCTTATGAGGATAGTACCGGCTGCGGCACCAGCGCCATTAATATTGCCTTTAGCAATTACTCAACACAACCTATAGACTACAGCTATTTCCAGGAAAGCAAATTTATTTACAGCGAAGGAGGCCAGTTGTATGTGCAGCCTGCCTATACGGGGTTTCAGCTAATGGTAAATACTTCAACAAAACCGAATTAACGACATTATGATTTGCAGAAAGAAAAGATCGCAGTTTAATGGCAGCAGGATAACCCGGCTTTCCGGCATCGTGGCTGTTGCGCTCGTTCTTTTCTGCACCTCTGCACATGCGCAGGACGAATTGTACAACAACAGCTTCACCGCGGACAGCCTCCTGCCGGGTAAAATACTGACAGTGGTAGATACGATGTACGAGAGCATGACCTACCGGGCAACGATAGCGCAAACCAACAGTGTAAATGATATTATCGCTTTCAGCTTTGATGAATTTTCCAATAAGCTGCTCCCCGATTCTTTTACCGTCACCCTGCATACTTCGGTAATTTATACCGATGGTAACGACCATACCGATTCCATACACGGCCATGATTTAACGATCAGCTATATCAGGGGTAAATCATATAACAGCAGGCGTATCATTACTTTTCAAAATGCCTATGTGGTGCAGGTGAGGATCGACAGCATTACTGCGCAAAACGTGGTGCCGGATTCCGTGATAGCCGCCCTGCAGCTCACTGCTGACATAGATGTGAACCGCAACTATGTGATGGACTGCAGCAATGATGCTGTTCAGTCCGTCAGCGATGATACGGCAACAGTGTCAACTGAAGGAGAGCTTAGCGTTGCCTGGCCCGTTTCCAGAGCGGCGCAGCAATATGACCTAGAATGGGCATGGGCAGATAAAAGCGCCCTCGATTCCGGGATGTATAACAACGGCAGCGGCCAATTGGATCCAACCCTGATCTTTAAAAATAATGCAACAAGAGTTACCATTACTGCAACGCAATATACGATACCTCTTCTGTATGATGGCGACGGCTCCCTGTTTTTCAGGGTAAGAGGTACACAGGTGCAGCCTTCCGGAGAAGTTACGACTACCGACTGGAGCTCTGATTTTTCAGGAGGCCTCGGCAGGTATGATTTTACCGGGCATCAGCGTGCGCTGAACTGGCAGGCTACTACCTCCTATGCAGAAGAAGGCAAACGCAAGTCGGTGGTTCAGTATTTCGACGGCAGCCTGCGCTCCCGTCAAACAGTAACGAAAGATAATACTACCGATACCACTATTATTGCGGAAACTTTTTATGACAAGCAGGGACGCCCGGCCATACAGGTTTTGCCATCACCCTCGCTCAGCACCATTATTCAATATACACCTTTGTATAATGTAGGGCGTGTGGACGGAACAGTGGTTGAGTACGGGAAAGGTATTTATGATTCATTATATGATGCTTCTGATTATTGCTCTGCCATTACACAAAGCATGGATACCAGCAGCGGCGCCTCCCAATATTACTCTTCCGCGAATCCGCAGGTGAATGATACTATACATACCTACGATCAATTTATTCCCAATGCCCACGGATACCCATTCACCCAGACACAATATACTCAGGACAATACGGGCCGCATCTACAGGCAGGGAGGGGTAGACAGCATTTTCCAGATCGGCACGGGCCATGAAACCAAATATTATTACGGCGCTCCCGAACAATCTGACCTCGATGCACTCTTTGGTACGGAAGCCGGCTACGCATCCCATTACCAGAAAAACATGGTACGCGATGTCAATGGTCAATACAGCGTTTCCTATGTGGACATGAATGGAAAAACCATTGCAACCGCCCTTGCAGGTGACCCTACAGACCTTCCGCTTCATGCCCTGAACAGCTATACATCGGCAACGAGGACGGACAACTTACTTGACTCAGATAATAATGTTATTGTCGGCAATTCCATTCAATCAACCAAGTCGCTACTGGTAACCAAAAAGGGACCGTTCACATTTACCTATCGCATGGCTGCGGATTCGCTTACTATTCCCGACTGTGATAGCATGAATATTTGCTATGATTGTTTATATGACCTCAATATTACCATTACAGATAACTGCAACAATCAGCTGTTACCCGGCGGCCAGCCCTACATAGTAAACAAACAAAACTTTCAGCTCTTCAAAGTAGATACAAGCTGCGGTATGGTAATCCCGATGGATACCACTTTTACCATAGATACGCTGCCGGAAGGGGAATACAACATTACCAAGACCCTTACCATAAGCAAATACGGCATGCAATACTACCACGACAGCCTCTTCATGCCACACAACACCTGCATTAACTATGATACCTTGTTGCAGCAACAAATGGACACTGTCAAAAACAGTATTGACTGCACCCCGGACGAAGACAGCACCGCTACCTACACCAGCTATATGGATCAGATGCTGGATGACCTGACGCCTACCTCGGGCCAGTATGCAGATACATCTGCCACACGATTATATAACAATACAGAATATGACAATACCGGCTTTTCAATATTTCAGCCGTATGCAGGGGGCGGCTATAAATACCAGCACCCCGATCCGGGTATTCCTTATTCAGACGAAGATGGTAACCGCGACTCGGTAACAGATATGAATGGCAACCTGGTACCTCCCGAACAGCTTACCCCTGCTGAATTTATTGCCAATTTCAAGGATAGCTGGGCAAAGTCATTGCTTTATATGCACCCCGAGTATCCGCTGCTGGTATTTTATGATACCCTTGCCGCAAGCCTCAAATGGGATGACGACTTCCTGAAAACAGATACCTATGCAGATGCACTGGCCAAAGGATACCTGAATCCCATGGGAGACGCTACCAATTCCCCTGCCAGCAGGTTTACCATCGTAAGCGCCAATGTAGACCCCCTGTATAGCTACAGCACCATTGACCTTGCTACCGGAAACAGCGTCGGCTCCGAAGCGACCACCGCCATGCACGATTCTCTTTTTAATTATTCATTGCCGGATGGCTCGCCGCAGGGAACCATTAACAAGTGGAACCTGGCCACTATCATTACCCGGTGCAAGAATGTTACCGCTTCCTCCTGCTTTTATGCATACAACGATCCTTCGGATGCATTCGATACGGATTCCATGTGCACCGGCGACCTTGATATGGCATGGCGCATGTTCCGCACCTTTTACCTCAATGCAAAAGCGGCCTGGATTGACCATTATATCCGCAGCCAGCCCGGCGGCGGTGTACAGGTAAGCGCTCCCTATACGCCTGTTTTTCCGGATGGCGGACAAATAATGAGTGATGCAGGCTTCTCTGCCGACGGCAGCAATTATAAAGCCGACAGTGTACAGTCCATACAGAACATGGGCAATTTTTATTCGGATAACTGTACCGGGTACGCCGTTCAATGGTGGGAGCAACTGGCGCCCTGCAGCTATACCAGCAGCGATTCCCTGATCATAGTTCCGCGTCTTGTTAAAGTATGCGAACTGGGAAGCGACTATTCTCATCCGCTGGGTTCTTCATCCATCAGCCCGGACAGCTCCTATCGCTTCAAAACTTTTGACGATGTTATAAAGCAATACAATGATTCTGCCTACGGCGGCGCTAAAAATATTGATCAATGCAACGGCTACCTCATTAACCTGCCGCATTCTTATGAAGGATCTGCATTATTGGTAAATGAACCAATATGGTCAAAGCCGGATAGCTGTGAGTGTACCGTAATCAGCAACTATCACGACGCTTATTTACAGGTAGCCTCTTCCTACAGCAGCTTCAGCGACTATATACAGCAAACGCTTGGTACCACTATGATGGAGGGCGCGCTCGATACGCTTGTCAATCTCTGCAACGGCACCATCACCTGCAAATATATTCCCAGCCCCATCAGCCTGCCGCCGGCATTGCAATGTGGTGTGGCTCATGTATGCGCCAGTTGCCTCATGGTGCAGCAGTGGAACGATTCTTTTATGGTAAAGTTCTCAGGACTTATACCTACTATGGACGAACCGGACAGCACCCAACGGCAAACCAACCAGCTTTTTGCCAATTTCATGAATGCACAGTCCGGGTTCAGCTATACCGCGCAGGACTACCTTGCCTTTATGGATACCTGTGCGCTGACAACGGCCCCGCTGAACTGCTCTTCCTTTACATGGACTGTTTACAACCCGGGCACCAACCTCGGTATTAATAATGACCTGTATGCTGCGGCGTATAACAACATCACCCCGGTGAAGCAGTTCTTCGTGAACAGCCTGTTTAAATCGCCATCATCAGGGCAGGCGGATCATTATGTACTGGTAGATAAGAAAGACCGGGTGTACACTTCCGATACCACGGTGGTTATGCAGTGGAGGGTAAAAGCGGCCTCGGTGCAGGATCAGGTAAATCCCGTGATCGAGACCGGCGAAAACAGCTACGTAGGCGGTGAATGGGCAAGAGACTCTGCTGATACCTCCTGGCTTATCAGCACTACCCGTATTCATCCTGTTGACGGCATCCTGAAAGGTATGGGGCTGCTCAGCAACAGCCATGGCCTGCAGGCCGACTGGGTGCGTATTACCAGCGCCGCTACTTCGCAGGTATTGTTCTACGATGATCTGCTGCAGAATGACAGTTGCGGTGAACCCGGAACTAGCATTTGTGACAGCCTGTCCAATATTGTGGACAGCTTTTACAACAGCTACTATAACCAGCCTGCATCACCGGTAAGTCGCGATACAGCGGGCTGCGATATTTCCGATTGGATATTTTTTACACCTCCCCCTTATCAGCCTATCCCTGATCAATCCATTATATACCATAACGGCATTGTTAAGAATCCCCCGATTGATTCCACAACCTACGATAACCCGTTCCATTTTGATTACAGCCGCAATATTTGTGTGCATGACAGCATTGTGTCATATACTTTCCGTATTATGGCTGACACCGGTGCTCCATCGAACAGTTTGGTTTACCTGCCTTTCAACTTTAATGCCGACAGTGGATACAGGATTTTCTATTTGTGGATGGGGCTTACAAACGGGTATACTACCAGTTACTACGATTCAACAGGAGGAGACAGCGCTACCCGACACGCCAGCGGGTTAAATATTCTGCCCGGCGAATGGACCGATGTTAAGGTTGTTTTCAGGACATCGGACGGATATGTTTGGATGTATAAAAATGATTCATTGGTACAGGAGCGAAACACAAGGATAACAGGAATCAATACCCTGTTAGGTATGTCTGTGAATTCTTTCAATGGTATGAACCTCTCGCTGGACAATGTGAGTGTTATCGCGGACAACGGCACTGCCATGCTCAACGAAACCTTCAACAATGCCTGCAATACGTTCTCTATTATCAGCCCGCATTATGATTGCCAGAAGGAGCCCGTTTGCACCGATGCGTTTACCAGTTACTTCAACAGTAAAGAAAGCACTTCGTACACATACAGCCAGATAGATTCGCTGTATTTTACCCAATGCGGCCATTACTTAAATATTTGTGCCGATGACTCTACCGGCTTTATCCGCAACCTGTATGGGCCC
>CAZVKO010000046.1:0-334119 GCA_964627765.1 uncultured Ginsengibacter sp. | reverse complement strand
CAAATAAAAAGATTACGAAAGGAAAACCTGAAATATTCTTACACCAAAATCACCAATCACCAGGATGCGCAGCGGCTGGTAGACAATGCACACAACCTGTTGAGCAATGATATGAGCATTATCGTGTACAACTTTGTGGATATGCTCAGCCATGCCCGCACAGAAATGGAAGTGCTGAAAGAGCTGGCTGCCGATGAAGTGAGCTATAGAAGCCTTACTGCATCATGGTTTGAGCATTCACCGTTGCACCAGGCACTGAAAAGAATAGCCGATAAAAAATTCAATCTCATACTGGCTACCGACCACGGAAGTGTGCGTGTAAATAATCCGCAAAAAGTAGTAGGGGATAAGCAGACCACTACCAACCTTCGTTACAAGCACGGGCGTAATCTGAATTATGAACCAAAAGAGGTACTGGCTTTCCGCGATCCGCGCCAGGCGGGGTTGCCGGTACCTACCGTAAACTCGTCATTTATTTTTGCAAAGCAGGACGGATATTTATGCTATCCCAATAACTATAATCACTTTGCCAATTATTATCGTAATACATTTCAGCATGGCGGCGTAAGCCTCGAAGAAATGATCATCCCCGTGATTCGGATGACTACGAAAGTATAACTTGGGCAACAGGAAAATTTTATTTTATTTTGCGCAATTGCTATTCGATGAAGTATAATCAGGCTACCTTAAAAAGACTGGAAAATATTTTGGAAGAAGCCGGGTATATGCTGCGCTATGAACGCGGTTCTTTTCAAAGCGGGTATTGCATACTTGAAAATAAAAAAGTAGTAGTGCTTAATAAATTTCTGACCCCGGAAGGAAGAATCAATACACTGATAGATTTGATTCCGTCTTTGGATGTTAACTTCGATGCGCTTACGCATGATTCACAGAAGATGTATGACGAAGTGATAGCGAGAAATGAAATACATAGTCAGTAAACCTTGCTTCATTTTTCTTATATTCTTTAGCTTTGGCTAAGTGAATTATCCATCTATACAGGTTACATTTCTTGGAACCGGCACCAGCAGCGGCGTCCCGATGATTGCATGCAGTTGTTATGTATGCACATCGCAGGACGAAAAAGACAAGCGATTGCGCAGCAGCATAATGGTGCAAAGTAAGAACACCACCCTTGTCGTAGATACTACTCCTGATTTTCGTACCCAGATGCTTCGCGAAAATGTAAAAAAATTGGATGCGGTTATTTTTACCCATCCGCATAAGGATCATATTGCCGGGCTGGATGATATAAGAGCGTTCAATTATTTTCAACACAAACCTATGGAGGTGTATGCCAACGAGCTTACGATTGAAGCATTAAAGCGTGAATTTGTATATGCATTTTCCGATAAAAAATACCCGGGTATACCAGAAATAGATTTACGCTCTATCGATAATGAGCCTTTTACTGTCGGTGACATGCCTGTAATACCCGTTACGGTATATCACTTGCGAATGCCCGTACTTGGTTTCCGGTTTGGAAAATTTACCTACATCACCGACGCCAATCACATAGAGGATGCTGAAAAGGAAAAAATTACCGGCAGCGACACGCTTGTGATCAATGCCTTACGCAAAGAGCCGCATATATCCCATTATGCATTGTCTGAAGCCATCGCTCTTGCAGAAGAATTGAAGGTTCCCAACGTATATTTTACACATATAAGTCATCAACTTGGTACGCATCTGGAAATATCCAAAGAGCTAAAACCAGGAATGCATCTGGCTTATGACGGGCTGACGCTTGACTTTTAAAGATTAATTTTTTATTTTTCTTTCAAAAATCCCCATGAATTGGAAACAGTTTGTGAATGATTATTTTTCTTTTACAAAAAAAGAGCGTCAGGGTATTTTCATTATCATGGTGGTCATTTGTATATTACTCGTTTCAATAAATTTTTTGCCCTACCTATTGAAACAGGAACCGCCCGATTATGAAGATTTTAAAAAAGATATTGCCTTACTGTCCGTTGAGAAAAGTGATTCCATAAATACGGAGCAATCTTATAAAAACTCTTATAGCGATCATTTCAATAATGATAATTATGTGAAGAGCGATGAAGGATCAGTAAAATCTGAACTTTTTTATTTTGACCCGAATACTGCCACCTACCAGGATTGGCAGAGGCTTGGCCTGAGAGATAAGACGATCCATACTATCCAAAACTATCTTTCCAAAGGAGGTAAATTTCATAAGCCGGAAGATATACGTAAAATCTGGGGATTGTCTTCAAAAGACGCCGAAAGGCTAATGCCGTATGCATTCATCAGGTCGCAGCCGAAACAATCAGAGCCGGCAGCAAGGGGTAATAAAGAATATACTTCATCGGTAAAAGATTATACTCCGGCATCTGTTAGTATAATCAATATTAACACGGCGGACACATCACAGTTAATCAGCTTGCCGGGCATCGGCAGCAAACTTTCAGCAAGAATCATTGCATTCCGAAACCGGCTGGGAGGCTTTTATTCAGTAGACCAGGTTGCGGAAACTTATATGCTGCCCGATTCTACATTTAAAAAAATAAAACCGATGATTACTGTGGAAAATATACCTGTAAAACAAATCAATATCAATATGGCAGGTATTGATGAAATGAAATTACATCCCTACCTGCGCTATAACCTGGCAAATGCGATTTTTCAATATCGCCGGCAACACGGGAATTTTAATTCCGTAGAAGATATCAAAAAAATAATGCTTATAACAAACGACATATATGGGAAGATAGCGCCCTATCTTACGGTGAAGTAGCGGGTTTATTTAGCCAAAGCTGAAAAACTAATGGCTGTTAGTATTTAATTTCATCTAAATTGCAAAACATAAAATTCAGATATGGATTTCAGGTATGATGAGCTTACAAAACAGGTAGCGGAAACTGCAAAAAATTTTGCTCAGCAATATATAAAGCCACATGTAATGGAATGGGATGAAACCCAGGAATTTCCCATGCCGGTTTTTAAAGAATTGGGAAAGCTTGGACTGATGGGGGTATTGGTTCCTGAAGAATATGGTGGTGCGGGATTAGGTTATTTTGAATACAGCAGTGTAATCCAGGAGATAGCAAAAGTATGCGGCTCAATTGGCTTATCGCTTGCAGCCCACAATTCACTTTGTACAGGCCATATTCTTGCGTTCGGAAGCGGGGAACAAAAAAAAGAGTATTTACCAAAGCTTGCCTCCGGGGAGCACATTGGTGCATGGGGACTTACCGAGGCAGGCACCGGCAGTGATGCAGGCAATATGAAATGTGTGGCAGTAAAAGATGGAGATGACTGGATTATTAACGGAACAAAAACATGGATCACACATGGCAAAACAGGTGATGTGGCAGTAGTGATTTGCAGAACGGGTGAACCACATACACGGGATAATTCAACTTCGTTTATAGTTCCCCGATATACAAAAGGTTTTTCCGGTGGAAAAAAAGAGAATAAGCTGGGCATGCGTGCCAGCGAAACTGCTGAAATGATCTTTTCCGATTGCCGGGTTCCCGATGCTGCTCGGATGGGAAACGTAGGCGACGGTTTTCGCCAGGCGATGAAAGTGCTGGATGGTGGGCGCATATCAATCGCTTCACTTGCCCTGGGAATTGCAAAGGGAGCGTATGAGGCGTCCGTTAAGTATTCAAAAGAGCGGCACCAGTTTGGTAAGCCCATATCGGAGTTCCAGGCTATCGCATTCAAGCTTGCTGATATGGAAACGGAAATTATGGCGGCTGAGTTATTGATAAACCAGGCGTGTGATCTGAAGATGAGGGGCGAAAGTGTTACAAAGGAAGCCGCGATGGCAAAATATTATGCGAGTGAAATAGCGGTGAAGGTGGCTGCCGATGCCGTTCAGATTTTTGGCGGCTATGGTTATACCAAAGATTTTCCGGTTGAAAAGTTTTACAGGGATAGCAAGCTTTGTACCATCGGGGAGGGAACAAGCGAAATTCAGAAAATCGTTATTGCGAGGGAAGCACTCAAATGATTATATCTGAAATAAAAACCGGATTGGCCAATCCGGTTTTTAAGCAGAAAGTTTTATTAAGATTTGTCGCCTCCGAAAAGTCCGCCCAGTTTGCTTTTAGCCAGCTCTTCCAGTTTCTCACCGGCACCTCCGGGAATCATGTTAGAAATTTCATCAAGCATATCTCCACTTCCCTGGCTGTTTGCCGTAGTACCTGCATTTTGGGTATGGGGTAAAAAATTATCTATCATTCCTGCAGCCATCGGAAATTTTTCTTTGATAAATCCGCTTATCGTATTCAGGATGCCACCCGCCTGCTCTGCATTAAGACCATGCTCGCTTTGCAATTTTTGAAGTAACTCTTCAATCATGTTGTTGTTTTTAAAGGTTCAAAATAAGATGCAAAATAGCTTATTTACCTAAAACAATTTGGTAAGACGCAACATTATTATACTCCCCCAAACGGGCTTACCGGATGTTAAAATTTATAGTATTATTTTTGACAAAAAACGTAACATGAAAAACAAGTATTTACCCCATGGAACTTTTGCGGTTGCACTTTTGTTAACCGCAATAACCTTTTCATCGAAAAGCTTTGCTCAGGATCAAACCGTTAAAGGATTACAGGCTGACGCAACAAAAGAAGTAAAAGAAGAAAAAATTGACAGCGGCAAGACCTGGAAAACGGGCGGTATTTATACCCTGAATTTTGGCCAGGGAAGCCAAAGTAACTGGGCGGCCGGCGGTGATGATTTTTCTATGTCGCTTGCCACTTACCTGGGATTATATGCATTTTATAAAGAAGGCAAAAATAGCTGGGATAATACGCTCGATCTTAACTATGGCATGGTGAATACGACCAGTCTGGGCACAAGAAAAAATGATGACCGTATTGATCTGCTTTCAAAATATGGCTATGCTATATCGCCTAAATGGGATATTGCGGCCTTATTGAATTTCCATTCACAGTTTTCCAAGGGATATACCTATAACAGCGATGGCAGCAAAACCCTGCTTTCTGATTTTATGTCACCGGGGTATTTGTTGTTGAGTATTGGTTTAGACTACAAGCCGGTAAATGGGCTTGCCATTTTTATTTCACCCATTACATCCCGCTGGACTTTTGTAAATAATGATACTCTTTCTGCGCATGGAGAGTATGGCGTAACGCCGGGCAAAAAAGTAAAAAATGAAATCGGTGCTTTCGTCAGTATTACCTATATGGCGGATTTGAACAAGACCAAAACCATCAGTTATAAAGGAAGGCTTGACTTGTTCTCAAATTATGAACATAATCCTCAGAATATAGACTTTTTGATGACCAATATGTTTACAGCAAAGATTTCGAAAGTGTTGAATGCAAGCCTTAGGATCAATTTAATTTACGATCAGGATATTACGAATTTAGGACCCAATCATGATTCAAGGGCATTGCAGTTCCAGTCAATGCTCGCCGTAGGGCTTGCTGTGAAGTTTTAACTAACGGAAACGTATAAACGAAAATCAGGAAATATTTTCAATAATGCCCGCAATGCCCTGGCCTCCGCCAACGCATGCGGTTACAATTCCGTATTTTTTGCTGAGTCGTTTCATATCATTAATGATCTGAACGGTGAGTTTTGCCCCGGTACATCCCAGCGGATGACCCAGTGCAATAGCGCCACCATTGATATTTACTACTGAAGGATCAAGATTTAATTCCCTGATCACAGCGAGAGATTGCGATGCAAAGGCTTCGTTAAGCTCAATCAGGTCGATTTGTGATAAGCTCATCCCGGCACGCTTCAGTACTTTTGGTACGGCGGCTACCGGCCCGATTCCCATGATGCGCGGATGAACGCCGGCGCTTACACATTGCACCAATCGTGCAATGGGTTTCAATTTTAATTCGTTCATCATCATTTCGCCCATCACAATGACAAAGGCAGCGCCATCGCTGGTTTGTGAAGAGTTGCCTGCTGTCACTGTTCCGCCGGCGGCAAATGCAGGCTTCAATTTGGCAAGCGCTTCCATTGAGGTGTCGGCACGAACGCCCTCATCGGTATCAACTACAAAACTTCTCTTTTGTTTTTTATGGTTAGTATCTACATAAATTTCTTCTACGTGCATCGGTAAAATGCCGCTTTTGAAATAACCATTCTGAATGGCGTTCATCGCTTTCTGATGCGACCGGAGGCTAAACTCATCCTGTTGTTCGCGGGTGACATTGAATTCCCTGGCCACCGCTTCAGCCGTTAAACCCATCGAGAGGTAATAATCCGGCGTTTCAGACGCTACCGAATACGCAGGTACTGTTTTCCATCCGGAAGTCGGCACCAGGGTCATGCTTTCCGTTCCCCCGGCAATGATACAATCAGCCATACCGGTTCTTATTTTGGCAGTAGCCATGGCAATCGTTTCGAGCCCGCTGGCACAATAGCGGTTCACGGTAACCCCCGGCACCTCTATACCCAATGCCCTTACGCTGATCATGCGGCCAATCTGTAAGCCTTGCTCTGCCTCAGGCACAGCATTCCCTACGATGAGGTCATCCACTCTTTTACTATCCAACTGCGGTACGCTGGCAAGCAATCCTTTAATTACATCAACCGCTAAGTCGTCAGGACGATAAAACCGGAATCCCCCTCTTTTTGATTTAGTTACTGCTGTTCTGTAACCGGCTACGATATATGCTTCCATTTTTAATAATGAGTTTGAGTTAAAATTAATAAGTAATCCATACAATTTTACTCCCCACTGCTTTTTGAATCAGCTTAAATATTTTCCTACGATCGGCACTCTTCTTCCGACACCGAACGCTTTTGGCGAAACTCGAATGATAGGACAAAACTGATTGCGCTTGTATTCATTCACATTTACCATCTTTAATATCCGGTCCACTAATACCGGATCAAATCCCTGTTGTTTTATTTCGACCGGCCCCTGCACTTTTTCGATATACTGGTACAAAATTTTATCCAAAATATCATATTCGGGCAAGCTGTCTGTATCTTTTTGCTCCGGTCTCAACTCTGCAGAGGGCGCCTTGTTAATAATATTTTGCGGAATGATCTCCTTTTCGCGATTAATATATTTTGCCAGTTCATACACCTGCGTTTTATAACAATCACCTAAAACACTTAAACCCCCGGCCATGTCGCCATACAATGTTCCATATCCTGTTGCGAGCTCGCTTTTATTGGAAGTATTTAATAAAATATATCCGAATTTATTTGCCAGGGCCATTAATAAGTTGCCTCTTACCCGGCTTTGAATATTTTCTTCGGCGATATTAAAGGGCAGACCTTTAAAATAAGGTTCGAGATCTGTAATGAATTGATGGTAAATATTTTTTATCGGGATGATATCATACAAGTTACCCAGATTTTTACTTAATTGCTCTGCGTCCAGCAAAGAGTGCGATGTAGAAAATTCAGATGGCATTAGAACAGCCCTGACATTTTCCCGGCTTAGAGCAGCGCAGGCTATCGAAAGCGCTACCGCGCTGTCTATTCCGCCACTACTGCCCACAATGGCTTTTGTGAATCCCATTTTAGAGAAATAATCCTTTATCCCTAAAATGATGGCTTCATATACCTGTGGAATATTAAGACCGGGCGAATAAAATGGGGGATCCAGCTCCTGGTTGGGCAGCGCCCATGCAGGTTCGATAATGGTTGCATCCATGGTGCCATTGTCATGAATATTTATTTCGGCCAGCTCTTCTTTAAACTGGGAGAGCCGGTAACAAAGGTTGGCATCTTTATCAAATACCAGGGATGCGCCGTCAAATACAATTTCTGTTTGACTGCCTACCGCATTGCAATACAGCAAGGGTATTTTATACTTTAATACATTTGATTTGATTACCGCTTTCCTGTCTTCAATATGCGTATAATCGAACGGAGATGCAGAAATATTGATCATGATATCGGGCTGCTGGCTCATCAAAATATCCATCGGGCAGGTGCGGTACAAAGGATTGTCACCCAGGTTCCAGATATCTTCGCAGATGGTCAGTGCAATCTTTATGCTTTTAAATTCAATTACGCGCCAATTATAAGCTGATTCAAAATACCGGTCCTCGTCAAATACATCGTAAGTAGGCAAACAGGTTTTATGCGCCACCTGCTTTATTTGTTTTTCATAAAGAAAAAATGCAGCATTAAAAAGATCTTTACCTTCCCTGGCAGGATTGCGGTCAGGAGCACCGACAATTACAGCAATATCATCAGCATATTCTTTTATTGTATCAATGCTTTGATAACACTTATTTATAAAGTCGCTGAAGTCAAGAAAATCCCTGGCAGGATAGCCGCAAATACTCATTTCACTAAAAACAATCAGATCGGCTTTTTTTGATTTAGCAGCCTGGATCGCCCCTGTAATTTTCCCCGTATTGGCCTCAAAATTTCCGATATGATAATTCTGCTGTGCGAGAACAATTTTCATGGCGCAAAATTAGCAGAATTGCCGGTGAAAGGTTTTTTCAATTAACAAACTCTTCCTGCTTTTTTTCTTTTCTTTGTTATATGAAGAAAATATTGCTCCCCTTGCTGCTTATCCTGGTTTTTATTTCCTGCGGAAATCACAAAAATATTCCTGATGTATCGGGGATAAAAGTGGATATAAAAACCGAAAGGTATGAGCAGGATTTCTTCCGTATCGACACTAATAATATTGCCGCATCAGTGCAGATGCTGTTAAATAAATATCCGCGATTTACACCCGACTTTATTGAAAATATAATCGGGCTTGATTTGGATAGCCTGCTTAAGCCTGGTAATCCTGAAGATGCTGCACTGCGGCTCTTCATTCACGATTACAGGCCATTAAAGGATTCTTCAGACAGGATGTATGCAGATTTTAGCAAGGAATCCGGCGAAATAAAACAAGGCCTGCAATTTGTAAAATATTATTTCCCGGAGTATAGATTGCCATCTGCCATCATCACCTTTATCGGACCTGTTAACGCAAGTTTTGAGACTTCCTTCGGAACGCAGGGGGATGTGATTACGCAGGAAGGTTTAGGTATCGGGCTTCAATTGCACATGGGCAAAAATTTTTCATTGTATAAAAGCGAAGAAGGGCAGGAGCAATATCCGGCATATCTTTCGCGCAACTTCGACAGCAGGCACATTGCGGTAAACTGTATGCGAAATGTTATTGATGATCTTTACCCGGATAGCAGCAGTGACAGGCCTTTGGTGGAGCAGATGGTGGAGAAAGGAAAGCGGATGTACCTGCTTACCCGGTTGCTGCCCTATGCTCCCGAATATCTTTGCATGAATTATACAGATGAACAATTAAAGGGCTGCTATAGCAGTGAAGCGAACATCTGGAGTTTCTTTTTGAATAATGAATTGCTGCACAGCTCCGATGAAAGCACGATCAAATCCTATATTGGAGAAGGCCCGACAACACAGGGGCTCGGCGAGGCCTCCCCCGGAAATATCGGCACATTTGTAGGCCTTCAAATAGTAAAAAAATACCTGGAAAAATTTCCCGGGACTCCGTTGCCGCAGCTAATGAAATTAGATGACGGAAAAATTTTTGACGAGGCGAAATATAAACCGAAGACTTAATTTAGTTTTAGCGGAACGACCATCTCAAATGACGGAATATTTACCAGGAAGGTTTTCTTGCTGCTGCTGTTTTCCATGAAATACATTCCATGCATTTTACCCATTTCACTTCTCAGATTACAACCGCTGACGTATTGATACTTTTCAGAAGGGTTGATTTGCGGCTGCACACCAATAACACCTTCGCCTTCTACCTCCCGGCGCTCGGCATTGCTGTCAAAAATATACCAATGTCTTCTTAATAACTGAACAGGAAAAGAATTATTGTTTTCAATGGTAATCCTGTAGGCAAACATATATTCGCTGGTGACAGGGTTGCTGTATTCCGGCTGGTAAAATGTTTCGACACTTACTTTTACGCCTTGTGAAATTTTTGAGACCATAAATACGGATATTGGTTATAAAGTTATAAAAGTCGATATTATTATTTATCCATCATCTTTTAAAACATTAGGCTCACCTACACCCGCCTGGCTTTTTTGTAACCGTTCTTTATCAGCCATTGAAACACCTTTTCACGGTTATCGCCCTGTATTATTATTTCAGCATCCTTTACAGAGCCTCCCGTGGCGCAATAAGATTTTAGCTGCTTCCCCAGATTTTCAAGGTCGGAAGCCGTTCCAATAAAACCTTCAACGATGGTGACTGATTTGCCGGCGCGGTGTTTTGCATCCAGCCTCACTTTCAGCGTTTGCTCATCAGCAGGTGCTGTTACAGTTCGTTCGGCTTCTTCGTCAGTTTTGAATTCCGGATCGGTCGAATAAACTATCCCACGCGTATTATATAACTTTTTCTTTGGCATATTATTGTATAAGCCGGGCTTTTAAACTTAAATCAAGGCTTACGGCGTGATGAATAATGGCTCCGCTCGAAATGAAATCCACTCCTGTAGCTGCATAAGATTCAATATTTTCCAATGTAATTCCCCCGCTGGCTTCGGTCTCATATTTACCTCCGATAATTTTTAAGGCTTCGGTAATTTGTGCGGGAGAAAAATTGTCCAGCATGATACGGTTCACCTTACCCACGGCCATCACCGTTTTCACGTCGCTGAGGCTCCTGGTTTCTATTTCAATTTTGAGGTTCAGCTTTTTTTCCTGCACATAACTCCAGGCCTTATTGATTGCTTTTTCGATGCCGCCACAGTAATCAATATGATTGTCCTTCAGCATAATCATATCATACAACCCAAACCGGTGGTTATAGCCGCCGCCAATACGAACCGCTTCTTTTTCCAGCAGGCGAAAATTTGGGGTAGTCTTCCTGGTGTCCAGCAGCTTTGCATGATACTTTTTCAGCTTATCAGTGTACTTTCTGGTAAGCGTGGCTATTCCGCTCATTCGTTGCATACAGTTCAAAACAAGCCTTTCGCAGGTGAGAATGGAATGAACTTTGGCAAATACTTCGAAGGCGATCTCCCCCTGCACCATTGCGTCCCCGTCTTTTTTAAAAATATTTATTGCAGCAGCTGAATCAACATATTCAAAAATTTTTTTTGCTACTTCTACACCCGCCAGTATTCCCTGATCTTTTATTTTTAATACTGCCTTCCCATTGGCATCCGCATCAATACAGGATAAGGTGGAATGGTCGCCATCGCCCACATCCTCATCCAGGGCGTTTTTTATCAATACTTTCAGCTTTCCGTCAAAAACTTTATCGTTCATGTGAACAAAAGTATTGCAGGAAAATGAAAAGGGAATTCCCGTTAAAATAAAAGCCGGCAAATAATTGCCGGCGATACGTTTTGTTGAATCTAAAATTATTTTTCAAACCGGAGTTCCTGTAATAAGGTCTTGTTCCCTTTTTGCTTCATAAAGATGGTAGTGCGGTAAGTACCATTAGCTGTTTTCAAATTACCAATACAGTATTTGGCACCTGCATTATCGCTTGTATGTAATATCTCGAAATCTTTTACGGCATTCGAGGAGAAGAAGCTTTGTAACGCTTCCTCAGCCTGGTTCCTGTTGTAGGAACTGCTCTTGTCCGCAAAGGTGATCTCCAGCGTGTTGTCAAAATACTGGGAAACCTGTGAGGCATCCCCGGATTTTATTGCTTTAATGACATCCTCGAAAGGCTGAATTTTGAAGGCGGTAGCAAAGGCGAATATGCCTAAAAAAAGTAAAACTCTTTTCATGACTTATGATTTATTGGTAAACAATCTGCTAAATCACAAAACAGGTTAGTTACAATTAGCTTAGTTGGTAAATAGTGGCGGATTCCTCATAAAGATAAACATTTTTTAGCAAAAAACCATGGAATATTTAGCTTTGATTCATGGAAGCAAAAAAAGTTATACTGATCATTATGGACGGGTGGGGACTTGGTAAAAAGAAAGAAAGCGATGCTATTCAAAATGCAAACGTACCTTTTGTGAGTTCGCTTTACCACCACTATCCGAACACCACGCTGGTAACCTGCGGCAGCGCCGTGGGATTGCCGGAAGGCCAAATGGGAAACAGCGAAGTCGGACATTTAAATCTTGGCGCCGGCCGCATCGTATACCAGGAACTTGAAAGAATTAATGTGGCCATAAGAAATGGTTCATTTCAGAAAAATGAAGTGTTGCTCAATAGCCTGAATTATGCAAAGGAAAATAATAAGGCCCTGCACCTTATAGGCCTCGTTAGCGACGGCGGTGTGCATTCTCATATTAATCATTTGAAGGCAATCACATCGCTTTGCAAGGAAAAGGGTATGCAGGAAGTGTATATCCATGCATTTACTGACGGACGCGATACTGATCCTAAAAGCGGGCTGGGGTTTCTGAGAGATTTGCAGCAGCACCTGGATGCCACGACAGGAAAAATAGCAACGATCACGGGCCGCTATTATGCAATGGACAGAGATAAAAGATGGGAGCGGGTGAAGAAGGCATACGATGCTTTGGTGCATCGCATTGGCGAGGAATCTGACGACATTTTTGCATCTGTATTGGCGTCTTATGTAAAGGATATTACCGATGAGTTTATATTGCCCATCATTAATAAAGCCGCGCCGGGTTCCGGTATAAAAGACGGGGATGCTGTAATTGCCTTCAACTTCAGAACAGACCGTTGCAGGGAAATTACAGAAGTGCTTACGCAAACAGCATATCCTGAATACCACATGCAGCCCCTGAAGTTGCATTATACTACGATGACCTTATATAATCATGTGTATAAGAATGTTCATGTGATATTTGAAAAGGACGATCTTAAAAACACAATAGGAGAGGTGCTGGCTGCCAGTCATAAAAAGCAGATACGTATCGCCGAAACCGAAAAATACCCGCATGTCACATTTTTCTTTAACGGTGGGAGGGAAGCTGCTTTTGAGGGCGAAAAGAGGATTCTGATACCTTCTCCAAAGGTAGCTACCTATGACCTGAAACCGGAAATGAGCGCCTATGAAGTGACTGAAGCTTTATTACCGGAAATAAAAAATAAAACAGCAGATTTTATCTGCCTGAATTTTGCAAATGCAGATATGGTAGGACATACAGGAGTTTGGAATGCCGTGATAAAAGCCGTGGAAACCGTAGATAAATGTGTAGAAAAGATTGTTACCGCCGGACTCGAAAACGGGTATACAATTTTCCTCACCGCTGATCATGGCAATGCTGATTATATGATCAATGAAGACGGTACACCCAATACCGCGCATACTTTAAACCTGGTTCCTTTTTTTATAATTGATAAAGAATGGAAAGGGCCGGTAAAAAGTGGAAAGCTGGGTGATCTCGCGCCCACCATTCTTACCATGATGCAGCTTCCGGTGCCTCCGGAAATGACGGGCGAAATACTGATTAATCAATAATTCACTATGAATGAGAAAGGTAATTAAAAGAATCCTTGCTATTTTATTGATCGCATGGGTCATAATTCAGTTTTTCAGACCCGATAAAAATATTTCCACAATGGCTGCCCCGAATGATATCGCGACAAAATATCCTGTGCCGGCTAATGTGCAGGGCGTATTAAAGGTTGCCTGTAACGATTGCCATACAGACAGCAGCCGTTATCCTTGGTATTGGAATATACAGCCTGTTGCCTGGTTTTTGGATAACCATATCCGGGAGGGCAAACGGCACCTTGATTTTTCCATATTTACCTCCTATACTATTGCAAGACAATACCATCTCCTTCAAAAAATAAATGACGAGATAAAAGAAGGGGATATGCCTCTTGGTTCTTACACGCTTATTCACCGGGATGCAATACTTAACAGTGGTCAAAAACAAGCCATATCGGATTGGGTAGCTGCCGCCAGACAACAAATAGAGGCCAATTATCCGCCCGATAGCCTGATCTTGCCAAAACGGCCACAGCATTGATTTAAGCGCGTTATAACAGGAACCGATTGTTTACAAAGACCGGGCGAACTGTATTTTCATGGTCATTTTTGGGCGCTAAGCAGCTTTTGAACATATTTTTTGTCCTATCTTAGTAGGGAAAACCATCCATTTGTTATGACGGAAGAGCTAATGCTTCAAGGCTGTCTTGATAATTCAGCTGCAGCGCAGGAGGCATTATACAACCGTTTCAGCCCGCGGATGTTAGGTGTTTGTTACCGGTTTGCCCGTAACCGGGAAGATGCAGAAGACATGTTGCAGGAAGGCTTTATAAAAGTATTTTCTCAAATCCATCAATTCAGAAGCCAGGGAGCCTTAGAGGGCTGGGTTAGAAAAATTATAGTTCATACATGCATCAATGTTCTGAAAAAAAATAAAAAATTTACCGATAGCGTCGACCTTTTTCATGCAGACAGCATCTATCTTAATGAGAATAACATTCCTTCGATACTACAGGCAAAGCAGGTGGTGGAATGTATCCGGATGCTGCCGGTAGGGTATAAGACAGTGCTAAACCTGTACGCAATTGAAGGTTATTCGCATAAAGAAATTGCCTCGATCCTGGACATTGAGGAGAGTACAAGCCGGTCGCAATATACAAGGGCTAAGGCTATGCTTGAGGCTTTGCTGATTAAAAAGAAGATCATTGTGCAACCCAGGGATAAGATTAAGCTTGTTTCGGCAGGGAGCTAAATCTAAAAATGAAAACACTTTGCCGGTTACCAATAACTGAAATTATGTGAAATGGAACGAAGATTTACAACAGACGAACTGGAGCAGTTTTTAAAGCAGGAGGCTGATAATTTCAAGATGATGCCCTCTAAAAAAGTGTGGCATGGAATCTATAATGATATTCATCCCGGAAGAAGGTGGCCTTCTATTACCATTTCGCTTTTATTGATATCTACCCTCATTTTTATCGGGCACATGAATACGCCTAATGCTTCTCTAAGTCACAATCAAAAAAGCAATAATTCAGGTAAAAATAATTCAGCGGCAGTGACTGCAAAAGCCGGCACAGATCATAAAAGTCCAAAGGATTTGAATAACCAGGGTACAAGCCAGTTTTTATCAGGTAATAATGAGACTCATCCGGCAGCTGAGTCTGGCGCATCCGGAATAACCCTTGAGCAACCTGCGGCTGATAAGGTATATAATAAAGCCATTGATGAAAGCCGGGAATCGAAGATTAATGTTCCAAAAACGAATGGAAACGACATAGCCGTAGATCAAAGCAATGTTCCGGTGCTACAGGCTGAATTATCTGATCAGGCAATCGTTAGCCCTGGAATTGACCGGAACATATTACCTGCAGAAATAGAAGTATTGAGTGCCGGTTCAAAAAATAGTGAGCATATTAAAGAAAAGATCCTGGCGGATAACCCGGTCAATTTTTTCCCTGAAAAACAAATGACCATTATAAATGATAATTTATCTGCTCCAGCGCCGGCAGTGATGAATAAGTACGCCGGCGAAACTGCTGATGACAGAAAAGCCGATAAACAGGTACAATCAAATGTTAACAGCCAAAAGCCAAAAGCTATCAGCAAGACCAGGCGGAATTACAAGCTTACTTATACCTATTTTTTCGGGCCTGCAGTCACCAATGTTTCATTTAGAGGCACTCCTATTTCTCCATCAGTTTTTCTGAGCACGAATACTTCAATAATGCCTTTAAATTACAGGGTTTTGAATCATGCCGCTTTTGGATTTGAAGCCGGCGCACAGATGAATTATGCGTTTGCTCCCAAATGGAAATTCACTGCCGGCCTGCATCTCACTTATTCCGGTTATAATATCCGGTCAAATGAAATGCATCCTACAGTGGCAACCTTGATATTGAGGGATCCCGATTCGCATGTAAATTATTCCAGGCAATATTTTTCTCATTATGGAGATGGAACCGGATTGACCCCTGTGAATATAAAGAATCATAGCCTCCAGGCTTCGTTACCTGTGGGGTTGCAATACCAGTTCTTTACCGGCGATAAAGTGCAATTGAATGCATCTGGTGATATAGAACCTTCCATTGTTCTGAACAGCTATGCCTATCTGCTATCTTCTGACGGAAGAAATTATGTAAATGATCCTTCTCTGATGAGAAAGGCAAATATGGCCAGCAATTTTGGAGTGTTTCTTTCTTTTGGATCAGAAAAATTCACATGGCAAATTGGCCCGGTTGTCCGGTATCAATGGTTTTCAACATACAAGAAAGACTATACTATCAGCGAGCATTTGCTGAATTATGGAATCAGGATTGGGATTACTCCTTTCAGGAAATAGTTTTATCGGCTGCTTAAATTTAACTGCATTATAAAGCCGCTGCTATAAGGGTAGCGGCTTTTTATTGTAAATTTACAAATGCATATTTTTTGGAGAGAGAAGGTTGTATTACTATGTATAATTTTAGCAGCCTGTCACAATAATAATGGCAATGAGCAACCCCCAGCGGCTGTAAAAGATTCTGAACAGGTGCAGACTTTTTTTCCCGTAACTGAATTTTTATTGGGGCAATTAAGAGAAATCGATAGTCTTCCGGTAACGCCGGTAAAGATTACCCGGTTCAATGGCAAAACTGATTCAGTGTGGCTGAAAAAAAAGGATATCCGGACGTTTGCCGCGCCTTTTCTCTCACCCGTAATTGATTCTGCTTCTTTGCAAAATCTTTTCGCAGAAAAGTCATTTCTTGACCAAACGATACATTCAATAACGCTTACGTACGATCCCAAGGTAAACCTTCCTGATTCGATACATCTGAATCACTGGGATGTTTACATTGATCCGGAAAAGGGCACCGTGCAAAGAATTTATATAGCAAAATCGCAAATGGTCAATGGTGAAAATATTACCACGCAGCTCACCTGGAGAGCCAATAAATGGTGCAGCATCAGAACCATTGCAGAAGAAAACAAAATGGCGCCTGTGATAAAGGAAGAAATAATGAAATGGGAATTTGACGAATAATCGCAGGAAAATAAAATGTATTTGCTTTAATAATGACACCCGAAGTTTTTCAGACGATCATAAAAACCCTGCCTGTTGACCCCGGCATTTATAAATATTACGATGATAAGGGCGGGTTAATTTATGTTGGAAAAGCAAAGAGTATTCGTAAAAGAGTAAGCTCTTATTTCACCAAAACCTTTACGGGATATAAGACATATGAACTGGTAAAAAAAATTGCCCGGATTGAATTTACTATTGTAGATAATGAGCAGGATGCCTTCCTCCTCGAAAATTCCCTGATAAAGCAATTTCAGCCAAAGTTCAATATTAACCTGAAAGACGATAAATCATATCCTTACATTGTAATCAAGAATGAGCCTTTTCCAAGGGTATTTCTTACCCGGTCAAAAATTAATGATGGATCGCAGTATCTCGGGCCTTATACCTCTGTTGGCAAAGTAAGGGAGCTGCTGGTATTTATTAAACAAAATGTTCAATTGCGAACCTGCAAGCTCAACCTGACGGAACAGAATATACGAAAGAAAAAATTCAAGGTTTGCCTGGAATATCACCTCGGGAATTGCAAGGGGCCCTGCGAAGGCCTGCAGACAGCTGAAGATTATGCAGCCGGTTTATCCAGGGCAAAAAATCTGCTAAAGGGGAACCTGACACCGGTAATCCAGCATTTCCGGAAGGAAATGGAAGAGTATGCGGCTACCCTGCAGTTTGAGAAAGCGGAGATGATCAGAAAAAAGCTTGACCATTTACAACAATACAAAGCCACTTCCAAAGTGGTGAACGAGCATCTTGGAAATGTAGATGTATTTTCTATTCTGAAAGACGGGGATATTGCCTATGTGAATTACCTGATGGTAAACGAAGGAACGATAGTGCTTACTCAAACAATAGTGCTTGAACGGCGGCTGGAAGAAACCGAACAGGAAGTGCTGGCGTTTGCAATCGGTCATCTCAGAGATACTTTTAACAGCGAAGCAAGGGAAATTATTATTCCGTTTGAAATGGATTACCCGGAAGAAGGAATTGTTCTTACTATTCCCAGGGCAGGCGATAAAAAGAAATTATTGGATCTTTCCGAAAAAAATGTCAATTATTTTATAGAAGAGCTGAAAAGGAAAAAAATGCTGCAGCTGGAAGATAAGAGCGACAAGGAAAGAAAAAATGTTTTAAAACAATTGCAGCGGGACCTCCATCTGCCGCAGCTGCCCGTTCAGATAGAATGTTTTGATAATTCCAATTTCCAGGGAAGTTTTCCTGTGGCAGCGATGGTATGCTTTAAAGACGGGTTGCCGGATAAAAATCAATATCGCAAATTTAATATCAAGACCGTTACAGGCATCAATGATTTTGCGAGTATGAAAGAAATTGTAATGCGAAGGTATTCGCGGGTAGAAAAAGAAGGTTTGCCATTTCCCCATCTTATCATCATTGATGGAGGTAAAGGCCAGCTCAATGCCGCAGTGGAAGGCTTACACGAATTAGGATTATCAGGAAAAGCCGCCATTGTCGGACTTGCCAAAAATGAGGAAGAAATATTTTTTCCGGGTGATAAGCAATCGGTGAAATTACCCTGGGATAGCGCCAGCCTGAAGCTGATAAGAAGGATACGCGATGAGGTGCATCGTTTCGGAATTACTTTTCATCGCCACCAGCGTAGTAAAGGAACTTTTAAAAATGAACTGGAAAGCATTAAGGGAATTGGTAAGAATACGGCTGATATGCTGCTAAAGAAATTTAAGTCGGTAAAAAAAATTAAAGAACTATCGAAGGAAGAGCTGGGAAAAACGATTGGTAATTCCCGTGCGGAACTGATCGCAAATTATTTTGCAGGCGCCGATAAATAAAGTAATTGCTATTTTCTGAACGGCATTAAACAAAAAAGGAAGCCATTGGCTTCCTTTTTTAATTTTTTATCTATGAGCTAATAGCTCCACAAATTTTGTTCGTAATCGAATATTTCGTTCTTTATCTTTTCGCCTTGCAGCAATTGCAGGATCCTGTTATCTTTCAGTCCCGGCATTTCAGATAAGTAGAGGTCTTTAGGATTATCCAGCGTACTCTTGATAATTCGTCCGTAGAACATGCGGCTTTCGAAAAGCTCTTCCCAGCTCATCCGGGCTCCGTAATTTTTTCCGTTGTACACTTCATACTTTGCCAGTATAGGGCGCAGATCGGGATAGTAGACCCAGAACAATTCCTGTTCACCCAGGTTTACCCCTTGTGAGGTAATAACATTCTTTACCGGTGCAATGCCGAGGATTCTCCAATACAATCTTGAAGTTTGTTTATCGAAGACCACCTCTTCCTTGATATGAAATTTATAAAATGAATCAAGGTTTACTTCAGCGGTAACTGTTTTGGTTCCCACTTTATTACCCAGGCTGTCATATACATCCACTACGACACTTCCGCCCGAGACTTTTTCAGCAACTTCGGATACGGTCATAGGAGTAGTAAACCTGTCATCAATCGGGTTGAATGCTGTTACCCCTCCATTGTCCGGCCCGTCCTGAATGGCTTTAAACAAGATGGATATGAAGCGTTGGTTGCCATTATCCTCATTGGCAGCATAACGGAACGGCAGGTTCATTTTTTCACGCGTATCAATTTCACGCCATACTTTTTCACGATACACGGCATCATCTTCCCTGATGTAGGTATAAGGCAAAGGAGTTCTGTCTTTTATCAGGTTGCGGTCTACCGCATCGTCGGGGCGCAATGATCTTTTTACGTCGGTCATGGGCAGGCTATCAATCTTTGGCTGGGGCGGAGCTATCACTACGGCAGTGTCTACTTTGGCACTTGGATTAATATCAGCCTTTGTTTTGGAATTGGTAGTCCTCCGGGCAGTAGTACGTTTTTTTACTGTCCTGGTCGTATGCGTTGTCTTTTTTTTCTTTGTTTGCGCCTGGGCAGCATAGGTCATCATGCCGAGACACAGAAGCAACGCAAGACTCTTTACCATTAAATTTTTCATAGCCATTTTTATATGTTTTCTTTAATACAAAATAAATCCCGGACCCTGAATAGTACGCTCTTTTCCATCGGGGCCCTTCACTTTTACATTATCAAAAGTTACGGAAGTTCCGGGAATGCATCGCGCTAACTGCGATTGAATACTTCCAAGATTCGGGCCATTAATAGTTGCCTGTTGTACACTCGGGAAATTAGCTCCTGAGAAGTATACGGTAGCGCTGACCACGCTGAAATTTGCCTGGAAATCGAAATTTTCGAGATCAGCACGGCAATATTGTTGATTTTTGAAAACGACAGATTGAATTCTTCCTCCTTTGCTGGGGCCCACCTTAAACACCGGATCAGGAATTTCTTTTACCCTGAAATCAAAAGGTGTGCTTTTGTTTTCGGCGCTTACATTAATTGTTGTTTTACCGGGAGTGCTTACGCGCACAATATATTTTCCCGGGCCGGTTTTCGTAATACTTCCTGACGAAATGGTTGCATGCGTTTTTTCATCGCCGGTACCGGAATTTATAGTAACCGGGTTATCTACGCCAATATAAAATACATTCATTTTATCGAGCATTACAGCAGCATTACCCGGGGTGCCCACGGTATACGTAATGGTTTCAGTTTGTGTTTTAGTGTTCCCGTTTTCATCTTTATAAGTCACAGTTACAGGAATGGAGTGCTCCCCTGCGCCACCAGCCGTAATTGTAGTGGAACCTTGTCCTCCATTTACAGCTACGTTACTCCCGTCTATTGAAATTGTCGGAGAAGCAGCCGAGCTGTATGCGCCTACGCCAGCGGTAATGGTTAATTTTTGCCCGGGCATCAGATAGTTGGAACTTTGTCCTACCAATATGCCCGTCTGATCCATATGTACGGCCACAGCCCCTATCTGGTTATCACAAAAAGTTACAATTTCATTTTCCGCATTTTTGATATTGTTCTGGAACTTGCTCAGGATCGTTAATGCAGAAATGGTAGGCGTCATATGAAAGAAAGACTGTGTAAAATCTTTTTTCGTACCATCCTGCGAACGCGGAGCGCGTGTGCTTACAGGGAAGTTGTGTTCAAAGTTGGCCAGAATAGTCGGATCAATACCCAACATATCTTTTTTATATTGCTCCAGTCTGTCTTCAAGATTTTTACCTTCTCCTTTTGTTTCGAACAGCCGGGTGGAAGCATCCAGATTGTCCATTTTAAAATCTTCCACGCTATCCTTGGTTCTGTCGTCCCATTTCATCCTTAAACCTGCTGCAACTTTTAAATCCTGCTTTAGGCTGTCAATATATACCATCATTGCATCTGAATATTTCTTTGCCTGCATTGCCTTTGGTGCCCAAATATTTGCTCTTTCTTTCGTTTCAGCTTTGTTCAATTTATCCGCAAGATCTTTATACAAATTATTTGTAGCAGCGCTAATGTTGGCATTAGAAGTTTCCAGACTGTTGTTCACCACTCTGAATGCATTAATCACCTCGGCAGATACGTTTAAGGCCAGGATAGCCGTCAGCACCAGGTACATGATGTTGATCATCTTCTGCCGCGGTTCTTTGGGTAGTGCCATGTTTTTTTGATTTACTTAGGTTTTCAAATTTGGATTATAGTTATCGTTTTATCTGCCCTGCATGGCGCTAAGCATATTACCATAGATGTTATTCAGCTTTGCAAGGTTATTAGCCAAAGTGTTTATTTGCTCTTTGGTGTTCTGAGCATCTTCCACTGTTGATACCATCACTTCGCTTGCCTGGGCCATCTTGCCGTAGAAGCTGTTCAATGTTTTCAGGTGGTTGTTGCTTTCATTCAGCTCGAGCTCGTATATTGTATTTAAAGAACCTAAATTTTTTGTGAGTATCTGAACCTGGTCGTGGAAGTTCTTGGCACTGTCAGCGGCGTTATTAAAGCTTGCCATGGTATTGGCAGAATTAACATAAGCTTCTTTCATTAAGCCAAGAGCAGAAGTTGCTTCTTTTGTTTTGGCAGAGAAATCGCCTGTAGATTTTACCACATCGCTTACCTCGCCTAATTGAGAAACCGTATTGCCCAGTTTCTGGAAGTTGTCGCCCAGCCTTTTCATGTTAGCGGGAGTAATATCTGCATCCAGTAACATTTTATCCATAGCCTGTAATGCAGGATTTCCTGTAGTAGTAGCTGCTTCTTCAGGCTGTATGTCTTCTTCATGTCTCTTTGGTTTTACCCACTCAATTCCAGCATATACAAGGAAAATAGCTGTTTCTGTCCACATACCTGTAGTAAGCGCAGTATCTGCAAAGGGTTGGTGAGTTAATTTAGCCCAGGCCGCGAAAATGATTACGGCAGCACCGGCACTAACAAGTACGTCGATAAGGGTCAAAAAGGTTCTTTTGTTCTGAAGCATGATAATTTAGATTTTAAATTTTAATGTTTAATTTGGTTAGTCTGGTTCATATAATACACTGCCCATATTAAATTTATTTAATACAGGCAGTAAAATGTTTTTCTAAAAATTTTTCTCTATGAAATCGTTTTTGGTTGATTACCTTCTTTTGGTAACCGGGGGTAAATCAATTACACAACGGAAGCCGATATAAGACTTAGCCGTATCCTCGTATTCATAGGCCCTGGTACTTACTTGTAAAAAATATCCGACATCTTTCCAGCTTCCGCCACGAATTACCTTGCGTTTCATACGCGGGGGATCCTGGTCTTTTGCATCCCAGCGAATATCCGGGTTCATATCGTGCTGGAAGTTATAACCTCCTTCATAATACAATGAGGATGTCCATTCTGCTACATTACCAGCCATATTATATAATCCGAAATCGTTTGGCCAATAAGCGTCAGCACGCACTGTATAGAAACCGCCGTCTTCAGGATAATTACCACGGCCGGGTTTAAAGTTGGCCAACAGGCAACCTTTCCTGTTCCTCAGGTAAGGGCCGCCCCAGGGGTAAGGAGATTGTGATCTTCCGCCTCTGGCTGCATATTCCCATTCTGCTTCAGTGGGTAAGCGGAAGGGTGATTCAGTAGACCTGTTTTTACTTTGCAGATATGAATTTAAATATTGTGTACGCCATTCGCAGAATGCGGTAGCCTGTTTCCAGTTTACACCCACCACAGGATAATTGCCGAAAGCAGGGTGACTGTAATATTGCTTTGCCATGGGTTCGTTGTAAGAATATGAAAAATCTCTTACCCAAACCAATGTATCAGGATAAACAGGTATATCCGCTTTAATGATGAACTTGCCTCTGGGAATATTTGCGTTTTCTCTTTTTGCAGCTTCTTTAAAATCGAATGTTTCCGAATGATAAACAATCTTGGCAGGGTCAATTTCCTTTCTGCCATAGATTCTGTTGTCCGGGGTAACAATCATAGCATCTATTTTTTCCAAGGTGGCTTTATCGCCCCATTTTATCGTATTTACTTTTTTCCAGTCGAGGTATTCGTCCCCATTAGCACCCTGTTTTACATATCCCATCAGTTTTCCTGCAATGGAATCTCTAACCCAATTGGTAAACTGACGATATTCGTTGTTCGTGATTTCTGTAGCATCCATCCAAAAACCACTGATGGACACCTGCATATTACGCGCAGTAAATGCGTAGTTAACATCCTCATCGCTTGGCCCCATATGAAAAGTTCCGGGCGGAATGTAAACCATGCCCGGAGGTTTAGGCAAAATATAGTGGCTGGCAGGAGCTACCCCGTGTAGCTGTCCATCATTGGGAAGACCTTTCGACCTGCTACCGGACTTACCACATCCCGTAAGGATGAAAATAGCTGCCACAGCTACTGCAGCAAATGATTTGGTGTTCATTACTTTTACTTTTGAGGGTAAGGACAAATGTAAATACTTAATTTGGTTAAAAAACATGACGCTTAATTATCGAATTCTGAATTTAATTAAATAGAAATCGACCATCAACTTTATTCAAACGGTCAACTAATTTAATTATTGTAGAAAAGTATCAATATTTTGGCTTATATGTGATGATTTTGAGGAAATTTCCAAGGGCTTATAAAGGTAATTTAAAGCTACGATAAAAGTTGATACAAAGATGCGGGTAAAAAAAATATTTTGAAAATATTTTGAAGAAAGATATTCACAGGTTCTGTTTTGGAAAATATTCAGTTTTTATGCAAATCTGAATGGCCTAAGATTAATATTACAGGTCAGGCCATTCCCTGGCTGAAAGTTTTCATAGTACCTTTGCAGCTTTCTATGTCAAAAAGCAAAAAGTCTTCTTTTGGCGCCCCTATTGCCAACGATGAAAAAATCGAAGTATTTGGGGCAAGAGAGCACAATCTGAAGAATATCGATATATCAATCCCCAAAAATCAATTGGTGGTGATCACAGGCATCAGCGGAAGCGGTAAGTCTTCACTGGCCTTTGATACCATTTATGCAGAAGGGCAACGGCGTTATATGGAAAGTTTTTCAGCTTATGCACGCCAGTTTCTGGGAGACATGGAAAGACCCGATGTTGATAAAATTACCGGCCTTTCCCCTGTTATTTCCATCGAACAAAAAACCACCAATAAAAATCCGAGAAGTACGGTAGGCACCGTTACCGAAGTATATGATTTTTTAAGGCTCCTGTATGCAAGAATAGGGGAGGCCTACAGCTACGAGACGGGTAAAAAAATGGTAAAATGGAGCGAAGATGAAATTCTTGAAAACATTTTTTCAAGGTTTCCTTCCAAAAAAGTAAGCCTGCTGGCCCCATTGGTCCGCGGCCGTAAAGGACATTACCGCGAGCTTTTTGAGGACGTAAGGAAAAAAGGATTTTTAAAGGTAAGGGTAGATGGCGAAATAAAAGACCTGGGGCCCAGGATGCAGGTAGACCGATATAAAATTCACGATATCGAATTGGTTATAGACAGGCTGCAGGTAACAAAAGATCAAAAGACAAGATTGAGTCAAGGCCTGCAGAAAGCACTTCAGCTGGGTAATGGGCTCATGTTCCTGTTGATGAACGATTTCGGCGAATTGGTGCAATACAGCCGGCAGCTCATGTGTGAAGATACCGGTATCAGCTATGAAGAGCCCTCACCCAATACCTTTTCGTTTAACTCGCCTTATGGTGCCTGCCCTGTTTGCAAAGGCCTGGGCAGTGTTTACCAGGTAAATATCGATAGCGTTATTCCCGATAGTTCCCTGAGCATTAATGAAGGTGCCATTGTGCCGCTCGGTGAAGAACGGGAAGCGTATGTATTCAGGCAGGTACAGCAGTTGGCAAGAAAATTCAAATTCAGCCTGGATGTGCCCGTATCCAAACTTCCCCGGCGGATGGTTCACCTGCTTTTGTATGGAAGGGAAGAAGAAGCTGCGGAAGCTAACAGAGATGCCTATTCGAAAATAAATGAGTTTGACATGACCCATGAGGCACCGGAGCTGCCTTCTGAGGAATACGAAGGCGTAGTAAATATGCTCAAACGGTGGTTTACTTCGGGCAATACCAACGAGGGACTGCGTGCCTGGGTGGAAAAGTTTATGCAATTAAGGGTTTGTAGTGAGTGCGGCGGAAAACGATTGAAAAAAGAAAGCCTGTGGTTTAAAATTGATAATAAAAATATAGCAGAGTTAAGCGAACTCAACCTCGATAAACTGCTTACCTGGTTTACCGGTATCGAATCGAGGCTGGATAAGAAACAAAACCTGATAGCAAAAGACATTTTAAAGGAAATAAGAGAGCGTATCCGGTTTTTATCAGATGTAGGATTAAGCTATCTTTCCTTAAACAGACCTTCCAAAAGCCTTAGTGGTGGCGAATCCCAGCGGATAAGGCTGGCGACTCAAATAGGCTCGCAATTGCAGGGTATTACCTATATTCTGGATGAGCCCAGTATAGGGCTGCACCAACGCGATAATCACCGGTTGATTGAAGCGCTGAAAAATCTGAGAAATCTCGGTAACAGCGTACTGGTAGTAGAGCATGATAAGGATATTATGCTGGCAGCAGATTATCTTATCGATATCGGCCCGCGGGCCGGTTATCATGGAGGTAAGGTAGTGGCAGGCGGTATACCGGATGACTTATTAAAGTTGGATACCGTTACCTCTTCCTATCTGAATGGAACGAGAAAAATTGCAGTACCCGCTAAAAGGCGAAAGGGTAATGGCTGTGTGGTGGAACTTCGGGGCGCTTCAGGGAATAATTTAAAAAATGTGGATGTGACTTTTCCTCTTGGGAAATTTATTTGTGTAACGGGTGTAAGCGGAAGCGGCAAATCGACCTTGATAAATGAGACTTTATATCCCATTCTCAGTGTTCATGCTTATAACAGCAAAATGACCCCGCTGGATTATAAATCGATTAAGGGGCTGGAGCATATTGATAAGGTGGTAGAGATTGACCAATCTCCTATCGGCAGGACGCCGAGAAGTAATCCCGCAACGTATTGCGGATTTTTCACCGATATCCGCACCTTATTTGCCTCAGTGCCCGAAGCAAAGATCAGGGGATATAAAGCCGGGCGTTTCTCATTCAATGTAAAGAGTGGCCGCTGTGATGTGTGTGAGGGAGGCGGCATGAGAGTGATCGAAATGAATTTTTTGCCGGACGTATATGTGCATTGTGAAAAATGTAATGGCAAAAGATACAACAGGGAGACACTTGAAATTCGGTATAAAGGAAAATCTATCAGTGACGTACTCGATATGACAGTAGATGACGCGGTGGAATTTTTTCAAAATGTACCTTATATCTACCGAAAAATTAAAGTACTTCAGGAAGTAGGCCTGGGTTACATTACGCTCGGCCAGAGCGCTGTAACATTAAGTGGCGGGGAGGCACAGCGGGTAAAGCTCTCCACAGAATTGAGCAAAAGAGATACAGGTAAAACATTTTATATTTTAGATGAGCCTACCACCGGACTTCATTTTCAGGATATACAGCACCTCATTGATGTTTTGAATAAGCTGGTGGACAGGGGAAATACGGTGCTTGTGATCGAGCATAACATGGATATTATCAAAGTAGCTGACTACATCATCGACCTGGGGCCGGAAGGCGGGGATAACGGAGGAAAGATATTATTTGCCGGTACTCCGGAAGAATTAATAAAAAATAAAGAAAGCTTTACGGCCGCCTTTCTAAAACAGGAGCTGATTTCTTCAAAAAATTAAAGAGCAAGGCATAGTAACAAAGTTAAAGATCTTGATTCGAGGTTACATTGCATGCGAAAATGCATTGTTGTAGAAAGGTCAACTTTTATTATATACCTTGCTTCGCCCGAAGGCAGGTCGTTGAAACTATTTTTAGAAACGGGAAGGACACCTCATGTGGTTTGCTACCCGCCTGTCATACATGTTGTCAAATATGGGTCCCAAACGGACTGCAAATTTTAGGAGCAAACTAAAATAGGCATCGTTCTGATTAGGATCGCCTCTCTGGTCACCGGGTGCCAGTCTTGATGCTCCGGAGACATATATCCCTGATTCCTTGTCATAGATGGCTCTTGCAATCTTTGCATTTTGCGGCGACAAATATTTATCAAATAAATTCGGATCGATATAGGTCGTACTTACATCATCAATATAGTCGGTAAAAGTTTTTCTGTGTAATATTTCGAGACTTAGATTTACCCGGTCTGAGATATAATATTTTGCGCCAAAACCCATCGGAATATTAATCTGGGTCAATGAATAGTTTTTCCTGTTTGGATATTCAGGAAAACCTTGTCCTTCAGTATGGAGCGGTTTAAGATCATACCAGGTTGTAACTCCGTTTGAGTCGGTTAAGGAACCCTGCGGGTTAAAATGGAATACGCCCACTCCTATTATGCCATAAGGGCGAAGCCGGGGCTTATAATCCTCATCGCCACTGTGTAATAACATTAGCGGGTAAACCTCGAATGCGCCATAAGCTTCGGTAATATTGCTTCTGAAGTCAAGGTTGCGCTGTCTTCTCCATAATTCATCGCGTCCTTTGGTAGTTATAGCGTTATCTGCTCCCTCTACTTCTCCTGTTCCGATAGCTACCCTTACGCCCATCCATTCATTTGGATAAGCAACGGCAAAAGCGCCTTTCCATAATTTGGTAAACGGAAGATTTAAATCTTTGAGGAATGTAGTTCCCTTACCATGGTGTCCGCCCAGGTCTCCCAGAAAAAATAAAGGCCCGATATTAAGACCCACTTCCACCCGTGTCTTTTCATTTCCGAGTACAAGCGATTGCGAAAATGCGGGCACATAAGTGAATGTGTATACAATAACAGGAATGAAAAACTTAAGCCTGGTAAGGTGTACAAGTGTTTTCATAAGACAGGTAAGGTTTGATTATGGTAACGAATTTTAATGCTGAAACATTATTGTAACTCCTACTTAACGAAAGCCGGGGTTAAAATATTGTCAGATAAGGTGTTTTTCCATCCTGACATGCGGGATGCTGTCTTCTATGTATGGATCGCCGGAGGCAGCAAATGAAAATTTCGAATAAAAATCCTTTAAATAAAGCTGGGCGCTTATAATAATGGAACAATTTCCAAACAGCTGATAAATTTGTTCTATGGATTTTGCCATTAACATCCTGCCAATCCCCAACTTTCGTACAGCCGGGGAACATACCACCCGCCCGATAGATGCCGCGTTTTTGTAAGCCAGCCCGGGCGGCAGTAATCGGCTGTAAGCAATTAAATTCTCATTGTACCAGCCGGTGAGGTGATGGGATGGCAGGTCTTTGTTATCACAATCCTGGTAGACTACATTTTGCTCCACAGCAAAAACCTCTATTCTGAGCTGAATAATCCTGTAAATCTCTTCCGCAGTTAATTCACTAAATGATTTGCATTGCCAGATAATATCATTCATGATTTATTCAATAACCATATTTTTCTTTCCACCGGTCTTTTAAAAACTTTCTGAGCTCTTCTTCACGCGCATTCTTGCCGGGTTTATATATCATTGTGCTCTTAATTTCATCCGGCAGAAATTCCATTGCAGCAAAATTGTTTTCATAGCTGTGCGCATACTTGTAATCCTTTCCATAATCCAGCTTTTTCATTAGCGACGTTGGCGCATTTCTTATGGAAAGGGGAACAGGCAGATCTCCATATTGCTTTACGAGAGATTGCGCTTTGCCAATCGCCTCTACCGCCGCATTACTTTTGGGAGAAGACGCAAGGTAGGTAGCACATTGCGATAATATTATGCTTGCTTCCGGATAGCCAATCATATTCACCGCCTGGAAAGTATTGGTGGCAAGTACCAATGCTGTTGGATTGGCATTGCCAATATCCTCGCTTGCCAGTATTACCATTCTCCGTGCGATAAATTTTACATCCTCGCCGCCTTCGATCATTCTTGCAAGCCAATATACCGCCGCGTTTGGATCGCTGCCTCTTACCGACTTAATAAATGCAGAAATAATATCATAATGCTGCTCTCCTTTTTTATCGTATAAGGCTATTTTGGTTTGCGCAACATTCATTACCCGTTCGTCGGTTATTACAATTTTACTTTCTTTTTCGCCTGAATTGACCACCATTTCAAGAAGGTTCAATAATTTTCTCGCATCCCCGCCGGATAAGTTTATTAACGCTTCTGTTTCCTTTAGCTCGATCTTTTTTTGAGAAAGTATTTTATCATCTTTAATGGCATGCTGCAGTAATTGAATCAGTGATTCTTTTTGTAACGGCTTCAAAATATAGACAAGGCACCGGCTGAGCAATGCGCTGTTTACTTCGAAAGAAGGATTTTCAGTAGTGGCCCCGATTAACGTAATGATTCCTTTTTCAACGGCTCCGAGCAAGGCATCCTGCTGCCCCTTGTTGAAACGATGAATTTCATCTATAAATAAAATGGCATTCTCCTGTTTCTTCGATTCATCTATTACTTCACGCACTTCTTTTACTCCTGATGAAACAGCGCTTAATGTATAAAACGGAACATGCAGCGTTTTTGCAATAATATTGGCGATCGTGGTTTTGCCAACGCCCGGCGGCCCCCACAAAATCATTGAAGGAATCTTTCCGTTTTCGATTGAATTGCGCAAAACACTTCCCTTCCCGGTAAGGTGTTCCTGCCCTGCCAGGTCCTGTAATGTTTTAGGACGAAGCCGTTCTGCTAATGGCGCTGCCAAATTTTTTTATTTTGAAGGTACATGCAGCCTCAAATTTAGAATTTATTTTTTCGGTGAGTTCAGGATGAATGGCAGCACATCCTTTAGTGTAACCGGCGCCTTTTTATCGTCAATGTCAATCACAATGCAGTACCCGTCGGCACCTCCTGCCCTGAGTAATGCATTTACTAATTTTTGCTGATCGCTTTCGGCTCTTTTGCCATTCCATATTTCTTTGGTACACAAACAACCTTCCGAAGGTGTAAGCGGATAATAAGGCTGATGCAAATAATATGAAGGATCAATAGTGGTACCATGTGCAATAATTTCCCGCCTGCCGCAAAGCCCGGCATAATAAGCTTCATAAAGAGGTGAAAAATTTTGTAACGTTTCGGGTAGTAAACTTTTATAGTAATCGGGGCTCCAGACAGAATCGGTAATATTATCATTACGCAGGAATGCCGCGATAGTTACTTCTGCCGGCATGGAGAGTTGCACATTTGCAGTAGGCCCAATGAAATTAGCCATTGACACCTGGAAACCATGCATCAGGTAAATTCCCTGCGGCGTATTTCCATAATGCAGGCAAAAAGGCAAATTGGTAATGCTTCTTGCCAGCTGGGGAATTTCAAAAATTTTGCCGCTGCTGTCGGTAATAAAATTTCCATACCTGTCTTTTATCAATACCAGGCCGGGATAATCGCGGTCTTTTCGCTGAATGGAATACATAACAATATTGCCTTCCAGAAAATTTCTATCAAAAATCTGCGAAAGGATAATTTTTGCCGGGGGCACATAGCCATTCAGTTTTTCGTCAATATGCACCTGCAGTGAATGCAGAATGGGATTTATTGAAACCTGTGAGGTAAATACCCGGTTCATTAATTCCTGTACATTTTCTGCGATATCCTTATTGTTCTGCTGTAACAGGTATTCCCCGCATAAGGCAAAAACACCCGTGTCGGGGGTGTTGTATAAAAGATGATTTACCTGAATTAAAAACTGATGAGGATAGTTTGCATAAATCATTTCTAATAATGACTGCTGAAATTCAACCGTTCGTTTGTCCAGGCTATCAAAGGCAGTTGCAATTTTCTGGTCGCTCAACGGAGAATGGTATAATAATACTTCTATCGCATCAAATGCATCTTCCCAGTTTTCTTCTGTGGAATCCGTTAGCGGAACAGACAGGTTGGAATGAATTGATTTGATAAGGCGGTCGTGCAGTTTGGTCTTTTCAGCAGTGGTAGTGTAAGAGGCATAGAGGGGTGGATTGTATTGGGCAAAAATGGCCGAATGAACAACCGTTAGTAAAATAAACTTAAACAAATATTTCTTCATTGTAATCCCTGTGGCTCATACTCCGATTAATATTAATGAGAGTTCCTTCACCCTTTTAAATCCTTTGTCCGCAGTTACAAGATCAAAGCCGCCTTGCATGGCGATGGCAGCTATCAATGCGTCGATTTCAAAATATATTCTTTACCTGTTTAAAAAATATTCTTTAAATAACTCCATTTCCTTCATCTCCTCTTCAGCATATTTTTTAAAAAGTTTATCACCGACCTGTGTTCGCAGCGCTGAAATACCAACGTCGATCAATCTTAAACCTTGTTGTGTAAGTAAAATGTTATCAAACTTTTCTCCTGAAATATCTGATGGCCTGCTCAGATCACGATGCACGAAACCCTGATGGTGCAATTGCTTTAATTCATCCGCAAACACTTCATACCATAGCTCACGTTTTTCCACTTCGTAGCTTCTGTAATCCAGAGGGAACAGTCTTTCCATTACAAGCAAATCCCAATGATTGGCTTCGTCATAATCTATCCTTTTAAATTTTACTACCAGTTCGTTAATGCTGTTGGCGAATTTCATTTTTTCTGCTTCGCTGCCTATGTCGCTTCTGGTATCGCCTCCGAAAATTTTTCCAACCTCAGTTTCGCTCAACGCAATTACCGGATTATTGGCTCCGTACGACAACTGATGTGGATAACGCTTCATGTAATAAAAGTTTGTCCCGATACTGACGGCTTTGTAATTTTCAATTACTTTTCAGACAGTAACTTTTTAACTAATTCATAATTATGTGGAATATCTTCCTGAATTACACTCCATACAATTTCATAATCGATTCCAAAATAATCGTGTATCAGCTTATTTCTTAATGCTGTCATTTCTTTCCATTCAATTAATTTATAGATGAGTTTGGTTTCTTCTGAAACTAATTTAGCAGCCTCTCCAATAATTTCGAGGTTACGTACTACGGCTGCTTTTGTTTTTGGATCTTCAATAAAATCAACATAAGCCATATCTTGTATAAAAAGAAAAATTTCCTGCATGGCAAGAAATATATCATTCACCAATAAAATATCTGAACGATTGTCAGGCATATATTAAGTCATGCTTTACAAATTCAAAGTATTGGGGTTTAATAGCTTCTTTACTTACAACCTGGACTTCCGTTTGCGGGAATAATAATTCTATACTTTCGATCAGGGACAAATAATTTTTGTATGATTTGTTTTTTAAAGAAAGCATAATGTCTATATCACTTTCTTTTGTTTGCTGATTACGGGCATAGCTGCCAAATAATGCAATTGATTCCACCTGATATTTTTCCTGCAACTGCGGCTTCACTTCTCTTAATTTTTGCAATATGATCTCCCTGCTCAATAACATGATTCTAAGTAAAGATACTCAATGTTTATTACCTGTATTTTATTGTTTAGGGTTTCAAATCCAGCTTCATCTGCAGCTCCTCTAACTGCTTTTCATCAATAGTTGACGGCGCATCAATCATTACATCGCGGCCGGAATTGTTTTTTGGAAATGCAATGAAATCACGGATAGACTCGCTGCCTCCCAGGATAGCGCATAACCGGTCAAATCCAAAAGCAATACCACCGTGAGGAGGAGCGCCATATTCAAATGCGCCCAATAAAAATCCAAACTTATGCTGCGCCTCCTCCCGGCTCATGCCTAATGCTGCGAACATTTTTTCCTGCAGTTCGCGCTGGTAAATCCTTATGGAACCCCCGCCGATCTCATTTCCGTTCAATACCATATCATAAGCATTGGCCTTGATGTTTGCATACGGATGTTCGAGGTATTTTTCTGCATTTTCAATAACCGGTGAATTACGGATCATTATTTCAATATCCTGAGGTTTGGGCGAAGTAAACGGATGATGCCTCGCCACCCAGCGATTGCCTTCTTCATCGTATTCAAATAAGGGAAAATCTGTTACCCAAAGCAATTTAAACTCATCCGGGTTCCTTAATCCTAATCTATCGGCCATGTATAGGCGAAGTTCACTCATGGCCTTGCGCGTTCTTTCTTCCCTGCCTGCAAGAATCAAAATCAAATCGCCGGTATTGGATTTACAAAAAGCGATCAACGACTTTAATTGTTCTTCATTGAAGAATTTATCAAAACTGCTTTTGATCGTTCCATCTGCATTGTGTTTGACAAATGCCAATCCGGCCATGCCAATTTGCGGACGCTTTACCCATTCAATCAATTCATCCGTTTGCTTACGGGTATATTCGCTGCAGCCGGGCACACAAATCGCCAGTACCGTTTCGGCATCTTTAAATACTGCAAATTCAGTTTCGTTCAGTAAGGGAAAATGACTTTCTCCTTTCACTTTTAAGTTTTGAATTTTAATTTCAAATCTTATATCGGGTTTGTCATTTCCATAATTCCACATGGCATCTTCCCATGTCATCCGAACTAACGGCTCCGCATATTCGATTTTTTTTACTTCTTTGAAAATATGCTTTACCATTCCCTCAAACGTTTGTAAAATGTCTTCCTGCTCCACGAAGGCCATTTCACAGTCTATTTGGGTAAACTCCGGCTGGCGGTCTGCCCTCAGGTCTTCGTCCCGGAAGCATTTCACAATCTGGTAATAACGATCATAGCCGCTTACCATTAATAATTGCTTGAAAGTTTGTGGCGATTGCGGCAATGCATAGAATTCACCGGGGTTCATCCTGCTGGGTACTACAAAATCTCTTGCTCCCTCCGGCGTTGATTTTATTAAGAAGGGTGTTTCTATATCGATAAAATTGTTTTGATGTAAATAATTTCTTGCAGCACGGTTTACTGCGTACCGGAGCAGCAGATTCTTTTTTACAGGATTTCTCCGTAAGTCAAGAAACCGGTATTTCATACGTAAATCATCACCCCCATCTGTTTCATCCTGGATGGTAAAAGGCGGTACTGCGGATTTGTTCAGAATTTTAAATGATGAAACATTTATCTCAATTTCTCCGGTAGGTATATTTTTATTTTTATTGCTGCGTTCACTCACCGTACCTGTTGCCTGCAATACATATTCACGGCCAATGGTCCCCGATTCTTCACTTAATTTTTCATTGAAAAGCAATTGCGTGATTCCATAGCGGTCCCGAAGGTCAACAAACGTAATGCTTCCAAACTTCCGGATGGTTTGCACCCAACCTGCCAGGATTACATTTTTTCCTGTATCTTTTATCGTTAGCTCTCCGCATGTATTCGTTCTGTACATTTAATTTACTTTTGGAGCCGCAAAGATATAAGCTCCTCCAGTATTTGCAGCTTTAAAAAAAATTTTTAACCCCCAAACTATTCTGAAATATTAAGCGTTTACTTCTCTTAACCAAAATTCTGTTTATGAAAAATTGTATTGCAGCACTTGTACTATGGATTTGCAATTCTGTTGCCTTTGCCCAAAATACTCCTTATGATAAAGCATGGAAAGCCCTGGATGAAAATAACCTGTCAGACTCAGAAAAGTATTTGACTCATGCACTCGCTGATCCTACAACCGCACTGGATGCAAATATAACAAAACTATATCTCGCTACTTATAATAGCCGGCAAAAAAATATTAAGGATTTTGTCAAGGCATTTTATGAAAAAGCCCCCAATCCTTATCCTTATATTTTTGCCCTTTGGTTTAACGATGCTGTTGCGGGAAGCTATGGTAAAAAGACGGCCGACAATCAATTAATGCTGCTTGATAAAATCCTTGACGACAAAAAGGCTCCGGGCACGCTGGTGGCTGCGGCTAATTATCAAAAAGGGAATCATTATCTTTTTTCAGCAGAGTTCGATAAGGCAAAGGGATATTATGATAATATAGGCAGTATAGGCGACTGGCAATTTGCAGGCCCTTTTGAAAACCTTTCACAGAGCGGATTTTATAAAGATTATGGCCCATTGGAACATCCCGAACCCGATGCAGTATTCACGTCACTTACTAATGCCGAAGTGAAATGGTTTACACCGGCAGCCCACAACCAGGACAGTTACATACCTGCAGTTTATTCGTTTAATAAGTCTACAGCTATTATCTATGCCCAAAGTTTTGTAAACAGCCCCTCGGACAGGTCTGTATATTGCAATGTTGGTATTACAGGTTCTATAAAGGTGTGGATCAATGATGAATTGGTAATAGCAGAACCGAGAGAGCGGGTTACCGAAATGGACGCTTATACGGTAAAGTGTAACCTCAGAAAAGGAATCAACAGAGTACTGGTACAACTGGGTTATAGCAAAGCCAGCTATCCAAATTTTATTTTGCGCTTCACAGATGAAAATCATTTTCCTGTTCATGACATTGTCGGGTCTGCTGTTTACGCACCTTATCCTAAAATCGCCAGCAGCTCCGCCAAATATGAGCTCATTCCTCATTATGCAGAGGCTTTTTTTACCGAAAAAGTGAAAGATCAGCCGGACAACCTGGTAAACTATCTTCTGCTGGCAGATACCTATCTGCGAACATTGAAATTAACAGAAGCAAGAAATGTAATTACGAATGCCCTGAAAAGGGCGCCGGACAATTCATTGCTTCGGCTGAAACTGGTTAATATTCTGGATCAGGAAAATGACCACACATTATACCTGGAAGAACTTGAAAAAATTAAACTTGCCGACCCCGAAAGTATCCTCGTCAGCCAATTGAAGGTGAAAGAGCTCTACGATAACGAAAAGTATGATGAATGTGAAACAGCGCTCAATAATATGATTCAAAAATACGGCGAGGATCAATATGCCGATGGCTACCGGCTGATATTGCTGGCTGAGGAGAAGAAATACGATGATCTGTTGAAAGTGGCGCAGGAAATTTATACCCAATATCCTGATAATGCCAAGCTGGTCCCGATGATGTATAGTATTAAAAAAGATGTTGAAAAAAATAATAATGCTGCGTTGGGCATCTATGAAAAATTCATGAAGGATAATTATGATTATGATACCTATGTTGACTATGCCAATATTCTGATAGACAGGGGCGATATTAAAAAAGGTCTTGGTATTAAGGAAAAGCTATGTACTCAATTTTCTTACGATCCTACGGGCTACTACAACTTATCAAAGTATTATTATACTACGAAAGATTATGACGGAGCGGAACAATACATTCACAAGGCACTGGCCATTGCTCCTTATAATGAAGATTATTGGAGCCAGTTGGGCGATATTGAAAGTGAAAAACAAAATACGGCAGAAGCATTAAAAGATTACAACCGGTCTTTGAAGTATGATCCCAATCAGTACGAAGTAATCAGCAAGATTCGCAAACTGAACAATGAGCCTGATATTTCGAACCTTTTTTCAGCAACTGATATAGATAAAATAATAAGTGCTGACAATCTTTCTGAAGCAAAAAATGTGGATTATGGATATTATTATATTCTGGATCAGAAAAATGCGGTGATATATCCCGACGGCGCTACTGAACAATATTGTACTTATATCATTCGTATTACCAATGATAAAGGGGTAGAAAATTATAAAGAATCTGCCATTAATTATTCCAATTCCCAATCGTTGCTTATACAAAAAGCAGAGGTAATCAAAAGCAATCATACAAAAATTGAGGGCGAGAGAAACGATAATCAGATTGTATTTACGAATCTTGAGGCCGGAGATATTATTGTTTTTCAATACCGGCTTCAAAGCTTTGTGTACGGTCGTTTTGCAAAGGAATATTGGGACAGGTATCAGTTTGGAGGGAAAATTTATGCTGCCATTACGCGGTACAACCTGCTGGCTCCTTCGAATGTGAAGATACAATACGTCTTTACACATTCTGACCTGAAGCCGGCCATACAAAATGTGGAAAATTTTAAAGAATATTCCTGGGAAATAAAAAATCCCGAGCCTATGAAAGATGAGCCGTTGATGCCATTACAAATTGATGAAGGCAATATTCTTCACATTTCCACTATCAGCTCATGGAAAGATATCGCCAGCTGGTACAGTGATATTGCCAATAATAAGGCAGAAGAAGATTTTGAAATAACTGAGTTGTATAAGCAATTGTTTCCGGCCGGTAAAAAGTTATCCCAGTTTGAAAAGGCGAAAATAATATATGACTATATCGAATCGAATATTAAGTACAGCTCTGTTTCATTCCGGCAAAGTGATTTTGTACCGCAAAGGGCTGCTGCAGTAGTCTCCACACGATTGGGAGATTGCAAAGATCTGTCGAGCCTGTATGTAACACTTTCTCACATGGCAGGTATAGATGCTCAGATGGTGCTGGTACAAACAAGAGATAACGGAGGTGAAAGCCTGGTGCTGCCATGTGTTGAGTTCAATCATTGCATTGCCAGGACAGTGCTGGATAACAAGCCCTATTTTATTGAGCTTACCGATAATCATTTACCCTTTACTGCCATACCCAATGACCTGCAAGATGCACAGGCGCTTGTGATTCCCAATAAACCAGGCGATGCCGAAACGCAATTGATACATCTTACATTCAGCAACAGAAGTAAGGATGAAATAAAAAGAGAGATTCATATTACTCCTGCTGATGCGGATTTGCTGATAAAAACCAGGGTTGCCAAATACGGCGCCCCGTCTTCTTCCATACGCGATAATTACGCTAATCTGGACAATAAAAAACAAATGCAAGACCTGGAAAAATCAATTGCATCCGGATATAAAAATAATGTTACCCTTTTGGATCTTTCTTTTACCGGCCTCGATAGCATAGTTGATTCGGTTACCTATACTTATAATTATAAGGTGAAAGATGCTATAGCTGACATCGGCGATCTTCATACTTTCCAGGTTGTTTATCCGGATGTGGTAGCAACGCTTGACAATTTTTCTGCCGACAGCCGGGAGTACCCCGTGGAATACTGGAATTATGAAAATGTAGATATTTACGAAACCACAGTGTATATAGATGCGCCGAAAGGAAGTAAATTCTCAGACCTGCCTGCCAATACTTCCACTGCATTTAAGAATATGAAATATTCACTCCTGTATACATTAAAAGCACCGGATAAACTGATAATCACAAGAAAATTTTATAACGATCGTCCTCAGCAGATTTCATCACAGGATTATCCTGCGTTTAAATCTTTCTTTGAAAAGATCGTAAAGGCAGAGCAGAAATATATTGTGTATAAATAGAATGAAGGAGCTATAGTGGGCCCTCCATTTTAAGACCTGATGAAAAATGTATTTAACTATACAAGTAAAGTCCTGCCGCGGACCTTATAACTGTACCACCTTGGTTAGTTTTTGATGTATCACCACAATTACCGGTATTCACCAGAAATGTGAGAATAAATCTAATAGCACCTGACTATTTACTACAGACGATTGACTCATTTCACCACGACTCTCACCCCTTCGCTATGCGCAGTAAACTCCGGTGCATACATGCATTGAATAGTGGTGATGCCATTGCTGAAATTTCCACCGTGAGTAACAAACATCGGATATTCGAATACGTAGGTTCCTTTTGGAAGATAACCAAAGAAAAAGTTCGTGCTCACATCTTTGGTGCTTTCATAATATCCCAAACCATCCTGGTATTTGTATTCGCTGAGCACATTCGCCGGCTCCATACAGGAAGCACGCATATCTTTCATGTGCACATATTCCATATCACGATCGGCACGTAGTTCGATACGTACTTTTATTTTATCTCCCACGTGCAACACATCACCATCATTTACCGGTTGCAATACCGGGCCGGTGTCAGTATTTTTTTCGATAAATAATTTCTTGCTTAGCTTTAGTGGCGTTTCCGAAAAGGTGATCTTATCGAGATTTTCAAAGTATTGCCAGTAGACGGCCCCCCAGGAAGGCAGATTGTTTATTGGTTGATTGGTTGATTGGTTGATTGGTGAGGAAACAGATACACGGATGTTGCCCATTGCAGGTTGTACGTCATTGCCATTTATTCTTGCTTTGAAATAACCGGTACCGGCTTCTGCATTTTCTCTGTTATAGATGATTGTATCACCCAATTGTATGCTGACCGTCTTTTCCTGATATAGCCCATCCGTTCCCTGCAGCAACAAAGCGTAACACGCTTCTGCCGTGGCCTTAGTGGTTTTCCAGTCATTCGTTTGTTTGTTTTTTAACAGCCATGTCCTGAGATCATCAATGGTTTTTGCATCATTCCCTGTTTCGGAAAATGCTTCTATCATGATTGCCTGCGATTCAATGGGTGCCTGGTACCACCGGTATCCGCCGGTGTTCCATTCTTTCCAGTACATTCCGAGTTCTTCATTATTGATAGCATTTTCTTTTAAAGATTTCATGATTGCCTGTGCGGTTGTTTTGTCTCCCGAACGATAAAGAAATAATGCGATCATGGCCTGCATATATTTGCCTTGGCTCAGCCAGTATTTTTTTGCCTGCTCACGGAAATACGTATACGAAGCTTGCACGGTTTTCTCAATTGGATATTCAGGGAAGAAGCTCCGCATATACAAATACTGATCAATGATATAGGAAAGATGATTCTCGTCTGGTTTTGATTTATATTTCAAAAGATCATCATAATCCTTTTGCATCAGCTTATCGAGATAAGGTATGGCTTTATCCAGGATGTTTTTCATATCGTTTTGTTCAAATGCAGGTAAAGCGCCTAATTTTTTTAAATGCCCTATTCCTGTTACAATGTATTGCGTAATATAGCGATCATCCGGCCCCCCTTTGAACCATACAAAGCCGCCGTTTGGCGATTGCATATCTGTGAGCTTATCCAATGCTGACCGGAGCTGCAGGCTCATTTTAGCCAGGTCAAAGAGCATAGCGATATTCTTCTTCTGCGCTTCTTCATTTTGCGCCTGCAATACCCACGGCGTTTCCTGCAGCAGCACAGATTTTAATTCTTCATTCTTTTGGAGATTGCTCAGCAATGCCGAAGTATCAGCCGTCGCCCATTTTTGAAAGATTTCTTCAATACGCGGAGAACTGCTTACAATTTTTGTTGCAATCGCATTGGCGTAATACCGGTTAAAAGTTTGTTCTGCACATTCATGCGGAAACTCCATCAGGTAGGGTAATGCCTGCACCGCATACCATGCAGGATCAGGTGTGTACTCCACCGTGATATCATAACTGCTAAGCGTAGACGAAGATGATGAATGCAATAATTTTTCGAAAGAGAAATTTTTTACTCCGTCTCCACGCATGGGCAAAGGCATAGATTCGGTTACCAGCATGCGATTGGTTACAACGGGAATAGCAGCCTCTTCACCATCAGAAGCCCCCTCCAAACCTCCCCCGAAGGAGAGGGCTTTAGCAACAATACGGTACACGACTGCGTTGTTGAAATTATTTGGTACTGCAATTCTGAAAGTCACTAAAGAACTTTGATTGGCTTCTAATGAAAAGTCTTTATCTGTTAACAGGTTATCAAATAAACTGTCAACGGTATTCATTGTGGAAGCGTTCAATAAATGAAATGCCGCTGTTCCGCGTACAGGCTTATCCGTCAGGTTTACAATTTTAGCGCTGAACTCCATGGTATCTGCTTCCCGCAGGAAACGGGGCGGATTGGGTTGCACCATCAGATCTTTTTGGGTAACAACTGTCCTTTCTGCATAGCCACTTGCCAGATCTTTGGTGTGAGCAAACGTCATTAGCTTCCATTGCGTGAGCGCTTCCGGCATGGTAAAGCTGAAAGAAATGTTGCCGTCTTTATCTGTTCTTAAATCCGGATAGAAGAAAGCAGTTTCATTGAAGTTTTTGCGGATTTGAATCTGTGATGGATTAGGGCTTTCTGTTTTCTGCTCTGTGCTGAATTGTGTTGAATCTGTTGCCATGATTTCTTCATCTTTGACAATTTTTGGAGGTGTAAACTGAACTTTATTAATTGCACCTGTCAGGTTTTTCTTTGAAGAATATCCTGTTACTACAACTTCATTCAAAGCAGCACTGCCTTCGACCTGTACGCCTGAAGCTTTTCCCTGCAAAAGGCCGGGGGAATTATAAGATGCCATACCACGGATCCTGATATTAAAATTTTCCTCAGGTAAATAATTTAACCGGTCATAGCTCTTTTCCTTTTGCACTGTATACTTTTCACTCCAATATTTTTCAAAAGAATTATTAGAATTAAAGTTTTGATTATATGCCCATGAATCATAAAAATGATTGGTCGGCCAAACGTCCAACGCATTCCACGAATGCGGCTTAAACTGATCCAGGGATGCGTCATACATGCTTGCCAGCATTTCGGCAGCTATTTTATTCCCCTTGTTTCCGCTGATGGTTACTTTCCATTGTTCCCTGCTCCCGGGCGTGGTCTTATCACGATAGGTATCAAATGAAATATTCAGATCTTTATTTGACCAGGGAACTACTATATTATTGTTCACCGTATAAAAGCGATTATCCTTTACAAAGAAATCGTTTATCCCAAAACCTCCGCGGTCTTCTTCCGTTATTTTGAAATCAAAGCTTTTCTTTTCATTATTAATAGTCAAAAAATCAAAATCTGAAGAAGCTTGATTTTGCTTAAAAATATCCCCCCGCTGCAGTTGCTGAATCAAAAAAATATCTTTGGCTGATGTGCCAACAATAATGGATGACTGCTCTCGGGATTCTGCATAATTTTTTACTACCGTATTCCATATATATTCCGGCGCAGGTAATGAAGGGGCATTCATATCGTACAACTGGAAATATTCCACATCCTTTACTTCCTGCCCATATTTGTCTTTGGCTGTTGCTTCAATGCGATACCAGCCTTGTGTGAAATGCTTATTGCCCAACGACCACCTTCCGGTTGCATGCGTGCTGTCCGTGGTGGAGAAAACTGTTTCGCCGGCCGGCCAGGTTTCTTTTTCCAGTTCGTTTTTATACTCATCATTGGGGAAATATTGTATGTATTCTTCTTTTGTCATTACAAATGTATCGGGCTGTGACCAATAACGTTCACGTATGAGCCTTTGCGGCGGCTGAAGCCGGTAAATTTTTACATTCACTTTTGCCGGTTCAAATTCATCACTGAGGTTTTTTGTGCTTACATAAAAATATTTCAAACTATCCGCAGGCATTACCTCGCCCGGGAGTAAGGATACTTTCAGATTTAATGCCTTATAGCCAACCGGCACCGTAATATCTGCACTTCGTGTTTCGCCATTAATATCGGTAATGTCAGCAGCCACCTTATAATCAAAAACCGGGGAGGCAGCGGCATCCAATGAAAGGTCTGGTATTGCCGGGAATTTTATGAAAAACTTTCCATTGGCGTCCGTGATGGTTTCGCCATGCGTGATTTCCATATCGTTTGACCGGGGATAACCGATTTTCCAGAACAGCCAGGGATAGATAAAACGTGTGGTCCGTTCTACCGTGTACACTACCCGGGCACCCTCCACATTATTGCCGGCATACGCCTTTGCAGATCCGGTAATGCTAACGGTGTCGCCTACACGATAACTGCCTTTTACCTTGTCAAACTCCGTATAGAATTTTGGCCGCTTATATTCTTCTACAGAAAATGAAGCTGAGGAATTGTTATAATCCGGGACATCAATTTCAAATTCGCCATTTAATTTATTTTCCGGCAATCTGAATGTACCATTGAATGAGCCAAAGTCATTCAGCACTATTTTTAATGAATCACTTTTTTGATTGCTGGCATCATTCAGGTAAACGGTAATGGAATCTTTTGTTTGTAACAGCATTGATTTTTTGGTCTTCCAATTCTTTGTTACGCCGATTCCTTTAAAGTAAATTGTCTGCCCCGGCCGGTAAATGCTTCTGTCGGTAAATAAAAATACTTTGGCGTTGTCCCCGTCATAATCTTTTTGGTTATCATAGTCATCTTCTTCATCATTTTCCCGGTAATAATTGTATGAATATTGCGCATCATCCAGGAACAGCCTGTCATTTTGATAAGAGATATCAAGAAGTACGGTTCCTGATTCATTGTCTTTTGCTTCCGGTATCTTAAAATAACCATGCTTATCGGCCGTGGCGGTTTGTAACAATTTTAAAATATTCCCCTGCTTTTTATAATCATACACCTGCTTGTATACGTCTGCCTTCGCGCCATCGAGTGGTTGCCCCGTTGTTCTGTTGAGAATGAAATATTCATTGCTGCTATTGATAAAGCTTATGTTGGAAACACAGAAATACACTGCAGCCAATGGATTTTTATCCAGATTAAAATCTGCCGCAGCGCTGCCCAGCAAGACATATTCGCCCGCAGGCAATGCGGCTACCTTCACTTCTGCGGAATGCTGCAGGTAATCATCCGTTACCGGCAATGCCTGTGCCCATTCCCGGATATTTTTTGCTGCGGTGAGTTGTCTGAAAAGCTTGTCATTATCGTAAGCAGGAAGGGCCTTCTTCAGCCCAGCAGAAAGCTTTACAATCCTGAAATGAACAGTGGCTATATTTTTATAGCTCAGCAATGTTCTGAACGGCAGCTCCGGCACATTCACTTTTTCGGTGGTGAGGTTTAGCGAAGGATGAAGGATCTGCAACAGGAGATTTTTTGCATTACTGCCCCCTTCACTTTCAGGGAATCGCTGTGCGATTTTATCCAGTAATTGTTTTGCCTCTTTTATCGTATACCCATTGCTGTTAGTTTTGTTCTCAGCATTTTGCGACGCGTTATTATATATCTGTTGTACGGCAAGAAATGCCGCTTGTGCCGATGCGGAGTTATCGCTAAATCTGGTTGCGATAGCGTTCAACGCATCTATATACAGTGAATCTTTATTATTTATTACTGCATATTGATATACAAAATTAATCCGCTCGATATCTGCATCGATCAATGCATCCGGCTTTGCGTCATTCAAATGAAATGCCAGCAGCTCCCGGAATACCAGTAACGCTTTGTAATGCAGCGATGCGGAATCCTGGGTTGTAAAAGGATGCTGCATGAATTTTTCAGCCGGAGCAAATGCATCTTCATCCTTTATCTCAAATGCATAATAGGGACGGGTTACGTCGGGCTCATCAGTTTCAAAATACTCCAATGCGCGATGAGTAAGCAGATCATACAGCGTAGGCCTCAGGTACCGGGCGTTGCCTTTGAAAATAATGGCATCGAATGGCTCCAGCTTTGTTTGCTGAAGCAGTTTCTTTTCGGATATTGAAGCGAGATAAAGTTCCCCGATTTTTTTATTGAGATCCTCCGCAGTCCAGGTTGCAATATCTTTTTTATCAAAATTTACGGTGCTGGTTCTGTTATAAAGTTTATACCTGTTTTGCTGAAAATAGTTCCGGTAAAGTTGTGCGATGATGCTTTCCAGGATTGATTTGGATGGCTCTTTTGCGGTTGCTATTTCAGCTTCCATCTTCCCGATATTTTTTTCTGCAACATCTTCTTCTGCATTTTGATTCAATGTCATTTGATATAGCAGCGCTTTTATTACCTGTGCGTCACTGTTCTCCTTTTTTGCAGATGTATAAATTTTATCCACTTCTGCAATCGCAGATTTCGGCAAGCCTTTTGAAACCAGCTCATCAATTTTTTTCCATTGTGCCACATAATCGTTTTTCTGCTGGGCATACAAAGCCTGGTTGCACAATATTAATAGCAGCGCCGCGACAAGCCGGCCAGGAAGATGGATGATTTTCATTTCGGAAGTTTTATTAAAGTTAAAAAACACTTTGCACCCGGTATTTTAAGCTAACAACCCGTTCTTATGATGCGGGTATTCTTAAAAATTCACAATGCAGTGCGTGAATAAAATTTTTTAACAACCATTAAACCAACAGTAAGGAGCAGCGTCTCACTGTACCGGTTACATCAATCAATTCAATATAAAGAGGGTTTTTACTTTGGGGTCATAGTCAAAAATAGAACCGCCGCCGGAAAGCCGGGGCGGTTTTTATTTCAGGTTGTGATACACCTTTTGAACATCTTCATCCTGCTCCAGGTTATCTATGAGCTTTAAAACCTCCTGCGCCTGCTCTTCGGGGAGCTCTACTGTAGTGGTAGGAATGCGTGTAAGTTCCGCAGTAGTTACTTCAATGCCTTTTTCTTCCAGCGCCTTACTCATATTTCCGAATTCATTAAAAGGGGTGCGGATAATAATATTGCCTTCTGCATCCTCACCAATTTCTTCGAGCCCGTGGTCAATCAGGTCAAGTTCCAGCTCATCCAGGTCCAGATGGTCCCTTTTCACTTTGAACTCACCCATCTGGTTAAAAAGGAAACTTACGCTGCCGCTTGTTCCCAGCGAGCCATTTCCTTTTTTAAAATGCATGCGCACATTTGCTACCGTTCGTGTCGGGTTGTCCGTAGCCGTTTCCACCAATATTGCCACGCCATACGGCGCATATCCTTCATAAACCTCTTCATGGTAGTCCGATTTGTCCTTACCCATGGCCCGCTTTATCGCAGCTTCCACACGGTCCTTCGGCATGTTTACTGCTTTTGCATTTATGATACATCGTCGTAATGCAGGATTGTTTTCAGGATCAGGTCCGCCCTGTTTAACAGCTATAGCGATTTCTTTTCCAATGCGGGTAAACTGCTTGGCCATCCGGTCCCAGCGCGCAAACATCGTTGCCTTTCTTACTTCAAATATGCGTCCCATAACGATACTTTTAAGAGCGGCAAAACTAAAGGCTAAAATTTAAAATGGAAAATTTAAGGCCGTTAAAATTCATACAGTGAACCGATACAAAATTTATAGTTTAGGGGCTGTGAGCTACAGATCATTATTCGTTTTCGTGCTATTGTTTAGATGGCTGCTGCAACATAGCCCGCGGTTTTTCTCAAATTGACACAAGGCGTTCCTCCGGAACGCGCTTTTCTTCGCCGCATCTTCTACCCACGAAGAGTGCCTGCAGCACTAATCAGAAATTGATATTACCATCTGCGGCAAAAATTGGAAGACCTCATAATGTTTTTCGATGCATGGTGCTATAATTGTTCCGTTGGGAACATACTATTGGCAGAAATAATACACGCTGCTTATGCGTTCCGGAGGAACGCCTTGTGTTTTTCCAAAAGCATCTCAACTTACCGCCTTAATTTGCCAGCCTGTTGAACAAATAAAACCAATAAGCCATTGAACCAATAAACCAACCGCCCAATCCCTACATTTGCACCATGTCAAAAAATTATTCTTACGAAGAGTTATACGCATTTACAGAAAAGATTTTTATAAGTATCGGCTGCAGTGCAGCAGATGCAGCACTTGCAACGAAATCGTTACTCATTGCCGATTTGCGCGGAGTAGACAGTCATGGTGTGGCGAGATTGTCCGGCTATGTCCGGTTGTGGGAGGCAAAAAGGATTAATGCAGCGCCACAAATAAAAATTGTTCATGAAACACCTTCCACCGCAGTAGTTGATGGTGATAAGGGATTGGGATTGGTTGTGGCACCGTTTGCCATGCAGGTTGCTATTGAAAAAGCAAAAAATGCAGGCACGGGCTGGGTCAGCGTTGCGAACAGCAATCATTTTGGTATTGCAGGCGCTCATGCCATGATGGCTTTGCAGCACGATATGATCGGCATGGCCATGACGAATGGGTCCGCCATTGTAGCACCCACATTTTCAACTGAGCGTTTGTTAGGTACCAACCCGATTGCAGTAGCCATTCCTGCCGGAAATGAAGAGCCGTTTGTTGCCGACTTTGCAACTACCACGGCTGCCAACGGTAAACTTGAAATTTTGCAACGCAAAAATCAGGAGGCGCCTGACGGTTGGGTGCAAACGAAAACCGGCGAGCCCTCCAATGATGCAAATGAATTAAAAAAAGGTGGTGCATTGCTGCCGCTCGGCGGCGATCGCGAACATGGCAGCCATAAAGGATATGCATTGGGCGCCATCGTGGATATTTTTTCGGCTATATTGAGCGGCGCGAATTATGGTCCGTGGGTGCCGCCCTTTCCTGCATACGTACCCATGCCGGAAAATAGGCCCGGGGAAGGCATTGGTCATTTCTTTGGCGCCATGCGTATTGATGCATTCCGGCCGAAAGAAGAATTTGAACATAATATGGACAAATGGATTCAAAGATTTAAATCCGCCAAAACTATTGCCGGGGAAGAACGTGTCATCATTCCCGGACAACCGGAAACAGAATTTGAAAAAGAAAGGATGAAGAATGGTATTCCTTTACCGGAGGCAGTGGTGAATGATTTAAGAAATGCCGGGCAGAGGTTTGGGATAATTTTATAATTTTTTAGAGACCACTCAAAGGTTAATTATCATTACTTCAGCCGCGTTGTTAAGGCAGTTTTTACAACTCATCGATATCTCTCCATGAAAGTAGTTGTGTGGCAGAAGCCAGCTCACGGGTTGCATTGCCGCTATAGATAAGAATATTTTCAGCAGTTGGGTTATTTTTTTTCCAATATCTGAAAGAAGGCGTCACATGAGGACTTATTTTTTTCGCTGACTTAATTTCTATACCAATCATTTTCTCATTTTTTTCCAGAACAAGGTCCATTTCATTCCCCGCACTGTCCCGGAAAAAATATAGCATGCTGTTGTCTCCTGAATTAAACCGGTTCTTTTTTATTTCCGTAATAACCCAGTTTTCAAAAATGGCGCCGTATTTTTCATGATGCTCCAATGTGCTCTGGGTCCGGATTCCGAGCAGATTGCACAGCAATCCTGTATCGTAAAAATATAACTTCGGACTTTTAATAATACGTTTGTTGAGATTGTTGTACCACGGTTGTAATAGGTAAATAATATAGCTGCTTTCGAGCACACCCAGCCATGCCTGTATTGTTTTAGTATCTACGCCGATACTTTTTGCCAGCTCATCCCTGTTAAGGAGCTGACCTGCATAGTTGGCACATAATATGACGAATCTATTAAAGTTGCCCAGGTTGGTAATATTTCTTAACAGGCGGACATCCCGTTGCACGTAGGTTTGTATATATGCCTGCATCCATTTATCCGCCTGCAGCCCAAGGTTCCAGATTTCAGGATATCCTCCTGTAAGTATATGTTTGTGGATATTATTGGATGCAAGGCCATTACTTTTCAATTCGGCGTAAGAAAGAGGGAGCAATTGCAAATATCCTATTCTGCCTGCCAATGATTGTGAAATGTGCTCCTGGAGTAAAAAATTATTGGAACCGGTAAGAATAAAATGACCTCTTTTATTGCTTTGGTCCAATATTACCTGTAATCTGCGGAATATATCCGGCACACGTTGCACTTCATCGAGAATAGCTCCGTCGGGAAATTTTTTCAGAAACCCGGCAACATCCGTTAATGCCTCGGCTTCTGTGGCCGGATTCTCAAAATTTACATACGGTTTATTGCCAAAAGCCAATTGGCACAATGTTGTTTTACCACTTTGTCGCGGCCCTATAATGCTCAATGCCCTGAATTGGGTGGCAAGCAATTTTACTTCAGAAAGAATTTGTCTTTTAATAAGCATTCTTAAATTCCATTTTTGCAAAAATATGCAATTATGGAACTGAATTCCATTTTTGCAAAAAATTGTAAATATGGAATGGAAGCCATCTTTCACTCTAAGGAAAAAGCATTACATGATCAGGACCGGTTTCAATACCAGCGGGTATGCCTGAAAATCCATGAGGGTACCTATTTAATTATTAATCCGACCCTTCACAACCTATTGCCCGGAAGAACGCATTATCATTCCGGAACAACCGGAACCAGAATTTAAAAAAAAGGAAGAAGGGTATTCCTGCGCCGGAAGCAGTAGTGCATGATTTAAAAATTGCCGGGGGAGAAGCTTGGAGTTGCGTTATGAAACTATCAGTTAAAACGCTATTACCCCTATTTTCAATCCTTAATCATTTTCCTCAAAATTCTTCCTATATAGTACATTTGCAACCCGGTTCAAAAAAATAACCGCAAAATGAGCAATGAAAGTAATGAAGTTTGGAGGCACCAGCGTGGGCAAGCCCGAACGAATGTTTGATGTGGCAAAACTTATCACAAAAGATAATGAGCCAAAAATAGTAGTGCTCAGCGCCCTCAGCGGCACTACCAATTCCCTTACCGAAATAAGTGACAGCCTTGCAAAAGGCGAACGAAATATCGCCAAGCAACGTATAGACACACTGGAAGAGCACTATCAGAATTTTATTTCAAAGCTGGTAGTAAAAGCGGAAAATTATAATAAAGCAAAAGCAATTATTGCAGAGCATTTCGAGTTTCTGAATATCATTTTAAAGATATCTTTCAGCGAAGCGTTGAATAAAGATATTCTTGCACAGGGAGAGTTGCTGAGCACAAAACTTTTCAGCACTTACCTGGAAGAGCAGAATATTAAGCACAAATTGTTGCCGGCGCTTGACTTTATGACTATTGATTCGGCAGGCGAGCCGCAGGTCGGGAGCATCAAAGTAAAGCTTTCCCAACTGCTGAAAAAAAATAAAGACCAAACGCTCTTCATTACGCAGGGATACATTTGCCGCAATGCGAAAGGCGAGGTAGATAATTTAAAACGGGGCGGCAGCGATTATTCTGCATCCCTTATCGCCGCTGCAATTAATGCTTCTGTTTGCGAAATATGGACGGATATTGACGGTATGCATAACAATGATCCGCGTATCGTTGATAAAACAAAACCGGTGAGTCATATGAGTTTTGATGAAGCTGCGGAACTTGCTTACTTCGGCGCCAAGATCTTACACCCGGCAAGCATATGGCCGGCTCAGCATTACAATATCCCCGTAAGACTGTTAAACACAATGCAGCCTGAAGCCGCAGGTACACTGATTGACAGCGAAGCCGGAAGCGTGGGGGTAAAGGCCATTGCTGCAAAAGATTTTATTACTGCTATCAAGATAAAAAGCAGCAGGATGTTGCTTGCTTATGGCTTTCTAAGGAAAGTATTTGATGTGTTTGAGAAGTACAAAACCTCTATTGATATGGTAACCACTTCCGAAGTGGCCGTTTCAGTTACTATTGATAACGATTCCAGTTTGCCGGAGATCGTTAAAGAGCTGGAAGTATATGGAATCGTTGAGATAGATAGTGATCAGACGATTGTATCAATAGTAGGTAATCACATTACAGAGACCAAAGACGTGATCGCCAAAATATTTACGAGTCTTTCCGGCATTCCGGTGCGTATGGTGAGCTATGGCGGCAGTCGCCACAATATTTCTATTTTAATTTCCCGCGATCAAAAAGAAGAAACCCTGAAGCGGCTCAACAAAGGCTTGTTTGGCATGTGACGCTGCAATAATATTCCCGAAATCCGGATTTTGCCGCAAAGTAACGAAAGCGCAAAGACTTCCTTATTCTGATAAGCTGTCTGAAATTACTTTAATGAGAATATGTTCCCGCGAATGGCGCAGATAAATGCAGATAAAACATTTCTTCTGTGGTGAATCCCCGATATCTACAGGCAAAAAGACAGACACAAAATTCCGGAAATTATTTTTAACAGCATCCAGGAATGCCTGGCAGACTTTATAATATCAGCATTGCATCGCCATAGCTGAAGAAACGATACTTGTCCTTGATCGCTTTTTTGTATGCTTCCATTACAAGATCATATCCGGCAAATGCACAGGTCATAATGAGCAAACTCGTTTTTGGTAAATGAAAATTTGTTACGAGTGAGTCGGCAATGTTGAATGAATAAGGCGGATGGATGAAATGATTTGTCCATCCTTCCGATGGCTTCAGAAATTTCTGCGCAGTGAAGGAGGTTTCCATGGCACGCATGGTGGTGGTGCCGATGGAGCAAATTCTTTTTCCGGTTTCTTTTGCTTTATTTACAATCCGGCAGGCCTCTTCATCTATTTTGTAGTACTCTGCATCCATTTTGTGCTTGCTGAGATCTTCCACTTCAATCGGGCGGAAAGTACCGAGCCCCGTATGTAAGGTAATCTCTGCAAACCGGATTCCTTTTATCTCTAATCTTTTGATCAGCTCCGGGCTGAAGTGAAGCCCCGCAGTGGGTGCGGCCACCGCCCCTTCGTGTTTGGCATACACAGTTTGGTATCTTTCTTTATCTTCTTCATCCGGCTTGCGCTTGATGTATTTTGGCAATGGTGTTTCACCCATAAAATACAGCATCTTTCTGAACTCATCTTCCGGGCCGTCCCACAAAAAGCGAATGGTTCTCCCGCGGCTGGTAGTGTTGTCAATTACTTCTGCTACCAGCTCATCATTTTCTCCAAAATACAATTTATTGCCTACGCGTATTTTACGTGCGGGATCAACAATCACATCCCACAGGCGGTTTTGTTTATGGAGCTCTCTCAACAGAAATACCTCTATCTTGGCGCCCGTTTTTTCTTTGCGGCCATACATGCGTGCGGGGAATACTTTGGTATTGTTTACCACAAACACATCCTTGTCATCGAAGTAGTCGATGATGTCGCGAAAATGTTTGTTTTCCATTTTGCCGGTCTTTCTGTCGATAACCATCATCCTGCTGTCTTCTCTTTTTTTGGCAGGAGTTTGTGCGATAAGATTGAGGGGAAGGTCAAATTTGAATTGACTTAGTTTCATGTGCAATTATAATTTTTAATCTTAATTGTCACATGCCATTACTGTTGTTACAGAGATACGTGCCAGGGTTTGGCCACTTATCATGTTACGGCATGATTTTTTAAGTGCGCAAAGGTAAGATATTTTGTTTAAATTGTAGCCGAAAATTTTTCCTCAATGATGCTGATGCAAAAAATCTCCTGCAGCTTTCAAAATATTTGGTAAAACCCCCTCTTCTATGCATCTTTAAAATATTGATCAAAACGACTATGAGAACGACGCTTTCCAAACTACCACTGTATATATGCCTGCTTTCCCTGCTTCCGTTGAAGGCCTTCAATCAGGGCCCCAAAAAATATCAAAGTCTTTTGTGGGAAATAACGGGCAACGGCCTGAAACATCCGTCTTACCTGTTTGGTACCATGCACGTAAGCGGCAAGCTGGTTTTTCATCTTGCGGATTCATTTTATTATGCATTAAAAAACGTGGAGGTAGTAGCCATCGAGCTCAATCCGGAAGTATGGCAGCCCGAGATGGTAAAGATGGACAATCTCCAGAGTAATTATAAAAGTTTTGTTCAATCTTCCCCCACTGATTATTTAAATGAAAGATCTTTCCGGCTGGAAAATTATGAAGAACAGCTAAAGGCAGCTCTCCAGTCGGAGCCGACTGTAGTCAATAATCTCCTTTACCGGACCTATAAGCCGCAGGAGGATTTTGAAGAAAATACTTTTTTGGATTTATATATTTACCAGACAGCAAAAAAGCTGAATAAAATAACTACCGGCGTAGAAGACTATTTTTCTACCGAGAAGATAGTGATGGAGGCTTATGCCGATATGGCAAAAGAGAAGAATCACGATAATAGTAATCTTACCGAGTCACCTTATGAGCTGGAAAAAAAATCTGAAGACGCTTACCGGCGCGGCGACCTGGATTTACTGGATTCAATAGAAACAATTTTGCAGGGTTCCAAAGCTTTCAGGGAAAAATTTTTACTGGCACGAAATGTTATACAAGCCAATTCTATCGATACCATACTGAAGAAGCATTCATTATTTGTCGGCGTAGGCGCAGCGCATTTGCCCGGCGATCGTGGTGTAATTGAGCTCCTGAGAAAAAAAGGATACAAGCTCCGGCCGGTCAAGCTCAATGAAAAGAATGCCTTTTTGCAAAACACTATCGATAAGCAAAAAGTTCCTGTAAATTTTCACACCTATGCTGACCCTGACGGCGCCTACTCGGTATCGGTGCCCGGGAATCTTTATAAAATGTCAATTGATGTTTCAGGGCCGGACCGTTATCAGTATGCGGATATGAGCAATGGTTCGTATTACATGATCACGCGCGTGCAAACGTACAGCGCCTTTGGAGGGGATGCAGCCGATAAGGTGTATAAAAAAGCAGATAGTCTTTTATACGAAAATATTCCGGGTAAGATCATTGAAAAAAAGCAAATCCAATTGCAGGGATATAACGGGTTTGATATCACTAACAAAACCCGCAGCGGCGATGTACAGCGATACCAGATTTATGTAACGCCATTTGAAATATTAATCTTTAAAATGAGCGGCAAGGAATCCTATGTAATAGGCCCGGAGGCAGATGAATTTTTCGGATCGGTAAAATTGCCGGAATTAAAAAATCAACCGGTACAATTTGAACCTTTGTCGGGAGGATTTACGGTCAGGCTGCCTCAGCAACCGCATCAATTTCTCAATACTGCTGTAACAGATGGTGTTGACAGGTGGGAATATGAAGCGGATGACAGCGTTACCGGGAATTCTTTTCTCATTTTGAAAAAGACGATAAACAATTTCAATTTTCTTGACGAGGATACCTTTGACCTGAGCCTCGTAAATGAATCATTCAGGGCATCGAAATTTATTCAAAAAGAAATAACCAGGAAATACGAAACATTCAATAATTATCCCTGCATGGATGTCCGGCTAAAAACGGATGATGGCGACTTTGTAAGTGAAAGGATCATGGTAAGGGGCGCTCAATATTTTTTGCTGGCAGCCAGGAGCCGGGATTCGTCAGAAAGATTTTCTTCCTTCTTTTCTTCTTTTAAATTCTCCCCTTTCCGGTATTCGCCGCCAAAAGAGATTACTGATACCTTCATGCATTTCACCGTAATGACACCGGTGGTGCCCCAGATTGACCCTGGTTTCAGGAGCTTGTTTGAAGGCATGATCAATTCGGGTTCATTTGGCACCCATGATGATTCTTACTTACTGCAGAGAAAACATGCCTTTTTTAAAAGTGACAGCACGGGCGAGATAATTGCAGTAAGCATGCAGCAATTGCCCAGGTACTATCATGCAGACAGCAGGGAATCCTTTAATAAAAATGAAGAAGACGACTATCTGGAAGATGATGACATGGTCCTTTTGTCCGTTGATTCTTTTAAAACAGGGAATGGTATCATGGCGTATCGTTTCGTGGTTACGGACACCAATACGTCGAGATGTATTCAGCATGTGCTGATTTTAAATAAAGACAGGGTTTATCGCATTGCCGCTATGACCGATACATTAAAAGAAGAAAGCCCTTTTGTGAAAACATTTATTTCGACCTTTAAACCGGCTCCGGATACTTCTCATTTCGACCTGTTCGCAGGCAAAAATGACCTCTTCTTCCGGGATTTCTATGCAAAGGACAGCGCTACTCATGCAAAGGTGCTGAAAGCTTTTGCTGATATGGATTTTACAAAGGAGGATATCCCTCGTCTCCTGTCGGTACTAAAAAGTTTGCCCTATGGCGATAAGGATTATTTTGACACAAAATCCAGGGTGATTCGCGCATTGGGCTCCATCCGTGAAAAAGGATCTGCTCCCGCTGTTGTGAAAGCTTTGAAACAGGTTTATGAAAGCGCAGGCGATACCCTCACTTTTCAAAATGATGTAATGAAGGCGCTTGCTGAAAATGAAAGCGATGAATCTTATTCATTGCTCAAACAGTTGCTGACCCAGGATCCGCCGATATTTGAAAATACTACCGGCTACAGTGATTTTTTTGACGACTTCCGTGATTCGTTGCAGCTGGCAAGAAAATTATTTCCTGATATATTGCAACTATTGACAATTGATGATTATAAAGATAACCTCACCTCCCTGCTGGCAACGCTTTCCGATAGCGGGCTGATTGCCTCCAAAGATTACGAAGATTACTTTACCAAAATTTATTTTGATGCCAAGCTTGAAATGAAAAGACAACAGGCCAAAGATGAAAAGATGCTGGACAAATCGGACGATGATAATAATGATTATTCCGGCACGCAGTATGATTATTATCCTTATTTATCTGCGTCTTCTTCTAACGTATACGCATATTCGAAATTGTTAATGCCCTTTTATGACAAGGAAATCTCAGTTGCAAAATATATGGATAAGCTGCTCCATTCAAACGATAGAAGGGTCCAGATGAATACCGCGGTTTTGTTTTTGAAGTATAAAAAGGACGTGCCCGACAGCATAGTAACGTCGATAGCGAAATCGGATATCTACCGGGCAGATTTTTATGAGAGGCTAAAAAGCGAAAGCCTGGAATCAAAGTTCCCCGCTTCCTTCCGCAGTAAAGAACAAATGGCAAGAAGCATCCTGGCAGGCTATAATTCGTACAATAAAATGGATTCCGTTGCATTTGTATCTGCGGACACCATCACTTATAACGGGCAAAAAGCCCTGGTATATTTCTATAAATACAGGATGAATGATAATGATGATTGGAAAATGGGACTCAGCGGAACCCAGCCTTTAAGCGGGGATGCGATTAATACGGAAAGTGACGGCCTTACTTCGTTAACGGGCGACCTGTTGCAACCCGGAACAGATCAGCGGGCGCAGTTTCTGGATGAATTGCACAAGATGCTCATTGCATCGCATCCGGGAGGGAAACAGTTTTATTATACCAATCAATCCTATGGCGGGTATGATAACTGATGCAGCTGCTTTCAAAAGTTAATTTTGGGAACCGCTGCTATTAATTGCTGTGTGTAGGAATTTTTCGGACGAAAGTAAATATCATCCGCGCTCCCTTCTTCTGCAATTTTACCCGCCTGCATTACCATAATACGATCGCTGATGTAGTGCACTACTCCCAAATCATGCGAGATAAATATGCAGGTAAAACCCAGTTCCTGTCTCAGATCGTTCAGCAAATTGAGTACCTGCGCCTGCACACTTACATCCAATGCAGAAACGCTTTCATCGCAAATGATAAATTCGGGATCAAGGCTCAATGCCCGTGCAATGCAGATGCGCTGGCGCTGGCCGCCGCTGAATTCGTGCGGATACCGGTTGAAATGCTCAGGTTTCAAATCAACCTTTTCAAGCAGCTCCATAATCTTTTCTTTTCTCATTTTTTCAGAAGGCAGGATGTTATGAACTTTCATGGGCTCGTTAATAGCATCGCCGATTGTGATTCTGGGATTAAGAGAGCCGTAGGGATCCTGAAAGATGATCTGGATGTTTTTTCTCATCTTTCTTAATTTGTCTTCAGGGATATGGGCAATATTTTTATTATTCAGAAAAATGTTGCCGGAAGTGGGTTCTATCAGTCGCAACAGGGTTCTCCCCAGGGTGGTTTTGCCGCAACCGCTTTCACCAACGAGGCCTACTACCTCGCCTTGCTTCACCGAAAAGCTTACATCATCCACTGCCCTGAATTCATTTAATATCTTTCCCGTAATACTTCTTTTTAAAGGAAAATAAACTTTCAGGCTTTCCACTTTCAATACGTCTTTTTTGTCAGCAGCAGCCTTATCGTCTTTTTGGTTAAAAAAAATTTCACCATGATTTGTTTCCAAATTTCCCTGCATATAGTCGCTGATAACGGGAAGCCGTTTCCTTTTTAATGCAGGAGAGGGTCGGCAGCTGATGAGCGCCCTTGTATACGGATGCTGTGGATGGGTAAAAATTTCCCGGGTCGGATTCATCTCCACTATTTCTCCCTTGTACATTACAATAACCGAGTCGGCTATTTCTGCCACCAGCCCAAGGTCATGGGTGATGTACATGATGCTCATGTGCTGTTGTTGCTGCAATTCTTTCAGCAGCTGCAGGATGGCTTTTTGAACAGTGACATCCAATGCTGTTGTGGGCTCGTCTGCAATTAACAACGACGGGTTACAACTGACCGCCATTGCAATCATTACCCTTTGCTTTTGGCCGCCGCTGAGCTGATGAGGGTAACGGTGAAGAATAGACGAAGGATGGGGAAGTTTTACTTTATCAAAAAGATCAACGGTAACTTCCCTTGCTTCCTTTACAGTTAAATTTTTATGCAATTGCAGCGCTTCTATTACCTGCGAGCCACAAGTTTGTACCGGGTTTAATGAAGTCATCGGCTCCTGGAAGATCATGGAGATTTGATTGCCCCTCAGCTGTTGTAATTCTTTTTTGTTAAACTGCAGGATGTCGGCGGGTTCATTTTCTTTTTCTGAATAAAGAATTTTACCTGTCCTGTACCTGGCGGGTGGTACGGGTAAAAGTTGTAATATGGATAACGAGGTAACTGTTTTGCCGGAACCCGATTCGCCCACTATGGCAATAGTTTCTCCTTTGTGAACAGCGAAAGAAATATTCTTTACCGCCTCAAACTTTCCGGCGTCTGTGATAAAGTCAACGCTGAGATTTTTTATTTCAAGAAGCGGGCAGACCATTGAGGTAAATGAATCAGGGTATGAATTAAAATTTCAGGTGCCTAACCGTGAGCCCTTTATTGATGAGCTGTTTCAGCGATTCAATCCCGATTCTTAAATGCTGCTCTACAAATTTAGCCGTCACATTCGCATCACTTTCTGCTGTTTTAACCCCTTCGGGAATCATGGGCGAATCACTTACGAGCAACAGGGCGCCGGTAGGTATTTTATTAAAAAAGCCAACTGTAAAAATAGTAGCGGTTTCCATGTCTATGGCGTAGGCTCTTATTTTCCTGAGGTATGATTTTAAAACCTCATCATGTTCCCATACGCGCCGGTTGGTGGTATATACGGTACCCGTCCAGTAATCTACTGAATGATCGCGTATAGTGGTAGAAATGGCTTTTTGCAGTGCGAATGCAGGCAGCGCAGGCACCTCGGGGGGGAAGTAATCATTGGAAGTACCTTCGCCTCTTATGGCTGCTATAGGCAAAATGAGATCGCCTATTTTATTTCTTTTTTTCAATCCGCCGCATTTACCCAAAAACAATACGGCCTTAGGCTCTATGGCGCTTAACAAATCCATAATAGTAGCTGCACCCGGGCTTCCCATGCCAAAATTGATAATGGTGATATCTTCTGCGGTAGCGCATTGCATCGCTTTCTCTTCTCCTATAATTTTTACTTTGTGTATCTCAGCGAACCTTGTAACATAATTGCTGAAATTGGTAAGCAGAATATATTCTCCGAAATTTTCCAGTTTCTCGCCGGTATACCGCGGCAGCCAGTTGGTAACGATTTCCTTTTTTGTTTTCATGTCCTTTCTTCTTGTTATAACATCATGCATATAAAATTACGATTTTAGGCCGATGATTTAGTTTTGCTGACTTGTTTATTATTGCCATCATTCCGTATGATCAGACTTCAGTTTCCAAAGGACAAAATTTCTGTAAGACAACGGTTGCGTATAAACGAAGTTTTTGATGTAATAAGAAAAAAATGGGTAAGGCTTACACCCGAAGAGTGGGTAAGGCAGAATATGATACATTATTTACTTGAAAAAAAGTTCCCTTCTTCCCATCTTTCTGTAGAAAAAGAAATAAAGCTGGGAGAGCTCAGCAAGCGATGCGATATTGTGGTGTACGATTTGGAAGCAAAGCCCTTTATGATAATTGAATGCAAAGAGATGGAGACGGCTCTTTCGGAAAAAGTGCTGGGCCAGGTGTTGAGGTATCATCTTTCGCTGCCGGCAAAATACCTGGTCATCAGCAATGGCACCTATTGCTTTGGATATAAAAAAATAAATGAAGAATTCATTGAAATCAGTGAATTTCCCGCGTGGCAGCATTGAATGACTGAGCGTTATTCAAATGTACCGTTGAAAACAGTGAAAACATTTATGGGAATATTCCCAGCTCTGCATAAGAAGTGCCTACTTTATTGATGGCACAAACATAAGCGGCGGTGCGCATATCCGGGATGTCAGGATTTTTCTGCCAGATATCTACAATTTCACGTGTGGCAGATATCATGGTTTCTTCCAAACCGCTTCGCACGAGATCTACCTCATCGGCGCCATGCATAATAAAATCTCTTTCAATAGTAGAAACCTTTTTGCCGGTTAATTCTTCCAATTGTCCGAGAATATGATGGTTCATGTTTTCAGTAAATCTTTTTTCTAATCTTCCGTACCTCACATGGCTTAAATTTTTCAGCCATTCAAAGTAACTGACAGTTACACCGCCAGCGTTCAGGTACATATCCGGTACCACGAGAATTCCTTTTGTATTCATCACTTCATCTGCTTCCGGGGTGAGAGGTCCGTTGGCGGCCTCTCCTACAATCTTTGCCTTTATTCTCGACGCGTTGGTAATGTTTATTACATTTTCCAGGGCCGCCGGGATCAGGATGTCGCATTCCATTTCCAATGCATCAGCAGTGTTGTCAAAATTTTTTGCATCAGGATAATTCAATATGGATCCGGTCTTCTTTCTGTGCTGAAATACCTTGTCAACATCGAGCCCGGTTTCATTGTAAATGGCACCTTCGAATTCTGCCAGCCCGATAATTTTTGCCCCGGCCTGTTGAAAGAAAAGCGCCGTGTGATATCCCACATTTCCCAACCCTTGCACCACTACCCGTTTGTCTTTTACCCCCACGGGCAATCCAAGTTTTGACATTACGGAAGGCATATTGCATATTTCACTCAATCCATAATATACGCCCAGGCCCGTTGCCTCTCTTCTTCCGCGAACGCCCCCCTGGCTTACAGGCTTGCCGGTTACGCAACCTGCAGCATCCAGCTCTGTCGGATGCATGGCAACATAAGTATCCAATATCCAGGCCATCTCGCGTTCGCCGGTTCCATAATCAGGAGCGGGAACATCGGTACCGGGCCCGATGAAATTCTTCTTGATTAATTCAGCAGTATAGCGGCGGGTAATTTTTTCGAGTTCGTATGGAGTATAATTGCGCGGATTTATTTTAATACCTCCTTTTGCACCGCCAAATGGCACGTTTACTATGGCACATTTATAAGTCATCAGGGCGGCGAGCGCCATCACTTCATCCTGTGTTACCGCAAGGCTGAAACGGATACCTCCCTTGCAGGGAGTTTTGTGATGAGAGTGCTGTACACGATAGGCTTCTATCGTAATAATTTCACCGTTTTCTTTTTTTATGGGGAAACGCATCTGGTAGACACTGTTGCACTGTTTTATTTGTTCCAGCACTCCCGGATCCCAACTGGTAAAACGGGCTGCTTTATCAAAACTTTTTTCCACGGCTTTGAAAAAACTATACCCTGATTGCATTGACATATATGAAGGAATTTTGAGTTTAAAAAAGGCATCAAACTTAAAGGATATTTTTCTGAAGATTTTTTGTTTAAAAATTATTTAAGCCACTTTAAGAAAGCTTCTCTTTTTTCGAAACTTTCATATCTATTCTTATAAGGTATAAAAAAAGCCCGGCTAAAATAGTAATGCAAACAGCCATCACCACATAGATCTTGCCGTGGTCCATCATTGCACCTGTGCTTTTGAAGGATGAAGAATCGGATGAAGTTTGCGCAAATGAGAAAACATAACAGCAGCACAATACAACAGGCAGGCAGATACGCTTATAGATTCTTTGGATCATTTAATTAAATTTTTATTCGCTAATAAGCTGAGTCGTATTTTAAGATGGCTGATCCACACGCCCAGCAATATCCAACCCAAAACCGCGGGCCAGAAAACCAGCCGCATCGAAGGATCCAGGTTGTCACCGCCTAATGCAGGGTTGCCGCCACCTTTAGCTCCTTCCATTCCACCGGGGTGAAGAGACTGTACCAAGCGCGGCAATATCATGATCAGCGGAATGTAAATGAAATAAGCAAAGATGTTGTATACCGCGCTGATCCGGGCAGTCTTGTCAATGTCGGTCATAGAACCTCTCAGCACCAGGTAGGCCAGGTAAATCAATATGGCAATAGCCGCAGCTATCTGCTTTGGATCATTGCTCCACGGTTCTCCCCATGTATAAGTAGCCCAGATAGAACCTGTAGCAAGGCCCAGCACGCCAAATACAACTCCTGTTTTGGCAAATTCTGAAGCATATATATCGTACCGGATATTTTCAGATCTGAGATAGGCAATGGAATAGCACAGGGACAAACTTAACAGGGTAATTTGCCCAAACCACATGGGAACATGGAAGTAAAAGTTGCGGATACTTTCGTGGAGGTTACCGATGTAAGGAACTTTTACGAGGAAGCCGGCCGTGAATGTGAAAAATAAAAGCAACATGCACAATATTTTCCACCAAGTAATTTTCATGTACGCAAATTTCTATTATGCAATCGTAAATTGTGAGGGCAAAAGTAGCATAAAAAGGACTTCTCATTTCTACTTTTGTCTATTTTCTTCCTGAATCGTAATCAGGGTTCAATGTTGCATCATTTTCAATGTGTGTAACTATTAAAACAAAGACTGGTTTTGTTCAGCTGTTCGCTTAACTTTGCACCCCATAAATAAATTTATATGAGCGGCGCCTTAAAGGAGGTAAGAAGCAGGATCCAGAGTGTAAAAAATACCCAGCAGATCACGAAAGCGATGAAAATGGTGAGTGCGGCCAAGTTGCGCAGGGCACAGGATGCTATCATACAAATGCGGCCTTATGCTCAAAAGCTGCAGGAAGTGCTCAGCAACATTGTAAGTAATGTGGAAGGAGGCGTAAATATGAAGCTGGCCTCCGAAAGACCGGTACAAAGGGTGCTGATTATTCTCATTACAAGCGACAGGGGCCTGGCCGGAGGCTACAACAGCGGTCTTATAAAGCTTACCAAACAGCTGATCCGGGAAAAATATAGTGCTATTCCGGGAGATAATATTGATGTGCTTCCGTTGGGTAAGAAGGGATATGAGAATTTTACCAAGAACAGGTTTAAGGTCATTGATACCTACTGGCAGATTTTTACTGAATTGACGTTTGATAATGTAGCCCACATTTCAAAATTTGCTATGAATGCTTTTGAGGAAGGAAAATATGACGTAGTGGATCTGGTGTACAGTGAATTCAAAAATGCAGCTACACAGAAATTTGTTGTAGAACAATTTTTACCAATAAAGAAAACAGAAAAGAAAAAAGGACAGGCAAAGGCCGACTTTATTTTTGAACCGGATAAAAATACGTTGATAGAAGAGCTGATGCCTAAAATTTTAAATACCCAACTGTTCAAAGCCATTCTTGACGGGCATGCAAGTGAGCATGGTGCAAGAATGACCGCAATGGATAAGGCAACAGACAATGCAGAAGAACTATTGAAAACTTTAAAGATCAGTTATAATCGTGCAAGACAGGCAGCCATTACAACAGAGCTCACCGAAATCGTGAGCGGTGCGGCTGCGTTGCAAGGATAATCGGATTAGTTGTTAAGTCAAAAGTCAATGGTCAAAAGTCATTAATTGCCGGTAGATGAGCTGATAGTCTGTTGTTAAAATAAAACTAAGTCTTATGATCAGATTACCTGAGTGGGAAGTATACAAAGTGGCCATGACAATAGGAGATAAGATTTGGGGAATTATTGACCACTGGCCTTATTTTGCGAAGGATACTTGGGTAAGCAATTTGTAAATGCAGCGGACTCCGTTGGATTGAATATCGCGGAGGGTTATGGGAGGTTTTCTTATAAAGAAAACAGAAACTTTAACTATTATAGCCGTGGGTCAGCCTTCGAATGTACAAGTTGTCTTACGAAAGCGTATAACCGGGGTTTGGTCAGTGCAGAAGAAAATCAGGAATTACGGGTAATGTTTGAAAAATATTTTAAACTTGTTAATGGTTATATCAAAGCTATTGGAAGAACTAATAACAGCGATCAGGTAAGTGAGGCGGAAGTAGTCTATGAAAAAGCAGGGGGGCTTGAAGACCTATTGACCAATGACTAACTGACCCTTGATCAACGCCCAATGACATTTATATGGATTTAAGCATCATCATACCACATATTGAAGCATTGATTTTTGCAAGCGATAAGCCTTTGTCGGCTGCGGAGCTTACAGAATTTGTGAACAATGCCCTGGGATTTATTGAGGATCGCGCTACTCCGGAGCAGGTGGATGCCGCTATTGAAGCGCTGCACGAAAAATATCAATCAGAATTCTATCCTTTTGAAGTGGTGAAAAGCGGCGGCGGCTTCCAGTTTTTAACCAAAAAGGAATTTCACAAAACAGTATCCCAGCTTAATGGAGATAAATTCCTGAAACGACTTTCTGTAGCAGCGCTTGAAACGCTTTCCATCATTGCATACAAACAGCCGGTAACCAAAACTGATATTGAAATCATCAGGGGAGTAAACTGCGATTATGCAGTGCAAAAATTATTGGAGAAAGATTTAATTGTAATTGCAGGCAGAAATGAACATGCTCCGGGAAAACCCCTGGTATATACTACTTCTAAATCTTTTATGGATTATTTTGGCATAAACAGCCCGGCGGATTTACCAAAGATAAAGGAGGTGCTTGACCAGGAAATTATTGAAGCCACAAGAATAGAAGATGTTTATACCGCACCTGGTGAAGAAGCCGCTTCAGCAGATGAAGAATCATTGCAGGACCAACAACAACCCGACGAAGTAAGCAGTGATACTATTTCCTGATAACTTTATTAAAAATTTATTATCCGCTAATCATTTATTTGCCTATTAGCATGAACAGTGTTTTATCTCATACAGAACTAACAGCGATAGCAGAAGAATTCGGTACCCCTGTTTATATTTATCACGCAGAAAGAATTAAGGAGCAATATGAGAAGCTGCTCCATGCATTCAAGGATACGGACGCAAAATTTTTTTATGCCTGTAAGGCATTAACCAATGTAAGTGTACTTAAATACATAGAATCGGCCGGTGCCAATGTTGATTGCAGTTCTATTAATGAAGTGAAACTTGCATTATATGCAGGCTTTCCTCCGGAACGGGTTTTGTATACCTCCAATGGTATTGATTTCAGCGAAATAGAAGAGGCAAAAGATGTAAGGGTTAATATCAATATTGACAGCCTCTCCAACCTGGAAAAGTTTGGCCAAAAATTCGGTTATACCTACCCGTTGGGAATCAGGCTGCGGCCCAACATAATGGCCGGCGGTAATCTTAAAATTTCTACCGGGCATGATAAAAGTAAATTTGGAATTCCGGTCGACCAGATCGATGACATCATTACTGTGGTTGAAAAATATAACCTGTTTATTCGCGGATTGCAAATTCATACCGGCAGCGATATAGATGATGCAGATATTTTTGTAAAAGGAATAGAAGTATTGTTCGATATTATTCCGCGGTTTAACGAACTGGAATTTGTGGATCTTGGCGGAGGCTTCAAAGTGCCTTATAAAGGAGGAGATAAAGAAACTGATATTAATAAGCTGGCTAAAAAAGTTGCCGAAGCATTCGCCAACCATCCCAACCCGGGCAATAGACATTTGCAGGTGTGGTTTGAACCGGGGAAATTTTTGGTAAGCGCTGCAGGTTACCTTGTTACGCAGGTGAATGTGCTCAAGCCAACATCCGCCACTACTTTCGCCAGTGTAAACAGCGGATTTAATCACCTGATACGGCCCATGTTTTATAATGCTTATCACCGCATTGAAAACATCAGTAATGAACAGGCGCCCAAAAAGCATTATACCGTGGTAGGCAATATTTGTGAAACGGACACCTTTGCGTGGGATAGAGAAATCAATGAGATTCGCGAAGGCGACTACCTTGTATTTTATAATGCCGGTGCGTATGGCTTTGAGATGTCTTCTAATTTTAATTCCCGTTTAAAGCCTGCCGAAGTTTTGGTTCAGGATGGCAAGGCAAAGCTTATCCGCAGAAGAGATTCCTTTGAGGACCTGCTCAGAAACCAGGTAGTATAAAAAAGCATAAACGCTTTGAGCATTTATGCTTGTACATTGACTTGATGACGAAAGCACTTATTGATTGCCATTATAATTATTGCTGTTGTTTTGCCGTCCCCTGTTATTGTAAAAGTCCCGTTCTGCGTCTGCAACAGCTTGCGCTCTTTCAGCTTTCAGATTGCGTATTTCCTGCCTTCTTTGCGCATGGCTGATACTTTTATCATGGCGCGCTTCTTTTATCCTGTTGCGGTAGTCAACTTTTATTGCCTGTATTTGCGATGATAAACGGTACGGAGCATGGCCATAACCATAATAGTAGGGGTAGCCATACGGATAATAGGGATAGCCAAAATAAGGATAACCAAAGCCAAACCCCAATCCAATTGCCGGTGTGACAACAACTCTTGTAACAGGGGCATGGTGAAAATATCCGCCTTTCCGTTGTGCAAACGTGCCCAATGACAAGATGGTAAGTGCGAATGTTATTAATAGAGTTTTCATAGTTAATCTGTTTTAAGTGTTACTACAATTTAGACGCCGGAAGAAATAAAAAGCAATATGCCTTTATTGATTATAAATACATTTTAACGCAATTTTTGAAAATAGGATTACCATATTTCATTGTTGGACAGAGTTTTTAAGCTGTCAAAGAAAATCCGGGCATTTGTAATAGGCCCGCCACTCCCGCTAAAGAGAAAGGTCAGTGTCAATTTGTCTAAGATTCGGTATTGGCAAAAAGTTTGACAATAGTACCTTTGCAGCCAATTTTATATGATGGAAAAAAATAAAAAGAAATTGAAAGACAATAATACTACTACTGAAGCAGCCGAATTTCCGGCTGAAAATATAATAAACGAGCAGGTCGCCACAGACGAGGCAAAACAAGCAGCACCGGAGGAAACAGAAAAGCTGAAGGCGGAGCTGGAAGAACAAAAAGATAAATACATCCGGCTCGTGGCCGAATTTGAAAATTACAAAAGACGCACCTCAAAAGAAAGGATAGATCTGATACAGACTGCCGGAAAGGAGGTTATTGTTTCGCTGCTTGAGGTGCTGGACGACTGCGACCGTGCAGAAAAGCAAATAATGGAAAGTAATGATGTAAACCAGATCAGGGAAGGCGTGTTGCTGGTATTTAATAAGCTCCGCAAAACGCTGCAAATGAAAGGGCTGAAGGCCATGGAAAGCATCAATACAGAGTTCGATGTCGAAAAGCACGAGGCCATTACAGAAGTGCCGGTAACAGATGAAAAGAGGAAGGGCCGGGTAGTGGATGAAATTCAAAAAGGATATTACCTGAACGATAAACTGATACGATTTGCCAGGGTCGTAGTGGGAAAATAAATGATTCCTTATAGAAGTTTATAGCCGGAAGCTGCAGACGGCATTACCAGAGGTATTATGCAGATCACAAAAATGGTATGATTAGTTCAATGGCATCAAAAAGAGATTACTACGAAGTTTTGGGAGCAAGCAAGTCTGCTTCGCCGGAAGAAATAAAAAAGGCTTATCGCAAAGTAGCGATGCAATATCATCCTGACAGAAATCCCGGTGACCACACTGCCGAAGAGAAGTTTAAGGAAGCTGCAGAAGCCTATGAAGTATTAAGCGATCCGGATAAAAGAGCACAGTATGACCGGTTTGGGCACAATGCTTTCGGCCCGGGCAGAGGGGGTGGATTCTCTGCGCATGGCATGAACATGGAAGATATCTTCAGCCAGTTCGGGGATATTTTTGGAGACGATGTGTTCGGTGGAATTTTTGGCGGCAGCAGGAGCAGTCGTTCAAGGAACAGGGGTACCCGGGGTACAAACCTTCGTGTAAAAATCAAGGTAAATTATGAAGAGATTGCGAAAGGAACTACCAAAACTATAAAGGTTAAAAAATATATTGCCTGTAATACCTGTGGAGGATCCGGTGCCAAAGATAAAAGCAGCGTTCAAACGTGTAATACCTGTGGAGGAAGCGGCCAGGTTCGCAGGGTTCAAAATACTTTTCTGGGACAAATGCAAACCGTGACCACATGCCCTACCTGCGGGGGTGAGGGTTCGGTGGTTACCAGTAAATGTGCAACCTGTAAGGGTGAAGGAAGAGTATACGGAGAGGAAACCGTAACACTCGATATACCTGCGGGTGTCCAGGAAGGAATGCAGCTGAGCATGAGCGGCAAGGGCAACATGGGAGAAAGAGGCGGCAGCCCGGGCGATTTGATCATATTGATAGAAGAAGAAGCACACCCTAATCTGCACCGCGAGGGGCTTAATGTGGCGTATGACTTATATATATCATTTCCTGATGCCGTTTTTGGTATCAATGTAGAGGTTCCAACCATAGATGGCAGGGCAAAAATTAAAATTCCTCCTGGTACACAAAGCGGTAAGATTTTCCGGCTGAAAGGCAAGGGATTCCCGTCAGTCAATTCGCATGATAAAGGCGATCAGCTCATACATGTAAATGTGTGGACACCGCAAAATGTTTCGCACGAAGAAAGGCAAACATTGGAAAAAATGCAGCAGAGCGAAAACTTCAAGCCCAAACCTGATAAAAACGATAAAACCTTTTGGGAAAAGATCAGGGAGACTTTCAGCTAACGGAACAGATATTTTATTGAAAAGATGTATGCCCCGGATTTATAATGCCCGGGGCTTTTTAATGTAAAATCACCGGACCGGGCGAAATATAATATAACGGCAACGCCTAAACGAAATTTTAAACAGCCGTTCGCCTTCTTAATAGCCGTATTGAACGACACTAAATTGTTAAAAGTAACTGGCATAGTTTGTTTTGGTAATTTATTGGTCTCATTCATCTGCATATTTTAATTGAATGTTATACCTTGGCTGAAAATTTGTAAAAGCATTTTTGATTATTAACAATTAAATACTATAAAGTGAAAATTACATTTATTTTACCGGCCATTTTCCTGGCTTTGTTTTTTTTTACGAGCTGCGTGAGCACAAAAAAGTTCAATGCGCTGCAGGCAAACTATAATAAGCTGCAGGACAGCAACAGCGAGCTTACCAGGGAAAGCGAGGAATGTAAAGGCAACCTTGACAAGGCAAATGTTCAGATTTCTGGCCTCCAGGAACGAATAAATGCGGAACGGGAGCACGAGAAAACATTACAGGCGGCATTGGACAAATGTCTTACCTCAGCCAGCCAGGGCAATGTGAATGTTTCAAAACTGGTTGATGAAATCAATGCATCCAACAAGTATATACAGGAACTGATAGCCTCCAAAAGCAAGAGCGATTCGCTCAATATGGTGCTTACCAATAACCTCACCCGCTCCTTGAGCAAGGATGAAATGCAGGATGTGGATATAAAAGTGAAAAAGGGAGTAGTGTATATTTCCCTTGCTGATAATATGCTGTATAAATCGGGCAGCTATGAAATCTCTGATAAAGCGGGGCAAACACTGGCAAAGATTGCCAAGATTATCACAGACTACAAAGATTATGACGTTTTGATTGAAGGCAATACGGATACGGTTCCCATTTCAAGACCCAATATCCGGAACAACTGGGATTTGAGCGCCCTCAGGGCTTCGTCGGTAGTTCAGGCGCTACAAAACAGTTATGGTGTGGATCCTCAGCGCCTTACTGCAGGCGGCCGCGGCCAGTACAATCCTATTGCCGGCAATGATACGCCGGAAGGAAGAAGCGAGAACAGGCGTACAGAGATTATCATTACACCCAAACTTGATCAGTTTATGGATTTGATTAATAAAGGCCCGGAAACAGAATCGCAGGGCCAATAGACAGGCGTCCATTTTAGGATAACAAGCTTAAAAATATTATTCAAAAAGCCCGTTCAATTAGCGGGCTTTTTAGCTGAGAGCCCGGCCACGTAAAATATAAGATATTGTTGATAAAATAATACAGTCCTGATGAAGGCAATGACAACTTTTTTCTTTAGGTTTTCCATAAAATAAGCTCGTATATCAACCGGTTACTGCCTTTTCCACTGGTAATTAGGAAATGTTAATTTCTTTTTTTGGAACACGGCAAAATTTTTGATGTATTGGTTGAATTTGGAGAATTATCCTTAACTTTGCCGTCCTTTAATTTAGGGTAGGTCTGAAAATTCATTTGACTACTCTTGTTAAAGCCCTCACTTTAAAAATTTTTTAACGTAAATATGGCTCCAACTAAAGTTGCTCCAGATCAAAGATTCAGTTTTGGAAAAATTGAACATTTGGCGGAGGCTCCGGATCTTTTGGGTATCCAAATCCAATCATTTAAAGACTTTTTCCAACTTGAAACTACACCCGACAAACGTAATAATGAAGGGCTGTTTCGTGTATTCAAGGAAAACTTCCCGATAACGGATACCCGCAACATATTCATGCTGGAATTTCTCGATTATTTCGTGGATCCTCCCCGGTATACAATTGAGGAATGTATAGAAAGAGGCCTTACCTATGCGGTCCCCCTGAAAGCAAAACTTCGCCTCAGCTGTAATGATGAGGAACACGTGGATTTCCAGACCATCGTTCAGGATGTGTTCCTCGGAAATATTCCTTATATGACTCCCCGCGGCACCTTTGTAATAAATGGCGCGGAACGGGTGGTTGTATCTCAGTTGCATCGCTCCCCGGGTGTATTTTTCGGACAATCTATCCACCCCAACGGAACCAAAATCTATTCTGCAAGGGTGATACCGTTCAAAGGCGCCTGGATGGAATTTGCAACAGACATCAACAATGTGATGTATGCTTATATAGACCGCAAGAAAAAATTTCCGGTAACCACTCTTCTTCGGGCTATCGGTTACGAAACTGATAAAGATATTCTCGAATTATTCGGGATGGCGGAAGAAATCAGGGCCGATAAGAAGACATTGCATGCACACATTGGCAAACGCCTTGCTGCAAGAGTGTTGCGTACCTGGGTGGAAGACTTTGTGGATGAAGATACCGGCGAAGTAGTAAGCCTTGAAAGGAATGAAATAGTTCTTGAAAGAGACACTATCCTTGATGAGGAGAACATAGCCACTATTCTCGAACTGGAAGCAAAAAGCGTATTTATTCAGAAAGAAGAAGTAAGCGGCGATTATGCCATCATTTATAATACGCTGAATAAAGATACATCCAATAGCGAAATAGAAGCAGTACAGCATATTTACCGCCAGTTACGTGGTGCAGATGCGCCGGACGATGAAACAGCCCGTGGCATTATTGATAAATTATTCTTTAGTGATAAGCGTTACGACCTTGGCGAAGTGGGACGTTATAAGATCAACCGCAAGCTTGGATTGAACTATCCGATAGATAAAAAAGTTTTAACCAAGGAAGATATTATATCGATTATCAAATATCTCGTTTTGCTCACCAACGCCAAGAGTGAAATAGATGACATCGATCACCTGAGCAATCGCCGTGTACGTACGGTGGGAGAACAGCTGTATGCGCAGTTTGGTGTGGGCTTGGCCCGTATGGCCCGTACCATTCGTGAGAGAATGAATGTAAGAGACAATGAAGTATTCACACCGGTCGACCTGATTAATGCGAGAACCTTATCGTCTGTGATCAACTCCTTCTTTGGAACATCGCAGTTGTCGCAATTTCTGGATCAAACCAATCCGTTAAGTGAAATAACCCACAAGCGCCGTATTTCCGCACTTGGCCCCGGTGGTCTCAGCAGGGAGCGCGCAGGTTTCGAGGTACGTGACGTACATTATTCTCACTATGGCCGCCTGTGTACTATTGAAACACCGGAAGGTCCAAACATTGGCCTGATCTCTACTCTTTGCGTGCATGCAAAGATCAACGAGATGGGCTTCATTGAAACGCCATACCGCAAAGTGACAAATGGCCATGTGGATATGAAGAAAGTATATTTCCTGAGTGCTGAAGAGGAGGATACTGCCAAGATTGCCCAGGCAAATGCCCCATTGGACGAGAAGTCAAACTTTCTTAATGATAAGGTTAAATCGCGTTTAACAGGTGATTTCCCTATTCTTGATAAAACAGAGGTGGAATATATGGATGTGGCGCCCAACCAGATTGTAGGTTTGAGTGCCTCATTGATTCCCTTCCTCGAGCATGATGATGCGAACCGCGCCTTGATGGGTTCAAACATGCAACGCCAGGCTGTTCCGCTGATTCTTCCCGAAGTACCTATAGTAGGTACAGGTCTTGAAGGAAAAGCAGCGCGTGATGCGAGAATTCAAATCCACGCCGACGGGGATGGTGTGGTGGAATATGTGGACGCCAACGAAATTCATGTAAAATATAACAGGAGCCAGACCCAGAAGCTTGTGAGCTTTGAGGAAGACCTGGTGGTGTATAAACTGACGAAGTTTATTAAAACTAACCAAAGCACCTGCATCAATTTACGCCCGGCAGTAAAGAAAGGCCAGGCAGTAAAGACAGGCGATTTCCTTACAGAAGGATATGCAACAAAAGATGGTGAATTAGCATTGGGCCGCAACCTTAAAGTAGCTTTCATGCCATGGAAAGGTTACAACTTTGAAGATGCTATTGTGATCAGTGAGAAAGTGGTGAAAGAAGATTTGTTTACTTCTATCCATATTGACGAGTTTGAGCTGGAAGTACGTGATACCAAGCTTGGCGAAGAAGAATTAACGCCGGATATTCCTAACGTAAGCGAAGAGGCAACTAAAGATCTTGACCAGTTTGGCGTAATAAGAATTGGAGCGCATGTAAAGGAAGGAGATATTCTCATTGGTAAGATTACCCCGAAAGGCGAAAGTGATCCTACCCCGGAAGAGAAATTGCTCAGGGCAATTTTTGGTGACAAGGCAGGTGATGCAAAAGATGCATCCTTGAAAGCGCCCAGCGGCACCGAAGGTGTGGTGATCGATAAAAAATTATTCCAGCGTGCTAAAAAAGATAAGAATGGAAAGGTAAAGGAAAAAGCTTCGTTGGAAAAAATTGATAAGACGCATGAAAAGATAGAAGCGGATCTGCTGGAATTACTTATCAGCAAACTCCTTGTCTTATTAAAAGATAAAACTTCTGCAGGTGTGAGTAACAATTTTGGAGAAGTGTTGATTGGCAAGGGCGCCAAGTTTACTCCAAAAAACCTTGCAAATATCGATTATCAGAATGTAAATCCTTTGGGATGGGCAGGTGATGCAGCTACAGATGATCACATCAACACCTTGTTGCATAACTACAATATTAAATACAACGAAGAGCTGGGAAGGTACAAGAGAGAGAAGTTTAATATTTCAATCGGAGATGAATTGCCCGCCGGTGTATTGAAGCTGGCAAAAGTATACCTGGCCGTTAAACGCAAATTGAAAGTGGGCGATAAGATGGCCGGACGTCATGGTAATAAAGGAATTGTTGCCAAAATCGTTCGCCAGGAAGATATGCCTTTCCTTGAAGACGGAACGGCGGTGGATATTGTATTAAATCCGCTGGGCGTACCGAGCCGTATGAATCTGGGACAGATTTATGAAACTGTGCTGGGTTGGGCAGGTCAAAAACTAAATAAGAGATACGCTACCCCGATATTTGATGGCGCTTCGGTAGAAGAAATTGCAGGCGAAATCGGTAAAGCGAACCTCCCCACTTTTGGTCATACATACTTATATGACGGGGAAACCGGTGAGCGTTTTGACCAAAAAGCAACCGTCGGCGTTATTTATGTTATCAAGCTACATCACATGGTAGATGATAAGATGCACGCCCGTTCCATCGGTCCGTACAGCTTGATTACGCAACAACCATTGGGTGGTAAAGCGCAGTTCGGAGGCCAGCGTTTCGGAGAAATGGAAGTATGGGCGCTCGAAGCCTATGGTGCATCCAACATATTACAGGAACTGCTCACCCTCAAATCTGATGATATTATCGGCAGGGCCAAAACTTACGAGGCCATTGTAAAAGGCGATAATATTCCCAAGCCGGGCGTGCCCGAATCTTTCAACGTACTGGTGCATGAACTAAGAGGTTTGGGACTGGATCTTCAGTTTGAGTAACCTAACGGTTAAGCGTAAACGCTAATTAAAAAATCAATTCACTTGCATTGAACATTTGGTTGAATGCTTAAAGTAAAATAAAAATATGATTAGAAAAGAAAATCGTCCGCGTGCTACGTTTTCTCAAATTACCATCGGACTTTCTTCCCCGGATTCTATCTTGGAAAGAAGCTATGGTGAAGTATTAAAGCCCGAAACCATCAATTACCGGACCTATAAGCCTGAAAGAGACGGCTTATTTTGTGAAAGAATTTTCGGACCTGTAAAAGATTATGAATGTGCCTGCGGAAAATATAAACGTATTCGCTATAAAGGCATTGTTTGTGACCGTTGTGGTGTAGAAGTTACCGAAAAGAAAGTTCGTCGTGAAAGAATGGGGCACATTAAGCTGGTTGTTCCGGTAGTTCATATCTGGTATTTTAAATCGCTGCCCAATAAGATTGGTTATCTGCTCGGCATGAGCTCCAAGAAACTGGAAACAATTATTTACTACGAGAGATTTGTAGTGATACAGCCCGGTATCCGTGCAGATAAGGGACAAAATTATGGCGACCTTTTGACCGAAGAAGAATACCTCGATATCCTGGATACGCTTCCCAAGGATAATCAGCATTTGCCGGATGAAGATCCCGATAAGTTTATTGCAAAAATGGGTGCTGAAGCCGTACATGATTTGCTGGCAAGAATAGATTTGGACCAGTTGTCATTTGATCTTCGTAACGCTGCGGCTAATGAAACATCACAACAAAGAAAAGCAGATGCATTAAAGCGTCTAAGCGTTGTAGAAAGCTTTCGTGATGCCAATACCAGAATCACCAACCGCCCCGAATGGATGGTAATGCAATATATTCCCGTTATTCCACCGGAATTACGCCCGTTGGTTCCATTGGACGGTGGCCGTTTTGCATCTTCCGATCTGAATGACCTGTATCGCCGTGTTATTATCCGTAATAACCGTTTAAAGAGATTGCTGGAAATTAAAGCGCCTGAAGTAATTCTCCGCAATGAAAAAAGAATGCTGCAGGAAGCCATAGATTCACTATTCGATAATTCAAGAAAGTCAAATGCAGTTAAAGCTGAGGGCGGCCGTGCATTAAAATCGTTGAGCGATGTGCTGAAAGGAAAACAAGGACGTTTCCGCCAGAACCTGTTGGGCAAACGTGTGGACTATTCCGGTCGTTCTGTAATTGTAGTAGGCCCGGAATTAAAAATGCATGAATGCGGGTTGCCAAAAGATATGGCAGCAGAATTGTTCAAGCCTTTCATCATTCGAAAACTTATAGAACGCGGAATTGTAAAGACAGTAAAGAGTGCCCGTAAGCTGGTTGATAAAAAAGAAGCTATTATATGGGATATTCTGGAAAATATTCTGAAAGGACATCCTGTATTGCTAAACAGGGCGCCAACGCTTCACCGCCTTTCTATCCAGGCATTCCAGCCGAAACTGATCGAAGGTAAAGCAATACAATTGCATCCGTTGGTTACAACGGCTTTCAACGCTGACTTCGACGGTGACCAGATGGCGGTGCACGTGCCATTGAGCAATGCTGCAATATTGGAAGCGCAGATACTGATGCTTTCTTCCCATAACATTTTGAATCCGCAAAATGGAACTCCTATCACCCTTCCTTCGCAGGACATGGTACTGGGATTGTATTACATCACAAAAGGAAGAAAGTCAACCAAAGATCACCCGGTAAAAGGAGAGGGTAAAACATTCTATTCTACAGAAGAAGTTATCATTGCGTATAATGAACAACGCGTGGATCTGCATGCTGCGATAAAAGTTCGCGTAGAAGTCCGTAAAGCAGATGGAACCCTGGAAAAGAAAATTGTGGATACCACGGTAGGACGTGTAATATTTAACCAATGTGTTCCCAAAGGAGCAGGGTTTGTAAATGCATTGCTTACCAAGAAAGCTTTACGGGAAATTATCGGTGATATTATTAAATGGACCAATATTCCGGCAACTGCAAAATTTCTTGACGACATTAAACAGCTGGGATTCCGTATGGCATTCAAGGGTGGTTTGTCATTTAATATCAATGACCTTATCATCCCTGATACAAAACAGGATATGATTGATAATGCTACCAATGAAGTAGATGAAGTTTGGGAAAACTATAATGCCGGTCTTATCACAAATAATGAAAGATACAATGGTATCATTGACATTTGGAGCCGTGTTGATACACGGCTGACAGAAACACTCATACAGGAGCTGGCGAGTGACAAACAGGGATTTAATTCCGTGTATATGATGCTTGATTCAGGAGCAAGAGGTTCAAAGCAGCAAATTAAGCAGCTTGCCGGTATCAGGGGATTGATGGCAAAACCACGTAAGTCAGGAAGTACAGGAAGTGAAATTGTGGAAAACCCCATTCTATCCAACTTTAAAGATGGATTGAATGTGTTGGAATATTTTATTTCTACTCACGGTGCCCGTAAAGGTCTTGCCGATACTGCTTTAAAAACTGCTGACGCCGGTTATCTTACAAGAAGATTGGTCGATGTGGCCCAGGACGTTGTTATCAACGAAGAGGATTGCGGCACATTAAGAGGAATTGCCACTACGGCGCTGAAAGATAACGAAGATGTTATCGAGCCGTTGTACGACAGGATATTGGGACGCACTTCATTGCACAATGTATACAACCCTGTTACTGATGAGCTGATCGTAGAAGCAGGCGTTTTGATTACCGAAGATATTGCCCAGAAGATAGAACAGGCAGGTGTTGAAAGCGTTGAAATTCGTTCGGTGCTTACCTGCGAAAGCAGGCGCGGGGTTTGCGTAAAATGTTATGGTAAAAATCTGGCATCAGGTTATGCAACGCAAAAAGGAGATGCAGTGGGCATCATAGCGGCGCAGTCAATCGGTGAGCCCGGAACACAGCTTACACTTCGTACATTCCACGTGGGAGGTGTGGCAGGCTCTGCATCTGTTGAATCAACACTTAATGCAAAGTTTGATGGCACCATTCACTTCGATGGTCTTCGTACAGTAGATGCTGTTAATAATTCAGGTGAAAAAATAAAGGTGGTTATAGGTCGTACCGGTGAAGTAAGAATTATGGATTTGAAGAATGATCGTTTGCTTATTACCAATAACGTGCCGTATGGCGCCACTTTGCTGGTAAAGGATGGCCAGAAAGTTGCAAAGGGAGATGTAATCTGTACGTGGGATCCGTTCAACAATGTAATCGTTTCAGAAATTGACGGGGCCATTAAGTTCGAAAATATTATCGAAGGGGTTACCTATAGAGAAGAAGCGGACGAGCAAACCGGTCACAGGGAAAAGGTAGTTATTGAAACAAAAGATAAAACGCGCATTCCTTCATTGTTAGTGCAGGGTGCAAAGGAATCTAAATCTTACAACCTGCCGGTCGGCTCACACATAATACTTGATGAGGGAGAAGAATTAAGGCCAGGACAGGTTATTGCCAAGATTCCTAGAGTTTTAGGGAAGCTTAGAGATATTACCGGTGGTTTGCCAAGAGTAACAGAATTATTTGAAGCAAGAAACCCGGGCAACCCTGCAGTAGTTTCAGAAATTGATGGTGTTGTTTCTTTTGGTAATATCAAAAGGGGCAACCGGGAAATAATTGTAGAGGCAAAAGATGGGATTGTTAAAAAATATCTCGTGCCCCTGACGCGCCAGATTTTAGCCCAGGACGGTGACTTTGTAAAAGCAGGCACGGCACTTTCTGACGGGCAAATTTCACCGGCTGATATTTTGGCTATCAAAGGACCGTTTGCTGTTCAGGAATACGTGGTAAATGAAATACAGGAAGTATACCGTTTGCAGGGTGTAAAAATAAATGACAAACACATTGAGGTTATCGTAAGGCAGATGATGCGTAAAGTGACCATCGAAGATGCCGGCGATACTAAGTTCCTCGAAGGTGATATTGAAGACAGGTATGACTTTAATGCAGAGAATGATTGGATCTTTGATAAGAAAGTAGTAACCGATGCCGGTGATAGCACCAAGATGCGCCCTGGTAAAATTGTTACACTCCGCGAGATAAGGGAAGAAAATTCCATTCTCCGCCGTGCGGATAAGAAAACGGTTGAATACCGTGATGCAAGACCCGCAACATCTTCGCCATTACTGCTGGGGATCACTAAAGCTTCGCTGGGTACACAAAGCTGGATCTCAGCAGCGTCCTTCCAGGAGACAACCAAGGTATTATCATCTGCAGCCATCCAGGGTAAAACAGATACCATGCTGGGCCTGAAAGAAAATGTGATTACCGGCCACCCGATACCTGCCGGTACAGGATTGAGAGAGTTTGAAAACATGGTAGTAGGCAGCAAGGAAGAGTATGAATTGCTGATGACGGCAAAAGAAGCAATGACCTTTGATGAGGAAGAGTAAGCAACTGAAAGCATAAATTAAAAAAGGAATAAGAGCATTCTTATTCCTTTTTTGTTTAAAATCGTGTATGCCATCCCGTTAGTTTATTGTGGCATTACCTTGGCGGCTGCTACACTAAAGGCCACACTGTCCGTGCCTTTGGGGGCAAAATATTTTGTTTTGAAATCTTTTGTTTCTCCGGGATGCAGGATTTCAAAAATCGTTTCCTTATCAGTTTCCAGTAATACACTTGTTTTGCTGTAAAAGGATAAATTCACATCTACATCTTTAAATACAGCTATGGATGCCTTGTTTGTAATGCTCCCTTTTATAACTGTTTGCCCAATTAAATTTTTCTTGGAATCACCCGTTACGGTGAGGAAAAGCTTTGGGTCTTTCTCTTCCTTTTTCCGAAGGTCTTCCCTGGTTTTCTGATAACTCTCTTTTTCTGTATCCACTTTTTTTGAAGCAGTGTTACATGAAAATAATAAAATGGAAAAAACAGTTACTACAGTTGTTAAGGATTTCATCGATAGAAATTTTTCACAAGAAAATAAATTTTACTGAAACAGGCTGTTAAAAAATGGTGCAGCGGATACGGTTGGAAAACCGGGCAATGCGTTCTGTCCGGCTATGCTTCGGTCCCGAGCCATACGGCGCCGCCGATGCTGTTTCGTTTTGCCCCGGTTGCAGAAGATAAAACGGTATACTGCTCCCGCCAGCGCAGCGCTCCCAACAGCGCCATAATCAATGCTTCCTTAAACTTCACTGTTTCATTATCCGGGATTACAATTTCAAAATTTATCTGCTGAAGCTTTTCCTGCAGCACTTTTATTAAAAATAAATTAAAAGCTCCGCCACCCGTAATAAGCAACTGCTGCCTGTCCTCCTGCCCAAAGGGCTTAAGAGCATTTGCTATTTGTATACAAATGTGCTCGGTATACGTTCGCAGGGCATCTTCTGTTTTCAGGGCAAAAGATTTTATTAAAGGATAAATCAGATCAGTTCCAAAATCATTAGCCAGCGACTTTGGGTATGGCAGCCCGTAATAAGATAATTCATTCAGCTTTTCTAATACATTTTCGTGTATGCGTCCCCGTGAGGAAATATCCCCTTTGTCATCATAGACGATTCCCATATCTTCTGCCAGCCTGTTCAAAACTTTATTTGCCGGGCACACATCGTAGGCTATAAGCGCATCTTGACTGTGAATAGAAATGTTTGATATACCGCCAAGATTCAGAAAGTACCGGTAGTTGCCAAACAACAGTTTTTCACCAACCGGTACGATAGGAGCTCCCTCCCCGCCAAATGCAATATCTACAGACCGCAGATCTGTTATGACCGGTAGCCGGGTAGCAGCAGCGATCATTGCCCCGTTTCCCAATTGATGGGACACGCCTTGTTTTGGTAAATGAAAAGTAGTATGGCCATGCACAGCGATAAAACTCACTTTGTGATGGAGCTCTTTATCTTCAATGAATTGTTTTATTTTTTCTCCTAACAATTTACCATATTCACTGTGTAATAACAGGTATTCTTTCGCGGGTAAATAGGTTGATTGCAGCAGTTTATTTTTCCAGGATACCGGGTATGAAATGCAATCCGTGTACTGAATTTCATATTGCCACATACCGGCTTGCTCATGAAGCACTGCAAAGGCAACGTCCATACCATCCAGCGAACTTCCACTCATGACCCCGATTGCATTATAAATCATTTTCTGGCATTTGATTGAAAGATTTAGATTTTAGCCGTTAGTTTTGTCCAAAATTATAACTTTAGCCGGTGGCCGGTGCTTTCTATAATTATTAAAATCTGAACAATGGTAATAAACCTTAGCGATGATCATTCTCTCGTAAGTAATTACTTAAGCGAGCTCCGTGACGTGGAGATTCAGCAGGACCGGATGCGGTTCAGAAAGAACCTTGAAAAAATAGGAGAGATATGCGCTTATGAAATAAGTAAAAAATTGCCCTGGACAGAGAAGGAAGTAACGACACCTCTTGGAACTTCCGTGTGCAAAGTACTGGAAAAGCAACCTGTGCTTGCCACAATTTTAAGAGCAGGTTTGCCCATGCACAATGGATTACTCAACTATTTTAATAAAGCTGACAATGCATTTATCAGCGCCTATCGGAAACATAACCCCGACGGAAGCTTTGAAATAAGCCTTGATTATATCAGCTGCCCTGAAATGGAGGAGCGGGTTGTTATTATTGCGGACCCCATGCTTGCAACCGGTTCCTCGCTGGTAAAAACAATTCAGTTTATTAAGGAAGAAGGGAATCCTTCGCAAATACATATTGTATGCGCCCTTGCATGCACGGTTGGAATTGAATATGTGTTGCGGGCAGAGCCAAAAGCCTGGATATGGTGTGGTGATATCGACGACGAATTAACTGCAAAAGGATATATTGTCCCGGGCCTCGGCGACGCCGGCGACCTGGCCTACGGATTGAAGCTGCAAATGTAATTTTCTGTAAAATCAGTGCAGCTTTCCGCTTCAAAAAAGGGTCTAAATATGACGCCTCACTGTTTTTAGTTTCTAAATTAACCCGTATCTTTAAAGACTCAAGACAATTGCACAATGAAAAGGATATTGGCTCTTTTTTTCCTGTGTTTGCTAACTTATTTTGGGAAAGCCCAGGATCCTCATTTTTCACAATTTTTCGCCTCTCCTCTTACCTTAAATCCGGCGCTCACCGGCAAGTTTGACGGTACGATCAGAGTAGCAGGCAATTATCGGAATCAATGGCCCGCATTCAATAATGTATATACTACTTCTACGGTAAGTGTCGACTTCCCGATTTTGAAAGATAAATTACCGGAGTATGATACGTGGGGTATTGGAATTATGGCTCTTAATGACCAGGCAGGGGGCGGAGTGCTGACCAATAATTACGCAGGCATAAGCACTTCTTATCATAAAGCTTTGGATGAAAATGGATATCAGCAATTAGGTATCGGTTTCCAGGGGGTTTACGGGCAAAAGCGCCTGAATACAGATAAACTGTATTTTGAGGACCAACTTACACCCTACGGATTTACAGGAGTGACGCAGGATGTTTTCAGCTCACAATATGTAAACATCAATTACCTGGATGTAAATGCAGGGGTATTGTATAGCGGCTCTACCAGTGACGACAATAATTTCTATGTGGGAGCCTCTATGTATCATATCAACAGGCCGAAAGAGAGCTTCAAAGGCGGTTCATGGAATATTGCTGCAAGAACAACAATCAGTGCCGGCGGATATTTCCCTGTCCAGGAAAATATTACGTTGCATCTGAGCGGAATTTATCAATATCAAAACGGGGCCAGCGAAACTAATATTGGCGGGGCATTGGCTGCGGCAATTGATCCGTCCAGCCAGAATCCATCTAATGTTTATATTGGCTCGTGGTATCGTTTTAATGACGCCATCATTCCTTATGTAGGTCTTGAATTTTCAGGTTTTCGCCTTGGCGCTACTTATGACATAAATGTTTCCAGCTTAAAATCTGCTTCCGAAAGCAGGGGAGGCATGGAAATATCTCTTATTTATGTTAAGCGGCCTTCAGGTTCTAAGGGAATCCCCTGTCCGAAATTCTAATTGAGCTCCACTTGTTTTTATTGCTGCTGCAAATATTTACGGAAGATAAAAAATTTGGCTTTGAGACAGGCTGGCTTTATCTTTGCCCTCCCTTAATAAAACCTGCCGCGTTGGTCAAGGGGTTAAGACGCCTCCCTTTCACGGAGGAATCACGGGTTCGAATCCCGTACGTGGTACTTGCAATTAATGCCTTCCCTTTTCAGGAGGCATTTTTTATGCAAACTCCTGCGTTGGATATCTTTCCTTCAGGCCATCCATATGATCGTCAAGCTCTTTTTCTTTATTGAGCTTATGAATTTCAAAGTCAGTATTTGAATCGATCATTTTTGCCTGCATCTCATTGTGGATGCGCAGCTCTGTTTCATTCAGGTATTCATCATACGGGCCACGATTGGTCAGTCCCTTCCATGTGACCGGCAAAATATCGACTAATATAAAAAACAGGATAAGGAACCCTGTAGTTATCCTGATGATTGGATTAGCTGACGAAAGACGACTCAGTGCTTTTTCTCTCTCAAGATAATCCCGGCTGAAAGTCAATCTGCTTATTTTTGCTGCTCTCACGGAATCCAGCTTTTCCATGGCGCTGTTATTATCAGCTTTTTTGGCTTCATTGGCTGTTTTCATTTGGGCAAGAGCATTATATAGCCGGTGCAGGTAGGCGGTATCATATTTGAAGGTAGGCCCCTCACCTGCAAGGCCGGTTGTTTTTTCATCACCGCGTACCACGCCCTTTATTTCATCATGAAGGATGGATTCCTGTGTGTGAATCGTGTCTGATAAGGCCTTTACATTATTGTCAATGGTGTCATTTTGTAATTGGTAACTGTTTTTTTGAAGCCTGTACGCGTTTTCTATACTATCAATTTTTGAGTGAGCAAACTCGTCCATGTTTACATTAATGCTTTCACGGAAATATAACAGCACCAAAGGATGTGCTACGGCTACTCCAACAAACGCGGAAAAAATAATACGCGAAATAAATGTGGCAGAAGTAACGTCTTTCAGGATCGATTGTTTTTTGCGAAAGCTCGAAACAATAAACCTGTCGAAAATAAAAACAATACAGGCCCATGCCAATCCTGCCAGGATGTATAAATAAGGATTTGGCACAAAAGTGGAAATAGCATACGTCATGGAGAAGAATCCAAGCATGGCGGGAACGAGCACCAGCGCGCCAAAGCCGGCATGTTTTATTTGTTCTGACCGCGGGCATTTTTGAAGAATATCTTCATCAGAACCGGCACAAAAAATTAAAAAATGATACAATACCGATTTCAAAAGGCAATAGTTTTTCTTTTGTAAAAAATGTTTACTTATTCCTGACTAATCTGAAACAGTAATTAATAGAAAATAAAAAGTATGAAATACTTCTTTTTTAAGGTTGTTGTTGAAAGGAGACCAAAAGTAGGGAGAAACATTTGACCTGTCAACAGGCCTGATATAAATTTGGTTTTTATTAACGCAAAAAGTCCCGTCAGGCTTTGTTGTATATTTTTATTACAGGCTCCTTAATTGCCAGCGCTTCACCGGAGCAATACCAATAAATGGTATCAGCAATCGTCTCTGGTTTTACCCAGGTTTCAAAATCGGCGTCCGGCATTGATTTACGGTTTTGGGGAGTATCAATGATACTGGGCACAATTATCGTGGTGATTACGTTGGTTCCCTTTGCTTCTTCATTCATCAGTTCGGATAGGCGGAAAACAAGAGATTTAGATAAACTGTAAGCCACGGTTCCTTCTGCATGCCGTGCATCCAGTCCGGCCCTTGAGCCGATCATGAATATTCTGCCTTCTTTCTGCTCCATCATATGTTTAAACACAGGTTGTGCAATATTATAAGTGGTTTCAAAGTTGAGCTGGTATTGCTTAAAAATATCCTGGGTATTTGTTTCGGCAATTTTTCCCATATTAAAGCCGCCGACAGTTAGTATGGCTGCATCAATTTTTTTGCGTTTTGTAATTATATCCTTTGCTACCTGTTTTGCAAGAGCCTGGTCATTCAGATTTACCACGATTCTTTCAAATTGATCTTTTGGAAAATTTACAAGGCTGTTGCCGGACGACACCGTTCCTATCACATAATATCCTTCATTAATAAATTTTCTGACAACAGAGGTGCCTAAGTTTCCGGAAGCACCCGTGATAATAGCAGTTTTCATTTGAATATTTGGGTTTTATGGTAAAGTTTGAACAATCATTTTAATTCAGTGATTTTATTTGCATCGTAAATCCACCACCGGGAGCAAGCTTTATCACAATATGGTCCTTACCGGTAATTTCCTTTTTCTCTATGACCAGGTCGTTTGGATTTGTTGCATCATCACCGGCATCCCTGTAAACAGTAACTTCATATTTTCCGTTGCTTAAAAAGCTGAACGGGATATTCAATTCACGTGATTCGTGATTGGTAATCGCGCCGACGTACCAGTCATTATCTTTTCTTCTTGCAATAGCGATATATTCGTTCACTTTGGCGTCTATTACTTTAGTCTCATCCCAGGTGGTGGGCACTTCCTTTATAAAATCAAATCCGGGCTGGCCTTCGTAGGCCTCCGGATAGTCGCAAACCATTTGCAAATAACTTTCCAACACTACATACATGGCGAGCAGGTGGCATCTCGTGCCCAGCATTAATGGCCGTGTATACTGAGCGCGATATTTGTTTTGCGGAACTGCCCTGAATCCTCCGAGGTGATAATCAGTTTCGCCGGCAAGCACTCTCGTAAAAGGCATAATGATATCATGATCGGGATTCAGCCCGTAATCATCCCACTTATTCACTTCATAATTTCGTGTACCCTCTCTCGTTAGTTCATTGGGATAAGTTCTGCTTAACCCGGTTGGTTTGTATGCTCCATGAAACTGGATGTGCAAGTGGTGCGCAGCGGCTTTCTGCAGAATTTCTATTTGCATATTTACCATTTGCTGATCGTCGCGATCCATAAAATCTACCATCATACCCTGTAATCCCCATTTTTCAAATACGGCAAAAGCCGTATCCAGTTCAGGATATAAAGCATAAAAATGAACCCATACCCTGATGCCGACGCCAACACTTTTTGCATAATCACAAATTTCTTTCATATCGAGACCGGGTACCGGCCTGGTAACATCCGCGTGCGGCCCGGGCTGGAAACCCACGCCATCATCGGTATACCACTGGTGCAATCCGTATTCAACCACTGAATGATATTCGATATGATTGCGGGCACAAAAATCAATGTAATACTTATTTGTGACGAAGTTGTTCCCCGGTGCATTGATGGTGTCAGGGACAACATTTCCATTCCACCACGGAAAAGTCGTTTTACCCGGTTTGATCCAGCTCACATCCTTTATTTTGCAAGGCTCATTCAGTGTCGTAATAATATTACTTTCAATGAGGTCGCCAATTCTGTCACTTATCAACATTACCCGCCATGGCGTATTGTGTGGGAGAGCGGCTTTTACCTTTACAGCAGTTTGATTGGGCAGGGGAGACAGCTTGCTTATCAGAATACCATTATGTTTGGTGAGGTACATTCCGGCATAATCTACCAGCTCGGCTTCTGTAATTGCCAGGGAAATGTTCCCGGGAAATTCAAATAAAGCGGGCATGTCCATAAGAGTATCTGGCGGCAATTCATTGAATGGAACATGCGTATACGGTCCTTCGTGTGAGGAAGTATAATCGGGCAATAATAAAGCATGCACTTCAGGGTTGCCGGCTATATGAAAAGTGGTGTTTTCATCAAGGAGTGTAAAAGACGTAAAATTATTTTGTTGGGGAATCTGGTAACGGAAGGCAATTCCTTCATCGAATGCCCTCACAATCAGATTAATTTTCCTGAAAGGATTTTTGTTTTCCTGAAATGGTATCGTTACCTCTTTATAATACGTGTGCACATGCTTTGTTTTTCCTGTTACGAGATCGTAGTCTTCGGTAGTATCGCGGTAAACAGGTTTTTTAACCGTGATATCATTTCCAAAATGGTCATCACTAAACTGGAGCCCCAAAGAAGAATTGTCAATTATTTTTTTTGACTTAAATGTTATGCTGTAATTAATTGTCTTGTTGAGAATACGGCACGAGAATATGAGATGGTGGTTCGGTGACGACAGCGTGATGTTTTTTTGAGCGTAGAGATTTGCTGCGAAAAATACCAGAATAAGAGTCAGCAATTTTATCTGTAATTTCATAGACATCTTTATCATGAAGATAATGATGTTGCAGAATATTCATTCTATTTTTACAGGCCATCGTAAATTTGCAATATGTTATCAATTAGTCATCGCGGGCAGATAATGCCTGCCTCTCCCATCCGGAAGCTGGTCCCTTATGCTGAAGCTGCCAGGAAAAGAGGGGTGAAGATTTATCATCTGAATATTGGTCAGCCTGATATTGAAACTCCAAAAGAAATCCTGGATGCAGTACGTACCTCCGATTTCAAAGTTCTGGAATACAGTCATAGTGCAGGTAATGAAAGTTATCGCAGGAAGCTGGTAAAATACTATAAGTCGGTAAATATAGATCTTGACTATAATGACATCATCATTACTACCGGTGGAAGCGAAGCGATTCTTTTCGGATTTATGAGCTGTTTGGATGCGGGTGATGAGGTTATCATCCCCGAACCGTTTTATGCAAATTACAACGGTTTTGCCGTGGCAGCAGACGTAGTAGTAAAACCGATAACATCATCAATTAAAAACGGTTTTGCATTGCCGCCAATGGAGGAATTTGAAAAAGTAATTACTCCCAAAACCAAGGCAATAGTTATTTGCAATCCCAATAATCCTACCGGGTATTTATACAGCAGGGAGGAGATGGAAATACTGAAAGACCTTGTAAAAAAGAAGAGTTTGTATTTATTTTCTGATGAGGCATATCGTGAATTCTGTTATGAAGGAGATCATTTCAGTGCTATGCATCTTGCAGATATAGATGAGCATGTAGTAATGATGGATACCATTAGTAAAAGATATAGCGCATGTGGTGCAAGAATAGGTGCATTGGTAACAAAAAATAGAAAAGTAATTGAGACGGCTTTAAAGTTTGCACAGGCAAGACTAAGTCCCCCGTCGTTTGGCCAGATTGCAGGTGAAGCTGCTGTTGACCTTCCTCCGGATTATTTTAGCGAAACAAAAAAAGAGTACCAGCAAAGACGTGATTTACTTGTAAAGCGGTTGAACCATATTCCAGGCGTTTATTGTCCAAAGCCAGGGGGAGCTTTTTATGCAATGGCGTCTCTTCCGGTAGACGATGCTGACATATTTTGCCAGTGGTTGCTCGAATCCTTCAACTACAATAGTGAAACCCTGATGCTGGCTCCGGCATCGGGCTTTTATAGTACCCCCGGGTTAGGAAAAAATGAAGTAAGGCTCGCTTACGTGTTAAATACCCAGTCAATAGATAAAGCCATGGGCTGTCTTGAAAAAGCATTGGAAATTTATCCCGGCAAAGTGAAGCCGGAGATTGATAAAGCGCTTACAGCTTCCTATTTTCTTTAATGCTATATTTGCGGCCCGAATTGTCGGGGTAGCTCAGCTGGTTAGAGCATCGGATTCATAACCCGAAGGTCGGCAGTTCAAGTCTGCTCCCCGATACAAAAGTCCTTTGCTATGCAAAGGACTTATTTTTTTACCGCTCTGTCCCATAAAATCATGCCGAAACTTTCTATTCGATTAACAAATTTTTAACACTCGGAATATAATCAATATTAGTCTTCATAATTTTATTATTTACAGTATACTGTATATATAAATATATATTATTTATATATTCCTATTATCTAAATTGTGGATAACTAAATTATGTATTCATACTATCATTTTAACGCTAATTTATGGTTCGATATTTGTCTTAATCATCGCGCTAAAAAGTTTTTATCACCAATAAACTATGGGGAAATTCGATGACAGACTGCACTTACCTTCAAAGAGAATGAAATTTCGGATATTTTGATTGCGGGCTAACTATTTTGAAAATCTGGCGTAAGCCTTTGCATTTCATTTATCCGCCCTATTGAAACTGATACCTTTTTAAAAAGAGTATCCCTTTGAGTACGTCATTTGTACGCGAAATTCAACAAACTCTATTTTTAACCTACCACCAACAAACTTAATTTTCTATGAAAGGCTCTTTATCCATTTCAGCAGTAATATTACTACTGTTACTTAATTTTCGCGTTGATGCTAAAACTTATTATGTAGCAAGTTCTGGTAACGACAACAATAGTGGTACCAGTACTTCAGCACCCTGGAAAACATTAGCTAAGGTGAGCTCATTTACGGGGTTTGCAGCCGGCGATCAGATATTATTCAACAGAGGCGATGTATTTTATGGTAAACTTACCATTAATAACAGTGGGGCATCCGGTAATCCGATTGTTTTCGGAGCCTATGGTAACGGAGCAGATCCGGTGATCAGCGGATTCACTGCCGTTACCTCCTGGACCAGCCTGGGAAATAATATCTGGGAAAGTACCAGTGCTGTTTCATCTTTGTCTCATACCAATATGGTAACCGTAAATAGTGTCAATACGGGTATCGGGAGATATCCTAATTCGGGATATTTGACCTATCAGGGTTATTCGGGATATACTTCTATCACCAGCAGCAGTCTGTCTGGCTCGCCCAATTGGACAGGAGCTGACATTGTTGTAAGAAAACAAAGATGGATTATTGACAGAGGTACTATCACAAATCAATCTGGCGGCACGTTAACCTATACCGGAGGTTCTACGTATAATGGCCAGTCAGGGTACGGGTTCTTTATAGAGAATGATGCAAGAACACTGGACAGTACCAACGAATGGTATTTTAATCCTTCTACAAAAAAATTAAGGATATATAGTGTAAGTACGCCGTCGAATGTTCAGTTAGCCACTATAGATACTCTCGTGTATATGAGATATAAAAATTACGTACTGTTCGATAATTTAACCATACAAGGTTCCAACAAAGATGCATTTGTAATTTTAAGCTCAGCCGGCATCACTATTCAAAATTGCACAATAGATTATTCGGGAACAGACGCAATATGGGGTAATCAAAATAACGGATCACCCTCCAGTAATTTTATATTGACAAATTCCACGATCAATCATACAAATAATAATGCCATAAACCTTGCCAGTGAATTTGCCGGCGCTACTATAACGAATAACCTTATTAAGAATACCGGCATGATTAATGGAATGGCCGGGAGTGGAGACGGTACTTCAGAAGCGATACAGGTACATGCGAATAATGTATTGGTTGAATATAACGAGATAGACAGCACAGGCTATATCGGGATCAGCTTTTGGAATAACGGTGATCTTATCAAACATAACTTAATAAACCAATTCTGTTTCCACAAACTCGATGGCGCAGGAATTTATACATGGGTCGGGAGTGGCAATAGCCCTCATACCGGCCAAAAAGTGCTCAACAATATTGTGCTCAACAGCCAGGGAGATAACTCCGGCACCACGGCAACAGGAATTCCTATTTCTCATGGAATTTATATAGATGACTGGTGCGCCAATATAGAGGTTGGAAATAATACTACGGCTAATTGCCTTCATAGTGGATTGTATATTCACAAAGCGCATGACTTAAATATTCATGATAATGTTAGTTATAACAACGGCTTATATCAACTTTGGGTTGTATCGTCAGATCCATTGAGCCTTATCAGGCGGGACACTATGAAGAATAATACATTTGTCGCAGCACAAACGAGCCAGGGGGTGGCTGATTTTGCTTCCTATGCAGAAGATATTACAAGCTTCGGAGCATTTGATTATAACTGCTATGCCAGGCCATTGGGCGATAATGTAACTATGGAAGTAGACCTGGATAATTGGACAAAATTTTTCTATTTTACCCTGGCCCAGTGGCAGGCTTACTCACTTCTTGATGCACACTCGTATAAATCGCCAAAAACCATTACAAATGCAAGCTATCTGAAATTTGTTTATAATGCTACCAAGGCAAGTCAAACCGTAACACTGAATGGCAGTTACATTGACATGAAAAATACGACCTATAATGGTTCGATAACTCTTGCGCCATACACATCGGCAGTATTGATTTATACGGGTTCGTCGACCAATCAATCCCCAACAGCCAATGCAGGATCTAATCAAACTATCACTTTACCGGCCAATTCAGCTACCCTTAGCGGTAGTGGAACAGATGCTGATGGTAAAATCACAGCCTACAGCTGGACCCAGGTTTCAGGACCAAATACCGCTACTATAGCTCACCCTGATTCTGCAACCACTTTAGTTAGTGGCTTAGTGCAGGGAACTTATCAATTTCAATTAAAGGTAACCGATAATGGAGGAGCCACCGGACAAAGTACGGTCAACATAGTTGTAAACAGTACTTCTAATAAGGCGGCTTTAGCCCTTTTGCCTGCCGTAAATCCGGGAAGCGTTGTCAGCGGGATTAATTATAGTTATTATGAATCTAATACAGGCTGGACCACCCTTCCTGATTTCTCGACAATGACCCCGGATAAGACCGGTACACTGACTAACTTTAGCCTTGCACCTGCTGCTGCATCCGTTACATTTGCACTCAATTTTACAGGCTATATCAATGTTCCTTCAGACGGCTCCTATGTTTTTTATCTTACTTCAGATGACGGAAGCGCTTTGTACATTGATGGCGTATTGGTTGTAAATAATGACGGATTACACGGTGCTATTGAGAAATCGGGGCAAATCGGATTAAAGGCCGGCCTGCATGCAATCAATGTCGAATATTTCCAGCAAGGTGGCGGCGATAGTTTAAGTGTAAGCTATAATGGGCCAACTATTAGTAAAACAGTTATCCCCGCTTCCGCATTATTTAATACTCAAGCCTCCGGTTTATTGCCTGCCGTACATCCGGGCACTACCGTTAATGGAATTAATTATAATTATTACCAATCTGCAAATGGATGGTCGTCTCTTCCTAATTTTTCAACAATAACACCGGCCAAGACCGGGACCTTGAATAATTTCAGCCTTTCGCCGGCGACTTCAACTGTAACTTTCGCTTTCAGCTTTACAGGTTATATCAATGTACCCGTTGATGGTTCATACGTATTTTATACCACCTCGGATGATGGAAGCGCTCTGTACATTGATGGTATATTAGTTGTTAACAATAACGGGCTGCATGGGGCTGTGGAGCAATCGGGTCAAATTGGACTGCAAGCCGGCCTTCATGCAATAAATGTAGTTTATTTCCAACAAGGAGGAGGAAGTAGCCTGGTCGTTAATTACAACGGTCCTACTATAAGTAAAACCACTATTCCGAACTCGGCACTATATATTGTTCAGGGTTCCGGTGCTACTACTTATGGTTTGGACTCAAGGAACGAGGCAGTGATATCAAACGAAATTTCCGTAAAAGCTTATCCAAACCCCTTTGTTAATTCTATTACTGCAGTTCTTAACGGGGAAGCCGGTGAATATAAGCTGACTCTCTTAGATGCTTTGGGAAGAATTGTCTGGACAACTACCGGTAGCAAGGGACAGGGACAATTAAGCCAAAACATAAATACATCTGTGCTGCAACGGGGCCTGTATTTCCTGCAAGTCATTCAGAATAATAAGAGTTCTGTATTTAAACTCGATAAGCAATAGTAAAATTTAAATTTCAGTAGGAAAAGGTTGTAGAAATACAACCTTTTTTTATTTACTAAAAAGAAAAATATCTTTTGTAACCGGCTAAAATTGTGCATATAAGCAACAATTTTTATAATAGAAAAACGTTTTTAATAGGTCCAATTTACACAGGAAATACCCTAACAGATCTACCCTGTAACCAGTGTGATTTGAACTAAGTAAATTTCCTCGCACCTAAGGGGATTTACTTAGAAATAATCCTTGCTAATACTAATATCCTAAAGCTAAATTATTAGCAGCTAAACCTATGAAAAAACTATTGGTGTTATTTTATTGTGCTATCGCAATTAGTGCAAACGCTACTACCTATTATGTATCCGCCTCCGGTAGTGATGCGAACAACGGCTTAGCTTCCACCACGGCATTCGCCTCACTTTATAAGGCATCTTCAGTAGTTTCATCGGGCGACAGTATCAGCTTCGTAGGAAGTTCATCTTATACCGAAAGTCATCAATGCATTGTACCAACAGGAGTAAGTATTGATTTTAACTATTCTACTATTCACCTGAGTTATTATAACAATTCCTTCTACCAGGCGAGCATTATGTTTTCTTCTACAAAAGAAGGAACAAATGGAAATCAGAATATATGGAGAGGCAATTTTGAGGGAAATAATTTCACCTCATTTCAGGGAATTCTTGTCAGATGCCGGAATCATGTAAACTTTTATAATTGCACCTTTGCCAACTTTCAGGTGTCGGGACTGCATATAGCAGGAAAAATCAATGAAAATACAGGAACACCGCCATCTTCATTTACCAAAGGGTGCGGGGTATATAATTGCAGATTTACAGATTGTAATGACAGGGTAATTCAGTCGAGCAGTGGCGTGGCCTGCGGTTCAATTACTGCGGAGGGTACAGACAGCCTCACACTTAAGTATGATACTTTAATAAATATTAATAAGGCCCAAACCCACAATGGAGACTTATTCTGCTCTGTTCAGGGAAATAACAAGAATACGATTTTCAGTAACTGTTTTATGCAAAAACCGGCGGATGAGGGTACTGCATTTAATTTTTGCATTGAAGATTGGTATGATATGGGGGGATGTGTTATTGAATATTGCACTTTCAAAGGCGGCGGTAATCATATAGACATTGCGCAAGGGGGAGCTTACAGAGGAGCTTCGCAGTATTCCTGGATAATTCATGATAATTATTTCTATAGTGATAATTTGTTAACATCCAGCGGAAGTCAACCTACCTGGTCATTTGCAATACAACTTGAGTCTTCAACCGATGCTCAATGGGCGCCTCAGAATCCCCGTAACGGCGATATGCTTATTTACAATAATCATTGTAAAAAGATTGGTTCCTTATTGTATATTGATTTAACCCGTTATTCGAATGACTTCATACGAAATATAGTGGTCCATAATAATCTATGTGACAGTATGGGTTATGCAAACAACACTTACGGAGCTATCGTCAATGTGCTGATGAATAAAGGGGTTTCAATTGATTCCCTGTTTATTGACAATAATACTTTTGTATCTCTTACCGGCACAGGAGGAACTCAGGCAGGTGTTATTCTTGAGCCGGATAGCGGAAGATTCTCGAATATTTATTTCAGGAACAATATTGTAGAGAATTTCAGTACTTATGGATATTTTGCCTTCAGAGGCAGCCATGCTTGTGATAGCGTCTATCTGCAAAAAAATATCACTTACAGCAATGCCTACAGCAATAGCTATCATATTTTTTCCGGTGTTCCTGCACCCACTAATCTAACGAACTCCGGTAACTTAACAAGCAATCCATTGCTTAATATAAATTATTATTTGACCTCCGGAAGCCCGGCAATTGGGGCGGCATTAAACGTTGGATTTGGAATTGACATAGGAGCATTTCCTTATGGCTCTACAAATATATCCCCGAAAGCCAATGCAGGACAAGATCAAACTATTACATTACCCACTAATTCAGTAACGCTGACCGGAAGCGGAACGGATTCAGACGGAGTGGTTACCACTTATCAATGGGCACAGATTTCCGGTCCCGCTTCTTCTTCAATTTCAAGTTCTTCAACTTCTAATACTATAGTTTCAGGTCTTGTTCAGGGGGTATATCAATACCAATTAACCGTAACTGATAATCTTGGTGCCACCGGAAAGGATACGGTACAGGTCACAGTAACCCCCGCACCTAATCAACCTCCTGTAGCTAATGCAGGGCCTGACCAAACTATCACATTGCCAATCAACAGTGTTACATTAACAGGCAGTGGCACTGACCCCGACGGGACAGTGGTCAGCTATCAATGGACAAAAATTTCCGGCCCCGTTTCCTACAGTATCACAGATACCACTTTGCCGACAGCAACTGTTACAGGGCTTGTACAAGGAACCTATCAGTTTCAGTTACAGGTAACTGATAACAGCGGTGCTACTGCCACGGATGTAATATTGATTACAGTAAACCCTGCGACGAATCAGCCACCTGCAGCAAATGCGGGCAGTAATCAGGCAATTACCTTACCGGTTAATTCTGTTACATTAAGTGGAAGCGGAACCGATGCGGATGGAACGATTGTTACTTATCTCTGGACAGAATTATCCGGCCCGTCCTTAGCTACTATTGTTAGTATAAATTCGGCAACAACAAATGTATCGGCGTTAATACAAGGAACTTATCAATTTCAATTAACCGTCATTGATAATGATGGAGCGATCGGAACGGCTACTGTTCAGGTAACCGTGAACCCGGCAATTAATATTCCTCCTGTTGCCAATGCAGGCAATAACCAGTCAATTGCCTTACCGGTTAATTCAGTTATACTATCGGGTACTGGCACGGATTCCGATGGAACCGTGGTTTCTTACGAATGGACAGAATTGTCAGGCCCCTCAGCCTATACAATTGTTACTCCTTCTTCAGCCACAACCAGTATTACTGATTTGGTTCAGGGAATATATCAATTTCAATTGCAGGTAACAGACAACGAGGGAGCGGTTGGAATTTCAACAGTACAGGTTACAGTAAATTCTGTAGCTGATATTCCTCCTGTTGCAAACGCCGGCCCGAATCAGTCCATAACATTACCAATAAACACAGTTACATTAAATGGCAGTGGCACAGATTCTGACGGAACTGTTGTTTCTTATCAATGGACAGAATTGTCCGGCCCCTCGGCCTATACAATTGTCACTCCCTCTTCAGCCACAACCAGTATTACTGATTTGGTTCAGGGAATATATCAATTCCAGCTTCAGGTTACAGATAATGCAGGAGCCACCGGTGTTGCTATAGTGCAAATAACAGTTAACGCTGCTGCAAATATCCCCCCCGTTGCTAATGCGGGAACAGATCAGACAATTAATTTGCCCACAGATTCTGTCACTCTATCGGGAAGCGGCACAGATGCAGATGGAGCTATCGTGGCATATCAATGGGCAGAATTGTCCGGCCCGGCTTCTTACAATATAAATAATCCTGGTTCTGCAATTACAAATGTTACCGGTCTCGTTGCAGGCACTTACCAATTTCAACTCCAGGTAACGGATAACGATGGCGCAACAGGTATCGCAATTATTCAAATAACCGTAAATCCGGCGGCGAATATTCCTCCTGTTGCTAATGCAGGAAATAATCAAACTATTACTTTACCAACAAACTCTGTGACGTTGAGCGGCAGCGGAACCGATGCAGACGGTACCGTAGCAAGTTATCTATGGACAAAAATTTCCGGCCCATCTTCTTATTCTATTGCCAGTCCTAATACTGCTGCTACCAGCGTATCAGGATTAGCGCAAGGAACCTATCAGTTTCAATTACAGGTGACGGATAATCTTGGTGCTACAGGAACCGCCATTGTTCAGGTAGTGGTAAATTCTGCAACGAATATACCTCCTGTGGCAAATGCCGGAAGCAATCAAACCATTACCTTACCTGTCGATTCGGTTACTTTGAGCGGCAGCGGAACCGATGCAGACGGAACTGTTGTTAGTTACAAATGGACGAAAACTTCCGGACCTTCATCTTATACCATAGTCAATACAAATTCAGCAAGCACCAGTGTTTCAGGTTTAGTGGCGGGAACATATAAGTTCCAGCTGACAGTTACTGATAATAGCGGCGCCACCAATTCAGGCAGCGTAAAAATTACAGTAAAGAATGCTTCTAATATACCACCTGTAGCAGATGCCGGTTCAGATCAGGCGATTACTTTACCTGCAAATTCAGTAACACTTTCAGGAACCGGAACGGATGCAGACGGAATCGTTGTTGCTTATCAATGGACAAAAATTTCCGGCCCTTCTTCGTATACCATTGTAAATTCAAATGCTGCAACAACCAATGTGACCGGCCTTGTTCAGGGTACTTATAAATTTCAATTAACGGTAACAGATAATAAAGGAGCAGTTGGAACCTCTACAGTACTTGTAACTGTGAATGCTCCGGTAAATCAGCCACCTGTGGTCAATGCAGGTACTGATCAAACTATTACTTTACCTGCAGATTCAACTACACTTTCAGGAAGTGGAACTGATCCGGACGGCACAATTACAAGCTATCAATGGACTGAAATTTCCGGCCCTGCATCTTATAGCATTACCAATTCTGATTCCGCAATCACAAGCATTACCGGGCTGGTTCAGGGTATCTATCAATTTCAATTAACAGTAACGGATAACAACGGGGCAACCGGAACCGCAACAATCCAAATTACGGTAAATCCCGCTGCAAACATTCCGCCGGTAGCCAATGCCGGAGCCGGTCAGGTAATTACACTGCCAATTAATTCAGTAACAGTTACCGGAACAGGAACCGATGCGGATGGAACGATTGTAGCTTATCAATGGACAGAAATTTCCGGTCCTTCTTCTTTTAATATTGTTGATCAAAATTCTCCTTCAACAAATATTACCGGTTTGGTGGCAGGAATATATCAATTCCAGCTTCAGGTGACGGATAATAATGGTGCCGTTGGAGCTGCAGTGGTTCAGATAACTGTGAATCCTGCACCAAATATTCCACCTGTAGCAAATGCAGGTTCAGATCAAACCATTACTTTACCAGCTGATTCAGTTACCCTCAACGGGAGTGGAACCGATGCAGACGGAACCATTGTTGCTTATCAATGGACAGAAATATCCGGCCCCTCGGCTTCTTTGATTGCTTTTGCAAACTCCGATTTAACTGAGGTTAATGGATTGTTGGAAGGAACCTATGAGTTTCAATTGCAGGTAACTGATAACAGCGGTGCTGTTTCTATGGATACCATGATGGTTACTGTTAATCCTGCCGCGAATATACTGCCGGTTGCAAATGCAGGCTCCAGCCAGACTATTACATTACCGCTAAATTCAGTAATGCTTAATGGAAGCGGAACCGATGCAGATGGAACCATAGCAGGATATCAGTGGACTCAAATTTCAGGACCTGCCAATTCTACTATTGTAAATTCAAATTCAGCTAACACTAACGTAACGGGACTTGTTCAGGGAGTATATCAATTTCAGCTCCAGGTAACGGACAACAGCGGAGGAACCGGTACTGCAGTTGTCCAGGTAACAGTAAATCCTGCTGTAAACATACCGCCTGTTGCTAACGCGGGATCTGATCAGTCTATCACTTTGCCAACCAGTACTGTAACGTTAGGCGGAAGTGGCACAGATGCTGACGGAACAATCGTAAGTTATCAATGGACAAAAATTTCCGGGGCCGGGACGTACAATATTGTTAATACAAATTCGGCAATAACTGATGTTACTAATCTGGTTCAGGGCGTATACCAATTCCAGCTTACAGTTACAGACGATAAAGGAGCTATAGGTACTGATATTGTACAGGTAATAGTAAATCCGGCACCGAACCAACCTCCGGTGGCCAATGCAGGACCAGACCAATCGATCACTTTGCCACAGGATTCTGCCGTACTTAATGGTAGCGGAACCGACGCGGATGGAACTATAGTAAGCTATCAATGGACCAAAATTTCCGGACCATCTGCATATACAATCGTAAATGTTAATTCAGCAACGGCGAATGTAACCGGGCTTGTACAAGGGACGTACCAATTCCAATTAAGAGTTACAGATAATAATGGAGCTATAGGCACTGATGTAGTACAGATAACAGTAAACCCTGCACCGAATCAGCCACCAACAGCCAATGCCGGCAGTGATCAAACAATTACATTGCCTGTAAATTCAGTAACACTTACGGGAAGCGGAACAGATGCAGATGGAACGATAGCAAGCTATCAGTGGACAGAATTATCAGGGCCGTCAACAGGCGTGATTACAAATGCTGCGGCATCCACTACAGCGGCTAATAATCTTGTTCAGGGTACATATAAATTTCAACTGCAGGTAACAGATAATGATGGTGCAACTGCAAATGCTGTAGTGCAGGTGATAGTAAAGCCCGCACCAAATCAACCACCTGTAGCTAATGCAGGCGCTGACCAAACTATTACATTGCCTGCGGGCACGGTTACATTAACAGGCAGCGGAACCGATGCCGATGGAACTATTGTAGCTTATCAATGGACAGAAATTTCCGGCCCGGCTTCCTTTAACATTAATAGTGCAAATGCTGCTGTTACAGCTGTTACGGGACTTGTAGCGGGTACTTATCAATTTCAGCTGATGGTAACTGATAATAGCGGGGCAATTGCTACAGACATAGTTCAGATAATAGTAAATCCGGCGCCTAACGTGCCACCCGTTGCAAACGCCGGCCCCGATGAAATAATTACGCTGCCAGCGAACTCAATTACATTAAACGGAAGCGGAACCGATGCGGATGGAACAATTGTAAGTTATCAATGGACAAAAGTGTCGGGCCCCTCTTCTTATTCTATTACAAATGCAAATTCAGCAACAGTAAATATAACAGGTCTTGTACAAGGCATATACCAGTTCCAACTGGAAGTAACTGATAATAATGGTGCAAAATCTGATGATGTAATGAAGCTGACTGTAAATCCTGCTGCCAACATACCACCCGTCGCAAATGCTGGTCCCGACAAGGTAATTACTTTGCCAGCCAATACTGTTACACTGATTGGTAGCGGAACTGATGCAGATGGAAGTGTAATTGGCTATCAGTGGACAAAAATATCCGGCCCGTCAGCATATTATATTTCTAACTCAACTTCTTCGTCAACTGACATTGATGGATTGGCTCAGGGCGTTTACCTCTTTGAGCTGCGTGTAACGGATAACAATGGTGCCAGGGGAAGAGATACCGTTCAGGTAACAGTAAATCCGGCGCCTAACGTGCCTCCGGTTGCCTATGCAGGAGCAGATCAGATAATTACTTTACCGGCAAACAGCGTTTCGCTGACAGGAAGCGGTACCGATGCTGACGGAACTATTGTGTCGTACCAGTGGACAAAAATATCCGGCCCTTCGTCGTATACAATTATCAATCCGACATCTCCTGTAACAGATGCCTGGGGGCTTACTCAAGGTGTGTATCAATTTGTATTGACGATTACGGACAATAATGGCGCCACAGGAAGTGATACGGTTCAGGTTACAGTATTACAATTTGTAAATACCTTGCTCACTGCTGATGCCGGCCCGGATCAGACAATTACATTGCCTCAGGATAGTATAACTCTTGCAGGAAGCGGTACAAATTCAGGGGGGTCAATAGTTAGCTATAACTGGATGCAAATATCTGGCCCCTCATCCGGCAATATATTATCTCCCGGTCACGCAAATACTACTGTGTCAGGATTGATAGGCGGCAATTACCAGTTTGAGCTCACTGTAACTGATAACTTAGGCCAGGTTGCCAAAGATACAATGGCGGTGGTAGTCACCGAGCCGAGGTTAAGTACCATTGCAGTCAATAATGTTAAAGTTTTTCCGAACCCGGTAATTGACGTAGCTACCCTCCAGATAACTACTTTACAGTTATATCCGAAATTATTGATAACAATAAGTGATGTTTATGGAAATATTGTGTATAATAATGAAATTAAACCTTCGGCTACCAATATAACCCGGCAATTAAACTTAAGCAATCTTTCCAAAGGAACCTATGTGATAGTAGTTAATTATGGAAATAATCAAAAGCAGTCGTTAAAGATCTTAAGATTATAATAATTCCCTAAAAGAAATATTATCAAAAGAAAATATTAAAGAGGAAGATAATTGACTTAATAAGACCACAGTTTGAAATAATTTTACATATTCAAACCATGGTCGTGTATGAAATATATAAATACTTGTTTGTTTTTAATTAGTTTTTCTTTTGCGCAAGCAACTAATTATTATTTGTCTTCTTCTTCGGGTAATGACAATAATACTGGTATTGCTGCCAGCAGCGCATGGAAAACGATTGGGAAATTGAATTCAATGCTTATTTCTCTCTTACCGGGTGATTCAGTACTTTTTAAAAGAGGCGATACCTTTTATGGCGAATTGATTATTTCAAAATCGGGTAGCGCTTCCTTACCTATTGTTTTCAGCGCTTATGGGAAAGGCGCAGCGCCGTTAATTACGGGATTTACCGGCCTCTCCGGATGGGAAAAGGTGAATGATCATTTGTGGGAAAGTGAGAATATCGATCCGGAAATTTCATCTTTAAACATGGTGATGATCAATGGAAATAATATAGCAATGGGCAGATTCCCCAATAAAGGCTACTTTACTTACCAGAGTTTTTCGCCAACTTCTATAATCTCTGATGATTTAAACGGAAATACCAATTGGACGGGCGCCACGGTGGTGATTAGGAAAAATAATTGGATCCTTGATAAGGATACTATAACAGGTCAGGTGAAAAATATGCTGATTCACACAAAGCATACCATGTACAACGGCATCAATAATTATGGCTTTTTTATTGAAAATGATGTGCGGACGCTTGACGAAACAAATGAATGGTTTTATGACCGGAAAAAGAAGAAGTTAATTATCTATAGCGCAGACAGGCCGGCTATCGTATATGCTTCTACGTTAGATACCCTGGTGGACATCCAAAATGTGCATCATATTACTTTTAGCAATCTTCATTTTACAGGCGCCAACGAGATTTGTTTTTCGATACGCTTTTCAAATCACATCCGTATCGAAAATTGCGGGATAGATTTTACGGGGAAAAATGCAATTATTTCGAGAGGCGGCAGATGTGAATATTTTCAATTAACAAATTCTGTTATCAATCATACTAATAATAATGCTGTTGATCTGGGCGGGGCGTCTCCTGATTGCCTGCTAAGCAAGGATACGATTTTGAATACAGGCATGATTGCCGGGATGGGAGAGAGTGGGGATGGTACTTACATAGCGGTTCAGCTTAATTCAGATAGCAGCATTGTTAAAAATTGCATTATTGAAAATACAGGATATAACGGTATTGATTTTTATGGGAACAATTCCGTAGTAAGTGAAAATTTTGTATCAGATTTTTGTCTTACTAAAATTGACGGGGGAGGATTGTATACATTTATAAGTATCAATGGAAAACCCTTTACGGGTGAAAAGCTGCTTAATAATATTGTTGTAAAGGGCATTGGGTCTGTGGAAGGTACCACTGAAAAAATTCCATTGGTTCATGGAATTTATTTAGACGAAGGGACTGCTAATGTAGAGATCAGCGGCAACACCCTGGCCTATAACTCATATAGTGGATTATATTATCATAGTTCATACTCCAATAATGTGCACAACAATATTCTTTTCGACAATTATTGCCAGTTTTTTATGGCGGATTATAACGCAAAAAACCCGGACCGGAACCTAAACTTTTCCAATAATATACTGGTAGCAAAACAGAATAGCCAGCAGCTTATCAGCTTTCAGTCACGCGTGGAAGACATAGCACTTTTTGCGGCAAACGGAGAGGTTGATAATAATTATTTTTTAGTGGCGGCAGGGAATCCATCCCCGGTAGAAACCAGCATAAACAATTATAAGAAAATTTCCAGGAGATCTTTTCCGGAGTGGCAATCTTATTCCGGGTACGATCATCATTCTGTGATTTTGACAAAAACCGGAGCGGAAATAGCAAAAGTAAGACTGGAATATAATCCCACTCTAAAAAACAAAACCGTAGCGCTTGATGGTATTTATGTGGATATAAAGAATAAGCAATACCCGGATAAAGTAATTTTACCTCCTTATAATTCGATAGTTCTTATAAGAAAACCGGGAGATGCTAACTGATATCTTTCTGATGAAATTTAAGTTTCAGTTTAACTGTATGCTGAAGAATGTAAGCAATCCAGACAAGTATCATAGGAACAAGAACTGTAAACATTCTCGTTTCTGCGCTCCCGAGAATGCTTCCGCCCAAATAGAGGAAAATAATAATAATCAGGAGTCTTACTGAAAAGGCCAGCTTCTTCCAGTTAATACAGGTTGGTATTATTGAAAAGAGCATCAGAATAACAATGAGGCCATTAAAAGGAAGCCTTATTAACGTACTTGGTTTTTGATAAGTGTAGGAATAAGGGTAATTAAAAAGCAATCGCCCAATGTTGCTTATACAATTTTCAATGTATTTTATCGGGTGGGATTGTATGTTTTTATACATAAGTTTTTTGAAAATTTCGTCTTTCTCAAGGCCATTATACTTATTTAGTATCTCAAAATCATCTTTGTGATGCTTATATATTGAATCGATCGCTCCCGGAGTGAGATTATCCCTGTTTTCAATATTCAGGTAGCCCCCCGGGGCAGGAGAAGAATCGTTTTTACCTTTTGAGTAATCAGTAAGAGTAGCCCAGTTACCATATTCACCTTTGTAGGGAGTGCTCATCCAATATAAATTATTGCCACCTGATGTTGCCCAATAAAGTACCCTGCCGGTAATGTGATAGGTATAAATCAGCCATGGAGAGCATACGGCAAACGCTATTAGCAGAACCAGGAAATTTTTTCTGTAATTTATATTTTTCCTTTTTATAAGCCATAATACAAAGCTGCCTGAAAGCATCAGCACTAATACATAACCGAAAATCACCTTTGTCAATACTAAGTACCCCATGCATACACCGGTCCAGAAAATATATTTTTTATTGATTTTATCACCTGAATCCCGAAATGTCTTTACAAGGAGGAAACTAACAGCAGCAACCAGGAACAACGTTAAAGATTCTGTATATAAAAGAGCTATAAATTCCAGGATATTGACGTAGCATGCAAAAAAGACGGTAAATAGTAAAGCTATTCTGGAAGGGATCAGCTCTCTTAATGTTTTGAACAAAAACACAACGGTGAGGTAAGTAAATAAGGCATTGAGCAACCGTGCAATTAACAGAGGTATATGTAAAGCAACGAACGGCAATAATAATAAGGGATAGCCAGGCCCCAGTTCCAGACTAATGTTAGGAGCGGGCGGGGAATAAAATCCATGAACCATATTAATTGCATAGGCAAGATGTCTTGATTCATCGCCCCATATGGATGAATTAGACAGGCTCAAAATAAAAAAGCCATATACAAAGATCAGTGGAAGAAAAAGTAAAAACGGGTTCTTTGTTATTTTATCCGGCACCTCTTTAATTTTTTAAAAAAACGAATGGCTTGGCAGTTTATTAATGATTTATGGTCAACATGTGAAACCCGGGATTGATTTTGGTCGGCAAAATGGATCCTTTTGCATGCTGCCACAAGGTAAAAATAAAAATTACTATTTGCAATCGTGTTCGCGGTTTTTGCTGATGCCTCCATATTTTACTCACGGGTCTTATTCTTTTTTAATGAAGTGCCCAAATGAAAAAGCTCTTCGAAATATCTTTTACTCTGAAGAGATAAAAAACCAACGCTTAAAAACTGAATTGCGATAATAAAGGTGATACCCCCTACGAGAAAAGATTGAGGATTCATTCTAAATTGCCGGGCAAGGCTTTGAGAAAAAGTAACGCCTGATTTTGTTTCTGCTATATATTTTAAAGTGTCGAATAACAACCATACTAATTCATAGAGCGATAGTAACATCAGGAACAAGCCTATTCCCACGAAAAATATATAGGGACGAAAAATGAAACCTGACATCAGGCCGGAAAAAAAGCCTCTTATAATTTTCAGGCTTGAAGTTCTTTTACCGGCAAACTTATTTTGTTCGGTCCAATCTAAAGTGGCGGGGATTTCTATAATTCTGGCCCTCAGAATCATTCCTTTGTAAATTATTTCCGGATTTATTTCATAATCTCTGGTTTTAAGATTTAGCGACTGGATAAAACTGCGGCGGTATGCCCTGACCATACCTGTAAAAGTGTAGTATTTATCCTGTGCGGCCAATCGCATAAATTTGTTCACCCACTTGCTCATTACTCTTCTTAAAAAAGGGACTGCAATGACTTTACCACCTTTCATATAAGGAGACGCTATCACCACATCGGCAACATTGTCTATAAGTTTGTCTACCATGGGTTCTATATGGTCAACAGAATAGCTGAGGTCAATATCCAATACCACAATAATATCCCCGTGGGCATTGCTAAAGCCGGTTTGCAGGGCTCTTCCTAAATTTTGATTTACCGGATGATGTATTACCCTGATATTAGGGTATTTCTTCGCCAATTCATCGGCTATTGGGCCGCTATTATCTTTGCTCCCGTCATCTATTATCAATATCTCCCATGCGTATTTATTACTTCTGGCTTCGAGATAGCTGATAATTACCTGCACATTTGCCTCAAGAATTGCCTCTTCATTATAGCAGGGTGCGATAATGCTTATAAAAGGCAGGTTTGGATTGCTCATGGATAATCTGTTCTTTTTTAAAATGGAATTAACCGCTGACAGGATCACTGTTTATCATTAATTCTTTGTGTTAGTTTTCAAAATTCATGCATAGACGGTAACTATCAGCAATCGGATTCCACTCTTGATAACGTTTAGACAGGACCGATATTTTATTGTATTGAACGGCACTAAAAATAATCAAGATTTTCATCAAAACCAATAGTTTATCCAACCCTACTTCCAATTCCTCAGGATATGCTGCTGTCTTTTGACCTGTATCAGGCCCGAATTTCCTTCAACCCCGGATTTTGGATAATATCATCATAATGTTTCCCCATGCCGACAAGGTTGTAGTGCTTGCCAATAGTGCTGATTACCTCTTTAAAAATTGCTACCTTTTTTGCGCTGCTTACATTCATTCCCGGGAAAAAAGCAAGTTCTGTAATTTGATCACCACCAATGAGGTCAAGCGGATGGAGTAAGAAGCTGACCGGCGTATTTGTTATTTTACACATAGTAAGGGCAGTATTCAGGTACAGCTTCATCAACCCCTTCGACAGGTTGCCTATATAAATAAGGTAGCTGAGATGAAACGGTAATTTAAAGACCGGCATGGTTGTTACCGGAATTTCAGTAATAGTTTTATTGTTGCCAAGATCCCATTTATAGGGTTTTAGCTTTCTGAACCCTTCGCTGAACTTTCCGAAAAGTTCTTTGCGTGCCTTTTTTTCCTCTTTTGATAAATCAGATTTTTTAAAATAATACATTCTTGCCAAAGGCCCCAGGTAAGTAGGCAACGTAGAAGCATCAAAATGATAACCTCTTTTTTCCAGTACTTTCAGCAAGTCAACACTCCAGCTAAAACCCGGCCCCCTGAAACCTGTCGGTCGCTGACCCGTAGCCTTTTCTATTGCTTCTTCAGCATCCCGGATTTCTTTATCAATTTTTTCATAACTGTAGGTTTGCAGCCACGACTCGTGATGGTAAGAATGATTGCCAATTTCGTGACCGCGGTCGGCAATCATTTTTAAATACCTGCGGTTGTCTTCTGATTCAGTATCCTTCCCTACAATAAAGAAAGTTATTTTTAAATTCAACTCATCCAATATCTCCAGCACATGCGGAACAAAAATATTGAAGTAAGAGGGATATTTATCCCAGCCTTCATCGCCATGAATTTTCATATAAGACCATTGATTGTCGAGGTCTAATGAAATGCTTGCAATCTTTTTTTGTTTAGCCATGTTGTAATATTTCTTTCAGCTTGTTTTCCGCAACCTGTATGGTTTCATTCACATTCAAAGTGCCGTTAATGATCTGTGCAGAGTTTACGATATAAAAATTTTTGATTGTCGTATCAATGCCGGGGACATTTTTTGAATAGGCAATGGTTGGCAAAGCGAATACAATCCGGGCTTTGGATACTCCCCAAAAGACCACATCTTCCTCTTTTAATTGCGGGTACATTTTGCAAAGCGCACTTAGAAAAATACTTTTTATTTCGGCGTCGCTTTTATCAAACAATTCATCGTCGGGATTGACATATTTTGGTAAATAAATCAAGTTCCTGTCGTTGATTTCTTTCTTGTCAATTAAGGCCGTCATTTCAATAATGCCCGTAAAGGGCGGCCATGTGTCCGTAATGTTAGTGACGTAATAAGGCGAAACAGGCCTTTTCAGCAAAACAGACGGGCATATTACCCCGAGATATTTTACGTTGTCATGCTTTTGCTTTTCTGCATCGCTCAACCCATTGGCCAGGCTTACTGAAAGTTTCGGTGCGAGCGTGGAGATTACGTAATCAAAAGTTTGTGAACCTGCTTCTGTAACTACATTCAGCCCATCATTACTTCTTTTTTCTATTGATTGTACTTTTGAATTATATAAAATATTTACGCCTGATTTCGTCAGGTAATCGGCGAAGGTGTTGTTGATCTTTTCATATCCGCCTGTTACATATCCAAACATCTCTTTTTTTAATCCGCTTTTTCTTGCTGCATACATGCGCTGGATAGTTGCCCAAATAAAAGCTGCCGAAGTGTTTTTATAATTATCGCCCAGCTTGGCTTTTAAAAGCGGAAGCCAGATTTTTTCAAACACTCTTTTTCCCGACCATTTCGTTAGCCAATCGGCCACTAAAATGTTTTCCAGCTTTTGCCAGTTCTTTATTTCAGAAGCTACAAAAATTGTCAGGCCCAGCCGGAATTTATCAATGAGATTTATCGGAGGAAATTTGAAGAACTCAATAATGTTCGACATGGAATACAACTTTCCGCCGGAATAGAATCCTGTTTTCGTTTCTACCCATCGCAGCTCATCCGCTAATCCTATTTCTTCAAGTACCTTCCTCGTATTCAGGTCAGACATTAAAATAACATGGTAATATTTATCCCATACCACCCCGTCCATTTGCCATGAGCCGGTTAATCCGCCCACTTTGCCTGCGGACTCATAAATGGTAACATCATAGCCCTGCTGCGAAAGCCGCAGAGCCAGCGTCATTCCAAGCATTCCGCCGCCCACGATCGCCCATTTTTTCCTGTCGCTCATGTTTATTTAATATCATTAATTATTTTGATCATTTTTTTAGTCACGTTTTTGCCAAATACTTCCCTTTGTTTTTTGGGAACTTTAAAAGCCTGGATTTTGGAAGCAATTTTTTTATCTGTTGGCCGGATTAATAAATTCCATTTTTCTTCCACCGTTTCTACCCACTCTGTTTCTGTTCTTAATGTAATGCATGGCTTTTGCAGCAGATAGGCTTCTTTCTGAATGCCGCCTGAATCAGTAATAATCCTGTTCGCTGCATTTTCCAAAACAATAAAATCCATATAACCGACGGGCTCCGTCAACACAATATTTGCCGGAAGGGAGAAAGAATCACCGAGCATTTTCCTGGTTCGTGGATGAACGGGAAAAATGATTTTTTCACCAAGCTTGCCCAGCTCATCCAAAATATGCCTGAGTATGCGTGTATCATCTACATTATAATTTCTGTGAAGCGTTAGCAAATTAAATGATTGATTGGCCACTCTTAAATCTGATAAAACCGCTGACTGGTTCATCGCGACAGGCAAATTTTGCTTCATGGTGTCTACCATAATGTCGCCGGTAAAAAAAGTTTGCTTTTTCAACCCTTCTTTTTTCAGAATATCTACGGCAGTTTGGGTAGGTGCAAAAAGATATGCTGAAACATGATCAGCGACAACACGGTTAATTTCCTCAGGCATATTTTTATTATAACTTCTCAGGCCGGCTTCAATATGAATTACCGGTATGCAAAGTTTTGCTGCTGCTAATACGCCCGCCAGGGTAGAGTTGGTGTCGCCAAAAACAATTACCATATCAGGCCTGTTATCGTTCATTACCACTTCCAGCTTTGACATCATTTCCCCGGTTTGTTTGGATTGCGGCCCCGGGGCGGTTTCCAGGTGAATATCCGGTTTTCTTATGCCAAGGTCAATAAAGATTTTTTCAGACATGGCATAATCGTAATGCTGGCCCGTATGAATGATGAACTCTTCATGCGCACCTTCCAGTGCTTTTGATAATGGGGCCAGTTTTATAAACTGCGGCCTGGCTCCAACTATTGAAAATATTTTCACAGAAGTTATTTGCTGTTTAAATATCCTTTTTTGGCAAGAATACTGGAGAAGCCCTTGTACTCCGGAACTTTATTAATTTTTTCAGGATTGGCAATTTCGCAACCGGTGGAGCAGGTTTTGGCCAGGCGCTGAACATCCTGGAATTTCACTTTGTTGTATTCGTCGAACGCGTAGTTCCTGTTGTAGAAATCAATTAATCCGAGCAGCTCAAAAGCCAATCCTCTTTCCATGGCCCGGAAACTGTCGTAAACAAACTGAATAAATTCCTCTGAAGGCTCGCCGGTTCCTTTGCCTATGCCAGCATAACGGGCAAGGTTATCCGAAAACTGTTTCCTGTTATAAATATTGGATGCATCCATAATACCCTGAACATTTTTTGCAGCAGAGATTTCAGGAAATTGATCAATATATTCTTTATGCGCCGAGCAGATAAAAATATAATCAGCGAAATCAATAGCTTTCTTCAAATCATGAGTCAGATAATTTTCCTGTTTAAATTGCAGGAGGTTCTGGTCATCCATCTTCACATAAGGATCGTGCATGATATATTGAACTTTTTTATCGCGCAGGTAATTGGCCAGCACGAGGGTGGGGGAGTTGCGGGTATCTTCTGAATTGAAGCGATAAGCAACGCCGAGAAGTGCAATTTTTTTATTCTTCAGGCTTCCGAAAGCTTTTTCTGCCTGTTCAAATGTATGAACGGGGCTTGCATCATTAATCAATCTTGATTCAAGAATCAGGCTCCCGGATGTGTCATTTCCCTTTTCATAGTTTCTCCACCAAAGCAAAATTCCGTCCTTGGGTAAGCAGTGTCCGCCCACGCCCAGCATCGGAATTAACAGGCCTCCGCTCGGAACGGCGTTGGGATCTGAGGTAGCTTTGTCCGATTGGGAAAGCATTGTATTTACTTTATCTCTTACTTTATAGAAATCAATATTGTGCTCATCGCAGTATCTCACCATTTCTGTAGAGAAAGCAATTCTCACATCTCGATACGCATTCTCAAGCGTTTTTACAATTTCTGCGGTAAGGCTGTTTGTCTGGAAAACTTCCCCATGGGTAACGATGTTCCTGTAAAGTTTCGCAATCATCTTCGGGGTTTCCGGGTGAAGTCCGCCCGCCAACTTATCTGATTCACGAATTCTCTCAACAAGGCGGCCAGGCATTACACGGTTAGGGCTGTTGCCTAACAGTATATCCTTTCCTTCCTCGAGGCCATATTTTTTGAAATGCTCCCTGAACAACGTATCCATGGTAGTGGGAGCCAGCGTGGATTCAAAAACCACCAAAGGTATTTTGCCTTCAGGTTTTCTTTGCAAAGCTTCCGCTAATCTCTCAAGGCCGCCGAACATGGGCCCGTAATCAGGCTCTGTGCCATTTTCCTTTTTATCTGTTTGGATTGAAACTAAAATGACATCGGCATCTGAAAGGACACTGAAGTCTGAGCTTGCCGATAAAACTCCCGCCTGTACGGCATTGCGTGTAATATCATCCAGCTCCGGTTCAATACCTCCAATTACTGACTTACCGCTGTTAATAGCTTTCACTTTCCATCCTGAATTAACCGAATCACGCTGAACCACCACCACTTTTGCGGGTTTATCCGTTCCGATTTTGATTTTTGCATTCGCAAGCATAGCTGCCATCGGCATGCCTACGATGCCCGGGCCGATGACGCCGATCTTCTCAATTTTCCATGTTTCTAAGCTTATGGGTGCCTGGTTTACTTTCATTTGTCTGTTTATTTGATTTAAAAACGATAGGACGGTAACAAGCTTGCCACCTTATTGTAAAATTTTATTTATCAATTAATTGGTTGAACCATAATTCCAGCGATAAAAGCCCCCACAATCCTCTGCTAAAAGGCTGTTCTGTATTAATCAGCTTTTCAATATTTTCAGTATTTAGCAGGTTTCTTTCTCTTGCTTTTTTGGACAATAAAATGTCCATAATAAAATCTTTTACTTTATTTTTTGACCATACATGCAATGGCACCGGGAAACCCATCTTATCTTTTCGGTTCATTATTTCTTCCGGCATGAAGTTGTATATAGTTTTCTTCAACAGGTATTTCATTTCCCCGCCTTTAAATTTCATTCCGGCCGGCATGGGGGCAATTAAATCCACAATTCTTCTGTCCAGCAGCGGTACCCTCGACTCAATTGAAACAGCCATGCTTACCCGGTCTTCTACCTGTAGCAACGCCGGCAGACTCGCCTGCATATCGAAGTGGGTCATTTTGTTGAAATAACTTTTTGTATCAGAATCATTGAAATAATGTCCGAATTTTTCGAATACTCTTTTGTCTTTGCACATTCCCACTACGTCCTTGTGCAGGTACTCGGCAGTGGCTCCCATCCTGTTCAAAAGATTATAGTAGCGTCTGTCCATTGGCGCAAATGCATCAGATTTCCAAAAGCTTTTCATCATCGGGATGTATTGCTTGAGCGCCGGCAGGTTAGGAAGAATAGATATTAATGAAACAATGTGCTCTCCCTCTTCATTTGATTCATTAATTGCGCCTTTCAACGCCTGCTCAAGATAGGCGATCATGTACCGTGCATAACCTCCGAATATTTCATCGCCGCCTTGTCCGCCCAATACAACTTTTACGTGTTTGGATGCCAGCTTTGAAACGATATATTGAGGAAAAAGACCCGGCCCGGCAACAGGCTCATCCAAATGATAAATTAATTCGGGAAGCAAGTCAATAAACTGCTGCTCGGTAGGGAAAACCTCGAATAGCTCTGAATTTGCCGCTTTAGCAGCAATCCTTGCATACCTGAGCTCATTGAATTCGGGGCCTTCATGGAACGCTCCGCTGAATGATTTTAAGGGAGTGTTCAAAAATTTGGAAGCCATTACAGTTACCAATGACGAGTCAATACCACCACTTAAATAGGTACCTACCGGCACGTCGCTTCTTAATTGTTGTGAAATAGTTTCATCCAGGATTTTTTTTAATTCAACTATAAAGTATTCTTCGGTATGATATTGATCTACTTTAAAGTTGGGAATCCAGTATCTTATTTCCTTAATATCCCATGTCTTTAAGTTTATCGTCATATAATAGCCCGGCTGAATCTTATAAATGTTCTTGAACATAGTGCCGTCGCCCAGTATAAACTGAAAGGTCAGATATTCATATAAATTATCCGGATGAGGCTCTGCTTTAATTTCAGGATGCGCTAAAAGAGCTTTGATTTCACTTGCAAAAGCAATCCTGTTTTCATCATGATACCAATATAAAGGCTTTATTCCAAAATGATCTCTTGCAATAAAAATGTTGCGGTTTGCCTTGTCATAAATGATAAATGCAAACATCCCGTTAAGCAGGTTTACAAAGCTTGCGCCAAACTCTGCATACAGGTGTAAGATAACTTCTGTATCCGAAGTGGTTTTAAACCGGTGTCCTCTTTTAATCAGATCATTCCGAAGTTCGATGTAATTATATATTTCACCATTGAAGACAATAGTAAAATCTTCAAAGGTCATAGGCTGCTGCCCGGTTGAAAGATCTATTATAGACAATCTTTTATGGAAAAAGCCAATATTACCGTCTGTGAAAATTCCGTCCTCATCAGGCCCCCTGTGATGTATCGTTGCTGACATTTTTGTCAGTAATTTGTCACTCACATTAGTTTCGTCCTTATTTAAAATTCCAACAAAGCCACACATGATTTAATAATCTTTATAGTTTGCAATTTCGGATTATGAGCTGGAAGTTCAGAGGAGTTGGGTTTAGTAGTTTGGCTAAAACGAAAACAACTTCGTTTATGTTGTTTAATATAGCATTTTTTTAATTCATTCTGCTAATCAGAATGCATTTTTATCGCCCTTTAGCACAAAATAGATGGTCAAAAATATAACTTGTATGTCAAGCCAAAGTGACCAATTTTCCAGATACCACAAGTCCTTGATTACACGCATCTTTATTTGCTCGGGGTTATTAATTTCTCCCCTGTAGCCATTAATCTGGGCCCATCCTGTTATTCCCGGCTTAATAAACTGCCGTATCATAAAATCATCCACTACCTGTGAATAGTCATTGGTATGCTTTAACATGTGCGGCCTTGGGCCTACAATACTCATCTCACCGAGGAATACATTAATAAACTGGGGAAGCTCGTCTATACTCGTTTTCCTGATGATCCGGCCAATGCCGGTGATCCGGGAATCATTTTGTGTGGCCTGCTTCAGATCTGCATCCTTGTTGGTACGCATACTTCTGAATTTAAGACAGGAAAAAGGCTTGTTGTTTCGCCCCGTACGCATTTGTTTAAAAAATACGGGGCCTCTTGATTCCAGCAGTATTAATAATCCCAAAATTGGTATCAGCCATGATAGCAACAGAGCAATAACCAAAAAGCTGACTGCAAGATCCAATGCTCTTTTTTTGATCCGGTTCCCTACATCTTCCAAAGGATCGCTTCGCAAGGACAATATGGGCAAGTCCCCGAAGTAGTCGATATGAACTTCGCGGGCCACAAATACAGACAGGTTAGGTACGATTTTAAAACGGATAAATTCTTTTTCCGCCTCGTACATCAGGCTATAAATATTTTTATTCTCTTCGGGAGTAATGGTTGAGAAAATTTCCTGGGCGCCGAGTTCCCTTGCGATATTCAAGGCATTATCCACGCTTGACAGCACCGGGTAGTGCGACAACTCGTGGATGTTCTGATTGTCCTCAATAAATCCGATTACTTTTGTATTTATTCCATCCTCTTCAAAATATTTGGCAAGTTTTTTTGCAGTATCATTGTAGCCCAGTATGATTACCTTTTTTATGAGGTAATCTTTTCTTTTGAAATAATTTTTGATTCCGAGATAAAGGAATCTGTTTATTAAAAGCCCTGCCCCGAAGGCAATAACGTTAAAAACGATGAACTTGTGAGAAATCCTGAATTCGTTTGAAAAAAACAGGTAAACCAAAAGCGCGATAATCCACACAAGATAAACTTGTATAGTTCTTTTGGTGAAATATTCAAAGTTTAAAATCACTTTTTCCGCATAAGTTCTTAAAAAAAATGAAAGGATAAACCATGCTATGTTAACAAAGGCCCAATAGATAATATAGGCATTCCCCGATAATGCCGGATGCTGCAAAAATATATGACTGGTAAAATAGAGAGCGTTCAATACCAGCAGATCTAATGCGACCAGCGTTATTTGTAAATACCTTTCAAATTGCCGGTTCATCGTGACAGGCATTTAAAGGTTACAAAATCAGGTATTGAAATGATGACATACATTTATTTAGCAACTGCTTTTTTGTCGAATTCGTGTATGTAGCCAACCGTTTGTTCAATATTCCCGCGCGAGGAAGCTCCAAATAAAATAGATTCTATATTGGGAAGCCCGCATACATACTGGATTGCTGATTTTGCATCAATAGCCCCTCCTGCTAAAACCTGCATGGCAATGGCTCTGAGTTTTTTTGTTTTTAAGGTCGATTCATATAATTCTTTGCCTCCCGACATCCGAAAGCCAATTGCATTGATCGATGCGCAGATGATCGGATTTTCTATCCCGGACGCTTCCAGTCTTTGGAGGAGCAATGGCATATTCATGGTAATAAAGCCGGCCTCTGCATTATATTTTTTCCCGACGTAATCATGGAAGGACTTAAGAACATCCATCATACCGAGCCCTAACAGCATGTCTGTAATTACATTTTGGAGAAATATCACGGGAGTCTGAATGCCTTTAAACATTTTCATTTCTGCATCCACCAGCAATTCCATAATTGACATATAATCCTTTGACAGGTAGGCCACTCCTCCCTTGAGTAAAGAACCAAAGAAATTACCAGGCACATATTGTTTTAGTGTTCCCGCAATCCCCAGCTCCGTTACTGCATTTGCATATTTGTGGGCATAAGGCATGCAGGGATAAATTTTGTAATCACTATATTTTTCAGGGTGAGCCCGTATATGGTCGCAAATATTGGCAATCCTGTCGTGAGTGGTACACATAAATGTGTTTAGCCCGGATTCTCTCGCTATATCAAGTGTTTTAATAATCGCCCTATCGTCTTTGAACCTGATTGATTGCGCGCGTGATTTTTCGTCACTGATATGATTTACCGCAAAAAACTGGTTATCTCCAAAAAGTATCCTTTCCATCTTAATTTTGTTTTGCATTATTCATGATCATGGCAATCACTTTGTCGGTGTAAACACCTTGTGCAAAAGTATTGTATGCACCTTGTTGTTTATTTTTTACATTATTTACAAAATATTCTATCTGGGCACTGTATTCTTCACCGCGGAGATAATAGTTTACAGGTATGGCAAAATCAGTGATGTATTTAATGGTCCAGCCTCTTGGTAAATTTTCCTTCGTATTGGTTTCTTTCAGATAGATTTTTATTTCTGTTGCGTCACAGATTATCTTTCCCTTTTTGCCAAGCACAGTGAGTGAAGTAGACATTTTGCGGTATGTTTCATCACTCCAGTTTACCAATAATGTTCCGCTGATCTCATTTTCCAATGTGAGCAATGAATATACCGCATCATCCACCCCTTTCGAATAAATGCTTTTTAGAAGAGTCCCGTTAATTTTTACCGGCTTACCCAATATTTCCTGTATCAGGTTGATTACATGCGCCGCATAATCAGAAGTACAGCCCCCGCCTTCGTCCGGATTGGAACGCCAGGTACCGCCCTTTTCTTTGGTAACCACAGGTCCATAAGCCTCGCCCGTAAAATGAAACAAATCACCAATAACATTTGCCTGCAGCAATCGTTTCAGCTCCCGGAATGTACCAATGAAGTGGTTATGATATCCTACCTGGTTAATAATCCCTTTGGCGGCTGCCAGTTGTGTCAGCTCGTCACCTTCATTGGGGTGAAGGCTGAAAGGCTTTTCACAGAATACGTGAACCCCCTTTTGCAATGCATATTTAACGATCGGATAATGAAGCCTGGTAGGTGTGGCTACAATTACAAAATCCAGGGCCTCTTTATCCAGCATTTTTGTATAATCGGTGTATGTATTGGCTTTTGTATATTTTTTAAAAGTGTCTATCACCAATGAAGAAGTATCACAAACGGCTGCAAGCTCTGCGTCAGCGTTTGCTCCTACTATGGCTGCATGTGATAATCCCATTTTTCCTAATCCTATGACTCCGGCTTTTAACATGAATATTTATTTTTTAAATAGCTCGATATATTGATCTGTTATTTTGTCCCAGTTAAATCTTTCTGAAACGTCTTCTTTACCCCTGCAGGCATTCTCTAAAATTGCCTGGTGATTATTCAGGGCGTAGTTGATCTTTTCGCGAAGTGAACCGGCATTTCCTGAGACAAATTGCAGGGCATTCGACCTGGTAATGAAAAGATTTTCCTGTATATCCGAGCAAATTAATGGAGTGCCGATTGCCATTACCGTAAGGATAACAGGGGATAAACCTTCGATAAGAGAAGGCTGGATATAAGCGTACGCATTCTTAATTAAAATATTTGTATCGTCCCCGTATATATAACCGGGAAACAAGATGCGGGGGTCCCTGGTGCTCTTTATTTCCATTTCATATTCGCTTGGGTTGGGAGAGCCTCCAACGAGTACAAGCTTTTTATCAGTTTTTAAATTTTCAAATGCTTCCAATAAAATATGCAAGCCTTTGTCCGGTATAAATCTTCCTACAAAAAGAAAATAATTGCCGGGAACCAGATTCAGTTTGTCAAGGATGTCTTTGTTATCCGGCGGCTGCTTTACTTCCGAACCATATGGAATAAAGGCGTATTTCCTTTTGAATTTGTTTTCAAAGAATTCTTTTGTGTAAACGTTGTCAAAGGCCACTTTATTGGGTAAATAAGCTGTGATATAATTGGATATGATATAAAACAGTTTACCATACCACGGCCATTTATCGCGCTTCCAGTCCATTGCAAACTGGCTTACTACTACCCGCTTACCCGCAAGTCTCAGGAATATAGACCAGATGCTATTGGCACCACTATGTAAATGAACTACATCCGCAGTATTATGGAAGATCACGTTAAAAGTGACTTTGGCCGAATGCAATAAAGTATCAAATCCGGCTTTTTTTACGGTTTTTTTATATTTAAGCTGTATTCCCTGATACTCGGCTATTTGTTCGTCGTTATCTCCCGGATATATTCTGCAATAGGCAACCAGCTGATGCCCTCGCTTTACAATACGGGGGTATAATTCAAATGCAAATTTATCTGAACCGGCAGCACCTGCTTTCGGCGGAATCCAGCGAAAGCCACCATACGCCGCAATTCTTAATTTTTCCATGGTTAATCAAGGTACTCCTGATAATATTGTGAAATATATTCTCTTAAGGCAATTTTCCAATCCTGCATCAAATTGACATCACGCATACCCAATTTTGCATTAATAAGTCTTTCACTTGCCGGCCGCTCCGCAAAATAAGTTTCTTTGAAATAATCGGACTTTACGGGCGTGAGTTTTATCTTCTTATGCAAGTTTAAAATCTTCAGCAATTCTTCCGCCACTTCGTATCTGCTGGTTTGCCCGCCGCAAACCATATTGTATAATCCCCAATATTCCTTTTGCAACAATGCCTTTACGTTTTTTGCAAAATCGTGGGTGAAGGTAGGCGTACCATCCTTATCGTCTACTATAAATAATTCTTTCCTGCCGTCCTTGATTTGCTTCATCAGCTTTTGTATAAATTTTTTATCTTTTTTAGGACCTGCGCCCATCATCCAGCCGGCCCGGCAAATGAGGTGCTTTCGAACATTTTCCTTTACAAATAATTCGCCGGCATATTTTGACCTTGCATAGTGTCCGAGCGGATTAGGTAAATCCCAATCATCATAGAGCTCCTTTTTGCCGTCAAAGATTCCTGCTGTACTTATGTACAGTATCGGTATATTAAGCGAGTTTGCAATATAACATGCATTTTCTACAGCAATAGTATTGGTTTTGTACGTATCCTCTATATGTTTTTCACAATATTCGAGATCCGTATAAGCACCCAGATGAAAAAGATAATCAGGATTAAATTTCAACACATCTTCACGGTATTTTTCATAATCCCTGAAATCAAGAAAATCCAGCCATTTTTCATTAACATCCTTGTCTGTACACCTGAGATCGTAATCATCCTTAAACTGAACATAAAAAGCTTCGCCAAGCATGCCTCCGCACCCCGCGATGTAGATCTTCTTTTTTTTCTGTTGTGCCATAATTGAGTGAATATTCAAAATTTTATGATTCAAAAATTAAATCAGGTTATTGCCCTGATTCAAATAGCTCCGTTTACAACTCCCGTCCAATTGAAGCAAATACATTCTTCATGCCTTCTTCAAAGGTTGTTGCGTCTACCATTTTTTTTGCATGAAGATTAGCCGCTCTTCCCATGCTGCTCAATTCCTCATCGGTTAATGATAACATTTGTATTATTTTATTTTTCAAATCGGTTACATTACCCGGTTCAAACAGGTATCCTGTTTTATTATCTATTACCAGTTCCGGGATACCCCCGATCTTTGCACCAATTACAGGTTTTGACAGGAGCAATGCCTCCACAGCAGAGTAGGGCAAATTTTCATACCACTCACTTGGCACCACCACAAACTGAGCCTTTCGTACATAGTCAAAAAGCTGGTATTTATTCTGTTTACCCAGAAAGTAAACGTTGCTAATTGCATTTTGTTTTGTAAAGTCCTGAAGTTGTGGCATAAACTCTCCATCGCCTACAATGTAAAGGTCAATATCTAAAGATTTGACTGCTTCTGCAAGGGTAAATACGCCCTTCACACGAAGAATATTACCTACGTATATAATATATTTTTTCCCCGGCGCACCGGAGCCTGCGCTGGTTTCAATTTGGGAAATGTCAAAGGGGTTATACATCCTAACCATTTTCCTCTCATCATACCCAAATTCTATAAACTTGTTAGCGATAAAATGAGACGGGCATAGGAAATAGTCCACATATTTGTAGGGGTCAACCCATTTATTTGTATAGCTTTCAAGAGCCGCTACCGTACTCGCCATCGCTGAGTTCTTTTTGCACTTTTTTAGTATGCAATGATAATAGGTTCCTCCCTTACATTTTTCACAGACCTTATCTTTACTGATAAAGGTGGTGTTGGGACATAGTATTACATAGTCATGTAAAGTCCATATTATGGGGATGTTATATTTCTTTATTTCAGGAATAATGCTTGCCGGCGAAAGATAATGATGAATATTGTTGAGATGAACTGCATCAATTTTATGCTCAGCAAGTAATTTTTTTATATTTTTTCTGGCCTGGTAAGAATAAACAGAATTTTTGACGGCCTTTATTGCATTCAGGGGAGATTTGTTCTTATTCAGAGTTTTGTAGTCGATTTTTGATATGAAATATTTCGAATAAGGCGTTGCTATATTGCGCTCATCTTCCATAGAAAAAGGAATAACCTCATGCCCCCTGGATTCATAGAATTTCCATAGCGTCTCTACATACGTCCAGTCGCCACCTGAAGGATAAAGTGTCCAATTGACCAGAAGAATTTTCATACGGGTGTTTTACTTATGTTTCAGAAACGCAGGTGCAAAGTTTCGCAAAAATATATTTTATTTTAAATTGTAGGTAATCTGACTGTTTAAGTTATTATAGCCATTTTGGGCCGCATGCAGGAGAAGCTTTCGCTCCGGAGGTTTTACCACTCACCCTTTATGAATATTTTTCATAAAGTTGAATATAATTAGTGGTCATGATGTCTAACGAAAACCTTGAGGTAATAGTATTCTCGGCATTTTTCCCTATTCTATGCAGCATCTGGCTGTCGCTTAGCAAAATATCTATTTTCGATGCAAGGGTATCGGGGCTCTGCGGCTTAATAATAAAGCCATTTTGCTGATCTTGTATCAGCTCACCAACTCCTCCTCCGTTTGTTGCGATTACCGGTTTGCCAAACGCCATGAATTCCATCAGAGAATTAGATATGCCTTCTGCATGATATATTGGATTGGTGCATAAAACACCTATATCCGTAATTTTTATAATGGCTTCAATGTCATTTCTGAATCCCAGCATACGTATGTTCTCACTATCCTTGCCTGTAATTCTTTTTGCAAATTCATCATATAAATCTCCTTTGCCTATTGCGAGGAAGGTAATATCAGTTCTTTTGCCCAGTAATAATTTTGCCGCTGCAAAAAATGTTTCAAAATCTTTCATTCTGTCAAACCGGGCAGCCATCGAAACAATGTACGGAGTGGCAATGCACAATTGGTTTCTCAGATATCCAGTATCCCCGTTTACATTCAGCCTTTTCATTTCGAATCCGTTGTAAATGACCAATCCTTTATCGGCAGGAACTTTATATGCGAGCAAACCAGCCCGGGAGTTTCCTATTATTGCATTCGCCATGCGGTAGGGCAATTTAACGGCAAAATAATGAAGCGAAAATTTCTTTAAAGAATTGCAATCCGCCACAAACCCCGATACATGCGGAATTCTGAGCAGTCTGCAAATGGGCGAGGCATAGAAAGCAGTCATTACTGACCACGAGTGAACCATATCGGGTTTTATCTTTTTTATTTCCCGGAATAACCGGAAAAACATGCCGGGATCCCATTTGACCTTCCTTTTCAATACCTGTAAATGCACACTATAATTGGTAATAAAAGGATAATCATTCACGTCAGATAAAGAAATCAGGTAAAGATCATTAAATGCGTTATCATTCAGGCCTTTGATTAGTTGAATAAGCCTTCTTTCCTTTCCGCCTCCATTAAGCGAATCAATCAGGAACAATATTCTTTTATTATTTTTCAAAGCGGGGGTCTCTAATTATAATTATAAAAATTCTTAAACCATGTTACAAACGAAGTAATGCCTTCGCTGAGATGTACCTTTGGTTTATAAGAAGTCAGTATTTCGAGGGTAGAAGTATCAGCCCAGGTTTTCTTTACGTCGCCCGGCTGCATCGGTAAAAAAATTTTTTCGGCTTTGCTGCCAAATGCTTTTTCCAGAGTTTCTATAAATTCCAGTAAGTTCACAGGTTTGCCATTACCGATATTATGCAACTGGTATAAGTGTTGTGCCGGATCTTTTTTTTGCACAAGCTTTAGGATCGCTTCAGTTATATCGTGAATATAAGTAAAATCGCGTTCCATATTCCCGTTATTGAAAACCTTTATGGAATCCCCCTTGCTGATAGCATTTGCGAAAAGACAAGGCGCCATATCCGGGCGGCCCCATTCGCCATACACTGTGAAAAAGCGCAACCCGGTTACAGGAATTTTATAGAGATGACTATAAGTATAGGCCATTAATTCATTACTTTTTTTGGTAGCGGCATATAAGCTTACAGGCGCGTCTACCTTATCCTCTACCGAAAATGGAACCTTGGCATTTTCCCCATATACACTGGAGCTGGAAGCATAAATTAACCGCGTAACGGGAAAAAACCTGCATGCCTCCAAAATGTTGAAAAAACCTGTAATGTTGCTGCTGATATAAGCGTCCGGGTTTTCTATGCTATAACGAACACCTGCCTGGGCAGCCAGGTGGATTACATATTCGAATTTCTCCTTTTTAAATAAATTCAATATATCTTCTTTCTTCTCAAGATTCATTCGAATAAACCGGTAGCCCGGATGGGTGACAGATGTAATTTCCTTGTCAAAATCTATTTCTTTATATTTTCTGTTTTTACCGCCTGTATGATCCGTTTCGCCGGCAGCATAAATTCCCGTTTCTGCTAATCTTGCATATTTAAGATTTACATCGTAATAGTTATTTATATTGTCTATACCGACGACTTCAAATCCATTTGCCAGCATTTTTTTCGCCAGGTGAAATCCTATAAAACCCGCGGTACCTGTTATGAGAACTTTCTGCATACTCAGCGTAGTATTACTTAAATTATGAGGCCTTTTCCTGAGAATGAACGCCTGTTATGTTTTTGTCTTTATATTTCAGTTCTTCGATAAAATCCTCGATCATAAAGTATTGCGGATTTACCGGTTTTGCATGCCACCGGAGGTCAGCATCCCAATATCCGGGACAATCATCATAAAAAGGTCCGATGATAAAGCAATAGCTTATCTCTACAATCTTCGGAGTGCCGTTGTCCCAGATGAAGTCAAAAGCGACCGACTGGGATTTTAGTTTTTTCGTAATGTCAAATGCAAGCCTGATGCACTTGTGATCGAACAATTCAGGGTCATACGCCTTTATTCCGCTGCCGGATGCCCGGAAATCTCCTGTCCGGCAATATCTCCTCACGCCGATACACCTGCTGCCGATAACTACCAGTCTTGTATCATATTCATTTTTAGGTATGAAATCCTGGAAATAAATATATCCCTTTTCATTGTGTGAAAATTTTTCTACTTCAGTTGGTAAAAATAACCGGGCAATGCCGGAAAATACACCCCTCAAAGCTTTTTTGTTCTTATCACGGCGTAAAGCCCAAAATCTGTCTTTTAATCTTGAGTAGCGGTCTATATGGGAGAAACCCGTTCCAAATGCGCGATTGATAAGCTGCTTTGCTCTTTTTTTTGTTTTAACGAGGCTTACATTAATAGAACCTGCTCCCCCCCTTAATTTAAAAACTTTAGGGAAAGTGGTTTCATTCAACCACTGCAAGGCCTCTTTTTTTGTATAGAAAACATAAGATTGTACAAGGGGTGCGCCGATAGATTCAAGCAAATATTTCTGCCCGAGTTTATCGTCATGATGCCATGATGTATTAACATCCGGAAATATTTTTATACCTTTTTTTTCTAATGAAAGTGTCAGCTGCCGGGCAAACAGTGCAGCTTTATAGTCATTTTGATTCCAATGCCACATCAGGCCATCAACATCATCCAGTTGTTTAACGATGTCAGAATCGTAACAATTTACGAGTTTGTATGGTATATTGTTTTCGTTGCAATACTTTATCCATCTGCTGCTAAATGATTCCGGGTCGTTATGTATGGCAATTTTCATCTGAACAATATTTTATTTTGCTATTGAATGTCCTCTGTCAGGATTTTAATTCTGATTTTTTCATCTTCGATCATAAAAATATTCCGGAGAGAACAATCTTTCATGCCAGGTCAAATTTCTATTTTCCCGCAATTGGGTATCATATTCTTTATAAAGAAAAGAATCCCGGAAGCAGGCATAGCCTTTTTGCCTGTACGAATTTCGCTCAAGTTTTGCAAATAGCTGTTTTATTAACCGGTGTGCCCGGCGTTTGTTTTTTACCAATCTTACAGGTAATAATTCCGGATCGGGCTCGCTATAACTGATCCGCGTACAAAGCGTTTTACTTTTATCGCCATACCTTATCCAACGATTGCTAAAACTGTCAGTACTGTTATGAATTGTTTTTTTCATTTTCCGTAAGATAGTTGTAAAGCACATCCAATGTGATATCGCGATGAGCTTCGCAACGTACATAGTTCAAAATTGACCTCAATTGAGCCTTTCTAAGAAAAAAACGCTCCATGCCGGCTTTTCGTATTGCGGATCTGAAATACCTGTTATTAATAAAATTTGAGGTACTGAACATGGAAAGGACAGGTTTTTTCTGGCTTTTTATAAAATAACTGAATTGTTCCCGAAGCTTTTGCGGATCGCCGATTATGGTATTAATTGCGGTGATCTTATTTTCAACTTCACTTTTTTCTTTTCCGTGTAATAACTCAACCATTAAGTTTGTGCCGCATTGCCTGTAAGGATGTACTGTCCATGAAATTTTATTTTCAGCATCTATGTCCACACTCAAAAAAATCCCTTCGAACCATTGTTCAAAATTGATTTCGGCATCGAATAAAAAATTACCCAATCCATAAAATATGGGAACGCCATTATAAATTTCATAGCCGCTTATACAATGTGAATGATGACAGATCACTATCGATGCACCCTGTTCTGCATAAAACCGGTATAATTCCACCATACGCGGACTGGGATATGAATAAAATTCATGACCGCCGTGAATGATTAACAGAATAATATCAGCATTTGATTTTGCCTCATGGATAGATTTTACATTTGCGATAATATGTAAAGGATTAGCCCCGCCATGATCTTCACCTGCATTACACCATTCGTTTTCTGCAATATTTACAATGGCAATTCTGGTATTACTTATATTGGTATAGAAAATTTTGGATGCTTCGGAAAATGAAATACCCGCGCCTACGGTCCGGATATTATTTACCCTGCAAGCTTCTAATGTATCAGACAGGCCTTTTTGCCCAAAATCATAAATATGATTATTGGCAAGAGTTGCTACGCTCACATTTATTGCTTTTAGCGCTCCGATCACTTCCGGTTTTGCTTTCAGATGAGGTCCCGTTTTCACAATTTTATTTGCATTACTGCAATTGGTAAGCGGGCTCTCAAGATTTACTATATTTAAATCGGCCGACTTGAATATTTGAAGGATGTCTTTATCAAATAATGAATAAGGTCTTTCTATGGCCGGTAATTCCAGCCTTCGGCCCAAAAAAATGTCTCCGGTAATATTTAGGCTTATCCTGCTCATTATATCTTAAAACAAAATGATCTCCTGCATTCTAAAAATTATCTGATCAAATTATACCTTCTGTCATCACAACTTCTCTTCAATATATTTAGCCATGATGCCAGCCTGAATTTTGTAATCGAAAGTATCCTGCGCTATTTTTTTCCCATTCAGTCCTATGTCTTTTGCACGACCCGGGTTTGATAATGCTTCGTCTATTTTTGCTGCAAAAGAATGTGCATCATCAGGATCAGCCAGATAGCCGGTCTCATTATCCTTTATGAAGAAAGGTATCTCACCCACTTTTGTTACAACGATCGGTACGCCTGTAGCCAGATACTCCCCGATTTTAATGGGAAAATTGCCGGAGTTTTGTTCATTGGCCGGCTTTGCCAAGGCAAGCAAATTAGCATTAGCCAGGATTACCGGCATCATTTCTCTTTCTACCAACCCGCTAAAAATTATTTTTTCTTTAAGGTTAAAACGATCAATAGCTGCTAAAGTATCCTTAATCGCCGTTTTATCAGAGTTATTTCCAACGAGTACAAGTTTCAACTCCGGAAATTTGACAGACACATAAGAAAAGGCTTCAATCAATACGGGCACGCCATCTTTGGTGCCGCTCATGGTACCACAATAGGCAATATAAGGAAAACTGAACGGACTTTTTTGGGCCGTGGTAAAAAAAGACACGTCAACCACCGTTAGCAATTTTTTAGTATGTTGGTTAAACTGCTTTATATAATTGTCGAGTTTATCATTGATTACAAAAATACCATCAAATTGAGGCAATAATGTTTTCAAATAGTAATTAAGTATCCGTTTATTTTTCTCCATAACGTAAGGCAACTCTGTCCTTTCATGGAAAACTTTTAGCTGTCTTTTGTGAGCAGATCTCGTTAAAAAAAGTATGGGCAGAATATCCGGGGTGAAAATCGTTATTGCATCCACACTATGGCTTCTACCGGCTTTTGTGATAATTTTACGCGCCTTTGATACCGCCCTGAGATTATACAACTTTTTTAAGAGTTTATTTGAGCCTTTATACGTGTTCAAAGACTCAAACCGGACTCCAAAATAATCCAGGCTGTTTTGTTTACCCCATTTTTGAGGGGTCAACACCAGGAACCTGACCGAGTGCCCATTCTCCACTAACCCTTTTGCCAATATCGAGTGCCGGATAGCTGCTGCATGTGTGTCGGGGTATTCGCCTGTCGAAATAAAAATTAAATTCATATGTTGTGCTAAAATTTATCAGCTAATCCTGTAGCAGTTTATATATGTAGTTTGTAATTGAGTAATCTTCAATTTCATTATCTATTGAGGTCCGCGGTACATTTTTTATAAAATCAACATCCAGCGTGAAATTGTCCAAATCGATAACCTGGATGTATTCCGGATTGTAAAAGGGTTCTTTAATGATATGTTTATTCGTGGTAATCAGCTTTTTTCCGGAACCCAATGTTTCAAAAGTCCTGATGGTAAGCCCTGTCTGAAACGAGCTCGGAAAGTCAATTACGGTATTTGTAGTCGCCAGCATCTTCAAAATATCTTTGTGAGATAATTTTTTAGACCTGGCTTCTTTAGGATAAACTCCTTTTTTTATAGAATAATAGCGGCTTAGGAAAGAATAATAGAGATAATAGTAAAATCTCATTTGGTTTTCCTTGCATAGATTTTCCGTTTTTTTTATCAGGTTATATCTTTCCAAATTTCGCCATGACCCTATGAATACCAAATCGTTTTTCTTCGGTTTAAAATTATCATTGTGGGATTTTCTAAATTCTCCATACTCATCTATATAAAATAACGGGAGATAATTAATAAATGGATGAGTAATACAATCCCGGGAATCAAAGGAAAAAATTTTATCAAAATATTTTGTGATATATAAATAATCAAAACCCGGCCGGAGGGAATCCCAATGAAAATTTATAAATCGCGCGCTATGGTTATGATCTTTTAGCTGCCTTATGAAGTCTTCGGTAAGTTGATAACCCTGCCTTACCAATACATAATCGTAGCCTCTTTGTGAAAGCACCCTTCTGTAAAATTCCTGCTCGTAATCCTGCCGCGATTTTGTTGTGATTTTTGTTGTAATTTTTGTTGCAAACGTATCCGGATAAATTTTATTTAAATCATAACAGGTAACGATGCCGCCGAGATATTTCAACTTCTTTACGAATAATTGATCGTAATCAAAAGAGGCTGCGCCGATGTATAATATTTTTTTATTTTGAAGGTCTATCCTGCGCATATGGCTGGTACGATTAAAAATTGGGTTATTTAAATAATCCTCTCTCTTTCAGCTCGCTCAAACTCCCGGAATAGTTGCTTTGTACGATTTCCTGGGAATTTACCCAGTTAATAAACTTTTGAATACCCTCCTCAAAGCTATATTTCGGCGCGAATTTCAGGTCGTTGGAAATTCTTGTAAGATCAGCGTAATTATGCCTGATGTCGCCTAAACGAAAGTTGCCGGACACCGACACTTTGGTTTTTGATTGATATAGTTCTAACAGCTTTTCCACGACGGTCAGCACATTTACGGGAGCGCCGCTACCCACATTGTAACTGTTATAGTTCGCTTTGTCATTTTCCAGGCCTGCAATAGTAGCATCCACTACGTCATCTATAAATACGAAATCCCTGCTTTCTTTGCCGTCTTCAAAAATATTGATGGGCTTGTTATTTTTTATTTGGGTTGAAAAAATTGACAGGATCCCTGTATATGGATTCGACAAAGACTGCCCCGGCCCATATACGTTCTGATACCGGAAGGCTACAGCGGGGATATCCAGCGATTTTCCGGCCACAATAAATAATTGCTCCTGATTATACTTGGTAATAGCATATACTGACTCCGGCTGGATTTTAGATTCTTCATGAGTGGCCAGCAATGTTACATCGCTACCGCAAACAGGGCAAATACAATCAAATTTCCCCTTTGAAAGATTTTCCTCGCTTCTCGTTTTCGGGTATACCTCACCATGAATAGCACAGCGATACCTGCCTTCCCCATAGATAGACCGCGAGGAGGCAACGATCATTTTTTTTATACCATGATTTTTATTGTTGGCCAGTATATCCAATAATAGCGCTGTTCCGCCAATATTTACGTTGGAGTATTTTTCAATCTGGTACATTGACTGGCCTGTACCTGTTTCTGCTGCGAGATGTATAACGGCATCCTGCCCTTGCAATGCTTTCAGCCAATCATTTCTGTTAACCACATCGCCTTTTATGAAATTTACCTTACCTGATATAGACTGAAATAAAAAAGAAGCTTCCGGATTTTTTCCGTGTATCTGCTCGGATAAATTATCCAAAACAGTTATTGAATACCCCCTGTTTAATAATTTTTTTGCTATGTTAGAGCCGATAAAACCGGCTCCCCCTGTTATTAGTATATTTTTAGCAGTGCTCATTTTTGATTATATAATTTATTTCTGAAAGGGGCAACTTTTTTAAAGGATTTTGTACTGAAAATACTGGCGCATTATCTCCTCCGGAATATTTCGTATAGTTTTTGAATAACAGATTCCGATAGAAATCCACACCAGCAAATAATTGAGCGCAAAGGTAGTTACAGTTGCGGGATAGAGGGCCAGCATCCATAAAATAATCCAGCCGGCTGCGGCTTTTGACAAAATATTTTTTGAGTAAAACAGGCCGAGTATTACAGCAGGAACGGTAATCAGTGCAAGCAATACAAGGTTTACCAAACCTCCTTTTAATATAATTTCGAGGTAGTCTGTTTCTATTACTCCCCGGTACCCATCTTCAGTAGCCCCGGTTGGACAATAATATTTACCCTCGATTCCTTTGCCGATTAACCAGTCCTTTTGTGAAAGATCGATGTAGAAGTAATCTTCCACATCGCTCCGGGTATCTTCTTTTATGCGTCCCTTCAGATTCCTGAACATTCCGTTTTGCGAGTTATCAGTAAAAACCGCAACTGCGTAGATGGATACAAAAAATAAGATGAGTAAGGGGAAAAATTTGAAAAATAAATTTGATTTGAAACTATAGTTATAATAAAAGTAAGCAAGAATAAGAATATTGGCTGCCATAAATGTAAGCCCGCGCCTTGCCCTGATGGCGGCCAGCAAAAATGTTAAGACGATCACGGAGAAAACGTATAATTTAAATAAAAATGCCTTTGATTTTTTTGGCTCGGAGTAATAAGCCAGCGTGAGTAAAATAAATCCGCAAGGTATTCCGGCGATCTTTGCAAAGTATTCAACTACTGTTTTGCCAACATCGCTGTCAGAAGCGAGCAGGGCTTTGATAAAAACGACGTCACAGAGGAGATAAATAACGCTTAAAATTAAGATAACATTAAATATTTTTTTTAAATAGATTAAATTTTTAGGGAAGAGGGCTATAAAAGGCACGAGGTACAGAAAAATGCCACCATAAGCTTCCACCAGTGTTGCAAACAAATAGTCCTTGTTAAATTCAAATCCACGGGATACTATATATATCGACCAGAGCGTGTAGACTACAAACATGAATCTGAAGTAGGAACTTTCAATTTTAAATCTGACAAGATAAATTGCAGGAGGAACAAATAAGGCCACGCCTAATAATTGCAAATAGGTAATTTTAGCCGGCACTACCGCACTAATCATAAGCATATAGCAGACAATATAAATTACATATCCTGTCCAAAACAGGTTCAATGCTTTATTTACAAGCTTTTTCGGCCTGTCTGTCAATATTTCTGCATAACGCTTTGGAAACATTCTTAATCTGCTTAATATTTGGCCTTTGAATAAGTATTCATCGTTTCAATTGCTGTTTTTTGCCACGAAAAGAAATTCAATCTTTCTGAACCTGCTGCAACAATTTGTTTTTTCAGCTCCTCATTGTACAATACTGCTTCCACAGCAGATAGCATTGATTCCTGATCATTTGGGTCAAAATATACAGCACCCTCTTTGGCTATTTCCGGAAAGCAGCTTGCATTGCTCAGGCAAACCGGGCATTCATTCGCAAATGCCTCCAGGATCGGGAACCCAAATCCTTCATATAATGAAGGAAAGACAAAAAGCCGGGCTCCTGCGTATAAATTATTTAGCGAAGCTTCATCTGCATTGAGTGCCGTCAGCTTTGCCCCGATACCCAATTTATGAAATAATTCCATCTCTGTTTTATCAAAGGGTTGACCTACGCAAATCAGCTTAAGATCTGGTTCTCTCAGGAGTAAGCTATGAATGGCCTTCACAAAAGGGATAAAGTTTTTGTAAAGATCCCTGCGCCCTACAAATAAAATATAATTTTTGAAAGCGAATTTTTTGCTTGTCACGCCTGTTTTGTTATGGCCATGATATATTACATCTACCCTGTCTTCGCTCACATTAAATAACTCCAATAAATCTTTTTTAGTATTATTACTGATCGCAATAATTCTGTTTGCCCTGGTGATGGCATTTGCAAGGTTTGATTTACCTGTATAGTTTTTATAAAAGGTATCGCCAAACTTAAAAATAATCAGGTCATGTACGGTGATGACAAAAGGTTTTTTCAAAAGATTTAAAAAATAATTATCATTATAAGTAGGATGAAAGACATCAAAGTTATTTTGGGCAATGCATTTTTTTGAATATTGCCTGTTTATAGCGGTAAGCTGCTTTTCTATATAATATTTTCCTTTGAAATTTCCGGCAGGGAGCAAATCCCTTGTTTTAAAAATATTTTTATTTTCCTTTAAATATTGATTGCTGGAAAATAATACTGATAATTTGAATTGATTCTCTCCGGGAAGATTTTTCATTAATTCACAAAAATACCTGGTAACCCCACCAAATCTCTGCAATGAAAACATCTGATAGTCGTAAAGTATTCTCACAGATTCCGGCTTTTATTTGACCCAAATACCTTTTTTATGCCTGATAATTATTTGGTAATACTGCAGGGGAGATAAGATGTAGCCGTTGAAATTTGCTACTATGGAGGCAATAAAAAGCGAATACACCCCCATTTTATAATACCTGATCAGTAATAAGGCCACCGCTATATATATGAAGGGGCTTAACAGGCAGGCAAGAAATTGAATGCGAAGAGCATTAATGCCATTTAAGAAGTAAACATATTTATTTGCAAACATAGTGAGGCTGAAATATAAGAATCCCCAAAATGAAAGCACATATCCAATAGCTACTTTTCCATGCCCTAACCACGCATTATAGAATCTTTCGGAAAATATCAGCATCAGGATGCCAATAGAAATAAGTATAATATTAAGCTGTGAATATTTTTTTATTCCGTTTTTTATCCATTGAATATCCTGTTTCAAATAGGCTTCAGTAGAAGCCGACCAGAATGGGGTAAGGAAAATAACAAACACCATATTCAGCATCTGGAAGTATTTGAATACAATGTTGTACGAAGTTACATCGGCGGTTCCAAAATTTCTGGCAATTATAATATTGGCAGTCTCGTATTGGATAATGCCTGCCAGCTGGATAATGAAAAAAATTACACCCAGATTAAAAAGCCCTTTTGCGTAGGAAAAATTTACTTTTGAAAAAGAAGGTCTGTATTTTTTAAAAATCCCTGAGAAGAAATAAATGGTAGCCGCAATAAATGCCAGCAGGGGAGACAGGCAAAGCGCAATACCCAGCTTTACAAGTGACCCTTCTGTTGTTTTCACCAATATGGTAATAAACAAAAGAGAGATAATCTGCCCCACAACATCTATGAGAGATGATTTTGCCGGTTGCTGGTCTGCCAGAATGAGGGTGCTGATAATTCTTAAAACAAATTGCATGCAGAAATACGTGAATACAATTACAGCAAGTGTGGATACTTCCGAACGCATGCTGTCCGAAATTTTCAGTATATGCGACCAGTTGAGGAAATTATTAATCAGCAGGAATAGGAGCCATACAACGCCGAAAATTATTGAAAGTATTGCGTAGGTTGTGCTCACATAAATACGGGCCAGCTCATCATCGCCTTTGGCTTTGGCTTCGGCGAATTTGTTTCTGAGCCCTTGCGACAAGCCGATATCGAAAAAGCTGAACCAGCCAACTATTGAACTGAGGGTAAGCCAGATACCATACCTGGAAGGGTTAATATAGTTAAGCGTAAGCGGCACCATCACAAAGCTGACCGCTATACTTACGCCTTTTAAAAAAAATGAGGCAATTATATTTTTTTTTGCTTTAACGCTGCGCTGATGGCCTCTGTTAAGTATATTATTGAGAAAACTTACCGGTAATAAAATTTTTTCTTTCATTCTTTAATTCTGTGATTTCAGAAACAGCTATTCCAGGTATTTTTTATTGAAAAACTTTTGGAAGTTCAGCTTCCAAAGAAAACAATAAATATAGAAGGGTAATCTGGACTGCTTGTAAAATTACCCGATATTCTACCACACTGCGCCCGATTTTTACGAGTGAGAAAACGAATTGTTCTGTAGTATTGTTGTTTCTCTTGAAAAAATACTTTCTTCGGGTAGCTTGACTATCAGCGTATAGCCTAAGGAAGGCAAATGGACTTTGATATCTTTATTTCTCAAAGCTAAAATGTTTCCTTCCAGGAAATAGGAAGGCCCGTCAATGATTCTGACATTTCCATTGGGCACTACCTGTGTTTTTTCAAGTTCAATATTTTGATGATAATTTGTGAACTCTTTGATAGCTTCGATTTCATCTTCCGGCACAATTGCAGGTTTACCCATCCAATAAACAAGGCTGATTACACCATCAATTTGTCTGAAGGTATTAATATAATTCTCACTTGTATTTACAAATACGTATCCCTTAAAAAGGGGCTCGCGCAAATGTTTTGTTTTCCTGAATGACGTGGTGGTAACCGTAACAGTTTGCGGAAAAAAATTCTCAATTTTCTTCTTATTTAATGATGATGAAACTTTCTTTTCATACCCTTCTCTGGTGTAAATAATATACCAATTGTTCTGCATAATTTTCTTTTTAAAGTTGTAATTAGCAGTAATTCAAAGGATTTAGGTAGCTCTCATTGGCATCGTTCGGCATAAGCTTACATGTATTTCATTGTAAGTATTTTTTGTTTTTCATTACATCGGATCAGGTATCATTTATTTATCATTGACTTTTTATAAACCCGGTTTTTGCTCCCATACACATAATCATAACCGTAACCATAATTATTTTTAAAGAATCCCCGCACTTTTACTCCATTGAAAATGATTGCCGGATTTTTAATGGGATTAATCCGGTTGGTTTCATTCATTCTTTTTATCAATATTTTGGGAGTATATTTATGCCTTACCACATACAGCGTTGCATCGCACAGCCCGGTCAGCAGGTACCCGTCAGTAACTAATACGATCGGAGAGGTGTCGATAACAATTATGTCGAAAATATTGTCCAGATAGTCTATCATTTCCTTAACCTTTCCATTTGCCAGAAGTTCAGTTGGGTCTTCCGGCAAACTACCGGAGGAAATAAAGAATAAATTCTCATGCGCCTTTACTCTTTTGATTATTTCTTCCGGATCTTTCTCTCCTTTGAGGAATTCTGAAATTCCGTCTTCGGGTGTAATATTGAGAATTTTGGCAATTGTCGGGTTATTGAGATCCAAATCAACCAATACCACTTTCTTCCCTGTAAGCGAAAGGCTTACTGCAAGATTCGCTGCAATAAAGCTCTTTCCTTCGCCGGATATGCTGGATGTTACCAGTATTTTTTTATGGTCATCATTTATACCCAGAAAAGATAATGAAATCCTTAGCTTCCTGAATTCCTCGGCAATGAAGCTCCTGGTACCCGCCTGTATAACGAGGGGATTTTTTGATTTGTCGAAAGCAACTTCGCCAATGATAGGAATGGAAGTTCTCGATTCAATTTCCTGCCTGTATAATACTTTTCCGGTCAATGAATCCTTAATGGTTATGATAACAAAACATAAGCCCAGACAAGCCACTATTGCCGCAAGGTATATGATCATCGGCTTTGGCTTTACAGGAAGCTCGCCTACCTGGGCTGTGTCTACTATCTGGTGGTCAGAAACAGTAGATGCATAAGCAAGCTCGCTTTCTTCTTTTTTCTGAAGCAGGAATGCATATATGCTGTTTTTTGTGGCCTCCTCACGGCTTATATCAAGTAGTTCTCTTTCCTTTTGGGGAACAGCCTGAAGGATGCCATTATAACCGCTGTTTGTTGCACTTAAGTTTTGTTTTTCCGCACTTAAGTTTTGCTCTTCGCTCTCAATATTTTGCAGGATGCTTGGCTTTAATTGATTTATCTGGTCGGCAATTTGCACCAGGGAAGGATGATTTTCACCCATGGTTTTTTTCAATCGTGTATAATTCAGCTCTTCGGTATTCAGCTTGTCCAAAAGCGGTGAAAGCTGCGCATCGGTAACACCTAAGGTAGACAATGCAATCACTCCGTTATTATCATTGCTTGTTACCACTTTCTTGATTTTCTCCAAAGCTGCAAGCTGCATATTGATTTCCCCCAGTTTTTGGTCATTGGCGCTTACATTCTGCAAATAAAGTTGGCCTTGAACCCCGAGATCTACAGCACCTTGCCCGGATTTATATTGTTGTACTTTCTTTTGGATGGAATCTAAATCATGTGCCACGGCATTTAGACGATCTGCTACAAATGCCATGGTATTACGTGCTAACTGATCCTTTTCATCAATAGAGGCCTTGTCATAAGCTTTCAGTATAGCATTCAGAATATCTTCAGCCCTTTGCCGTACTTCATCGAGATAGCTTAAATCAATTACGGATGACAACTTTCCGGAAGGCTCAGCCACCAGATTGGCTATTAAACCACTGGCAACGCTTTTAGGGTCCTGAAGAGAAAAATACAACGGATGAGTGGCAGTATCCGAAGGCCGGAAATATTTATTCGGTAAAAATTCCAAATAACCAAAAGGAGTACTTACTATTTGATTTAAAGGGTATTCATATTTACTATTCAGCCACACCGTCTTGGTATCCTTATTATAAGACAAAAATATCTTTGGTTGTGGCTTTAAAGAATCCGGATCAGGAACGCGCACTACAACAGGGGAGGTAACGTAAGCGGAAATTGAATGTACGGTGCCTGTTTCAGAGACAGGGGCATATAAACCCAAGTCTTTTACGGCTGCTTCCATTATCGTTCTCGATTGCAGAATCTCAATTTCGTTTTCGACGATCTTTTTGGAAGATATTTGGTCAAGCGATTCCATTATTTTGGAATCTTCATTGCCTTTTTTCTCATCTTTTATTAAAATGGTAGCCGTTGCCTGATATATGGGTGTAGTATATCGCAGATATAAATAACCCAGGGCGCCTGCAATGACAATAGCTGCAATGAACATAGGCCAGTACGGAAGATATTTTGAAACTACCTGCTGAATCAAATTCTCTTCAGACTCATTTTCAACTATAGGTTTATTATTTGTTAGCATAATTTCGAACTATTTAATTACCCTGTCCAGAATAATAGCAACTATGGACAAGCTACTAACTATCACCGGCAGCAATTGTTCTGTTCTGCCGCCAGTTGCAACTTTCGCCTTATTCGGTTGAACATAGATAACATCATTCGGTTGCAAATAATAATAAGGCGAATTAAAAAAATCACTTGAATTTAAATTTATATGCCTTGTTATTGTTTTCCCATTGTCTTCCCGTATCAATAAAACATTATCTCTTTTGCCATAAATAGTCAAATCTCCTGCCAAACCAATGGCCTTAAGAACTGATATTTTTTCATTCGGAACAGTAATTACCGTTGGATGCGCAACTTCTCCCAGAACGGTTACCTCAAAATTTAAAAACCTTATCTCTACAATAGGATCCACCAACATTTTTGTCCCTAAAATGAGATTGGTGATCTTGTCCTTTAGTTGCTGTTTGGTTAAACCCGCTGCCTTAATGGAACCTAATATAGGCATTTGGATGGTTCCATCGTCGGCTACCAAATAGCCTCCTGCTTCCGTATAAGTGCCGGTGGCAGTGGTTGAACGGTCATTTGAATTTGACGGCATATTGAAGATTGCCGATGCGTCAGCACTTCTGCTGCTCACGGTTATTCCTAATATATCGTGCTCATGAATCGGCGCGACCTCTTCAAGCTGCTGCTTGAAACTGGTATCTTTAACATCGGAAAAATAAGCAAACTTCCTGGAGTTGGCACATGAAATCCCCCCGCATATAATTAATAAAACAATAATAAATAAATATAAGGTTCGGAGCATAAGCATATTTTACCGGTGTACGTCACCATTCAAAAATCAAAATTCTTTGGATAAGTTTAGTATTTCTACAGAAATTGGAGTAACAAGCAGTAAGATTGGCGGTAATCTATAGAATTGGAGGTGGTAAATTCAGATCAGGTTTAAATTGTTCATTGGAAGAATAAACTCTCGTCACTACTTAAATTGACCCTTAATATAATTTTACTGTCAAATACGGTGCAAACATAATATTTTAGATTTTAATATCCAAATGTACATCCCGCAATTTTAAATTATTAACCCTTATAGTCGAAAACTTTAAAATATAGAAATGTAATTCATTAAGAATTACATAAATATAAATTATTTATAAAAATTATATGTATAATATTGGAATCAATTCCCCTACGAGGGGGCTTTCAAAAAATGAATCTATATCCCGGCTGTTAAGTGTTTCATAAATGAAGGCGGCTTTTAGTTTTAAAACACGTGTTTATCTATCTTGCCTTCCCTAAATAATTACCATGAAAAATGTTTTACTCCTGTTTAATTTTCTACTGCTCTGTCTCGTGGGCTACCTTTATTATCTTCATTTCAAAAATATCAAAGTTGAAAAGAGGGAATCGGATCCTGTGGCAAAATCTGTTGATACCAACGAAAGATTTAAAATTGCTTATATCGACCTGGATTCCCTGCAAAACAACTATTCCTATTATAAAAAACTAAAAGCCGATTTTGAGCAGAAACAATCTGCCGCAAACGATGAAATCACGGCTTTACAGAAGAAATACCAGGCGAGGGCAATGCAGTTGCAGCAAAAAGGCGCTTCAATGACACAGGCAGAACAGGAAGCCGCTATGCAGGAAATCAGTAAAATGCAGCAGGACCTGCAGGAAAAAAAGCAGGAAATAGATAATGAGTTGTACAATCAGAATTCAAAAATGAAAGATGATATCCTGCACCGGCTTGAGGATTTTTTGAAGCAATACAATAAAGACGGCGCCTACTCCTACATCTTTTCGTATGAGCCGGGGTTTATGTTTTATAAGGATTCCGCACTTAACATTACCTCTGACGTAATAGCCGGACTGAACAAAGCATATGCTGAAAATAAAAAATAACCGCTTTTTCCAGTGGCTCTGAAATAAATATTTATCTTCAATTCCGTTTATTGTAAAAGCGGAATTTTTTATGACCGAAAGTACCACCTCGTTTAAGCCGACTCTAAGATTGTTTGATGCCACCATGATTGTGGCCGGCTCCATGATCGGTTCCGGAATTTTTATAGTTAGTGCAGATATAACAAGACATGTAGGAAGCGCCGGCTGGCTGATCATGGTATGGGTGCTTACCGGGTTTATGACGCTTACGGCTGCTTTGAGCTACGGCGAGCTCAGCGGAATGTTTCCGAAAGCGGGAGGGCAATATGTTTATTTAAAAGAAGCATACAGCCCTCTTACAGGCTTTGTATATGGATGGAGTTTCTTTGCTGTAATCCAGACAGGAACGATCGCTGCGGTGGGTGTCGCATTTTCCAAGTTTGCAGCGTATTTGTTCAGGCCATTAAGCGAGAATAATTTTTTATTAAAAATCAGCCTGGGGTTAAATGCGGACGGGGTGGAAAAATTTTTCACCATCAGCGCTGCACAAATCGTCGCCATCATTTTAATCGGGTTCCTCACCTGGACAAATACAAAAGGCATTAAAGAAGCCAGGTGGATTCAAAATATTTTTACTTCTACAAAGATCATTTCCCTTCTGGGGCTCACCCTCGCAGGATTTGTCTTTTATAAATCCGGTGTCTGGCACAGCAACTGGATGAATGCTTTTAGTATGAAAAAAATGAATGATGGCGGAACATTAGAAGCATTGGCAGGTGCGGGTGTATTCGGTGCCATCGCTGCAAGCATGGTAGGCTCCATTTTTAGCAGCGACGCCTGGAACAACGTTACCTTCATTGCAGGTGAAATTAAGAACCCGAAAAGGAATATCGGGTTGAGCCTTTTTCTCGGAACATTGATTGTAACAATAATTTACGTTTGTACCAATCTGATGTATGTCGCTGTTTTGCCCCTGAAAGAAATCGCCTTTGCATACCAGGACAGGGTGGCAGTAGCCGCTGCAAATTCAATGTTTGGCAATGCAGGCACTTATGTAATTGCAATTATGATCATGATTTCCACTTTTGGCTGCAATAACGGATTGATATTGGCCGGAGCAAGAGTTTACTATAGCATGGCTAAAGACGAATTGTTTTTCAGGAAGGCGGCGGTACTCAATAAAAATGCGGTGCCTGAATGGGCGCTTTGGGCCCAGTTCGTGGTGGCGTCGCTGTTATGTTTGAGTGGTAAGTATGGGGATCTTTTGGATATGATCTCTTTTGTAGTGGTGATTTTTTACGTGCTCACTATTTTCGGAATTTTTATTTTAAGAAAAAAAAGACCGGATATTGAAAGGCCGTACAAAGCTTTCGGATTCCCGGTGCTGCCCATTATGTACATGGTGATGGGAATATCGTTTTGTGCTTTGCTGATTATTTATAAGCCCGATTTTACCTGGCCCGGATTAATTATTGCCCTCCTGGGAATACCTATTTACTATATTGCCACTTCAAAAAAGAATGTTTCAAAAACCGAATAATGACAGTTGATTTTGATAAGTTATTTTCTGATATATCAAGACTGAAAGTATTGGTGATCGGCGATGTAATGTTGGATACGTATTGGTGGGGACACGTGGAACGCATTTCACCCGAAGCGCCCGTACCGGTAGTAGCGGTATATAAAAAAGAAAAACGAATTGGCGGTGCGGGGAATGTTGCATTGAATGTACAGGCACTTGGAGCTGCTGTAGCCATGATTACTATTGCAGGAGACGACGACGATGGCATTCAGTTAAAGCAATTATTGCAGGAGAATAATATTGACACCCGTTTTATCCTGGTAAGCAAAAAGAGAATAACCACCAACAAGATCAGGATCATCAGTCGCAATCAGCAAATGATGCGGCTCGACGCCGAGCAAACCGAAGATGTTGATGCCAATGACGAAGCAAAGCTCAAAGACCAGATTGAAAAGTATATTAGCTCAGAAAAGCCCAACGTGGTAATTCTTGAAGATTACAATAAAGGGATTCTTACTGAAAAAATTATTGAACACACCATAGCCATTTGCAACGGGAATAAAATTATTATAACAGTGGACCCTAAACGAAAAAATTTCTTCGCCTATAAAAATTCAACGCTCTTTAAGCCGAATCTTCATGAAATATTTACAAGCCTGAATATGCTTCCGCAGGAAATTTCATTGGATCTTTTATCTGCAGCGCACGAAAAGCTAAGGGAAAGTCTTAATCATGCTATTTCCATGATAACGCTTGCCGACAGAGGAATTTTTTTCCAGGAAAAAAACAACAGGCAGATTATTCCTTCCCATCGCAGAAATATTGCGGATGTGAGCGGGGCCGGAGATACCGTTATTGCGGTTGCTTCCTTAATTTATGCATCGTCCCGGGATATCCGTCTTGCTGCGGAAGTGGCTAACATTGCCGGTGGAATTGTGTGTGAAGAGGTAGGTACGGTGGCCATCAATAAAGAAAAGCTTCTCAGCGAGTGTAAGCAATTGATCCCGGGATGAGGTTTCATTGATACTGCTGCTGGCACGCTCAGTTTTAAAAACGAAAGAAACTAATATTAGCAAACAAAGCCGGCGCCATAGCTGTAATTTTGCGAATTACAGAAATTGATATATGAAGAAAGTTGCCGTGATAGTAGCAGCGGGAAAAGGAACGCGCATGAATACAGACATGCCCAAGCAGTTTATTCTTCTGAAGAATAAGCCCGTTCTGTATTACACAATTAAAGCTTTTATGAATGCCTATGCAGATGTTGATATAATACTGGTATTGCCGGAAGAGCACATTGATAAAGGCAAAGAAATTATTGATGGATACTTTGATAGCTCACGGATACGCCTATGCGCAGGCGGAGATACAAGATTTCGCTCTGTAAAAAACGGGCTGGCTTTGATAGAGGAGGAATGCATCATTTTTGTGCATGACGGGGCTCGTTGTTTATTAACTACCGACCTGATACAGCGTTGTTATAATGTGGCAGCAGAGGCAGGGAGCGCCGTGCCTGTAACGGACTGCAGCGACAGCGTGAGGTATATTACAACTACAGGAAGTAAAATTCTAAAAAGAGCTAAAATAAAATTTGTACAAACACCACAGACTTTTCATAGTAAAATTTTGTTGCCTGCATTTAACATAGACTATAAAAGTAAATTTACTGATGAGGCAACCGTAGTGGAAGCCTTTGGCATACAAGTAAATTTGATTGAAGGTGAAAAAAATAATATCAAGATCACTACGCCGGCCGACCTGAAACTTGCAGAGGCTTTACTTCCTGAATAGCCTGGCTACTGCAGGCAGCCTGTTCATTTTTAGCCACGCAAATTTTTCCGGGGAAGCGCCGAAGCTTTTATAAAAAAATCCGATGCCGTTTATATTGCCGCCTTCAAAATCCAGCAGCAGATTTTTACCGGCATTTTCCTGTATAAACTGATCAATCAATAAATGAGAAGCACCGGACGTTCTGCCATTAGGATGGTTTCCTACCAGGATGTAATAGGCACGGTGGTGCGAAAATACAAATGCACAGGACGCAGTCAATTGATTATTTTGATCAAATACGCCGTAACACCTTGCCATTTGCTTCGAATGTAATAATGCAAACAATTTTGAAAAATTATCAAAATCCTTTTGAGCGATGGGAGAAAAATTTTTTGCCTGTGCAGCGGCTAATGAAATTACATCTGCAACCGGGACATCTCTTCTGAAGGTATTGCCCGCCTTGATGGCCCGGCTGATGTTTCTCCTGTGGCTTTCAGCATATTTTTTCTGCAGGACTTCATAGGTTGTATTTAGCAGGAGTACATAGTTGCTTTTTTCAACCATTGGGAAAGCGGGCAGGGCGAACAAATTATTTTTGTTTAAATAAATATCCCAATACTTAAATTTTGGAGGGATATGGCAGAGAAAAGCATTTACCATTGGTCCGGTAATGTTATTTCCAAAAATTCCTAACTGTGCGCAATAGAAAGGCGGATAAAGATAGCGGAAGCCATATTTTTTATTCCATGTCAGCGGCATTACCATTTCATAATCGTTCATAACCAGGGCATCCCAGTGCCGGCTCATCGCATCAAGATAAAATGAATACGCATACACGAGACCGTTAGTTGCCATATCGATGCAACCATCCCATTTCTGTTTATCAATATTTGCGTGAGGCAGGTATGTGATTTTCATTTTATGAAATGAAATACAATTTACAAATCGGGGAGGTCAAAAAATTTATTGAACCTGAAATTCTGAATGTCTATACTGAATGAAATATTTTTCCAAAAACGATTCGTTGTAATGGTTGATTTAAAATAATCAGCATACACCTTGCTGTAAATAACCGGGAGGTAAATATTTACCAGGTTTTTGAATAACGAAAGCTGAAGCCCTCCATCATAAATAAATCTGCCTGTAGGAGGATTTTGCTTCCAGGCCTCTGCGTAGGTGCCCGCATCCGCAAATACTTTCAGGGGAATTTTCAGGGGTAATATCTGAAGCGGATTAAATTTCTTTGGAAAATCTGTTGTAAAATTTGCGGCCGCCAGCCAATTGTCTGTTTTTCCAATTTTATTGGCGAGCAGATCCGACCGTACTTTAAAAGCGCCATCGCGAATCATAATTTGCTGGGAGCTTACTCCCTGGAATTCATTACGTCCGGTAAAATAATTACTGTAAGTATAATCCACGCTTCCGTTGGCTCCTGTCATATTCAGATGAAACCGGTCGGTTTCAAACTCTTTTTCTATGGTCTTGTCGCCGAGATAAATAAACTTTCCGGCAAACAGCCTGACATTCATTCCGCCACCGCTTGCATAATTGAAAAAATATTTTCCTTCAAAAGCGAATCGTATAAAATCGTTACTCTGCTCTGCCTGGAGTGCACCGGAATAGGGATAAAGCACGCGATTATTTTCTATTTGGAATTTTAATTGATTAATGTAACGGTGCAATACAGGATAGGTAATGACGTTTACCTGCCGCATAGTATCCCTGGTAAACAGCAGTTGTGTTTCGCCGATAAAATAAGTTTTCCACTGAAGGCTTTTGGTAATGCTGCTGGTTGCACTTTTATTTTTAAAAATGAACTTTACAGATGGAACAATTTTGGTAAAGCCGAGGAAATTCTTTTTACCGGTTGAATCGGTATACTCGTCCATATCAAATTTTTCGCCGCTTAGCGACAGCTCCGCTTTTCGTATCAGCCCATAACTTAAAAAATTATAGCCAACTCTGCCGAGCCCCGTGAAACTCTTACTGCCGGTGGCATACATCGGAGACAGAAAGAAATGAAAATTCGGAACAGGCAAAGTATAATTATGAATCAATCCCCCCGCCATCAGCTTATCATAATAATTTACTCCAACGGAAGGTGACAGAAAAATGTAATTATGTTTGTCGGTTTCATTAAAATTAAAAAAAGCAGAGAGTCGAATGTCTTTTTTTGGTTGCGGCCCCAGGTTTCCCTTTTCATGAAGTAACCGGAATATGGAATCAACATTTTTTTTACTTACATCCCCGATTACCTTTTTAAAATCATCAGGCGAAGGATGCCTGAATTTCCAGCGATTATAATATTCGTGAAGGCAACTGTCAAACAACGGTTCGCCAACGTAGTTTTCCAGCTCTTTCATCCATTTCCCTGTTTTGTAATAAACCATCAGATCATAATTAATCGGCGAAAAATTTTCAGAAGTTCCTTCTATTGGCTGATCTTTTTTGTCGGCCACTACTATTCTATATCCTAAGCCTGTTTTATCGGCCGGTATTTTATTTTCAAATAAATCATGCCCGGTTGTTTGCCGCTGGCCGGTGCCATATTTCCATTGCCTGTACCGGTTATCGAAATAGGTATTCATACCTTCATCCATCCAGGGATGATCTCTTTCATTGGTTGCTAATATCCCGTAATTCCAATTATGTCCTACTTCATGCTCAATAGTAAATTCCAGAGACTGTTCACTTGGCATTGCAGAAATTGCGGTAATGGTCGGGTATTCCATACCCCCATTAAAACCCATCTTTGCCTGCACGGCGGACACGACGTTATAGGGATATTCTCCCAGCCATTGGCTTCTTGTAAGAACGGCCTCTTTTATAAACTGAATGCTGTTTTTCCAGATTTCCTTTTGTGCGGGAGTGTAAAAGGAATATACATCCACGATTCTGCCGGAAGGCAGTTGCAGCGTGTCGTGCTTAACTATGAATGTTTTATCTGCAAACCATGCAAAATCATGAACACTATCCTGGATATAATGAATGGTTTTTGTTTCTTCAATTTCTTTTGTAATGGAAAAATCGCTTGAAACGGGATGTTGAGCAGCACTGTTTAAATGATTTTTTTGCTGTTTGGTTTTTGGCGATAAAGTTTTTTTGTTTATGATGCGATTGCCCGGGATTGGTTTAATGATAACAGGTTTCTTTTTTGGTGCAGGTAACAGGGATTCGCTCGCTTTTTCATTGAGAAAATTAAGTTCATCTTCATTTTGTAGTTCACCTGTAGCCGCTACTATATAACTTTTCGGCAAGGTTATCTGCACCTCATAATTGCCGAATTCGCTATAGAATTCTCCCTGGTCCAGGTAAGGCATCGGGTGCCAGCCGGTGTTGTCGTACACTGCCGGTTTGGGATACCATTGAGTGATTTGATAAGATGCGCCTTCGTGACCGCCTCTCGAAAAGTTATACGGGATTTTTTCATGGAATGGGGTGGTGATTTTAACAGTGCCTCCGGGCAAAAGTGGTTTGGGCAGCATGAGTTTTACAACATCAATATAAAGCGGATGATCTGCCAGTTGTGCTGTGATTCCGTCTACTTTAAAATCGAGCCGGTTAATATAGCCTCTTGCCTCATCCTTGCTGAAATAGAAACCGGTATTGCCTGACTTCAGCATTTGCTCGCTGAATGCCGTGCGGTCATTTTTATAAGCATTCGGCCAGAGATGAAACCAAATAAAATGAAGCGTATCAGGCGAATGGTTGGTGTAATTGATTATCTCAAAACCATCCAGCGTGTTGTCGACGTCGTTTAGTGTCACATCAATCCTGTAATCTGTTTTTTGCTGAAAGTAGGGCCGGCTGGCTGAGAAGGCGATTGATTGAGAATCCGCAGCAATTGTCAGCAAGATTCCTGCGATTATTGCTACCAATTTTTTCAAAACAGTTTTCATCAAATATAAAAAATCTTGATTGGGATGTAAGCCAAACGGCATTAGATTCTAAAACAGGGAATAAAGAAATTTATTTTCCTTTCCCTAAAAAAATAATTCTAAGCGTATGCAGCATGATTTTAAAATCTATCGCCAGTGAAATATTTTCTATGTAAATGATGTCAAATTGCATGCGCTCAATCATCTGATTGATATTTTCTGCATATCCGAATTTTACCATTCCCCAGCTGGTAAGCCCGGGCTTTACCTTTAAAAGCAATTTATATTCGGGATGGGTTTTTACAATCTGGTCAATATAATATTTTCTTTCCGGCCGGGGACCTACCAGACTCATTTCCCCTTTCAAAATGTTCCAGAGCTGGGGCAACTCATCCAATCTCCATCTTCGCATCACCTTGCCCCACTTCGTAATTCTTTTATCATGGGTACTGCTCAGTAAAGGGCCATTTTTTTCTGCATCGGCCACCATCGACCTGAACTTATAAATTACAAAAGGCTTTCCCTTGAAGCCAATTCGCTGCTGGCAGAATAATACAGGCCCTTTGGAAGATAATTTTGTTCTGATGGCGCTATAAATTATTAATGGCGAAAATAAGACCAGTCCGCCTATGGAAACCAGGATGTCGATAAGGCGTTTTATATTTTGTTGCCATGCTTCCATTAATCCCAGGTGAATTTCGATTAACGGCGTAGCCAGCACGTTGCTGGTTCTTACGGCGCCACTCAGAATATCTGCCTGGTCGGGTAAAATTTTTACATTTACCTCTTTTTCCGTAAGCAATTGGAGGATCCGTTCCAATTCATTCTTTTCGTTATTTTCAATTGCGATAATCACTTCCTTTATTTCATGCTCTTCAATTACTTTCTGAACTTCGTCTATGCTGCCAAGATATTTTGTGTTTGCTAACAGCCGCCCTGATTTTAAATCAGACACGTTTACGTAACCACAGATTCTGTAACCCGTTTTCTCGCGGTCATTGGCGATAGAAGTTAACAGCTGAGATGCGCTTCCATTGCTGCCCACTATTAATGTGTTAAACCATACCTCTTCTTTCTGAAGCTGGGTATGAGCTTTTGCCAGCAGTAGGAAACGAAACAAATACGTAATAAAGAATTGTATAAATGCGAGGCCTGTAAAGGCTTTATAGAAGAGCGTGTAATCAATTTTATTATTGTAAAGGGTAAACAGAAGTAATAATAAAACACCTCCTGTCAGGGTGCTTACAAAAGTATTGACCATCTCGTTTACTCTTGATTTGTAGTAAATGTTTTTATATGCCCCGAAAAGGAAGTACAGGACGAGCCAAAAGATGATATATACAAAAAGGCTAAAAAAATAATTTACATTCAGATGAAAGGTTGTTTGATGGTATTGCAAATACCGGTTATAAATCAGTGTCCACGAAATAAATGCTGCAATAAAATCGCTCAACGCATAATACGTAATGGGAAGCGGCTTTGCCAATTGATTTGCTTTAATGAATTTGAGTATGGCTTATCTTGTCCAGAATCTGGTGCGCAACTTCCATAGCACGGTAGCCGTCAATTTCGTCTATGCGTGTACGCCGGTTAGTTATAATAGCATCCAGAAAGCTTTCCAATTCCAACTTAATTGCATTGTTTTCTTTTATAACGGGGGATGCAATCGCAATCGTTTTGGTACCTGAACTGGTTTCTATATCAAATGTAAAAACATCTTTATCCTCGGGGGTTTTGTATTTTATGATTTCTGTTTTCCTGTTAAGGAAATCGATACCAATATAACCATCTTTTTGGAATAGCCGCATTTTCCTCATCTTCTTCATGCTTATCCTCGAAGAGGTAAGGTTGGCCACGCAGCCATTGTCAAACTCAATGCGAACGTTTGCTATATCAGGTGTATCGCTCAGCACGTTTACCCCGTTGGCATGAATATTCTTTACTTCACTTTTTACAAGGCTTAGAATAATGTCGATATCATGTATCATCAAATCCAGGATCACGCTTACGTCGGTACCCCTGGGGTTGAACTGCGACAAACGATGTACCTCTATAAACATGGGCTTGAGCTCATAATCTTTCAACATAAGGAAGGCGGGATTAAATCTCTCCACATGGCCTACCTGCAGTTTAATATTAGCCTCTTTGGTAAGCTTTACAATTTCTTTTGCTTCAGCCATGGTATTGGCAAGAGGCTTTTCCACAAATACATGCTTGCTTTTTAATATGGCTGCCTTACAAATTTCATAATGGGCGGTGGTAGGAGCTACCACATCTACTATATCGCATGCATCTATCAGCCGGTCGGCATCTTTAAATCTCTTTACACCATATTTTTCTTTTACCTCCACCGCATTTTTATCAGACGGATCGAAAAAACCAACAATTTCTACAGAATTAATTTCCTGCCAGTTGTTCAGATGAAATTTGCCTAAATGACCCACACCAAAAACACCTACTTTAAGCATATACGCAATTTAAATTGCGATAAAGATAACAACAGACGAATAATCGGCGTGCATAAAAATGGCGGAACGAAATGTCTGCCCGCTCTTTCCCATTTCAGTACGGGCAAAATTAAGAAGCGTGTCTTAAAAATCTGGAGTGGGTAACATAATAATGGTCCGGGCTGTATATGAAAAGGCAACTTCCGTCCTTGATTTCTTCAATGATCGATTTGTAATTGTCTTCCGGTATAGCAGGGCATCCAAAGCTACGGCCCGGCATACCCTTTTCATTTATATAATCTTCATTCATATAATCAGCGCAATGCATTACGATAGCTCTTCTGTAGGCATTGTTATTAATGCCTCTTTCTTCTCCTTCGAGACGGAGCGAATAGCCATGTTCGCCGAAGTAAGTGTTGCCGGTTACATAAAAACCAAGACTGCTTTTATTACTGGAGGGATTGTTGGAAAATCTTGTGGCATATTCGCCGCCGGAATTGCGGCCGTGCGCCACATAAGTATTAAATAATACCTTGCAATTCTTAAGGTCTATAATAAACAACCTCTTTTTATCGGAGGGAAGTGTAAAATCAATAATGGAAATGACGGAGTCATTACTGAGCTTACCCATAGCACGCAGCCTGGAATATCCCTGCAAGGCCTCTTTATAGGCCTGCCTGCTAAGGTCTAAGGTCTTTAGCTGCAAACTATCATATATACTTACTTCCGAATTGGGATAAGCGTTTTCGCTTCCCGGGGTGGCGGATGCAGCATCTTTTGAAATGGTTTTGACAGGCTGGTTTTTGGGAACAGGCACTGATTTTGCAAACACAAATGGCAAATGAATAAGAAAAATGCACACGGAGGAGGCAAAGCAAGAAAACTTTTTATTAAATGACTTTTTCATTTAAGCAGGTTTTTATCAAAAAGTTTCTGAAAAAGAGGTGAACCCGGGGTTCACGGTTTTTCATATAATGGTTAGCCGATAGCTTCCAATTTTTTTAGTCGGTGCAGCCACAAAAATATGTGATACCTGTTTGGATATTGGCCGCTGTCATAATTTTTTTTGATTTCTTATGACTTTTTTAACATTCGCATTCCGGCGATGTGTCTCAGTTAAAACGGTCATTCAGGCAAATTATTATATAGAAAAATTCCGATGACTTTTTTACTAATAAACGATAAAACTTTTTCGAAATAATACCGGGAGTACAGCCTTTGTCACGATGACCGGGCATTCCGGTATCCATTTTTTTCGAAGCTATATTTGTAAAAAAGTAAGCAGATTAATAGTAAAGTTTCGATACTATCCAGCCCGGTAGAATATTTAAAAGGCGTAGGACCGCAAAGGGCAGAGCTTTTGAAAAAGGAAGCGGGCATTTATACCTTTAACGACCTGCTCGAATATTTTCCCTTCCGCCATATTGATAAAACAAAGATCATCCCGATAAAAGAAATTCCGGAAGGAGCCGAATTTATACAAGTAGCTGGAAAAATAATCTCGCTTGAAATCATAGGGGAAAAGCGGAGCCGCAGGCTCATAGCTACCTTGCGCGATGCAACAGGAGAAATGGAATTGGTCTGGTTCCAGTCCGTCAACTGGATTCAGAAAATTATTAATGTGGGAAGCACCTACCGGGCTTTTGGCAGGTGGGGCGTTTATAAAAACATTCCCCAGATATCTCACCCGGAAATGGAAGAAATCAGCGGGGGCGAGGTAACAAAAAATTTATTACTCGAACCGGTATATCCTACCACTGAAAAGTTGAAATCAAGAAATCTTGGCGCGAGGCAAATAAGTAAGTTTACCTACACCTTGCTGCAAATGCTTGGCGAAAAGGATATTCCCGAAAATCTTCCGGATGACATTTTGCGTAAATATTATTTGATAAGCCGTTTTGAAGCATTTAATAAAATTCATTTTCCGGCAAATGAAAAGGAATATAATCAGGCCTTGCGAAGATTAAAATTTGAAGAGTTGTTTATTTCGCAGCTTCGTTTGGGACTTATCCGTTATAAGCGTCATTCGGTTTCGAAAGGTTTTGTTTTTAGCAAGGTAGGAAGCTATTTTAATGATTTTTATAATCACCATCTTTTATTTGAATTAACGAACGCTCAAAAGAAGGTTTTAAAAGAAATAAGGAAAGATGTGGCGGACGGCAGGCAAATGAACAGGCTCTTACAGGGAGATGTGGGAAGCGGCAAAACCATTGTGGCATTAATGAGCATGTTGATCGCGGCGGATAATGGTTTTCAAAGCTGTTTTATGGCGCCCACGGAGATACTGGCCCGGCAACATTATGAAAGTGTAACCCACCTTTTGATGAATATTCCCATCAATATAAAAGTCCTTACAGGATCTACTCCTGCAAAGGAAAAAAAGGAAATTTTACGGGCAACTGAAAACGGGGATATTACGATATTGATAGGAACCCATGCAGTAATTGAAGATAGTGTTGTTTTTAGAAATCTCGGACTGGCTATTGTGGATGAGCAACATAAATTTGGGGTGGCACAGCGGGCAAAATTATGGTCTAAAAACAGCGAAATAAATCCTCATGTCCTTGTAATGACAGCAACGCCCATACCGCGTACCTTAGCCTTAACAGCTTATGGCGATCTTGATTATAGTGTAATGGACGAGTTGCCTCCGGGCAGAAAAGATATTACTACGGTTCACAGGATGGAATATGCAAGGCCGCAGGTGATGGATTTTATAAAAGGCGAAATAAGGAAGGGGAGACAGGCCTATATTATTTACCCGCTCATTGAAGAATCTGCAAAGCTGGACTTTGAAAATCTGATGAAAGGATACGAGGAAGTAAAAGCTTTTTTCCCGGAACCGGAGTTTTATATAAGCATGGTACACGGAAAGCAAAAGCCCCTGCAGAAGCAGGAAAATATGGACCGCTTCGTAAGAAACGATACTCAGATAATGGTTTCTACAACTGTAATTGAGGTAGGGGTAAATGTTCCAAACGCCACGGTCATGTTGATTGAAAGCGCTGAAAAATTCGGGCTTCCGCAATTGCATCAATTGCGCGGAAGAGTAGGGCGGGGCAGCGAAAAAAGTTATTGTATTTTGCTAACGAGGGCCAGGCTTTCTGCTGAAGCGCGGCAGCGTTTGAAGATTATGTGCGAAACGAATGATGGCTTCAAAATTGCCGAGAAAGATCTTGAAATCCGCGGCCCCGGAGATATTGAAGGTACCCGCCAGAGCGGCTTGTTGAATTTTAAACTTTCCAGCATTGTAGGAGACAGGAAGATATTGGAAGAGGCTGCTTACTCGGCTAAAAAGATTATTGAGGATGACCCTGAGTTAACATCCATGACCAATGCGCCGCTAAGGAACTTTTTTGCATTCCAAAAAGGGAAAACCTTGTGGAGCAAGATTTCCTGACACTGCCGGCAGTTGTTAATTGACTATTAAATGATAATGAGGGTAAGGATTTTTTAGCTTTAATATTAATTGTTTTGTAAATTTAGTTTTTAAATCGTACCCTGATTCTTGCTGATTCCTTGATAAACTTTTTTACTAAATTTTTAGTCATAATTTAAAACTTAACCTTGAAAATTTTCCGTTCGCTTCCCCGGCTGATCTTGCTACTCGTTGCGACCGTTTTGGCCAATCAAAACACTTTTTCTCAAATACAATTTATAGAAAATAAAGGCCAATGGGATAGCCGGGTAAAGTTTATGACTGAAACCGGCAGCGGTGAATTTTTTCTGGAACAAAATGGCTTTACTGTAAGTCAGCATAATGCACAGGACCTGGATAATGTAAAGGAAAGGCGGCATAAGGAAGCCATGGGAATTGCCCTGCAGCCGGGAGAAGGAACCAGAATACGCTCTCATGCCTACCGCGTAGAATTTTTAAATGGTCAGAACGCGCAAATCGTTCCTGATAAACCTATTCCCGGGATAAGTAACTATTTCATCGGGAATGACCCCAGTAAATGGGTAAGTAATTGCAAAACCTACCAGGGCATTACTTACAAAAATGTGTATCCCGGTATAGATGTTCGTTATTATACTGATGGCGGCGATGACCTGCAGTATGATTTTATTGTATATCCCGGTGCAGATGTTAACAATATCGCGATGAAATATACCGGGGCTGGTAAGCTGGCCATAAAGAATAAAGAGCTGCTGGTATCTACTTCTTTGGACAACAATAAAGAATTATCTCCCTATACCTATCAAATCAATAACAATCAAAGAGAGCAACTCGACTGCAAATATGAAGTGAAGGACAGCGTGGTAAGATTTAAAGTAAAAAACTATGATCCTTCAAAAGTTTTGATAATAGATCCGACGGAGATATTCTTCAGCTTTTCCGGCAGCACGGCAGACAACTGGGGCTTTACTGCTACGTATGGTCCCGATGGAAGTTTTTATGGCGGAGGTATCGTATTTGATAATGGCTTCCCGGTTTCCACCGGCGCCTATGATGAAAATTTCAATGGAAACTGGGATATCGGTATTATAAAGCTTACTCCTGACGGAAAGCAAAGGGTGTATGCAACTTATGTAGGTGGCGGTAATGCTGACCAGCCTCATAGCCTTGTTGTTGACCCTCAGGGCAATTTAGTGATTGCAGGAAGGTCAAGTTCTGCTGATTATCCTACTTATCCTGCATCCGTTCCAAAGGTAATTGGTCCGGGCGGCGGCTGGGATATAATCGTTACCAAATTAAATTCGACCGGCACTGCATTAGTGGGCTCCATGCGGATCGGTGGTTCGCAGGATGACGGTGTCAATATCAAAGATGAAACAGGAACGCCCGGGGGCGGTTCATTAAAGCGCAACTATGGCGACGATGCCAGAAGCGAGGTATTGCTTGACGCATCTGGTAATATTTATGTTGCTTCCTGCACTTCTTCTGCGGATTATTCCAAGGCAGTAACACCCGGGGCGTTCCAGACAAAAATAGGAGGCAGACAAGATGGAGTGGTGCTCAAAATTAATCCCAATTGCAATCAGCTACTTTTCAATACATTTCTTGGTGGTAGCGGTGACGATGCGGCCTACGTGCTTGTGCTTGATGCTAATGACAACGTTTACGTCGCAGGAGGAACCGGAAGTTCCGATTTTCCGGGCATTCCGTCATCCGGGGTAATCAGTTCAAAAAATTCCGGAGGGGCCTGCGATGGCTTTATTGTTAAATTGAATAATACCGGGACCGCTGTGATCACCGGCACTTACCTCGGCACTCCGGCGGCAGACCAGATTTATGGAATTGATGCGGATAAAGAAGGTGACATTTATGTTACAGGCACTACCGAGGGATCGTGGCCTGTCACCGCCAACGTAAAATATTTTGTGCCCGGATCAAAACAGTTTATTTCTAAACTGAAACCGGATCTGAGTGATTATGTGTACTCAACCATATTCGGGTCTCCCAATTCAACCTTACCAAATATTTCACCCACTGCTTTTTTAGTAGATCGCTGCGAAAATGTTTATGTATCGGGTTGGGGTGGAAAGTCAAATACAGGCTTTAATGAAGGTAATACAAAAGGGATGCCTACCACCCCTGATGCCATTAAACCTCAAACGGATCAATCAGGAAGCGATTTTTATTTTTTTGTATTGAAGAAAGACGCTGATACAATTTTATACGGAACCTTTTTTGGGCAGCCTGACCCGCCGGAAGGAGTAACAAATCCGTTAACATTCGGCGACCATGTGGATGGCGGTACGAGCAGGTTCGACAGAAACGGAGTGATTTATGAAGCGATGTGTGCGAATTGCTTCAGGACAGTTCCCTTTCGCGGAACACTGGGTTCATGGTCAGACCAGGATAAAGCTGTTGCCGGCGGAAGATGCAATCTCGGCATGCTAAAAATTGAAATGGACTTTTCCGGTGTGCGGGCCGGTGTGAGGGCTGCAATTGGCGGAGTTCCCTATGATACGGTTGGCTGTGCTCCTGTAACGGTAAACTTTTCCGATACCTTAAAAAAAGGCAAGTTGTATTATTGGGACTTTGGTGATGGCACAGGGGATACCACGATAGCCCCGGCCGATACACATATTTATAACCTTGTGGGCAAATACCTCGTAAGATTGATAGCAGTTGACAGTACCACCTGTAATGTATTTGATACCTCCTATACGCATATAAAAGTTGGCAATAACAAAGTGCTGCTGGATTTTACACCCAATAAGCTTCCTCCTTGTACGAACCTGACTTACAGCTTTACGAACACTTCGGTGCCTGCAAGCGGTACGTTCAGCCCCAATATTTTTACGTGGGACTTCGGAGATAATAGTGCTTTGGTTACCGCAAGCCAAAATCCTCCGGTAACACATACTTATGCCAGCTCCGGTACCTATTTGGTAAAGCTTTCAATAGATGATACTACTTACTGTAATTCGCCGGCTGACACGGTAAAAACTATCAGGCTGTCTCCGCAGGTAAAGGCGCAGTTTGAAACGCCGCCCAATGGATGTGTTCCGTATAATGCGGTATTCAACAATACCTCTCTTGGAGGAACAAATTTTACATGGGATTTTGGCGATGGAACCACCTCCACTTTGGACAATCCGACTCATTTTTATCCTAATACAGGTACCTATACTGTTAAGCTGACTGCCTTTGATACCTCCTCCTGTAATAAGGTAGATTCAGCTTCCTTTACTATTACAGTGAGCCCGAATCCGACAGCGGCATTCACCTATGCTCCGAACCCGCCGCAGGAAAATACCGCAACCAATTTTACCAATCAATCTACCGGCGCAACTCATTATTTGTGGAACTTTGGGGACGGGGACAGTTCAACAGAGGTAAATCCATCGCACATTTTCCCTGCAACCGCTGCATATAGCGTATGCCTTGCCGCATCTAATGATTTTGGATGCACCGCGGATACCTGTATAACTGTTCGCTCATTAATAAAACCGCTGGTAGATGTTCCCAATGCATTTACTCCCGGAAAATTCGGCGTCAATAGCAGGATCAGCGTTGTAGGCTTTGGTATTGTGGGTATGCATTGGACAATATACAATCGTTGGGGTCAAAAAGTTTTCGAAACGGATAATATAAAAACTTCGTGGGATGGAACCTTTAATGGTAAGTTGCAACCGATGGATGTATATGCTTACACATTGGACGTATCATTTTCCGACGGATCCAAATACCGAAAAACAGGAGATATAACTTTATTACGATAAGTCAGACATATAGTGAGCATCTATTTTAATATACGGGTTATTCTTATTTCATTCGCAGCATTCCTGCTGCAGCAAGGGGCTGCTGCGCAGGACTTGCATTTTTCACAGTTCTTCAATAACCCGCTTGTTACGAATCCTGCTAATACAGGTTTTATACCCGATGCAGATTACAGGCTGGGAGCCTCTTACCGGAACCAGTATTCAAATATAATGGCACAGCCTTATAAAACCATAAGTGTATTCGGAGATGCGCAGGTTCTGAGAAATAAGATTGAAACCGGATGGATGGGTCTTGGGGGTGCCGTTCTGAGCGATGTTGCGGGAACCGGAAGCCTGACATCAACTAAAGTGTATGCTTCTATTGCTTATCACCAGGAGCTCGGTTACAGCAGTTTGCTGACTGCCGGGTTTAATCTTGGATGGGTTAATAAAAGGATTGATCCAAGCAAGCTTACTTTTCCGGATCAGTTTGACGGAAGATTTTTTGATGCCAGCCTGCCGACTTCTGTTGTGCTGGCAAATAATAACGTCAGTTATTTTGATATGCAGGTGGGGATGAATTATGCATACTTCCCTACCCAGGATATTTATATCAATGCAGGGTATTCTATTCAGCATGTGAACCAGGCAAAGGAAACATTTTTTGAAGATCCTTCAAGTGACCAGATATCAATGAGACATATTGCCTTTCTTAACGGGCTGTTTCGTGTAGCTGATAAGGTTATCATTAACCCGAATATATATTTTACAACACAGGCCGGGGCCAGTGAATTTGAATTGGGAATGAATGCTGCGTACAATCTTACAGAGCATGGCGAAAAACAGATCATTGCGGGATTATATTACCGGTATACGGATGCAGTGATTCCCATGGTGGGCCTCGAAGTAAATAATATCCGGTTTACATTCAGCTATGATGTTACCGTTTCGTCACTGAAGAATTACAATTATTCTATGGGAGCCAATGAATTTAACTTGCTGAAAAAAGGGTTTTACAACGAATACCAGGGTGATCGCAGGCAATCCCTATGCCCGGTTTTTTAATTTGTTTTCTTACCCGTAGTATCTTATTTATTTTTCCGGTGCAGCATTTTCACTTTTGAAATATGATGTTATTTTGTAACTATATCGGGCTTGTCATTTCAAAAATATAATCAATGCGTAAAAAACTTGCCATAATAGGTGGTGGAAATTTGGGATCAGCAATCGCTGAAGGATTATTAAAAAGTAAATTTTGCAAAGCAGCGGATATCACCATGACGAAGAGGAATTTGCTTACGTTGCAATCGCTGAAAGATAAAGGCGTAAAGATTACGTCTGATAATGCTGACGCGGTAAAGAATAGCGATGTGATCATACTTGCTGTAAAGCCATACCAGGTAAGCGATGTCTTAAAAAGCTTTGGAAAAAGTTTATCCTCAGAACATATTCTTGTATCTGTGGTTACCGGTGTGCTGGTTCGGGAAATAAGGGAAATTACAGGCACCAATGCCGCTTTGTTTCGTGCCATGCCCAATACGGCCATTGCCATCCGGGAGAGCATTACCTGCATCAGTCATTTCAAAGCCAATAACGGGCAGGTGCGGTATATAAAAGACTTGTTTTCTTCACTTGGAAAGGTAGCCATGATCGATGAAAAGCTGATGGAAGCGGCAACTGTGCTGGGGGCGTGCGGTACCGCTTATGCCATGCGTTACATCCGTGCCAACATCCAGGGAGGCATTGAGATTGGATTCGATGCTGCAACGGCGAGTTTAATTGCAGCGCAAACTGTAAAAGGCGCCGCAGAATTATTATTGCAAAAGGGTTCACATCCCGAACAGGAAATTGATAAGGTTACCACCCCAAAAGGGTGTACCATTGCGGGTTTGAACGAAATGGAACACCAGGGGTTCAGCTCTTCCCTTATTAAGGGAATTGCGGTGAGCTATAATATGATTTCCAAAGATTGATATTTTTTAAATTATTATAAAGGAGGGTTTGTCGAATCCCAACCGGATATAATTGGAGGCTGCGTCTTTGTTTTCATTTTTATCTTCGTTCAGTTTCTGCAATTGCTTTTCCAGTTGCTCACGGGTTTTGTCGGTTTGTTCTTTGATCTGATCCAATTGCAGTTTCATTTTGTTTAAATCCACTTCTTTCAGCTTTTGCATAGATTCCCTGAACTCTTTACTGTCCAATTGCTTTTTTAATTCTTTCATACTTTTTTCAATATCCTTTTTCATCTTATCGTAGTCTATATTCTTCAGTGATTTTTCAATATTTTTATTCATTTCATCCCAATTAATTTTTTGAATAGATTCATTGATCTCCTGCTGCATTTTTTGGAAATCAATTTTCTGCAGTGATTCCTGGATTTCTGCCTGGATCTTCTGCATATCTACTTTTTTTAAAGCCTCCTGAACTTCGTTCATCACTTTATTCAAATCAACGGATGCAATGGCCTTATTGGCCTCTGCCATGGCTTTTTGGATTTCTGCATTAATCTCCTGCTGATTATCCGGCGGTGTATCACTGATGTATTTTGCAGAGGCGGTTACCTGCGCGGAATTTGGGTTTCGAAATGCCATTGCTGAAAAAATGAGAGCGGCAATGGCAAATATTCCTGCTAAGGGAAATGCTGACTGAAGGATAGTTTTCATGACTTAATTTTTTAATTACGAAAAATCTCGTATTCAAATATACGATTCATTTCGTATTTTGTTGCATACGCCCGAAAAAAATTTCTAAAATTTATTTAAAAATGGCTCCTTTTACTTTTAAGAGCGGATTTATGTCGAATTTTATTTTGATAAAAAAATACGATGAAACATATTTTACTGGCTGCAATACTACTGACTGCAATGCATGCAGCAGGACAATCAGACGAACAAAAACCTGAGCCTAAACGCGGATTTCAAAAGGAAAGATTATTTACCGGCGGGAGCGCAACAGCGGGCTTTTCAAGTTATTCCACGGCGCTGGGAATTGCACCGCAATTTGGCTACAGTATTACTGACTGGGCAGACGCGGGTATTACTTTTAATTTAAGCTATACCTCCCAGAGAGACTATTATGATATAGGCGATAAACTTCGCCAAACCGTATATGGCCCCGGTGCATTTATCAGGCTGTTCCCCGTAAATTTCCTGTTTGCATCAGCACAATATGAATTCAATTTTATTCATTTGAAATATTTGCCTGCTCCGGGCAGCGGTCAGGAAAATTCTGTTGCCAATACAAACGCAGGCAGCCTCTTATTGGGTCTTGGCTATGCAGGCGGAAGATTCAGGGGAAGTAATACTTATTATTTTTTATCTGTGTCGTGGGATGTGCTGGCTAATAAAAATTCTCCTTACGTAGACGGATATGGCAGGAGTTTCCCGGTTATTCGTGCGGGTTATAATATAGGCCTGTTCCAGGGAAGCTATAACCGGCGTTATAACGACAGGAGGTAAGCTTACCTGATAAGAGTAACACTTCCTTTTCTGAATATGACTTTATTTTGATAGTCTATTCCTTCGACCATCCATACATATACGTCCGGATCCTGTGGCAATCCTTTGAAAGTGCCGTCCCATCCTATCTTCTGCTGGGTAGTGGAGAACACTAATTGCCCCAGCCTGTTATACACCCTGAAATAGGTGAGCGATTTCATACCAATCAGGATAGGGCGGAAAATATCGTTTATGCCATCCCCGTTAGGTGTAAATGCATTGGGGACATATAGCCCCGGATCCACCTTGTATACAATTACATCAATGGTGTCTGTAGCCACGCAGCCTGCCTTACTTTGCACGGTGAGCACATATTGCTGACTATTGGATAATATAGCCACAGGGTCTGCAATTTTATCATTGTTCAAACCGGTAGAGGGAGTCCAGGTATAAAAATCTCCGCCGGTTCCATTAAGTTGCAGGGGCTGCCCAACAACAACATTTGTATCTGCCGGGCCCGCATCGGCTACCAGCTTTTGTACGGTTATAAGCACTGAATCATAGGCAGGCTTTGGACAGCCGAAAGTATCTGTAACGGCAACGATATATAAGATGGATTGCGGTGGTGTAACTACCGGATCAGCAATATTACTGTTGTTTATAAATTCTGCCGGTGTCCAAACATAAGAGCTGCCGCCCGAAGCATGAAGTTGTGCACTCGTGGAAAAACAAATAGTTGTATCGGCACCTGCACCGGCTTTTGGATAAGGAACTACCCTTATGGTTATATCATCAGCTGCGGAACATTTTCCAACACTGGCTATTACGTGGTAGGTAGTATTATTGGATGGCGCAGCGTTAGGATTCCTGGCAGTTGGATCACTCAATGAATTGGCAGGCGTCCATACATAATGCAAACCATCGCTTACGGTGTTTAATCTGACTGAATCTGTTTGGCAAATAGTGGTATCATTGCCCGCATTTAGTGTTACTTTATCAATAACATTCACCACAACAGACTTGGTGGTGAAACATCCCGGGGCTTCTGTGAGGGTAGCAGAATAGGTGGTGGTTGTTTTAGGACTCACCAGCGGATTAAAGCTGCTTTGGCTATTGATATTATAGTTGGGTGTCCAGAAAATAGTTCCATGCCCGGCCGCCATTAACTGAAGGGTATCTATCGAACAAATTAAGGTGTCATCTGTTATACTTAGCGCTGGTTTGTCGATGATAGCAATAGTATCATCTACGGTTTTCGTGCACCCCTTACTGTTAGATACCGTTAAGCCGACGACATAGCTGCCCGTTTTTGCGTAAGTATATGCCGGGTTTTCAGCGATAGACGTGTCGCCTGTAGCAGCAGGATCACCAAAATCCCATCGCCATGCATTGACCAAACCATATTTTGATTTTGTAGTGTCAGTAAATTGAATCGCTGTATTTACACACTCTCCTGCAGTGGTAAATCCGGGGGAAAACCCGGGATATACTTTTCGTATTTGGGTGGCAGAGTCAGAACATTGCTGGCCCTTATTAACTACCAGTTTGTACACATAGGTACCTGTATCTGTATACACGTGTGTAGGAGATTCGAGAGTAGATGTATCATTTACCCCGCTCGCGGGATCGCCAAAGTCCCAATAAAAAGTTTTATTGAGTGAAGAGTTGTTGTCATTTGAAAATGTAACTGAAAAGCCATCACAACTTACCGGCTGCGGATCCAGCTGAACGCCGGCAAAATCACAATCCGTAACAGTTACAATAAAATCTTTTCTGTGTTCGGCGAGGAAAACCCCATTCCGGTACTCTGCTACAGCTACGCCTACTACATATTTTCCCACATCCGGTGCGGTACCGCTGATGATGCCTGTTGCCGGGTCAATAGTTGCATCGGGCCCAAGCGGATTTGTAAAGCTAAAACCGTTGATATAGGTAACAGCCCCATATGGCGGGGGTGCAGGATTGATATTAGCTGCGGTAAATAATGCTCCTCCTCTGTAAGCAGGAATGAAATAATAGACTAAAGAATCACCATCGGCATCCGTAGCATTGAAAGAGAGCGTAAAATGCCGCTTTCTGCAAATGGCATCTATCTTGGTGGCAAATAAAGGTGAATCGTCCTGAATGGCCGGTATGGAACAGCTATAGGTGGAACCGGTGCCGCTGGCAGCTCCAAGGTTGTTATACACATTTTCAAGATTTTGAACCCGGCAGCAGGTTTGGTAAGTGGCAGTATATCCGTTGGTGTTATTAGGCAGGGTTACATTAAATGTAAATGTGGCCACATGATAATCAAGAACCGGTGCATCCGTGATACAGGGAGGAAAAGGGTCAACAGGTACGGTGGTTTCGCTGGTTTTAATTACATCATAATAAATGCCGTTTCCGGGATACTCGGTATTGTCGTCATTATTAAATATTCCTATGAAAACATCAGATGGCATCTGTGCACAATTGGAACAATTCTGATCCCGGAACAACTTTAAGGTAATAGTATATTGCCTTGAGTTAGTGCCCACCTGCCCGATATACATATAGGTCATTTCACCGCCTATAATATGGGAAGCCATGCATGGAACAGTCATTTGAAAGAGCAAAAATATAAGCAGGCTTTTTTTCATTAGAATACTAACGCAATTTAGACTATATGTATGATAGTAAACCGTAAAAAAGAGTTGGCTGGTTGGCTATATTTACGTCAATTCAGGGTCGTAGAGTTATTGAAAGATAATAAAAATTCCTGTAAAGCATCCAGTGACTTTTGTTTTGCCTCCCACATGCCCATATGTCCGGCATTTTGCAATATCGTAACGAATGAAACAGAGGGCATAGAACTTTGCAGCAGCGCAGTATTCAGCGGAATAAGGTTGTCTCCCTTGCCAATGAGAAATAATACAGGTTTTGTAAAAGACCGGAGTACGTGAGTCCGGTCCGGCCGCCTCATCATGGCTGTATAATATTGGATAAGTGATTCGGCCGGGAAGCCTTCATATTTTTCAATCAGCTCTTCAATTAAGTAAGGCTTTTTCTCTTTTGTTTTCTCAGAAAATAAATTAGAGCTGGTGGACTGAATAAACAATGCGGCCCCCTTATTTTTTATAAATTCAATCCCTTTTCTTCTTGCCTCCTTTTTGGCGTCATCATCCGGATAGGCAGTAGAATGAAAAAGCCCAAACCCATCCAGCATTTGCGGGTATCTTTCTGCAAAGGCAAGTGTAATATAACCGCCCATGCTGTGGCCAATCATTATAACGGACTTGCCGGAACCAATTTCCTTTTCGAGAATATCTTTAATCACCTCAGCATAATCGTCTAATGAAATATCTCCTTCGAGTATTTCCGATTTGCCACTGCCCGGGAGATCCGGCGCCATTACGAAAAATTTTTGGGCCATTTTTTTAAACTGAAATTTCCAGATATCATGATCTTCCGCAAAGCCGTGTACAAGCATCACCGGAGTGCCGGATCCTTCGGCCTGATAAAAGATTTTTTTATTGCAAAACAAGATTTGCTTCATCATAATTTTTCTTTTGAAAGATATAAGATGGTTCTGAAAATAATGATGGCAACAACGGGGATCAGGGAAGCGTTCAGGTTTTGCGGAAGGAAAAACCAGGCCAGAAGCAGGAGGGCCAGGCCTGCTGTATAGATCATGAAGTATCTTGTACCGGGTCGTTTTTTCGAATGAATATAAAATGCAGCAATTACGTTAGTAGGCCATGCCCACAACAGGTTGAAATTGTCTCTGCACACAATATGATCGGTTCCAAACCACATGAACAGCAATAATATTCCCAGCAGGCCGGTAACGAAATAGATAAAGCCATCGAAGGCAATGAGCATTCTTTTTACAAAGGAACTTTTGAGAAAGCTTAATAAAACGATCAGAACAAAAAGAACCGAAAAGATAAAAAGCGGATCGGTAAAATAATTCCAGGCGCCGGGCGATTGTTGTGCTCCGATAATTTCTTTTTTCGATAAAACTAGGGGTCTGCCATCAAGCGAAGAGCTGTCCATTGTTTTCATCAGGTATTCCGGTAAAAACATTACCTGGTAATTGCTCATCGCTGCGTCGGTAGGTTTTCCAAGCAAAATGTCAATGCCCAGCTTACTCCAGGGCATATTGTTTCTGTTGAGATACCAATGAATGAGATCGCGAAATGTTTTTTTTGAAGTCAGCACATTGCCAAAATGGACCGTCTTATCTGTAGTTTTTTCTATCGCATCGCGCAGCCGGGTGGTACAATTGTCGAAAAGAAAGTCGTATTTATAAAAACGATTTTCTCCTGATAAATTTTTTTGCAAAAAATCAGCTAACCCCGTCTTTTCTTCACAGGTTAGGTTTAATACCTGCTCGGTAACACTCCTGTTTTCCGCAATATATTCTTGCATGAAAGAACTGGCCTCATCAGAAGAAATGTAATACAATAGTTTTCCGCGGATAAATTTTGTGTAAAAATTGGGGTCATCAAAATTAAAGGTCCCGTAGTTGTACACGATATCGGTGTGACTAACGGTATCGGTTACACGAATTGCGCTGTGCCCGAAAGTGGAATATAATTCTTCCCCCGGCGATGCGGTGAGCAAACTGATTCTGATATGACAGGAATCATCCTGCGCAGACAGGCGCAAAGGATAAATAAATACTAAAGCAAATATCAGCGCTGATACCATCCGGTGTAGGGAAAAATGCTTACTCATTATTGTCGTTGAAAAACTATACACGGCTGTAGTTAGGGGCCTCGCGGGTTATTTCCACATCATGGGCATGGCTCTCTCTCATACCTGCATTGGTAATTCTTATAAATGATGCCTGTTGCAATGCTTTAATATCTTTTGCCCCGCAATATCCCATTCCCGCCCTAAGGCCGCCTGTAAACTGATGCACCACTTCGCTGAGATAGCCTTTATACGCCACACGGCCTTCGATTCCTTCGGGCACAAATTTTTTATTTTGCTCTTCGCCATTCTGAAAATAGCGGTCACTGCTTCCCTGCGCCATGGCACCCAGCGATCCCATGCCGCGATACTGCTTGAATTTTCTTCCTTCGTAAATAATAGTCTCACCCGGACTTTCCTCTGTACCAGCAAAGACTCCGCCCATCATCACGCAATCGGCGCCGGCGGCGATGGCCTTTACCATGTCGCCCGTATATCGTATACCGCCGTCCGCTATTATACCAACCTGCTTATTTTTTAAAGCAGCAGCCACTTCGAGCAGCGCAGTTATTTGCGGCACACCTGCTCCTGCCACGATACGGGTGGTGCAAATAGAACCCGGCCCAATGCCTACTTTTACAGCATCGGCACCTGCATTGGCCAATGCCTTCGCACCTTCTGCAGTAGCAATGTTTCCGGCAATAACCGGTAATCCTTTAAAATCTTTTTTCGCTTTTTTCAGAGCCTCCATTACTCCTTTGGTGTGACCATGCGCGCTATCGAGGCATATAACATCAACGCCTACCTGCTGCAGCGCATAGATTCTGTCATTGATATCTTTCGTGATGCCAACACCCGCCCCCACCAATAACCTTCCAAATGGATCTTTATTTGCATTCGGATGATTGTGCACCTGCAAAATATCGCGATACGTAATCAATCCTTTTAATACTCCTGCTTTATTTACCACAGGAAGTTTCTCAATTTTATATTTCCTCAATATCGATTGAGCTTTTTGTAAATCGGTTCCTTCCGGCGCCGTGATCAGATTTTCTCTGGTCATGATGTCTTTCACCTGTTTTGTAACATCATCTTCAAAGCGCAGATCACGATTGGTAAGAATACCCACGAGTTTTCCCCTGGCATCTACAATAGGAATACCCCCAATCTTATTTTCCTTCATTAGTTTTAAAGCGTCACCGATTGTGGATTCAACGCTCAGCGTGATAGGATCTAATATTAAGCCGCTTTCGCTTCGCTTTACTTTTCGTACCTGGGCCGCCTGTGCTTCTATGCTCATGTTTTTATGTAAGATTCCCAGGCCGCCTTCTCTTGCCAGGGCTATGGCCAATGCTGCTTCTGTAACCGTATCCATAGCAGCGCTCAGCATCGGTATGTTTAATGAAATAGTTTTGGTAAGATTCGTTCTGATACTTACATCGCGGGGTAATACTTCGCTGTAAGCCGGAGCCAGCAATACATCGTCGAAGGTCAATCCTTCTGTAAAAGTGTCGGTTGAAAAGGGAGAACGTTTATTTATTGTAGCCATGTGCAAAGATAAGGGACGGGATTGAAATGGCTCAATTGTCAAAAGGTTAATTTGGCGAACAGGCATTCACCCCCTCATTTTATAAATTTTCCCGGGCAACGAAGTTATGATGCCATTCATCTCCAGCATCAATAAAGCAGCGGCGACAACGCTGCTGCTCAACTTACTTTTTATAAAAAGCTCGTCAATATGAACAGGCCCCTCCTGCAAAAGGCCAACAATAATTTTTTCATCCGGTGAAAGTTCTATGAACAATTCTTTTTGTTTTTTTGGCTGCACCGGCTTTTTCTTTTTCCATCCCATGTTTTCCAGCAGGTCATCGGCGCTTGTCAGCAGCGCAGCCTTATTATTTTTTATCAAAAAATTACAGCCTTCACTTTTATTATCCGTAGTTCTTCCCGGAAAAGCAAATACATCTTTATTATAACTGTTGCCCAGCTCTGCGGTTATTAACGATCCGCCTCTGATACCGGTTTCTGTAACGACGATGGCATCGCTGATGCCGGCAACAATTCGATTGCGGAGGGGAAAATTTTGTTTGTCGGGTCTGGTACAACTGCTGAATTCCGTAAGCAGGCCCCCTTGCAAGATCATTTGTTTTGCCAATGACGAATTTTGCGAAGGATAAATTCTGTCGAGGCCATGAGCCAGGACACCTACCGTCCGGAGATTGTTTTTTAATGCTGCTTTGTGAGCAATACTGTCGATGCCATACGCCAGCCCGCTTACAATAAGTATCTCTTCTCCCGCCAGTTCCTCTATTAGTTTTTCTGTAACGTTTTTGCCATACTCATCGTGATTTCTGGTGCCAACGACAGCAACGATTTTTGAGGTATTTAAATCTGCATTGCCTTTGTAATAAAGCATGGCAGGGCTGTCGTAACAATTCAGCAAACGTTGCGGATAATTTTTATCGGTAATAAAAAGCGGCGTAATCTTATACTTTTTGATAAACTCAATTTCTTCGGCCGCTTTATCAAATGCATCAAACCCCTTAATGGATTTGGCACGTACCGGGCCGATTCCTTCCATCGATTCAAGGTGTTTTTTCCTGGCAGAAAAAATCGCTTCGGCAGATCCAAACTGGCTGATTAATGCTTTGGCATGTACATCGCCAATGGCAGGTATCTGCGTCAATGCAATCTGGTATTGAAGTTCGCTGTACAATCAGAAAAAGATGAACAGCAATAATAAAAAAAATTAATTAACCGAAACAATGCTAAGTTCAGTCCGGCGGTTCATGGCCTTACCTTCTTCGGTGTTATTATCAGCAATGGGATTTGCTTCACCCATACCTTTAAAAGTGAGGCGGGTGTTTTTTATTCCCTTGCTCACCAAATAATTTACTACGGCCACGGCACGTCCCTGGGAAAGTACAAGATTGTCCTGTGCTGTTCCCACATTATCTGTATAGCCGGTGATTTGTATTTTAATGGAAGGGTTTTCGTTCATCAGCTTTACCACGTTGTCGAGTTCAGTAACTGACTCCGGCTTCAGGTCTGTTTTCTTCGTATCAAAGAAAACGTTCTTTAAAATAATGTGCGCATTGGCTTCAATGGGCTGCAGTGGGATGTTGGCTTCAAAAACAGAATCCGGAGATGTACTGCTGATACTATAATTTTCTGAGTAAAATAAGTATCCTTTTCGGTTCACTTCAAATGCATAATCGTTTCCCGCAGGAAGCGTAACGAGGTAATGGCCGTCTTCATCGGTTTGCAGCCGGCTGATCAAATTTCGTGTATGAATATCCGTTAGTTCCACGGTGGAAGGCAAACCCTGTTTGGTGTTTTTATCGTACACCTGTCCTTTTACCCATAGTGTTTTCAGTGGCCGTATGTCTTCTCTCAGCTCGAACGTATAAATATCCAATCCGCCTTTTGAATCGCTTCTGTCGCTGGCGTAATAAGCGGTCTTTCCGTCCGCAGCTACTACCAGCGAGCCTTCATCATCTATGGTATTGATGGGATAACCCAGGTTTTCCGGTTTGCTCCAGCTGCCATCCGGTAATTTCCTGCTGACATACAAGTCAGATTTATCACTGTATCCCTCATGCCCGTTAGAATTGAAATACAGTGTTTGATTATCCGCGTGAATAAAGGGAGTGCCTTCGTCTCCCGCAGTATTAATTTCCGGGCCCAGGTTTTCCGGCGTGCTCCATCTGCCATTATCATTGCGATGACATACCCAGATATCCGAGCCTCCATACCCGCCGGGGCGGCTGCTGCTGAAATACAAATCTCTTTTATCGGGCGAAAGCGACGGCGACGATTCCCAGAATTCTGTATTCACATTGCCGCCCATATTCTGCGGCTCGCTCCACCCGTTTTTGGTGAGATAGGAAATATATAAATCGCAACTCCCCAGCCCATCGGGAAAGTTGCAACCGGTAAATATCAGCCATTGCCCATCCTGCGAAATATTTTGAGCGCCTTCATTAAAATCAGGCGAATTAATATGCCCGGGTATCGGGTATGCTTTGCCCCAACCCCCTTTATCATTTAAATCGCTCTCATAAAAGTCTTCATTATTCCCATTTACCCTTCTTGTAAAAATCAGTTTTTTGCTGTCAATCGTTAGGGATGGAAAGTATTCTGATTCCGTCGTGTTAATGCTATCGCCTAAATTTTCCGGATTAAATACGTAGTTCTTTTGCGAATGGGTTTTTGCATAATCGATCGCAAACCCGTATGTTTTTTTTCTAAATATTCCGGCTTTTATACTTCGTTCATTGAGTTGGGGAGAGGAAAGAAATTTGTTTACTGCATGTAAGGCATCCTCAAACCGGCCGCACCCTGCCAATGAAATAGAGTAAGGCAGCAGATAGTCTCCCGAATAAACAGAATCCAGTGAAAAGGCTTTCTCAAATTGCACTGCCGATTCCGTATAATTTTTCATTTCAGCGTTTATGCCTGCCAGCGAGAGATATCCATCTACTAATTTTGGATCGATCTTCAATGCATCATTAATCATTTTGATGCCTCCGGCAAAATCGCCGGAGCCTGCTCTTTGCAGGCCCTGTGCATAAATGTCTGCTGCCTTATGGTTTACCTTATCAGGGTCGTACCACTGGGCGTTTGCCATGCGAAATGCAAAAAGTAAAATGCAAAAACCGGTGATGATTCTCGGGGGCATATTTAAAATTAAGCAAACTTATTATGAACATAGTGCCGGGAATGAACCCTATGTTAATATTTAACGAATTAAATCAGACATCGTACATCCAATATTAATTTATACCCATCTAAGGCACCTGGATGTATTTGTGGATCTGCAGCGAAAGCTCCCACCCGGGATTTTGTTTAATATAATCTACAATTAAGGGAGTCATTTCACCGGCCCTGCTCCATTCCGGCTGAAGATACAGTTTACAGTCAGCCGAAGCCAAAGATGCATTTTTTTCCGCCCAGGCAAAATCGGATTTGTTATAAACAATTACTTTTAGCTCATTGGCTGTTTTAATGTTTTCCGGCAAAGGCGATTTAAATTTTTTAGGCGACACGCATATCCAGTCCCACTGACCTGTTAATGAATAGGCTCCGGATGTTTCAATATGCGTAGCAAAATTTTCCTGGTGCAGGCCTGCTGTTAATTTGTCTAAATTATACATGGCAGGCTCACCCCCTGTTATTACGGCAATTCTTGCAGGATGCTCTTTTGCCATGCTGATTATTTCTTCAATAAAAATTTCTTTATGTAAATTTTTATCCCAGCTTTCTTTTACATCGCACCAAACGCAGCCAACATCACAGCCGGCAAGCCTGATAAAATACGCCGCCTTTCCCTGGTGAAATCCTTCTCCCTGTAACGTGTAGAAAGATTCCATTAAAGGAAGCGTTGAAATTTCTTTTATGGTGGCAGCGGGTGTCATTAGTCATTGTGTTATTGGTCAATTGTAAATTATCTTTTCTGATGTATTGTCAACCCATATTGCGATTCATACATGCCTGGTATGTATTCATCAATAGCGCCGCAATAGTCATCAGTCCTACTCCGCCCGGCACCGGGGTAATATAACTGCATTTTGGAGCTACGTTTTCAAAGTCAACATCTCCCACCAGCGCGAAGCCACTTTTCCTGTTTTCATCTTTTACCCGGTTGATGCCTACATCAATTACTACTGCATTTTCTTTTACCATGGATGCCGTAACAAATTTAGGCCGGCCTATTGCCGCAATGATTATTTCTGCCTGCCGGCAAATCTGTTCAAGGTCTTTCGTTCTGGAGTGGCAAAGAGTAACGGTGGCATTGCCGTACTCATTATTTCTGCTTAGTAAAATGCTGACCGGAGTACCCACGATGTTGCTTCTGCCGATAACCACCACATGCTTACCCGAAGTTTGAATTTTATAATGTTGCAGCATCAGCATAATTCCATATGGGGTTGCGGAAATGAATGAAGGTAACCCCAGTACCATTTTTCCGACATTTACCGGGTGAAATCCATCTACATCTTTCTCCGGTACAATAGTATCAATTACTTTTTGTTCGGAAATATGTTTCGGCAGCGGAAGCTGCACCAATATGCCGTCTATCTCTTCATTTTTATTTAGATCAATGATCTTTTCAAGCAAATCCTGCTCGCTAACCTTCTCATTCAGCTTTATGAGCGTAGAGGTCATCCCGATTTCATTGCAGCTTTTGACCTTTGATGCCACATACGTTTCGCTGGCTGCATGCGTGCCTACCAGTATGGCAGCAAGATGTGGAATTTTTTTATGGGAACTTTTTAACAGGTCTAATTTATTTTTCAGATCATTCTTTATAGCCTGCGAAGCAAGCTTGCCGTCTAATAATTGCATTTCGCAAAATTAAATACAGGTATTTATTTATCATGATTTTTTCCACCCGGCAATGAGAATATAATTATAATCTTTACTTTTAAAGGGTTACTAAAATCAATGTTTGTTGCGAAAATTTTACCTGGCCATTTTAATGTCTTTTCCCGGGGCTCTTGTGTCAGCACAGGTTTTACGCGATCATATAGCGGCGCCATATGTGGGATTGGGGGCCTATAGCATCCACCATGTGGATGCATTTTCATTTACCGCCAACCAGGCTGCGCTCGCACAGGCTAAGAAGCCTTCTCTTGGTGCATATGGCGAACAGCGCTTCATGGTCAGCGCTACCAATTTATATTGTGCAGTGCTGGCGTTACCGACCAGTGAAGGTAATTTCGGAGTACAAATAGATTATTTCGGGTTTAAAGATTACAATGAATCGCAGATTGGATTAGCCTATGCAAGAAGCCTCGGCCCCAAGCTTGACGTAGGAATAAAGTTTAATTATTTCGCTTTCAGAATACCTTCTTACATAACATCTTCCACTGTAAATTTTGAAATGGGCGTCATTGCGCATCTTACAGAAAAGCTGAATGCCGGTTTTCATGTATATAATCCTGTGGGCGGTAACCTTTCAAAAACCGATGGCGAGAAGCTGAGATCAGTGTATGATTTCGGCATCGGGTACGAAGCATCCGAAAATTTTTTGGTGAGCGCAGAAATTGTAAAGCAGGAAAGTTTACCGGCAAATGTAATTGCAGGAATACAATATAATTTTCAAAAGCAGTTTTTTGTTCGTGCCGGCGTGAATTCGGAAAACGGATCGCCATACGGAGGCGCAGGCATAAGTTGGAAAGACATACGCCTCGACGTAAGCGCCAGCTATCATCCGCAACTGGGGCTGAGTCCCGGGGTAATGCTGGTTATAAATTTCAATTCGAAAAAGAGTGAATAAATTTCCTGTCATCCACTTTTTAATAGCCGGGATGCTCTGCCTGTTGATGAATTTACCGGTTGGTGCGGTGTATGCACAGGTAATCCCTCCCCGTCCGGACGAGCCGCCTCCGGTAGTGGAGCAACAACTGGAAAACCTTACTGAAGCAAATGATGACGCTACCACGCAGGACGATTCGTACTTGCAGGAATTGGTCCAGTTTACGAGGGATCCAATTAATCTGAACTATGCAGATGCAGGGGAGCTCGCTGAACTAAGAATGTTATCGCCCATACAAATCAGCAATCTGATTGAGTACAGAAAGCTGCTGGGAGATTTTTTATCGATATATGAGCTGCAGGCTATTCCGGCGTGGGATGTAGACCTCATCAAAAAGATTTTGCCTTATGTAACTGTAAATACCAAAACCGAAATATTCAACAGCATAGGAAGCCGCCTGCGGAACGGGCAGCATTCATTATTGTTGCGCTCCACGCAGACATTGGAAAAGTCGAAAGGGTATAGGCTGAATAGTTCCACTGCTACCAGTTTCTATCCCGGTAGTCCCCAGCATATTCTGGTCAGGTATAAATATTCATTTAAAAATCTTCTGCAGTTCGGGATCACGGCTGATAAAGATGCCGGGGAACAATTTTTTAAAGGTGCACAAAAAGATGGGTTTGACTTTTATTCAGTTCATTTTTTTGCAAAGAACCTGGGAATCATCAAATCAATAGCATTGGGGGATTTTACTGTGAACCTCGGGCAGGGCCTTACTCAATGGGGCAGCCTTGCATTCAGAAAAGGAGCGGATGTTCTCAATATAAAACGACAGTCAGACGTATTGCGGCCGTATAATTCTGCCGGAGAAATAGCCTTCAACAGGGGAGTGGGTATTACCCTGCAAAGGAAAAGTTGGGAAGCGACCGGCTTTGCCAGCTACCGCAGAATTGATGCAAATTTTCAAACCGATACATTGAATTTTGAAGATTTTGTCTCCTCACTGCAAACAACAGGATATCATCGTACCGCAGGTGAGGTAGCTGATAAAGGCGCCCAGGGTCAGTTATCTTTTGGCGGTAACCTGTCTTACTCTACTGACAAGATACATATAGGTATTAATGGAGTGCATTACGATTTTCAACACACCATCCAAAAGCCGGAATATTTATACAACACCTATGCATTGTCCGGTAAAAAAGCCGGCAATTATAGTGTTGATTATAGTTTTACTTACCGTAACATGCACTTCTTTGGTGAAGCTGCAACGGATGAAGGTTTTGATAAGGCATTGGTAAATGGCCTCCTGATAAGCGTAGATCAGCATGTAGATATGAGTTTCCTCTACCGGAATATTTCTCAGGGATACCAGTCATTATATACCAATGCGTTTACAGAAAGCACTTTCCCAACTAATGAGAACGGGTTTTATACCGGTATATCCATAACTCCCACTTCAGCGTTACGATTAGATGCCTATGCCGACTTTTATCATTTCCCGTGGCTGAAGTACCGGGTGGATGCGCCGAGTAGGGGAAATGATTACCTGGTACAACTTACCTACTATCCTAATAAGCAGGTGGAAGTGTACACGCGTTATCACAATGAGCACAAAGCTATCAATTACAACCCGGCTGGTGCGCCATTGAACCCGGTTGTACTTCAGCCCAGACAGGATTGGAGAACGCAGTTTTCTTATCGGATCAGCAGCGCTCTTATCTTTCGTTCACGGGTGGAATTAAATTGGTTTGATAAGAAACAGGCGGATGCAGAAAATGGTTTCCTGATTTATATGGACCTGTTATATAAGCCCCTGCTCGGCACGTGGTCTGGAAATATCCGGTTACAATATTTTGAAACAGATGGATACAATAGCCGGATCTATGCTTTTGAAAATGACGCTTTATACAGTTACTCAATTCCTGTTTTTTATGATAAGGGATTCCGGTACTATCTGAACATTAATTATGATATTACCCGGAAATTATCCGTGTGGGCCCGGTTTGCACAAACTTATTATCCGGATAAAGCCATTATCAGCAGCGGGCTGGATTAAATCGACCGCCATACAAAATCCGAATTAACCCTGCAGGCAATCTGGAATTTTTAAAAAAATGTTAAGTTCAAGCAGCGTTACTAAAAAAAAACTTGTCATCCATAGGTTATAAATGTGTATTTATTGTAAAATATTTAGAAAAGGTGATTGAATTAACATTATTTTGATACTTTTCTAAAACTTCTATATTTGCAAATTCATAAAACTAAAATCACACATGAGAAAATCTCTAATGCTCTTTGCTTTGCTCATGCTTAGCGGAATCTGGGTATTGGCCCAAACCCATACCGTTTCGGGCTCAGTGAAGGATGATTCCGGGAACCCGGTTCCCTTTGCAACAGTAACCGAGACTGGTACAAGAAATGCCACTACGGCCGACGCTAATGGCAACTTCTCTATTAAAATGCGTGGCACTGGCTCTCTTACTTTTACAGCTGCGGGTTTTAGCGGCGAAAGCGCTACCCCGGAAGACGGAAAGGTTTCTATTGTTTTAAAAAGAAACAGTGCAGAACTTTCCACAGTAACCATAACCGGATATGGTATCAAGCGAGAACCCAAGTCCCTTGGTACATCCGTTGCAAAACTGAGTAACAAAGACCTCACCCAGGCAAAAGTTACAAATGTGGCAACAGGTCTGTCCGGAAAGGTTTCCGGTTTGCAGATCACCAATGTAAACAGCAGTGTTAACCAGGATACCAGGATTACCCTGAGAGGGAATCGTTCGATTTTGGGCAACAACCAGGCTTTAATAGTAATTGACGATGTGGCTATGTCGAGAGACCAGGGCGGTGCCATCCTCGCTCAAATTAATCCCAACGATATAGAAAATGTATCTATATTAAAAGGAAGCAGTGCTTCTGCTATCTATGGTTCCGATGGTTCAAATGGTGTACTTATCGTAACCACCAAGAAAGGAAACAGGGGTAAGCCTACAATTACCTACAGCAATACTACCGAAGTTCAGGAAGTGGCTTATATGCCCAAGCTTCAGAATACATTCGGACAATACGGTGGCGAACTTTCAGGGGATGGTGTATTTTATTTTCCGGAAAACCCGGTAGTGCCTTATGTGTCTTACGAAAACCAAAACTATGGGCCGAGGTTCAATGACTCTTTCGTAGTACTGGGCGCTCCTGTAAGAATTTATAATGCAGACGGGACTTATACTGATTCATTGGCACATACATACTATGCGGCAAAACCGAATGCTAAAATCAATTTCTTTGATAAAGGAATCACAGAACAAAATGATCTTGCCATTTCCGGCGGCGATGATAAAAGCAGGTTTTATGTTAGCGTGCAGGATGTGAATATTCATGGTACGTTGCCTAAAGATAGGAATCGCAGGGATGCTTTCCGCGTGAACGGGTCCAGGAATTTTGGTAGATTAAGCGTAGACTATGCAGTAGACTATACCCTGCAACATTCCAACACCTCGCCGGGAGCATTTACCGTTAATGGTAGCGGCGCTACCTTTGGTGGTTCTTACTTCCAGAACAGGGCTGTATATTGGACGCTATTAAATACGCCGGCGGATATAGATCTCAGAGATTACCGCAACTGGCAGACTGATCCGTTTGCCAATCCCAATGGTTATTTCAATGCTTACTATGGAAATCCCTGGTGGCAGATCGATGAGACAAGGTTTGACAGTAAGAGAAATACCTTGTTGGGTAATCTGAATTTAAATTTAAAAGTGACTGACTGGTTCAATCTTACTGCTACCGCTGCTATAACCAGGTACGATCTAACGCAAAAATATACCCAGGCTGCTTTCACTTTTGCTGACTGGGCCAAAGCCGATGTGTACGGGTCAGGCAGAAGCACCACTGATTTACCTTCTGACGAATATGATGCCTTTGAATATAACCAAAGGCTTTCGGGGCAATTACTTGCCAATTTTGATAAATCATTCAATGAATATTCTATAAAGCTGATATTGGGAGCCACTACCGGTGATGAAACCCAAAGAGATATTAACCTTTCTGCCGGACAATTAGTTATTCCGGACTTTTACAATATTTCTAATGTTTTGGGAACACCCGGCTATTATGAAAACTTCTCCGAAGCCAGAAAGCAAGGAGCGTTTGCCGATCTGACTTTAGGATTTCATGATTATCTTTTTGTTCATGGTTCATTCCGTAATGACTGGGATTCAAGACTGGCAAAAAATCTAAGGAGCTACAGCTACCCGGCAGGGGATATATCCTTTGTATTTACTGATGCCATTCCTGGATTAAAAGATAATAAAGTGTTGAATTATGGTAAAATACGTGGTGGTATCGGTAAGACCGGTAACGTGAGTGTAGGACCCTACAGCCTGGCCAATGTATTTGACCGTGCTCCTAACTTCCCTTACGGAGGAGTAGCAGGCTATACGGTTGATAATTCCTTAAATAATAATTTGATCAAACCTGAATTTACCACTGAAAAAGAAATAGGTCTTGACCTGGCATTTCTTCAAAATAGGATCCTGTTAACTGCCGATGTGTATCAGTCAAACACAGTTAACCAAACCCTGCCTGTACAGGTAAGCTCCGCAACAGGATTTACCCAGGCCTTACTCAATAGTGGTGAAATGCAGAATAGAGGAATTGAAATAGACCTCAATGTTACGCCGATCAGCACAAAATCCGGCTTCAAATGGGATATCGGCGCTAATTATGCCTATAATCAGAATAAGGTATTATCAATTTATCCCGGGATTAACAGCTTCCAGCTACCGGGATTTGCCAATGAATTTGTTGACTCAGGAAAAGCTTATCCTCAAATTCATACCACAGATTGGGTGAGAGATCCCCAGGGCCGGATAATTGTAAACAGTCAAACCGGGTACCCTACTCCCGCAGGTGGTTTAAGAGACTATGGAACGTCCAACCCTCCAACTATTATTGGCCTTCATACACAATTTAGTTATAAAGGGCTGACATTATCAGTTCTTGCAGAAGGAAGATTTGGAGCTGTTATATTTAATAGTATTGGAAATTCCCTGGATTTTACAGGAGTTTCATGGTATTCGACTCAGTCTGGCCGCCAGCCTTTAGTGATACCAAATTCTTCATATGACGATGGTACCGGTAAATATGTGGCCAATACCAGCATTGTAACAAAAAATGGTAACAACGATTTTTGGGCAAGTACGTGGAACAATGTGGGTAATACTTATATGAACAGCGCTGACTTCTGGAAGATTCGTGAAGTATCCATTTCTTATACTTTCCCGAGACATTTGTTTGGCAATAATTCCTTTATTAAGGAAGTGACCTTTGCTGTGGTAGGACGTAATCTGGCAACTTTTAAAGCGAAGGATAATGTTTGGACTGATCCGGAATTTGCCAATACTACCGGCAATGCGATTGGTACAACAGATATTAACCAATTGCCACCTACCAGAGTTTTCGGAGCTAACCTGAATGTTACTTTTTAATCACGTTAACTGATATAAACAATGAAAAAAACATTTTTAATATTGACCACCATTTCTTTGATAGCCGTAGCGGGTTGTAAGAAGGGGTATCTTGATATAAATACAAACCCTAACCAGTCTTCTTCAGCTGATCCAAGTCTGGTTTTGCCGGCAGCACTCGTAACTACAGTTGCGAATTATTATTCCGGCCCCACAGCAATAAGCGAGTGGATGCAATCATGGGCTGTAAGCGGCAGCTATGCCATCAATGGTAATGATCCGGGTACTACTTATAAAATGACTACCAGCTTCGGTGACGGATTGTGGCAATCTGTTTATGATAATCTGGAAGATTATCAATACATTCAAACTGCTGCCAACGCGAATGGCCAAAGTTTTCTGGAGGGTGTTGCGCGTATTATGAAGGCGTTTAACTATATGCATCTCGTAGATCTCTGGGGAGATATTCCGTATTCAGATGCATTGAAGGGAGCTTCTTCACTCAGGCCCAAGTACGATAACGCTACAGCGGTTTATGACAGCCTTTTTAATGAACTGCAAGCCGGTATTACATTGGTAAAAAGTTCGGGTACTACGGCATCTGCAACATCAGACATAATGTTTGGCGGCGATAAGGATTCATGGGTACAGTTTGCCAACACGGTGAGATTGGAGATGCTTTTAAGAATGTCTCAATTAGCCACTAAACCCGACTTCTTTCAGACAAATCTTACACTTACCCAAAATGAACCCGATGGATTTTTAACCTCTGATGCACTCGTTCAGCCCGGATATTTAAATTCAAGCGGACAGGGAAATCCCTTCTGGCAGCGCTTTTATAACCTGACTGGCGGACTGGTATCAAGCTTTGGCGATTTCTGGGCTGCCAATATTTTCGCAGTTACCTTCTTCAAAAACACCAATGACCCAAGGCTGGAGCTTGAATATTCTCCGGTTGCGTCAGGCCCCAATGCAGGCCAGGTAATTGGAAATGTGCTGGGGCTGGCAAATAATAATCCTACAAACGGTAACTATTCTATATTCGGAGACGGCGTGCTGCAGGGGCCAACGGCTCCCGCACCAATGATGCTTGCATCGGAAAGTTACTTTCTTCAGGCAGAAGCCGTTGCACTCGGCTACTTAACCGGGGATGACCAGGCACTTTACAAAGCCGGTATACAGGCATCCTTTAATTACCTAGGGGTAACTGATGATTTTGATACCTGGTATGCATCAGAAGCCGGTAATACAAAGGTTGATTATACCACAGCAGCCACTACGCTGGCAAAGCAATCAATTATTCTCCGCCAAAAGTGGGCGGCCCTGATAAGCATTAATAACTTTGAATCGTATGACGATTATCGTAAGTTCGACTATTTACACAGTGGAACACCTCCTTTTTCCGGTCCTTTGGGTGATACACCCATGAGTGCGTCTCCTTATATTGATGTTGCCAAAATTCCCATTCGCTGGAAATATCCTCTAAGCGAATATTCCAAAAACCCGGATAATGTACCGGCAGATTTTGACCAACAGACCAGTAAAATTTTCTGGATGCAATAATCACTTAATTGAATAAAACTAAGAACATGAAAAATAGAACAAAAATATTATCAATTATAGCGGGTTGCTTCGCAATGATTATTGGATTCAGCTCGTGTATAAAAAATAAGATCCCTTTGGAGACAGATTTTTCCGGATTGCAGGATCACGTTGATATTGTAAAAGGGGGATTAACTTATTATAGTTCTGCCGGTGTTATCTTTGCCGGAACAGATACTGTAAACATGACACTAATAGTAAATTTAGCTTCAGTTAATTTGCCGTCTGCACCTGTAAAAGTTACAATCGGTGTGGATGCAGCCAAAATAGCTGCGTATAATGCAGCAAATAATACTAGCTTTCAACAGGTTCCGGAAGGCTCTTACAATATTGCTTCCACGGTACTGACTATTCCTGCAGGACAGCAGTATGCCCAAACAACAATCAGCTTTTATAGCGATGCCCTGGATCCTTCAGTGAGTTACATGTTACCGGTATCGATTACGGATGCCTCAGGAAAAGCCCTGACTGCGAATCTGAATACAGCCTATTATCATATTATCGGTAATCCGATTGCAGGTACCTACGAACAATATTTTTCAAGGTGGCTGGCTGCCGATTCAACGGGAGGTTCAGGTACAGCAAACTATTATAATGCTGATTTCGGGCCGGTTACATTTTCACCGGTAAGCCCTACAGAAGTTCAGGTAACAAGTCTCGCTTTTGGCGAGACCGATGTTATTGACTTTGTTGATAATGGGGGAGGAAATCTAACCGACTTCTCAGTATCATTTTTAGATCAGGCAGATTTAGCAGGTCAATTAGGCCTTGTGTCTTACGGGCCGCCCGTATTTGAAGTAGCTGATCCTGTAAATGGTTACTATAAAGTAGTATACAGGTATGTAAACGCTGCGGGTACAAGGCTATGCGTAAATACGTTTGTAAGGCAATAATAGAATTTTACTAAAAATAGAGAAAGGGCGATACAATCATGTATCGCCCTTTTGTTTAGCTACTTCATTTGTACCCTCCGGTTTTATTGTCTAATTTTGAGAAAAACATTCAATGGATACTCCAAAAGATCAGCCCAACCAACTCAATATAGAAATTTCGGAAGAAGTTTCTGAAGGAGTATATGCTAACCTCGCTATCATCACGCACAGCCATGCAGAGTTTGTAGTAGACTTTGTAAATGTGATGCCGGGCATGCCCAAAAGCAAAGTGAAAAGCAGGATCATTTTAACGCCTACCCATGCCAAGAGATTTATGAAGGCAATGATAGATAATGTAAAAAAATTTGAATCAGTTAATGGCACTATACAGGATATAGAGGCGGTGGAGTTCCCTATGAATTTCGGTGGCCCTACAGCGCAGGCGTGAGCCCCCTGTCCCCTGAATGGGATTGTAAAAATTGGGTTGACCGTATGGCTTGGTCAAGAGTTAACCTCTCAGGACATTTTGTTGCGGTGTCTGATTCCCCTTCGAAGGATAGGAGTCACAAAAGTCCTTCATCCGCAAAACTAAAATACCCCTCTTCGCTTACGATAATGTGATCTATAAGATGTATGTCGAGATATTTCGAAGCGCTTTTAAGTTTATTGGTAAGTTCCTCATCCTGCCTGCTGGGTTTTAAGCTACCGGAGGGATGATTATGACATATTACGATGGAGGTTGCGTCTACTTCAAATGCTTTCTTAAATAAGATCCTTGGATCTACAGTAGTACTGGTTATTCCGCCCTTGCTGATAATTTCAAAATGATTAATCTTATTCGATTTGTTGAGAAAAACAACGCCGAATATTTCGTAAGAATAGTCTTTCAGTTTTGCTTTTAAATATTCGGCAACGTCATTGCTCGAATGAATAACGGGTTTGCTTAAAAAAGAGGTCGCTTGCCGTCTTCGTCCTAACTCCAGTGCGGCTACAAGGGTTATCGCTTTGGTCTGTCCCATTCCCTTGATCGCCATCAGGTCTTTTATCGCCAGTTTACCCAATTCATTAAGGTTGTTTTTGCCCAGTTTCAGAACTTCTTTGGAAAGCTCAATAGCGCTCTTATTTTTACTTCCGGCTCTTATGAGTATTGCCAGGAGCTCAGAATCACTAAGGCTTTCGCATCCTTTACCAAGCAACTTTTCCCTTGGCCTGTCATCAACAGCCCAGTTTTTTATAGGCGTGGATGACTTGTGAGAACTTTCCATAACTTTTAGTTTACAGCAAATAATATTAGGATTAAATTCGCTTTCAGAAACGTCTGCCTACACAATATTTTTGAAATGAATCCTAATGTAAAGATTTTTTCCGGAACAGGTTCACAATATCTGGCACAACAAATAGCTATTAAATTTGGCGAACCTCTTGGAAAAATTAATATACAAAAATTCAGTGATGGTGAAATCGGAGTTGAATACCAGGAAAGTATCAGGGGGCAATTTGTATTTTTAGTACAAAGCACATTTGCACCAACGGATAATCTGATGGAACTGCTCCTGATGATTGATGCCGCCAAGCGCGCTTCTGCTTATAAAGTAATTGCGGTAATTCCCTATTATGGCTATGCACGGCAGGACAGAAAAGACAGACCCAGGGTGGCTATCGGCTCCAAATTAGTAGCAAACATGCTAACCGCTGCCGGCGCAGACAGGGTAATAACTATGGACTTGCATGCTCCCCAGATACAGGGGTATTTTGATATTCCGGTAGATCATCTTGATTCATCAGCGATATTTATACCCTATATTGAAGATCTCAATCTGGAGAATCTGACATTTGCCGCTCCCGACGTTGGCAGTGCTAACAGAATAAGAGAAATAGCGAGCTATTTTGAAGTAGACATGGTCATTTGCGACAAACACAGAAAACGGGCTAACGAAATAGCCAGCATGGTAGTGATTGGCGAAGTGACAGACAGGGATATTGTATTGATAGATGACATCTGTGATACCGGCGGCACCCTTGCAAAGTCTGCAGGCTTGCTAAAAGAAAAAGGCGCCAGGAGCGTAAGAGCTTTTTGTACCCACCCGGTTTTGAGCGGAAATGCCTATGCAAATATTGAGAATAGCGTGCTGGAAGAACTCGTCGTGTGCGACACTATACCTGTAAAACATAAGATCGATAAACTGAAAGTGGTTTCCTCTGCGGATTTATTTGCGGTGGCTATTCGTAACGCCTATGAAAATAAAAGCATTAACAGCCTCTTCATCAGGAGCAAAATGCTAAAAAAAAATAAGGCCCGCGCAATATAATTTTCATTTTTCTGAAGCTTGAAAAATTGAACAGTTTCCCTACCTTTGCGCCTCAAAATTTTTATTAATGAAAACAATTACAATCGAAGGACAAATCAGGACCGATTTTGGCAAAGCAGCCACCCGCCAACTTCGCTCTGAGGACAAAGTGCCAGGTGTAATTTATGGTGGTGCAAAAGAAGTAAATTTCTCAGCCCCGGCTTCTGCTTTTAAAAGCATTGTTTATACACCTGATTTTATGCTGGCAGAAATAAAAATTGCTGGCAATGCTTACAAATGTGTATTGAAGGATATACAGTTTGATAAGGTAACAGACAAGCTGATCCACGTTGACTTTCTTGAATTGGTTGGCGATAAGAAAATTACCGTCTCTATCCCGATGCAGTTTACGGGAACACCCGAAGGTGTAAAGGAAGGCGGTAAGCTGACGATCAAAATGAAATCACTGAAAGTAAAAACGCTTCCTGAACATTTGGTGGAGCACATTGATGTGGACCTTACTGATCTTAAATTAAACGAAAATATCCGGGTGCAGGATGTAAAAGCGGCTAATATGGAAATTATGAATTCTCCAAGAATTCCGATAGCTTCAGTAGCCATGACAAGACAATTGAAGCAGGAAGAAGCGGCTACCTCAACAACTGCGGCCCCTGTTGCAACAGCAGCTGCAGATGCCAAAGCAGCGCCTGCGGCAGCTACCGCAGCAAAAAAATAATAGTAATCTTTTAATAGCCCTCTGCCACGAGGGCTTCTTTAGGCCCAATAGTTTGCCTTTGGAGGAGTGGAACTGTAAACTTTCTGTACATTTGCCACCTAATTTTTAATTATGGGAATGGATAGAAATACCATTATTGGTTTTGTGTTGCTTGCTCTTTTATTTTTGGGTTATTTTTATTACTCAAGTCAGGGCAGGCTGGCTGCCGAACAACAGCAAAAACATATCCAGGACTCCATTAATGCGCTAAAAGCCAAAACTGATACTTCAAAGCAGGCAAATACCGTTTCTTCTGTTCCTGTTTCTTCTCCTGCACAAAATATTCAGCAGGATTCCGCGGGTAAAGAACAATTTATTACGGTTGAAAATAAAGTTTTAAAGATTACTTTCACCAGTAAAGGAGGTCAGCCAAAAGAAGTTGAGTTGAAAGCTTTCAAAACTTTCGATAGTAAGCCCCTGATACTGCAAGACGGCAATTTTGATAATATTTCTTATGCCATCAACGCCGGTACCAACATCACTTACCAGACGTCTGATCTCTTGTTCACGCCTTCCCAAACGCAGACATTGGCAGATGGCAGCCAGGCAATTACTTTTACCTTTCAATTGAAAAACGGGGATAAAATAGAACATGAGTATGTATTGCATCCCGACAACTACATGATTGACTTTACCATTAAGGTGAATGGTGCTGATAATTTATTTACGCAAAACCAGATAAATCTCCTTTGGCAGTCGAAAGCCCGGAAGCAGGAAAAAGATATCAGCTGGGAAACACAGCAGTCGCAGGTTTGCTTTGTTGAAAATGATGACTACGATTTTGAAAGAATTATAGAAGGAAGATCCGATGATAAAAAACTGAACGCAAAGGTAGATTGGGTAGCTCTGAGGCAACAGTTTTTTGCCAGCACATTAATTGCAAAAAATAAGTTTGAGTCTGCACAATTAAATTGGGAATCGCCCTCTGATAGCAAGCTTAACATAATTGCCAAGCTTACCGCCAACCTTCGGCTGGCAGTGCCTCAGGGCAACAATGTTCAGGTGCCGCTTGGGATTTACTATGGCCCGGATGATTACAAAATTCTTAAGTCCTATGGAAACCAAATGTACAATATGGTACCCCTGGGCAGTGGCATATTCGCTTTTGTAAAATATATAAACAGAGGCTTTATATTACCTGTATTTAATTTCCTGAGCAATAAAATACAAAGCTACGGATTGATTATTGCACTGCTTACCATTGTGATCCGGCTGCTCATTTCGCCGCTTACTTATCAAAGCTATCTGAGTGGTGCAAAGATGAAATTGCTCAAACCCGAATTAGACGGATTGAGAGCCAAATACGCCGATGACAAACAAGCCTTCGGAATGGAGCAGATGAAATTGTTCCGGAGTGCGGGGGTAAATCCGTTAGGCGGATGTATTCCGGCGCTCCTGCAGATACCCATATTCTTTGCCTTGTATAATTTCTTCAACTCCAATATTAATCTTCGCGGCCAGAGCTTTTTGTGGGCAAAGGATCTTTCAAGTTATGATTCGATCTATAACTTTTCGTTTTCTATTCCTTTTTATGGCAATCACATTAGCCTGTTCACCATATTGGCCGTAGCTACCAGTTTGCTGATATCGCTGTATGGCATGAGCAATATGCAGGATAACAGCAATCCGCTGATGAAATATATGCCATTTATTTTCCCGGTAATATTGCTGGGTGTATTCAACAGGCTGCCTTCAGCGCTTACGTGGTATTATACGGTATCCAATACTATTACACTCCTCATTCAATTTGTAATTCAACAATATATTATTGATCACGATAAGATTCTTGCCAAGCTGCAGGAGAATAAGAAGAAGCCGGTTACACAAAGCAAATGGCAGGAACGCATTTCGGCTATGCAGGAGACAAATAAAAAATTACAGGAAATGCAGCGGAAGACCAACGCCTCCAAAAAGAAGTGACCAACCAATTTTGCAACCTTTGCGGTAACAAATGAGTCTATACAACCAAAAGGAAAACGCAACCACTCAGAAATTGTTAATGAAATATAAAAACATAATATTATTCATTATTGCCGCAATTTTTTCTTCCCGGGGCTTTGCACAAAAAAGCCTTGCAGAAGGAAGCCTTGTTTATAACATTTCAGTCGAAACAGGAAGTTCGCAGCCAAAAATGGCCGACATGCTCGATGGAGCTACCACTACCATTTATTTAAAAGGAAGCCAAAGCCGTACAGAAATGGTGAGCGGACTGGGGAGTGAGGCCACCATTTATAATGCCGCAACCGGAAATGGCGTGATTTTAAAAGATTATAGCGGTCAAAAGCTGATGATTACATTGACTCCTCAGGACTGGGTTAAGAATAATGAAAAATACCAGGGGATTGCATTTGAAAAAACAGGAGAAACGGCTGAAATTTCAGGCTTTCATTGTGAAAAGGCAACTGCGAAACTAAAAGATGGTTCATCTTTTACTGTTTATTATACAACTGAAATAACACCAGTGAATAAAGATTATGATGCACAGTTTAAAACACTCCCCGGGCTTGCAGTTCAATATGAGATGCAGAACGGAAAGATGAAATTTAAATTCACTTTATCCAGGATAAATTATTCACCGGTATCCTCGTCTATGTTCGAAATTCCCAAATCAGGCTACCGGGTAATGACATACCAGGAGACCAAAAACAAATAAAAACTGCTTCAAACAGTTTTTACATCATTTCAGTTTTTTCAAAATTATTTTCTTGACCGGATGATAAGTTTGTAACCGTCTTGCTGTGTGTACTGCGGTATCACAGTCCTTTGTTTATAAGGAAGGATGTAAATGGTATTTCCTTTTTTGAAGGAAACAAAAGCATCGGTTACCATATTGTTGCCAATCAACTGGCGGTTGAGAAAGAAACTTCCTTTATAAGTAATTCCGGATTTAAGATTGAAGGCAATAGAACTTTTCAGGTTTCCTGCCGGAGTAATGTTCAATTTTGTCTTATTTTTCCTGATAAAACCACCCCTGTCTGCCAGAGCTATAAAGAAAATTCCGCAAACAAATAACATTAAAAGCGCTATTTTGGAGATTTTACTCATTTTCTAATTGTAAGAATTAGTTAAGATTTACAAATTTAGGATAAATTTTTCACAAAAAAAACCCGTGGTGACCATTTTTATTAAACTAAGCTTTGCTTTTTTTATTGTTTCAAAATTTCTAAAAAAATCCTGTAATTTGAGCAAACATCTTACTATTCATGAGCGAAAATCCTTACCGGCAAAACAAAGATGAAATCAGGGATTTGCTTTTGCAGTACCATAATTTCAAGACGGGGAAGAAATTTGCTTTTATAGAGGAAGATTCCTTTGAGCGGCTTATTGATTATTTTGATGATAAGGATGATCTGCCTGCCGCCATGGAAGCAGTAAATTATGCTGTGGAACAATTTCCTTATTCCTCACTTTTGCAAATAAAGAAAGCAGACTTGCTCATAGCCAACCGCCGCTACCGGGAGGCCCTTTCCCTGCTTGATAAGGTGGAGTTGCTGGATAGCAGCAATATCAATATTTATATTTTAAAAACCGATGCACATCTTGCTCTTGAAAACCATGAAAAAGCAGCCGATTTACTTGAAAGAGCCATTAATTTATTTGAAGGCGAAGAAAGGTCTGAGCTTCTTTTCGAACTTGCGGATGTATATGATGATTATGAGGAATTTGATAAAGTATTCAATTGCCTGAAGCTGGTATTGGAACAGGACCCGACCAATGAAGAAGCACTGTATAAGATTTGTTTCTGGACAGAATATACAGGAAGGAATGAAGAGAGCATTAAGCTCCACCAGCGGATTATCGACGACCATCCCTATACCCAACTCGCCTGGTTCAATCTCGGGGCAGCGTTTCAGGGATTGAAACTTTACGAGAAGTCTATAGATGCCTATCAGTACGCGATTGCTATAGATGAGAAATTTGACTATGCGTATCGCAATATGGGGGATGCGTATCTCAGGTTGCACAAATACAAAGAAGCCATCGAGGCTTTACAAAAAGTGCTTGAGCTTTCCATACCCGAGGAGGTCATTTATGAAGCGCTCGGGCATTGTTATGAAAAATTAAAAAATTACTCCCAGGCAAGGATCAACTACAGGAAAGCATCGCATCTTAATTCTGCGGATAGCCATTTGTACTATAAGATTGCACTGACCTATATGAGTGAAAGCCATTGGGACAGTGCAATAAAAAACCTGGAGAATGCAATGCGGATAAATAAGTCTCAGCCAGACTATCATTTTGCTCTTGCAGGATGCTATGCCCAGCTGGATAAGATAAAAGAAGCGGTAATTCATTTTTCAGGTTTTATAAAGGCAAGGCCAAAAAATATAAATGGCTGGAGAGAGCTGATTAAGTGCCTTTATAATGCGGGCTATTATGAAGATGCGCTTGAACAGGTGTATTACGCCCAAAAAAGTACTAATTATAAGCCGTTGTTTATTTTTTATCAGGCCGCAATTTTATTTGCGCTTGGCAAATCAAAAGAAGGAATCTTATACCTTGAAAACGGAATGCAGCAATCACCAAAACTCATAAAACAATTTATTGAGCTTGCCCCTTCTCTTTTGCAGCACCAGCCGGTAGTAGAACTAATTGCTCAGTATAAGGCCCGCAATCCAAAGAAGAAAAAAAGGTAATCCTGTATATTTAAAAATTATTGATATTACATAATTATATTTGCCCTTTGTGAATAAGCAACATATGAATTTTAATCTTTCTCAAATTCCTGAAAGGGTATCCAAACCGCGTCAGTACGGTATTACCATGGTAATGGATAAGGGGCTCAGCGTAGAAGAAGCAGCTAATTTTTTAAGCGCTTCCAGTCCCTATGTGGATTTTGTAAAATTGGGCTTTGGTACTTCTTATGTTACGCCAAGACTCAGGGAAAAAATAGCGTTATACCAATCCTTTGATATCCCTGTTTATTTTGGAGGCACACTGTTTGAAGCATTTTTGATCAGGAATCAGTTTAATGATTATGTCGACCTGTGCAGGGAATATAACATCACTTTCATGGAAGTGAGCGATGGTTCTATTACGATTCCCCATACGGAGAAGTGTGGCTACATAGAGAAACTGACTAAATATGGGGTTGTGCTGAGCGAAGTGGGCAGTAAAGATGCTGCCAATATTATGGCTCCCTATAAATGGATCGAGCAAATGCGTGCGGAGCTACAGGCAGGAGCATCCTATGTTATTGCAGAAGCCCGTGAAGCCGGCAATGTCGGCTTATACAGGGATAGCGGCGAAGTAAGACAGGGACTGGTAAATGAAATTCTTACACAAATACCCGCAGAAAAAATTTTGTGGGAAGCTCCGCAAAAAGCACAGCAATTGTATTTCCTTGAATTGGTGGGATGCAATGCTAATCTTGGTAACATCGCACCGACCGAAGTAATTCCGCTCGAAGCTATGCGAATTGGCCTGCGGGGAGATACTTTTCATTTGTACCTGAATAAAGAAAGTGCAAAATGAAGATTTATGGATTGATCGGCCATCCGCTGGGTCATTCTTTTTCAAAGAAATATTTTACAGAAAAATTTCAGTCGGAAAATATTACCGGTTGCGAGTACCGCAATTTTGAATTAAGCGACCTATCGGCGGGCATACCCGGATTGAAAAAGGATAAGCAGATCCGGGGATTAAATGTTACCATTCCTTATAAATCGGAAATCTTAAATTTTATTGATGTTATTTCGGATGAATGCCGTGAAATCCATGCGTGCAACTGCATTAAAATATCGGGTGAAAAATGGGAAGGATTTAATACCGACATAATAGGTTTCACTAAATCTTTTTCCTCTTATTTACAGCCCTATCATAAAAAGGCATTGATATTAGGTACCGGCGGCTCTTCGAAAGCAGTGGCTTATTCTCTAAAAAAGCTTCACATTGACTTTCTGTTTGTGAGCAGAGAAAAAAGAGATGCATCGCAAATAATAACTTATGAAGATATATCCGCTCAGATAATGAGCGATTTTACTGTAATAATTAATACTACGCCTGCCGGGATGTTTCCCAACACAGCAACCTGCCCGAAAATCCCGTATGAGCTGGTAACGCCGCAACATTACTTTTTTGATCTTGTTTATAATCCACCCAAAACCCTCTTCCTGGAAAAAGCCGGATTGATGGGGGCGGTAATTAAAAACGGACAGGATATGCTGATCATACAGGCAGAAGAAAGCTGGCGGATATGGAATAGTTAGCTGTAATGCGCTTTGACATCTCAAACCTTTGAATTCGTATACTAAAGGCAAGCCTAAAATGACTATATTAGAAAAAGCTTATAAAGATTTAGAAGAAAGAAGCATTAACGAAAAGGACACCCATAAACTTGTTGATATTTTTAAAGAAGCAAGAGATATTTTATTTAGCAACAAAGAAGAAGCAGATGGAACGAAAGCTCAATATGAAATTGACTTTTTAAATTTCAATGTAAGTGATAATAAAGTATCATTTCTTTATTCTGGAACAAATGATAAAGGTGAGCCGTTTGAATATCCGTCTTTAAAATTATTTACCGATACAACATTTGAATATTTAATTGAAAGACAAAAACAAGCTAAAGCCATAAACTTAAAAGCAAGATATTCTCATATCCTTTGGCTTTCATCAAAAAAGAAAATTGAATTTGCGCACACTGCTATTGAGAAGTATTTACAATTGATTAAAATAAGGGAAAAGCAAGACAAAGAAAATCCGAAAGATTATTTTGGATTAAAGGTATTAGAAAATATCAAAAATGCTTTTCTGTTGTCGTTATCAATAAACTACAAGATTGATGAAGTAAAAAAAGAAATTATAAGAATCGTAAACAAATATTCTTTTGATAGTAGTTCTTCTTATGCAATAAGAATGCAACTCATAAAATTAATGCTAAAACACAAAAGAATTTTTGACAAACCAGACTTTAATAAAGTAGTAAATGTGTGCGAAAAATTATATCAAGAGATATTTGAAAACAATAAACATTCAGCTATAGATATACTTTCATTAATTATTGAAGTAGAAAAAAAACTTGAAAATGATACTGTAAAATATCAGCGAAGAATTGCAGAAAATTGGGAAAAGTTAAGTATTGAAAGAGAAGATGAAACAAATCTTGTATCAACTGAATTTTGTAAAAATGCAATCAAAATTTATAAAAAAATAAATGATACTAAAAAGGTTAAAGAATTAGAAAAAAAATTTAATGAATTAAGAAAAAATATTAAGCTATCAGAATTCGGGCAAGAAATTGATTTAACTGAAATGATGAAAAAATTCCGAAAGTATGCAGATAAACTTTCAGACAATGAGCCATTTGTAATTATACGAAGTTTAATGACTGATAAAGGTCTATTGCCAACTTATGAAGAGGTTGAAAAGCAAGCTCAAGAAAATAAAAAAAACAATTTTCTTTCTTTGTTAGCTAATAGTTCAATTTTAGATAGAAATGGTAATACTGCTCAATATTTTTCAGATGAAGAAGAGCATGATTATTTTGAAATGTTGCAGAGTTATAACTTCTCTTTACAGCTTTCAAAGAGCAATTTGATTCGTGAAATATTTTTTGCTTGTATTAAGAAAAAGAAATTGACATCCAACACCATTTTACTCTTTCTTAAAAAATTTTCTTGGTTCGGCAAAGAATTGCAAATGCCAACAAATGGAGGACAAACTCAAACATATTATTGGCTCGCCTTAATTGCACCATCTTTAAATGAATTTTTTGTAAATCTTGAATTTTACCTACGAAATCCAGTTAATTATCCAAACTTTATTTTATGTATTGACAGTTTGGTTTTAAAGATTGAAGGAATGCTAAGAGACATTTGTGAATTTACTGGTGTAATAACATACGAATTCAAGGCTGATAAAAAAGGAAGAACTATTTCACAAGAAAAAGACATTCATAAATTGTTATATGAAGAAGAATTGGTAAAACTTATTGACAGAGACGATTTACTTTTTTTCAAATTTTTACTTGTTGAAAAAGCTGGCTATAATCTTAGACACAGAGTTGCGCATTCCCTAATGACGTTTTATGATTACAACATCAACTACATGATTTTACTAATCATGGCTATACTTAAATTAGGCAAATATGACTTCGTGCCAGAAAGTGAAACTCAACAATCAAAAGAAAGCACTACAGCCAACAAAAGTATTTGTGCAAGCTGGGCTGACACAGCGCAGCATCAACAACAGTAATTCTATTTAGCTTTAGTTCCGGCTGACACAGCGCTATTGAACATTATCAGTTATCTTCGGCTACAAAATAAAAATCAGCAGCAGTTCCGGGCTGACACGGCGCTAATGCTCTGCCTGCAACAAATACGCCGGGCGTTAGCTGCAGGTAAGCGCGTTTCTCAATTCGCCCGGAACCGGTTCTATTTTCTCCTTTTCATAATTAAAGCAAACCATCCCGGTTTTTGCATGGGCTACCGTAACCGGCATATTGCTCCTTACTGTTGAAAGGGAATAGAATAAATCAAAGCTGGCCTTTGATATTTCGCCTGCGTAAATTTTCACTTCTAATAAGTCGCCATAAAACGATTCACTTTTAAAAGCTACCTGCAGATCACTCATGATCAGTGACGTGCCAAAGACGTTCATTTCCGTGCAATGCATCTGTCTCAAAAACTGAACCCTTGCTTCATGAATGATGGACACAATGGAGTCATTGCCTACGTGATTTCCATAGTTGACGTCGCTGATACGTATAGGGATAGAAAATGTACCGATACACTTTGCCGGCATTTCAAGCTTTACTCTTGGCATAAAAAAATTTATTCACTATCGTTTGACACCGATGACTGAAAAATATCGGGCAAGTTAGCAGATGTGGGCGAAAGCGTACTGCTCAGCATTATCTGTTGCCATTTATCCACCTTTTTACTCCATACAGGCTTTGGCGGAAATTCATTGTCGGCTGATTCAATAAGTGTTGCAGCTTTGGGAGAAATCTTCACAGGCCTGCCTTCCGGTCCGGCAACTGTCAGATATTTTCTTCCTTTAAGGGAATACTCATAATTAAGAGCAAGTAAGTTCTTGTCTTCAGCGGAAGAAATGATTTCATTTAAAATTTTACTGTTGAGCTGAATGGAATCCTGAATTTTTTTGGCAGGTAAATTTGATTGCGCTGCAATATTGGATGAACCCGGTAATTGATTTTTGGAAGGTTTATTTAAGAAAATAAATCCGGCTAAAATTATAATGACAGAAGCGGCTGCAGAACCGATGTACAGGAAAATTTTCGATCTTTTTTTTGCTGTTGACAGCGAAATAACCTTATCAACCGGTTGATTCAGCTCTTTTGAAATATTGCTCCATATCTCTCCCGGGGGAGTAGCTTCATAATTATATAAACCTTCTTTGAAATCCATATTACTTATGTATTTAAGCTGTTATTTCCTGTTCTGGCAGTAATTGTTTCCAATGATTTTTTCAATACTCCTTTTGCTCTTGCCAGTTGTGATTTGCTGGTACCCTCTGTGATACCCAGCATTTCTGCAATCTCTTTATGCGAATAGCCTTCCACCACGTATAAATTAAAAACGGCTTTATAACCCGGCGATAATTCATTTATTAATTGAAGAATGTCTTTCACTGCCAGTGTGTTTAAAATATTTAGATCAGTATCCTCAACGGTATTTTCCCGGGCTTCGGTAATATGGTACAATTGGGTCTTTTTGCGGAAGTGTTCGATAGAGGTGTTCACAAAAATTCTCCGTATCCATCCCTCGAAAGAACCTTCGCCCCTGAACCTGGAAAGATTTTTAAAGACTTTTATAAACCCTTCCTGTAATAAGTCATTGGCATCTTCCGTATTGCCGGAATAACGCAGGCACACCCCGTACATTTTGGGAGCGTATTTTTTGTAAAAAAGTTCCTGCATGTACCGGTCATTTTCCATGCAGCCCTTAATTAAGTCTGATTCGGAAGGTATATGGTTGCTTTGCTCGTTCAACTTTTTGGTTTTGTCAGGGTATTACTATCAGTCTTAAGGCTTTCAAGATAAGCTATTAATTTTTCTGTTGCCTTTTTCCGGTGGCTGAAATGATTTTTTTCCTGCAGATCCATTTCCGCGAAGGTTTTGGTACTTCCGTCCGGCACAAATACCGGATCATATCCAAAGCCATGCTGACCCCGCCTTTCCAAAATAATAGCGCCTTTGCAGGCTCCTTGAAATAGCCGGGACTGCCCGTCCTGTATTAAACAAATTACCGTTCTGAATTGAGCCGCTCTGTTTGTCTTATCTTTTAAATTATCAAGGAGCTTATTAATATTTTGATCAAAGCTTTTGTGGTCTCCGGCGTATCGCGCACTCCGAACGCCCGGTTCACCGTTTAATGCTTCCACCTCAAGCCCTGTGTCCTCTGCAAAACAAGCAGTACCTGTTAACGTAAAGATGACGGATGCCTTTTCCATTGCATTCTCTTCAAGTGTGTCATAGGGTTCGGGTATATCTATCACTATTCCGGCTTCTTGTAAGGATAATATTTCAAAGCGGCTATTGCCGAGTAAACTTTTTATTTCTATAACCTTGTTTATATTATTCGTAGCAAAAATCAGTTTCGTCATTTTTGTTTTTGAAGATTAAAGATTTTCTGGAGGCCACTCCATAATTGTTTTTTTAATTCTTTGTACTTTTGGATTTCAGCTAAGGCCGGACAAAGCATCAATGTCTGTTCAGAATAATTTTGTACCTGGAAGCCGGGTATATTAAACGGTAAGTCTATCTGTGAAGAATCCACCCCGAAGATCAAAAGCTTTGAGGGATTGAATTGTTGCTTTATTTCTTCGTAGCTGATAGGATTATGATAAAAATTTATAACGGCCACATCCGCTACGGTCAGCTGGCAGGCATTCAGCAGGTCATTAAAGAATTTCCACTGGCTTTCATCTAAAAATTTATTTGCTGCGTCTTTTACTAAAAATATTATTCCCTTCTCATTATTTCCGAGGAAATCAATCTTCTCTTTATCGCCCGCTGCAACGTAATTCAGATAAATGAGATTGTTTTTGTATAACGAAGCCAGGAACTTTTTGTTCAGTACAACACTATTAAGATCCATAATACCAATACCTTCTTTTTTTCGTTTCTTTGTAGCAAATTTAAAGATATGATAGCTTCAGCAGATTTTAAGATAACCCGCGTGGAACGAAGTAAACTTCAATCTATGTCTTTTGACAATCTTCCATTTGGCAAATATTTTACGGATCATATGCTGGAGGCGGATTATGAAGACGGTGAATGGAAAACAGTGGAGATTAAACCCTATCAACCGCTGCTGCTTGATCCGTCGGTAATGGCCTTGCACTACGGGCAAGCCATTTTTGAAGGTATTAAGGCATATAAAAATGCCAATGGCGAAGCGAATATCTTCAGGCCGTATGACAACTTTAAGCGCTTTAATATTTCTGCAGAACGCATGGAAATGCCGAAGGTGCCGGAGGAAATTTTTATAGAAGGGATGAGAGAGCTGATAAAGCTGGATATTAACTGGATCCCTGGCAAACCAAACCATGCTCTTTATATCCGGCCGCTCCTGTTTGCAAGTGAGGAAGCTATTGGGGTGAAGCCTTCATCCAAATATAAATTTTTGATTATTCTGAGCCCTACAGGGCCTTATTATGCAACACCCATGAAAATTTATGTGGAAGAAAAATACGTAAGGGCCGCCCCTGGAGGGGTTGGATTTGCGAAAAACGCGGGCAACTATGGGGCTGCCATGTATCCCTCTGCAGAGGCCAGGAGAAAAGGCTATGACCAGGTTTTGTGGATGGACGCCTTTGAGCACAAGTATGTACAGGAATGTGGTACCATGAATGTATTTTTTATTATCGGCAATAAGGCTATCACTCCCGATCTTAAAGAAGGAACTATTTTGGCAGGCGTAACAAGGGATAGTGTAATACAATTGCTCCGGGAAAAAGAAATCGGCGTAGAAGAGAGGCCGCTGAGCATTGATGAGATTATTAGTGCATATAAGGATGGAAAGCTATCAGAAGTATTCGGAACCGGCACTGCAGCCACGATATCTATGATTAAACAGCTAACTTACAGGGATTTTATTATGAATTTTGAAACCGGGAAATGGAAAATTTCCCCTGAAATAAAAGAGAGAATGAATGCCATAAAAGGAGGAATAGCGGCTGATATATACAATTGGCTGCTGAAAGTATAGCCGGCCATTCCCGGCCATTTCCGGCAACGCCTGACACCCAAATAATTTTGGAATTTCACAAACCTACTCTTACCTTTGCCGTCCAAAAAATTTTAAGGTAAGAATGCCTACAATACAGCAATTAGTAAGAAAGGGAAGATCGATTGTACGCTCGAAAAGTAAATCAAGAGCGTTAGACAACTGTCCGCAACGTCGTGGTGTATGTACAAGAGTTTATACCACTACCCCCAAAAAGCCTAATTCCGCTCTTCGTAAAGTTGCTAAGGTAAGGCTTACCAACAAAGTTGAAGTGATTGCCTATATTCCCGGGGAAGGACACAACCTGCAGGAACACTCGATCGTGCTTATCAGGGGAGGCAGGGTAAAAGACCTTCCGGGAGTGAGATATCATATTGTGAGAGGAAGCCTGGATACAGCAGGTGTAAAGGACAGAAAGCAGAGCCGCTCGAAATACGGCACCAAGAAAGAAAAGGCAAAAAAATAATTCACAATAAATTTATAGATACGAATGCGTAAGGCACAGGCAAAAAAGCTTCCACTGGCACCCGACCCAAAATTTCAGGACAAGCTGGTTACCCGTTTTGTAAACAACCTGATGTGGCAGGGCAAGAAGAGCGGGGCTTATAACATTTTTTACGAGGCCCTGGAAAGAGTTGGAAAAATTTCAGGCGAAGACGGATATGATATTTGGAAAAAAGCATTGGCCAATGTATCGCCAAGCGTAGAAGTAAAAAGCCGTAGAATCGGGGGAGCTACTTTCCAAATTCCTTCTGAAGTCCGGGCAGACAGAAAAACTTCATTAAGCATTAAATGGCTTATTAAATACAGCAGGGAAAGAAACGGAAGAAGCATGGCCGAGAAGCTGGCAAATGAAATTGTTGCCGCAAGTAAAGGCGAGGGAGCAGCATTTAAGAAAAAAGAAGATACCCATCGTATGGCAGAAGCTAACAAGGCTTTTGCACATTTCAGAATATAGATAAATTTACCAGGATGAATTGCAGCCCTTCTTTCATCGAAGGGCTTTTTTATGATTTTCACTTTTTAAGTTGGCAGTTGTAGCTTAAAATCTGTAACTTCGCGCCTCCAAAAAGTATTTTAAAAATTAAATAATCAGATAAATAATAAAGTCCATGGCTGACTTAAAATTTCAAAGAAATTTTGGTATCGCTGCGCACATTGATGCCGGAAAAACTACTACGACAGAACGAATTCTGCGTTATACGGGAATGATTCACAAAATAGGCGAAGTACATGATGGCGCTGCTACTACAGACTGGATGGAGCAGGAAAAAGAACGCGGCATCACCATCACTTCCGCCGCTGTAAGCTGTCAGTGGAATTTTCCTACCGATAAAGGAAAAGCTACAAAAGATACCAAGCCCTATTATTTTAATATCATTGATACTCCGGGCCACGTTGATTTTACAGTGGAAGTAGAACGTTCCATGCGTGTATTGGATGGCCTGATCGCCCTTTTCAGTGCTGTTGATGGAGTAGAGCCGCAGAGTGAAACTGTCTGGCGCCAGGCAAACCGTTACAATGTACCCCGCATTGGCTTTGTAAATAAAATGGATCGCGCAGGTGCCGATTTTTTAAATGTAGTAAAACAGGTCAGGGAAATGCTCGGCTCGAAAGCCGTTCCTTTGCAGCTTCCTATAGGGGCCGAAGATGATTTTAAAGGCGTGGTAGACCTGATCAAGATGAAAGGTATCATCTGGCACATGGAAACCGAAGGAATGACTTTTGATGAGATAGATGTACCTGCCGATATGCTGGAGGAAGCCCGGGAATGGAGAGCTCACCTGGTGGAAGCCGTAGCCGAGTATGACGATAAGCTGCTGGAAAAATTCTTTGACAATCCCGACAGCATCACTGAAAATGAAATTCATGAAGCCATTCGCAAGGCAACTATCGATCTTAGTATCGTGCCCATGATGTGCGGCTCTTCATTTAAGAATAAAGGTGTGCAAACTGCTCTGGATGCCGTTTGCCGGTACCTTCCTTCTCCGGTTGATATTGACGCTATCAAGGGTATGGATCCGGACACGGGAGAAGAAATTATTCGTAAACCCGATCCCAAAGAACCTTTCTCTGCGCTGGCATTTAAAATTATGACTGATCCTTTTGTAGGCCGCCTGGCCTTCTTCCGTTGTTATAGTGGCCATTTGGATGCGGGCTCGTATGTGCTTAATGTACGTAGTGGTAAAAAGGAGCGTATCAGCCGTATCATGAAAATGTTTGCCAACAAGCAAAATCCGGTGGAATTTATTGAGGCCGGAGATATCGGAGCAGCAGTTGGTTTTAAGGAAATAAAAACAGGCGATACATTAACAGATGAAGATCATCCGATTGTTTTGGAAAATATGTTCATTCCGGAGCCGGTAATTGCCATAGCAATTGAACCAAAAACACAGGCAGATGTTGATAGAGTAGGTATGGCCATTGCCAAATTAGTCGAAGAAGACCCCACGCTTCGGGTACGTACTGACGAAGAAACCGGTCAAACCATCCTGAGCGGTATGGGTGAATTGCATCTTGAAATTATTGTGGACAGAATGAAACGCGAGTTTAAGGTAGAAGTAAACCAGGGAGCACCACAGGTGGCCTATAAAGAGGCATTCAGAAAATCAATTGAACACAGGGAGATATTGAAAAAGCAAACCGGCGGCCGTGGTAAGTTTGCCGACATAATATTCGAAATAGGTCCTGCAGATGAAGAGTGGTTAAAAGAAAACCCCGGCAAGCACTTCCAGTTTGTGAATGATATTTTCGGAGGGGCTATCCCAAGGGAATTTGTGCCTGCCATTCAAAAAGGATTTGAAACGGCTATGTCCAATGGCGTGCTGGCAAATTATCCCGTGCAGAATATGAAGGTTCGCGTATTTGACGGCAGCTTCCATGATGTGGACTCTGATTCTATGTCGTTTGAGCTCTGTGCCAAAGGTGGTTTCCGTGAAGGAGCAAAGAAAGCGAGCCCGGTATTATTGGAACCTATTATGAAAGTGGAAGTGCTCACACCGGATCAATATATGGGTGATGTAACCGGAGACCTGAATCGCCGTCGTGGTATATTAGAAGGTATGGATAGCAAGCATGGAGTGCAGGTTATAAAAGCCAAGGTTCCTTTAAGTGAAATGTTTGGATATGTGACTCAATTGAGATCTTTATCAAGCGGCAGGGCTACCTCTACTATGGAGTTTAGCCATTATGCACCCGCCCCTAATAATATTGCCGAAGAGGTGATAGCCAGGCAAAAAGGGAAAATAAAAGTAGAAGATTAAAAAAATTGACTATTGTATCATAGAGCCTTGTCCAAAAGACAAGGCTTTTTATTTTTTTGGAAGTGCGTCATGGGCCCTAATAGGGTTTTTAGGTATTTTTTCAAAGAATGTACCGTGAAAAAACCCTAGAAAATAGGTGTATTTCCTTAGGTTTTGTTTGTTGTCAGATGAATCTTTGCTGAAGAAATAATTGACAACCATTTCAGGAAAATTCCCAAGCGAAATAGATTATCCGTAAAGACCCTTCAATATATTGGGAATAACGTTTACTTCTTGGTGGTTTTTCAGTTAAAGTCTAAAGCGCCCCATTCGGGGCCTTTTTTTTAAATAGAATAATTACTACTCGTCAGATTTATTTTTAAAATCGCCCCTTTTCCATGCTTTGATAAATTCAGCCCAGGCGAGTGGATTGAAAATATTTTGCGGAGGCAACTGACCTGCGGAATAGTACTTTTGTGCGTTTTGTTTCAGATAATAGCTGGTTGCCTCTTTGCCGTCTTTTGGATAAGCAGCCATAAGGGCTCTGAGGTTTTTTTCAGAAAGATTTTGTCGTGCTATCTCCTGGTCATCTTCGGGAACCTTAGTGTTTACAAAATCTCTTTCAAACTCTTCCCGGGTTGGCCGTTTTTTTATTATCGTAGCCGGAAGATAAACAGTATCCTGTACCATCAGAGAGATAACACTCTGTTCATTGCCGTCGAGTTTCATCGGTATCCTATACTCTTTTGGCTTGTATCCCACGCAGGTAAAAACGATTACGTCTCCTCTCAATACGGGTAAATCAAAGACCCCCTGATCGCTCGAAATTGTCCCCTGATTCCTCCCTTTTACCACAATACTCACCGCGGGTAAAGCTTTCAAACTATCTGCAGACATTACAACCCCGTATAATTGCACCACGGAATCTTTATAATTTTCGAATTGAGCTTTTGAAATGAATGGGGCGGAAAATAAAATCAGGAAAAAGTATAGTAGAGTTTTTTTCATTGAAATTTTTAATGGACAACGAATATAAGCAGAACTACGGTTGTAATGAAAACAAAGTACGGGCATCAATCTTTAAATTTGCGGATTGAATACCTTTTTAACAAAAAATTGAACTATGACAGAAACAGAGTTGTTAAAAGTGCTGGGAACCGTTCAGGAGCCTGATTTAAAAAAAGATTTGGTCAGCTTAAATATGATTCAGGATATTGCTATCAATGGTGAAAATATAACTTTTACCATCGTTCTTACTACTCCTGCCTGCCCATTGAAGGATAGATTGAAAAATGATGCAATAACAGCTATAAAACAGGTTAACAGAAATGCCAATGTTCGTATCGGATTCAATAGCCATACCACTTCATTACGTAATGATAAAAATGAAATGCTGAAAGGTGTAAAAAATATCATTGCCGTTGTAAGTGGCAAGGGAGGTGTAGGTAAAAGTACAGTAGCTGCTAATCTTGCCCTGGCAATTGCGGAAAATGGTGCAAAGGTGGGGCTCATGGACGCTGATATTTATGGGCCAAGTGTTCATATAATGTTTGGAGTGAGAGGTGAACGGCCCATGATGCATGATATAGACGGCAAGGGAATGATAGTGCCGCTGGAGAGGTATGGAATAAAGCTGATGAGTATCGGGCTGTTGGTAGACGAGAAGCAAGCCGTTGTTTGGCGCGGTCCCATGGTAAGCAGCGCCATCAGGCAATTTGTTACAGATGTTGATTGGGGCGAGCTCGACTATCTCGTCATTGACATGCCACCCGGAACCGGGGATATTCACCTGACGATTATGCAAACCGTCCCTGTTACCGGGGTGATTGTGGTGACGACTCCTCAGCTCGTGGCGCTCGCAGATGCAAAAAAAGGAATTGCCATGTTTAGCCAGGCAGGTTTGAAAGTGCCTGTAATAGGCCTTATTGAGAATATGAGCTATTTTACTCCTGCAGAATTACCCGAAAACAAATATTACATTTTTGGAAAAAATGGTGGTCAGCAGCTGGCGGACGAATTTGATATTCCTTTCCTCGGAGAAATCCCTTTAATCCAGTCTATCCGGGAAGGAGGAGATTTAGGCGTGCCTGTAATGGTGAGCGATGACGATTTATCCAAAAAAGCTTTTATTGAATTTGCCGGCAATGCAATAAGGGGCGTTGCCATGTTAAATGCTCAGCTGACTGAAAAAGAAGTGAACGAAGTTTTGGAAATGAATTAATGGATCCGGCCCGCTATTTTTATAAAGTATGGTATGCGGTCCCTAAAGATTTTGAAACCTGCGTATTACCCGGCACTGCCTTTTGTATAATAATTAATGACGTCGTTACCATGTCTTTCACTTTTAAATAGCTCAAAATTCAGCAACTCCGGCGCTGCTATTCCATTTTCAATAACCAGGGTTTCATTGGTAATAATGCGCGCTTCGTCCCACACACCCGCATCAATAAAGGATTGCAAGGTGGCTCTTCCGCCTTCTACCAGGATGCTCTGAATATTCATTTCAAAAAATGAGTGCAGGATTTCTTCAACTATATTTTCATTCTCCAATTTTATAAATCTGGTATTATCTTTTGTTTCATTTTTATGAAAATTAAAAACTATTGTTTTGGCTTCATTATTAAAAAGGCTTAGCGAATCCGGCAGCTTCAATTTCCCGTCAATAACAATCCGTATGGGATTTTTCCCTTTCCACAAGCGCGTAGTGAGTAAAGGGTCGTCTTGTAAGGCCGTATTTGTACCAATCATAATTGCAGGCTCTTCGCTTCTCCATTTGTGAACAAGCCGATTGGTATGTTCATTGCTTATCAGCATTCTTTTTTCAACAGCCCCGATTTTATTGTTTGCCGTTTGCGCCCATTTTAGAATAAAATAGGGACGAAATTGAGTGTGAAATGTAAAAAATCGCCTGTTAAGACAGATACTTTCCTGTTTCAAAACATCGCAGATTACCTCTACTCCCGCATTTTGCAACTTTTGTATTCCCCTGCCCGCAACTTCCTTATATACATCCCGGCAACCAATTACCACTCTCGGAATTTTGTTCCTTATAATGAGGTCGGTGCACGGAGGTGTTTTGCCGTAGTGAGAACACGGTTCCAGGGAAACATATAAGGTGCTTTTATCAATAAGATGTTTATCACTTCCGGCTACATTATTAATGCAATTCACTTCAGCGTGGGCTTCCCCATAATTTTGATGATACCCCTCCCCGATAATCCGGTCTTCATGCACCAGCACAGCTCCGACCATCGGATTGGGGGCAACATTACCTGCCCCCAGCTTTGCAAGCTGCAGGCATCGCATCATATATTTTTCATCAGCTGTCAAAGTGAATGATTGCTCCACAAAATAATTAAGTTTGCTGTAATGACCATTGAACAGGTTTATCACGAGCTTTCAGATGGCCTTTCTCGCCTTTATGAGAGAAGGGAAGCAGAAAACATTGCCGATTGGGTCTTCGAAAATGTTACCGGTCTTAACCGCCTTCAGCGGCGGGCAGACCGGACGACAGTACTTTCGCAGGAAGATCATAGTAAAGTAAAGAATTACCTGCTGCAATTATTGCAGCATAAGCCGGTGCAGTACGTTTTGAATGAAGCCTGGTTTTATAAAATGAAATTTTATGTAAACGAAGATGTGCTGATTCCCAGGCCTGAAACCGAGGAACTGGTGTCATGGATAATAGAAGATGTTAAACGATCTGATATCACGGATGCGCCAAAGATCCTGGATGTGGGCACAGGCAGCGGATGCATCTCTGTCGCATTGAAGAAAAGCCTGCCCTTTGCGGATGTAGCGGCGATTGATATTAGCGAGCTGGCTTTAATAGTTGCCGGTAAAAATGCAAGGCAATTGGATGCATCAATTGATTTTATGCAACTTGATTTCCTGGATAAAAAATCTTCGAATATACTTCCCCGTTATGATATAATAGTAAGCAACCCGCCCTATATTCCCCTTAATGAAAAAGAAAAGTTATCGAAGAATGTAGCTGCTTTTGAGCCTGCTGCTGCTTTGTTTGTGGATGATAAGGAGCCATTTATTTTTTATAAAACGATAGCCGGTTTCGGAAGTACCCATTTGGAAAAAAATGGTAAGATTTACGTAGAAATTCACGAAGCGTATGCCCGTGAAGTAGCTGAGATTTTTGCAGAACAAAACTATCTTATTGAGATAAGAAAAGATGTGTATGGCAGGAACAGGATGATTAAAGCCGGTCCCAAACCCGATTCATAAATATCTCAGGAGATTACCTGGTTTTGCTGACGGATGCAGAGGTAGTAGCGCCGAGTTTTTTGGCTACCTCCATAATTCTTACAATATCTCCCCAGCTTACCATTGAATCGGCATTTATTACCACCGCCGGTTTCGTGCTGTCCTCCACATGCAACCTGGTTTTTAATACTGACTCAAGAGAATCAAAAATAATTTTTTCCTGGCCCACGAAAACCTCTTTGTTTTTATTGATGCTTACGATGACGCTTTGCTTTGCCTTTGTATCGCTGGAAGCCTTTGGGTTACTCATCTTAATCACATTCGGGTTGGCCAAAGTGGAAATGATCAAAAAGAAAAACATAAGAATAAACAGGATATCGTTCAACGGACCTGTGTCCAATCCTTCTTCTTCTTTTTTGAATTTCTGTCTTATGCTCACGTTATATTCTGATTAATGATAAGTAATGATTATCGGGTGGGCTCCTGTAAAATATCAGTGAATTCGGCGCTTGCAATCTCCATCTTATTCTCGATGCGTGTTATTTGCGTGTTGAGATAGCTGTAGCCAATGTATGCCAAAATACCGATAATCAGACCGGTTGCCGAAGTAATCATTTTTATATAAATACCATCAGCGATGGTATTCGGTGTGTATTCGGTACTTGAGGCAATGCCTTTGAACAGCGCCAGCATACCAATGATGGTTCCCAAAAATCCAAACAGCGGGGCGATACGCGCCACAATGGAAATAATAGAGAGATTTTTCTCCAGCTTGTATAATTCAAGCGCACCAACATTCTCCATACTTTTCTCAATAGCATCCATCGGTTTCCCGATCCGTTGAATGCCTTTATCGATGATGCGGGCCACAGGATTATCGCTGTTTTTTGAAAAGGCCCTCGCCGCCGCAACGTTACCGCTTATGATATGATCCCTGATGATACGCATAAAATTATCATCAATCCTGGACGCCTTTTTTATTGCAATGAGCCTTTCAAAAAAGAAATACGTTGCCCCTACCAAAAGTATTCCAAGCGGAATCATGATTACACCCCCGCTTACGAGAATGTCCCATAAGCTTTGTGTTTTTGCAGAAGCAACGTGAGTAGCTGCGCTTGTATCTACCTGGAGAAAAAATAAATCCATTGAAATAATTGTTTAGTAACAAATGTATAAAGTAATTCCAAATATGTAAACCGGCTGAATTTCGTTGGGTAAACTTTAACTTAAATCTTTGAAAAAAATGTATGTCAATAAACTAACGGCTGCGTTTATTATTTTTTATCCAATGTTTTTTCTTCCCATATCATGCAGAGATGTACAATTGTTTCTGCGGCTTTCTCCATATCTTTTACGCCAATCCACTCCAGTTTTGAATGGATGCATTGCATGCCTGTGAACAGGTTCGGGCAGGGTAATCCCATAAAGCTTAACCGGCTTCCGTCGGTACCCCCGCGAATACTTTCTGTAGCTGCTTCAAGCCCGGCGCGGGTTATAGCTTCAGCGGCATAGCTAACCACCTGCGGATGCTGGTCTAAAATTTCTTTCATATTGCGGTATTGTTCCTGCACGGTAAATTCCATTGAAGCACCGGCATGATGGCTCACCACTGTTGCCGCAATTTCTTTTAATCTTTCTTCGTGCTCCTTCAGCTTGGCAGTATCAAAGTCGCGAACGATAAATTCAATGGTTGCTTTTTCGGCAATACCTTCTGCCCGCACGGGATGCACGAAGCCTTCCTTTTTTTCGGTTGCTTCCGGCGCCCATTCGTTTTTGGGCAATGCATGCAGTATCTCCCCCGCAACTTTTAAGGCGTTTACCAGCTTGTTTTTTGCATAACCCGGATGGGCAATCACGCCATTTATCACTATGGTAGCTCCGTCCGCGCTAAACGTTTCATCTTCGAGGTGGCCAGCTTCGCCTCCATCGAGTGTATAACCAAAGTCTGCCCCCAGCTTTTTCATATCCACTTTTGCAGTTCCCCTCCCGACTTCTTCATCGGGCGTAAATAAAATTTTTATTTCTCCGTGTTTTATTGCCGGATGCTTTATAAGGAATTCTGCGGCCTGCATTATGGCAGCTACGCCGCTTTTATCATCAGCGCCTAACAATGTTTTCCCGCTTGCTGTTATGATGTCTTCGCCGATATGATTTCTCAGGTAGGGATGCGAGGCGGCGGACAGCATTAGGGATGGATCGTCAGGAAAATGGATGACTTCCCCGTCATAATTTTTATGAAGGATCGGTTTCACATTAGCGCCGCTGCAATCAGGCGCAGTATCTATGTGGCTGCAAAAGCAAATGACCGGAATATCTTTTTTTTCTGAGTTGGGAGGAATTTTCGCATATACGTAACCGTAAGTATCCATGGCGGCATCTGTAATTCCCATCTCCTGCAATTCCTTCACCAGCAATTTGCCAAGATCTTTTTGTTTTTCAGTTGAAGGATAGGTGTTGCTTTGAGGATCGCTTTGCGTATCTACTCTCACATATCGCATAAAGCGTCCGGCAACTGCATCTTTGTTGATTTCGATCTTCATGAATTTGGTTGATGATTTTTTGCAAAGGAACAAATAAAAATTTCTACTAAATTTTCAGGCAATAAATTTATGCATCCGTCAGTTTTTCCAGCACATAGTATACAATCGGGCAAAAGGTGGAATTTTTCAAAGTAATAGATGGCCTCTTTAGCAGCACGTCTTCGTCTGTATAAGGAAAGCGCCGGCAGTCGGAAGGACGGGTATCATAAATGCTGCAATAATTACCCGCTCCCAGAAAGGGGCAGGGCGTGTTCTTTACCACGAAGTCTCCGTCTTCATCCATGCGCAGATACCTTTCGATAAAATCGCTTTCCTTCATTTTTAAATGCCGGGAAATTCTTTTAATGTCCGGTGTCTTGAATCGGGGAGAGTAATTTTTACAGCAGTTGGCGCAGCCAAGACAATCGATTTTTTCAAATGCCTCCCGGTGCAGTTCCGGCAGCGCCTTCAGCGTTTTGCTTTTGTCTGCCCTTTTCAGGAAATCTTTATATTTTTTCTGATTTTGCGCCGATTTCCTTTCCCAGTTATCCAACAAATTTTGCTTCATTTGGTAAATATACAAATCGTAAAAGCTACAGATTGGGCCATCCTTTATTTCCGATTTGAAGTGTAACTTTGCGCCTTCCTTTAGAAAATAATAAGAGAAAATTTTTCCCGTAATAATAGATTAGAACTAAAGCACTATGGATCTTTTTGAAAAACAATCTTCTGAATTTGCGCACCGGCATATTGGCCCGGATGAAGCGGAAACAAAAGAAATGCTTGCAGAAATCGGAATGGCCTCTATGGATGACTTAATTAACAAGACCATTCCGCAGGATATAAGACTGGCAAATGATCTGGACGTTGCTGCCCCGCTAAGTGAGTTTGAATTCCTGAATGAGCTGAAAGATATTGCCAATAAAAATAAAGTATTCAAATCTTATATTGGCCAGGGATACTACGATACTATCGTGCCGGGTGTGATCCTGAGAAATCTTTTTGAAAACCCCGGATGGTACACGCAATATACACCCTACCAGGCGGAGATTGCGCAGGGACGTTTGGAAAGCCTGCTGAATTTTCAAACGATGGTGAGTGATCTGACGGGCCTGCCCATCGCCAATGCCAGTTTGCTGGATGAAGGAACTGCAGCGGCAGAAGCTATGACCATGCTCTTTAATCATAAGAATAAAGAGCATGAGCATATTACAGCTCCGAAATTTTTTGTGGATGAAAAGATTTTTAAGCAGACAAAGCATGTTTTAAAAACAAGGGCAATTCCCACGGGTATCGAAATTGTTCACGGAAATTTTAATTCAATAGAACCTGATGAAACTTTTTTTGGCGGAATTGTTCAATACCCGGATGGCGAAGGCGAGATTCATGATTATCGAAGATTTATTGACAGGTTTCATTCTGTAAATGCCCTCGTAGTGATGGCAACTGATTTAATGGCGCTTACTTTACTTACTCCTCCCGGCGAATTAGGAGCGGATGTGGCCGTGGGTTCCACACAGAGATTTGGAGTACCGATGGGATATGGCGGCCCCCATGCCGCTTTTTTTGCAACGAAAGATGAATTTAAAAGAAACATCCCGGGAAGGATCATTGGCGTAAGTGTAGATGCCGAAGGCAAACGTTGCCTCAGAATGGCGCTTCAAACAAGGGAGCAGCATATACGCCGTGAAAAAGCCACCTCCAATATTTGTACTGCACAGGCATTGCTGGCAAACATGGCGGCGATGTATGCGGTGTATCATGGTGCAGCGGGACTAACGGACATAGCCAAACGAATTTCATTTTTAACTAAAACACTGGCAACAGAACTTGAAGAAGCAGGATTTGAATTACAAAACAAAGCCTACTTTGATACGATCACTTTAAAAATAAGGAATGAAGCAAAGCTGAAAGAACTTTCCGCTAAATCGGGAATCAATTTCTTTTACCCGGCTAAAAATCTTGTAACGATCTCTCTCGGCGAAACGACCTCCAAAGATGATGTGCTTGATATCATCAATGTTTTCAATTTGTCTGTGGATGTATATACTTCTTCCGCAACTTTTGATGATGAAGCCACGCCTGATAACATACCTGCATCGCTTACACGCCATTCATCTTTTCTGCTGCATCCGGTTTTCAACAGCTATCACAGCGAAACAGAAATGATGCGGTATTTAAAGACGCTGGAAAATAAAGATCTTTCTTTGGTGCATTCCATGATTGCATTGGGATCGTGTACTATGAAACTGAACGCTGCAGCAGAACTGATTCCTGTAAGCTGGCACCACATCAGCAACATTCATCCTTTTGCCCCTGCGGAGCAAACAAAAGGATATGAGAATATCATCAATGATCTTGAAAAATTATTGTGTACCATCACCGGCTTTGCGGCCTGCAGCCTGCAACCCAACAGCGGCGCACAGGGAGAATTTGCAGGGTTACTGGCTATAAGAGGATATCATGAAAGCAGAAACGAATTGTATCGCAACGTAATCTTAATTCCGATTTCTGCACATGGCACTAACCCGGCATCTGCCGTGATGGCCGGTTTTAAAGTAGTCGTTACCAAATGCGACGATGCGGGAAATATTGACGTGACAGACCTGAGAATGCAGGCTGAAAAATATAAAGATTCGTTGGCCGGCCTGATGGTTACGTATCCTTCAACACATGGGGTATATGAAGAGACGATTAAAGAAGTTTGTAAAATCGTTCACGATAACGGCGGACTCGTGTACATGGATGGTGCAAATATGAACGCGCAGGTGGGACTTACCTCCCCCGGTAACATCGGGGCGGATGTTTGCCATTTGAATTTGCATAAAACATTTGCGATTCCACATGGCGGTGGCGGCCCGGGCATGGGGCCCATTTGCGTAAATGAAAAACTGATTCCCTTTTTACCCGGGAGAAACGATGAAGGGGCTGTAAGTGCGGCGCCTTATGGCTCGGCCAGCATTTTACTGATCAGCTATGCGTATATTAAGATGATGGGAAACACAGGCCTTCGCAGGGCTTCGGAATATTCTATCCTGAACGCAAATTATATGAAATCGAGACTGGAAAAGTTTTATAAAATATTATATACCGGCAGGAACGGAACGTGTGCTCATGAATTTATAGTTGACCTGCGGCCTTTTAAAAATTCTGCCGGCATTGAAGCTGAAGATGTGGCCAAGAGACTGATGGATTATGGTTTTCACGCTCCCACATTAAGTTTTCCTGTGGCAGGAACGATCATGATAGAACCCACGGAAAGCGAGAGTAAAGCGGAACTCGACAGGTTTTGTGAGGCGCTTATTAATATTTATAAAGAGATAAAAGAAATAGAAAATGGCGAAGCGGATAAAAAGGATAATGTGCTGAAAAATTCGCCCCATACTTTATCTGTAATTACTGCAGACGAATGGAAGCATGGTTACAGCAGGAGCAAGGCGGCTTTTCCTTTGGATTATTTAAAGCACAATAAGTTCTGGCCGGATGTAAGCCGGGTAAATAATACTTATGGTGACAGAAATTTAGTTTGCACCTGTGAGCCGGTGAGCGCTTATGCAGAAGCAACGGCTTAAAAATTTACTCCACCACAATTATCTGGTCATCTTTTAGCGGCGGCAAATTTTTAAACCGCAAAATAATATTGCCCACCGTAGCCACATCTTTCTGGCAATATGCTACGATTCTTGGCAAATCATTTTCCCGCCAGAATACTTCTCCTACCTTGCTTCCGTCAATATCATCTTTGGGAGAAGGAATGCCAAGTGTTGCTGCCAAAAGCTTCAGCGAAATATAATGTTTATAATCTCCAAACCGCCAGAGATGCAATGTATCCAATGCAGGCGTTTCCCAGGGACGTATATTTTGAAAATCCATGATGCCCGGAATTTCAATTGCATTCACAATCATCCTCCGGCATAAAAAAGGGATATCGAATTCTTTAATGTTATGGCCGGTAAATATCCACTTTGAATTTTTTGTCTGAATTTGCGCCAGCATATGGGTGAAGTTGTCCAGTATTTCTTTTTCATTTTCCGAATAAAAAGATTTTATCCTTAATTGCCATTCATTTCCTTCTTTCCTGAAATAGCCGGTGCTGATGCAAATTACCTTGGCAAACTCCGCAAAAATGGCGGCCCGTTTTGCGTAATGCTCTTCCACCTTCATTTCAGCCGGAAGATTTTTCAGTGATTTTTCTGCCCATAGTTCTTTCCATTCATCATTCAGCACACCAAAATCCGCTGCCCGCGACACGGTTTCAATATCCATCAGGAATAAATTTTCAATCGGTAGTTGCTGCATATACTGTCGTTTGTTGTAATATACAAAAAAGCCCCGTGAATCAACGGGGCAAAATAAAGAACCGATATATATTGGAGTTAAAATGTAAATCCTGCAAAGATGGTGAAGGCCTGGCTTCTCCACTTTTCCTGGTTGTCTATATCATTGATGTTGTTTAGCCCGATTTCATAACGGGCGCCAAGGTTGATGAACGGAATTTGTATCCATACGCCGCCCACTGCCGACCAGTCTGCCTGTTTAAAAATATTTCCGTTGCTCTTTAAGCTATCCACCGTTTGCTTTAATATATTTCCATATTGAGGGCCTACCTGCAGCTTGATTCTCTTACTCGGGCCAATATTAATGTTGAGCAACAGCGGTACTTTCAAATAATCGAGCTTTGCCTTCCGCTGAGTTCCGTTGTAAAACAAATCATCATACACCGTATTTGCATCTGAAGCAAATTCCGACGATGATTGCACAAAGTTTACTTCGGGCTGCAGCCCGAATGTTCTTGAAAAATTGAACTGCATAAAACCTCCCAGGAGGTAATTATAGTTAAAACCATCATGGTAAGACTCCCCGTTAATCTTATTAATATTCACACCGCCTTTTACCCCGATGCGGAAAAATCTTTCATAGTCCCTGTCGGGATCAAATCGCCGCTGGGCGAATGTAGCGACAGAAGTGAATGTTAACAGAATGATGACCAGCTTTTGGGAAATTGTTTTAATAGGGTACTTCATTATAGTAGTATTTAAGGTTGACGAATTATTTAATTATCTGCCTCTTCTCCAGTGGCCGGGAATCCAATACCATCCCCTGCGGGTTGATTTCCAATGCCCCGGAACCCAAACATAGCCACGCTTGGGAAGCACCCATCTTCCCGGCTCACGCACATAGGCACCCCCGCGCCAAACCCACTCGCCTTCTATCCATATATGGCGGGCACTTGGGGCAGGTGGCCGCGTTACCACCACTGTTTCAGCGGGCCTCACTTTTACATACATCTGCGCCCCTGATGTAAAGTGCATGCCCATTGCAATGGCAAATACAAATAAAACTTTTGAAAAATTTTTTTTCATGTCGCTGTTGTTTATTTTTTAAAATTGTTAACTATGGAAGAAGCGGGTATTAATAATTCCAATAACCATGTCTCCAATAATATCCCCGTGGAGTTTGTTCCCAATGCCCGGGTATATAATGATGGTATCTTCTTTTCGGATACGCCCAGTAACCCCTCCTGTAAACATACCTGCCTCCACGCATTACCCATTCACCCTCCACCCACACATAACCGGGTCCGGGTGCTAAAGGCCTTTCATAAACCGGAGGCTCGGGCCTTGTGCCTACGGCAACGTAAGCGGGGCCACATCCTGTTATAAATATTGAGAAAATAAAAAGGGAACTTAAAATCAGCAATAGTTTTTTCATAATAGAAATGTTTTGAGAAAATTAGATAAAAAAAAAATTTAAAGGTTTAATGATTTTTTGATCAAAATAAACCTTAACATTTCGATATAATATTATTTGTAGCAAGCAGCATACCATAATGCAGAATTTTTTTGAACTACTTTTACAAACAAAGAGATAATTGATATGATAGAATCAGTTTCTGTAATAGGTGCAGGTACCATGGGAAACGGCATCTGCCATGTATTTGCGCAGAATGGCTATAAGGTAAACCTGGTGGATGTGTCGCAACCGCAACTTGATAAAGCGCTCGCAACAATTAACAAAAATCTCGACAGGCAGATAGCCAAAGGAACAATTACCGATAATGTTAAAAAAGATACGCTTCAAAATATTACAGCGCTTACTTCTGTTGCGGAGGGAGTGAAGCACGCAGATCTGGCAGTGGAAGCGGCAACGGAAAACATTGACCTGAAGCTCAAAATTTTTAAGCAGCTGGATGAAGCAACGCCTGCCCATTGTATTCTTGCTACCAATACATCCTCTATCTCGATAACAAAAATTGCAGCAGTCACAAAACGTCCGCAGCGGGTAATAGGCATGCACTTTATGAACCCGGTGCCTGTAATGAAATTGGTAGAAGTAATAAACGGATATGCTACAGATAAAACGGTAACAGCAGCAATTATTGAACTGGGCAGGAAGATGGGAAAAATCCCCTGCGAGGTAAATGACTATCCGGGCTTTATTGCCAACCGCATCCTGATGCCCATGATTAATGAAGCCATTTACAGCCTGTACGAAGGCGTGGCAGGCGTCACTGAGATTGATACTATTATGAAGCTGGGCATGGCGCACCCGATGGGGCCATTGCAGCTTGCGGATTTTATCGGCCTCGATGTTTGCCATTCCATTTTGAATGTGATGTATGAGGGCTTTAAGAATCCGAAATATGCGCCCTGCCCGTTATTAACAAATATGGTAAATGCCGGTAACCTCGGTGTAAAAACAGGGGAAGGTTTCTATACATATGCAAGTGGCAGCAAGGATTTGATCGTGAGCGAAAGATTTACTAACGGATAAGTATGTACGAAAATCGGAATGAGCAAGTTTGAGAATACATTGGCTTTTGCCAGACAAATGGATGAAGCAGATCCGCTGAAAGCATTCAGGGATAAATTTTATATACCCATCGTCAATGGGAGGGAATGTATATATTTTGCCGGAAACTCATTAGGGCTTCAGCCGAAAACAGCGCAGGAAAACATTTTAAACGATTTGGAAGACTGGGCGAACTTTGGCGTGGAAGGTCACTTTCATGCCCGCATACCGTGGGTAAAGTATCATGAAATTTTTCCGCCGAAGCTGGCGCCTATTCTGGGTGCAAAAGAGGAAGAAATTGTGGTGATGAGTGAGCTTACGGTGAACTTACACCTGCTGCTTATTTCATTTTACAAACCCACAAAAGAGCGATATAAAATCATTTGCGAAGCAAAAGCCTTTCCTTCCGATCAATATGCATTGCAATCGCAGGCCCTCCTGCATGGGTTGGATCCTGAAAAGACTATCATTGAAGTGAAACCACGAGAGGGAGAGCACACAATTAGAAATGAAGATATCATTTCAGCTATTAAAAAACATGCAGACAAAGTAGCAGTGGTGATAATCGGTGGTATCAATTATTACTCCGGACAGGTATTTGATATGAAATCAATAACGGCGGCGGCTCATGACGCTGGCGCACCTTGCGGCTTTGACCTTGCACATGCTGCAGGTAACGTGGAGTTGCATCTTCACGACTGGGATGTTGATTTTGCCTGCTGGTGCTCGTATAAATATTTGAATTCCGGACCCGGCTCTGTAGCAGGTGCGTTTATCCATGAACGTTATATCCGCGATAAATCAATGGTGAGGTTGGCTGGCTGGGTAGGTACCAATAAGGACAGGCGCTTTATGATGGAAAAGGAATTTGATCCTGTTCCCACTGCGGAAGGCTGGCAATTGAGTACCACCCAGGTATTGAATATGTCTGCACATGCTGCGGCGCTCGATATTTTTGAGGAAGCGGGTTTTGAGAATATTGTTTCAAAAATGAAAAAGCTCAGCTCGTATTTAATGTTCGTGTTGGATGATATCAATGAATCTTCCTCAAAGAAAATTATTGAGATCATTACGCCCCGCAATGAGAATGAACACGGATGCCAGGTTTCCGTTTTATTGCATGAAAAAGGAAAACAGGTTTTCGATTCATTAAAACAGCAGGGGGTGATTGTGGATTGGCGGGAACCCAATGTAATTCGTGTAGCGCCTGCGCCGCTTTACAATACTTTTGAAGAAATTTTTGCTGCAGCACAAATCATAAAAAATATCATCAGCCCATGAATCTCCGGTTTTTGATGGATCAGATTAAGGAAAAAAAATCGTACCTGTGCGTAGGGCTGGATACCAGCATTGACAAACTTCCCCGGCACCTTCAATCACATCCGAATGCAGTTTTTGAATTCAACAAGCGGATTATAGATGCCACAAAAGAATATTGTGTGGCATATAAAATCAATACCGCTTTTTATGAAAGCAACGGAATAAAAGGTTGGGAAGATATGGTGCAGACGGTAAGTTGCATTCCATCTACTCATTTAAAGATTGCAGATGCCAAACGCGGAGATATCGGAAATACATCTGCCCAATATGCAAAAGCCTTTTTTGAAACATTCAACTTTGATGCCATTACCGTTGCGCCTTACATGGGCTTCGACAGCATTCAGCCTTTCCTGGAGTATAAGAATAAGTTTACGATCGTGTTGGGATTAACGAGTAATAAAGGAAGTGAAGATTTTCAACAACAAAGAATAAATGATCATTATTTGTATGAAATGGTTTTGCAGAAGGTGAGTGGATGGGGCAATAAAGAGAACCTGATGTTTGTAGCGGGGGCCACAAAAGCAAATGAACTTGCGTCGATCAGGAAAATTGTTCCCGATAATTTTTTGCTGATTCCCGGGGTGGGAGCGCAGGGCGGTAGCCTGGAAGAAGTATCGAAATATGGAATGAATAAAGATTGCGGGCTGCTGGTAAATGCTTCGAGAGCTATTATTTATGCTTCGGGAAAAGAAGATTTTGCAGCCGCTGCCGGTAAAGTTGCCGAGCAATATCAAACAGAAATGAAGAAGTACCTTTGATGTTTTTAATAACACGAATTTTGAAGCACGAATTAACAAGTTAACTAATCAACTAATTAACTAATTAACCAGTCACATCCATGGCACAGGATTTATTTCAATCGCCGGACTATTATAATATAGATGAATTGCTCACGGATGAGCATAAGCTTATCCGGGATGCGGTAAGGAATTATGTGAAAAAAGAAATTTCTCCGATCATTGAAGATTATGCGCAGCGCGCAGAATTTCCCCGGCACATTGTGAAGCAGCTGGGCGATTTAGGATGCTTTGGCCCTACCATCCCTGAAGAATATGGCGGCGGCGGACTGGACTATATTTCTTACGGTTTAATGATGCAGGAACTGGAACGGGGTGATAGCGGGGTTCGGTCTACGGCGAGCGTGCAAGGTTCTCTGGTCATGTTTCCGATTCACGCTTATGGCAGCGAAGAACAAAGAAAAAAATATTTGCCAAAGCTGGCCAGTGGCGAATGGTTAGGTTGCTTTGGTTTAACCGAACCCAATCATGGAAGCGATCCCGGCGGCATGTTGTGCAATTACAGGAACGCCGGCGACCATGTAATTTTAAATGGAAGTAAAATGTGGATCAGCAATGCGCCTTTTGCCCAGGTAGCGGTGGTATGGGCGAAAGATGAAGCCGGCGAAATACATGGATTGATCGCAGAACGCGGTATGGAAGGTTTTACCACGCCGGCCACTCATGGCAAATGGAGCCTTCGTGCAAGTGCAACGGGTGAATTGGTCTTTGACAACGTACAAGTTCCGAAAGAAAATATTTTACCGAATGTAAAAGGATTGAAAGGTCCGCTGAGCTGTCTTACAAAGGCGCGATATGGAATTGCCTGGGGCGCCATCGGCGCTGCAATGGATTGCTATGACACGGCCCTGCGATATTCAAAAGAACGAATACAGTTCGATAAGCCCATTGCATCATTTCAATTGCAGCAAAAGAAGCTTGCGGAGATGATAACTGAAATTACCAAAGCGCAATTGTTGAACTGGAGACTGGGTGTATTGATGAATGAAGGAAAAGCAACTCCGCAGCAGGTAAGCATGGCAAAAAGAAATGCCTGCGAGGTAGCAGCCACAATAGCCCGTAAGGCAAGGCAGGTATTGGGCGGAATGGGAATTACCGGCGAATATTCCATTATGCGTCACATGATGAACCTGGAAAGCGTACTCACTTATGAAGGTACACATGATATTCATTTGTTGATAACAGGAATGGACATAACCGGAATTAATGCATTTAAATGATAATAAATTTTTTTGTTAATTAAAATCGTAAAGTAGAATTATCTCCAAATGTCCTTATCCGAAAATTTTTTTTTAATTGGATTTATGGGTAGCGGAAAGACCCACTGGGGAAAGATCTGGGCAAAAAATAACGGATTGCAATTCTTTGATCTCGATACGAGAATTGAAGATGCGGCAGGAATGAGCATCACAAAAATTTTTGAAAAGCATGGGGAAGACAAATTTCGTGAGATGGAAGCGGAACAATTAAAAAAGTTTGCCCACTTGAAAAATTTTATATTGGCCTGTGGTGGCGGCACGCCCTGTTTCGGAAATAATATGGAGTGGATGAAAGCCAATGGTAAAGTGATTTATCTGAAAGCCTCACCGTCATTGATTGTAAAGAATGTTTTGGATGAGATGGAACAAAGGCCCATAATTAAAGATGTAAACCCGTCCGAACTGATCTTTTTTGTTGAAAGAAAGCTGAAAGAAAGAGAGTCATTTTATTCGCAGGCAGATTATACTCTTAATGTGGAACGCCTGAACGACAATGCGCTTTTCCAGCTTTTTAATAATACTAACGCTAATGCATAAAGGATTTTTAAAAGTGGCTGCTGTTATGGGTGCGCTGACCGTGGCGCTTGGTGCATTCGGTGCACACGGGTTAAGAGGCCATATTTCAGATTTTGCCTTGTCCATTTTTGAAACGGCAGTACGTTACCAGTTTTACCATGTATTTGCACTGCTGGCTTCGGGAATTTTATTTAAGGAGTTTCCTGATAATCTTATCAGGTGGTCGGGCAGGTTGTTTATAGCGGGCATCATTTTATTTTCAGGTTCGTTGTATCTGCTTACTTATTTTAAAGCCGCTGTAATTCCCGGGTATGACTGGATTGGAGCTATCACGCCAATTGGCGGTATCTCATTTATCGCAGGATGGATGTGCCTTCTGGGTGGAGTTTTAAGTAAAACGAAAGATAAGTAGCCTTCTCAGGGAAAATCCTTTTCTGAAGATGATTGCAATTCGATTTTCATCTATCAGTCACCGCTGATAGAAACGTTGAACAAAGCCGGAATGGTACTTTGACCATAGAATAATCAGTAAAAGTTGCCGTCTGTCAACTGGAATACTATCCTCAAAGTATCCCGGTAACAGGCGGCAACTTTGGATCATTTATTCACCGAATGTGACATATTTTAATCCTCTCTGCTGGCGCGTATACGGCACAGACAATGAGCGAAGGACGCAACAGGTTGTTGGTGTAACCCAATTTGGCATTCAGCCCAATAGTTTTGAGAATGGGGGTTCCTGCAGTAAAAATAAATTCCGTACAACCTACAACAACCCTTTCAAATAAGCAATGCGCAATGCCTGCGCTTTACTGTTTACATGAAGCTTCTGGTAAATATTCCTGGTATGTTTCTTTACTGTATTGGGGCTTATGTTTATGCCCGAGCCTATTTCTTTATAGTCAAGTCCCCTGCTCAGTAATTGAAGGATCTCTTTTTCCCGTTTGCTCAGCTCAAAAATATTGGGCATGTCCCCGGTTGCTTCGTTCCCGGGAACTGGTTTGTCAGAGGGCTGGTTTTGAACCATCTGAAGGATCTTATAAGCTATGGAGGGGGAAATAGGCCCGGCACCGCTTTCATATAAGCTGGTCAGCATATCCGTAATCACATCGCTGCTTTCTTCTTTTAATAAATAACCGCAAGCCCCGGCCTTGATCGCTTTAAATATTTTCTCTTCATCATCAAATACAGTCAGCACCACGTATTTGACGCCGGGATAAAGAGAAGAGGCGGTTGCAATAGCGGCTACCCCGTCCATTACAGGCATTTCGAGATCCATCATTACTATATCAGGAAGTTGTTCAGGCTGTAACTGCCGCATAGCCTCCAAAAACGCTTCCCCATCAGGCGACTTAAAAGTAACAGAAAAAATTTTATTTCTCCTGAGCTTATCTTCCAGAATATTCCTGTTGCTGAGTTTATCGTCAACTATTCCGATTTTGATCATAGCTCCCATTTACAATAAAAGTGGATAATTTTCTTTTGCAGTTCAATACTCCTTTTGGATTATGCTTTTAAAGCATCAAAAGGTATAAGGAGCCTTATGGCCGTTCCTTTGCCTATACCTGTATCAAACCTGATAGCTATAGCTGCTTTATCTGCACGCTCTTTCATATTAACAAGGCCGATACCGTTGTTTTGATGCTGCGCAAGATCAAAGCCTTGTCCATTATCGGCTACCGTTATCAGCCATGAGCTTTCATCAGCCCTGCTTTCCACGTTTATCCTGTCGCCCCCTGAGTGACGCACTGCATTATTAATAGCCTCTTGCACGATCAGGATGATCTGCAGGGCCCTGTTTGAAGAAAAAATCGCAGTGGCATGAGCGTCTCCGTTAGTGGTTATCCTGATCTCTTTAAAAATCAGCGACAAATGCTTGCAGAAGTTAATAATGCGCAGCCATACCTGCCTGGCTTCTACTTCCGATTGCTTCATTGCCCAGGCAGTCTCCCTGAGCGATTGCATCATATCCCTTGCAGTGTACTGAAGATTATCCAGCAACACTGATTCATCCTGCGCAATATTTTTCAACTGCTCCGTTCCATAAAGCAATGCATTTGCCTGTGCGCCGAGGTTATCGTGAAGATCAGCGGCAATTCTTTTCCTTTCATTTTCTTCCGCTTCATTTACGGCACGCTCCGATATCTTTTTCTCTTTTTCTATCGCCTGTATCAACCGGAACTTTTGATCCTGCCGGTAGCGCTTAAATAGCTGGTATGAAGAAAAGACAAGCAATATAAAAACAGCAAGAGAGCCGTAGATCAGGTAATTCTTTTTTACAAGCAAAAGCCGTTGATGAGCTATCTCCGCTTCTTTTTTCTGCACTTCGTATTTTGCCTGCATTTCGGCCATCTCTTCCGCAGTGTTTTTCTGATAGATGGAATCTTTCAGATTGAGTTGCTGACGTAAAACATCGCTGTAGTTTTTATAATCTTTTACCTGCAGATAAGCTTTTGCCAGTACTTCGTACAAGGAGCTCTGGTTACTGAAATCGTTGCCGTTTTGTTTCAAAAGATTTATTCCTTCATTACAAAGTGCGATACCTTTTTGCGGCTGATTGTTATCACAATAAAACAATGCAAGCTGCGCCATGTCTGAAATAATATAATATACATCGCCAATCTTTTTGCGAATCTCAATTGCTTTTTCAAAAGCAGTTTCTGCTTCGCTGATGTGTTTGTATTCTGCCATTAACCCGCCATATAAAAACCATCCGTTAGCAAGATTGGTAAGGTTGCCCGACCCTTGTGAGTAGGCTATCCCTTCTTTTACATAATATGTTGCTGAATCTTCTTTATTAAGATGATAAAACACAATAGCAATATTGTTATAAATAAAACTGAGTTTTTCTTTATACATGGCATTGGGAAGCAGTTGTAATGCTTTACGATACCAGCTTAATGTTTCATCGTATTTTTTTAAGCGCATGTCTGCATTGCCAATACCCAGCATGCCTCTTGCTATGTTCAATGTGTCTTTATGTTCTTCAGCCATCTTTATAAAATCAAAACTGTTCTTCGTCATTTCCGCTACATTATCTGTTCTTATTAAAATATTTCCCCTTAAGCTCATCAGTTTTGCAAGCACATCGTCGTAAGAAAAATCTTTTTTATAAGCGCTGATGGTTTTATCTGTTAATGTAAGCGCCGTATCAATTTTATTCGCCTGGAAGAGCCATGCGGCCATGTAATAATCTGCAAAGATGGACGCATGCAGGTCATTTTGCTTTAATGCAAGTTGTTTCGCTGCGAGCACGTAATACCGTAAAGTGTCCGGGCTCATGGATTCCCACTTATCGCAAAAAGAAAGTGTTGCAGATAGTTTTTGCCCGTTGCTTACTGCATACCGGATATTATTTTTGAGGCTGTCGAACAGGTTGCCCTGCGCTGCGGCCAGTATACCATAAGCATTTATTAAAACAAAAAAGGAAGCAATAAGCAATTCTTTACGGGAGCATTGACTCATACAGTGACTTTCACCTTTAAATATAATGTAAAGTGGCGATTAAGGACTTATAAGAAAATTATCCATATGGAGTATTGATTCAGGATACCGGTAATGGCAATTTTGATCAGTCAAATACCATAGTAAAATGAAAAAATATTTTCCCTTCCTGCTTCTAACAGCCATCCTGTTCACAGCGTGCAAAAAGCACCATCACGATATCGAAAGTTCCGGAACCGACATCTATGTGGCAGGAGAGGAAAATGGCGTGGCCAAATACTGGAAAAACGGAACGGCGGTCAGCCTTAGCAACGGCAGTTATGTTGCTTATGCCGCTTCCGTATTTGTATCGGGCAGCGATGTGTATGCGGCAGGGTTTGAAAAGAACGCAAATGGAAATATCGTCGCCAAATACTGGAAGAACGGAACACCGGTTAACCTTACTGATGGTAGTTATAATGCTTATGCCCGATCCATATTTGTATCGGGCAGCGACGTCTATGTAGCAGGATCCGAATATAACGCAACCAGCGGTAAATATGCGGCCAAATACTGGAAAAACGGAACAGCGGTCAGCCTTAGCGACGGCAGTTATAATGCTGATGCCTATTCCGTATTTGTATCGGGCAGCGATGTGTATGTAGCAGGATTTGAAATGAACGCAGGCGGGAACAGTGTAGCCAAATACTGGAAAAACGGAACAGCGGTCAGCCTTACCAACGGCAGTTATAGCGCTATTGCTTATTCTGTATTTGTATCGGGCAGCGATGTGTATGTAGCCGGGTGGGAAAGTAATACAGGCGGAAAATCCGTAGCCAAATACTGGAAAAACGGAGGGGAGACCAACCTTACCAATGGCAGCTATAATGCCAATGCCCGATCCATATTTGTATCGGGCAACGATGTGTATGTAGCAGGTGATGAAGAGGACGCAGGCGGGCAAAACGTTGCCAAATACTGGAAAAACGGAGGGGAGGCCAACCTTACCAACGGTAGTTATAATGCGGGCGCCTCATCTGTGTTTGTGTCGGGCAGTGATATTTATGTAGCAGGTGATGAAGGGGACGCAAGCGGAAAAAACATTATCAGATACTGGAAAAACGGAACGGCAGTCAGCCTTGCCGAGGGGAGTTCTGAGTCTACATTCTCCGGTTCCATCTTTGTAGTGCAATACTAACAAAATAATGAAAAGAGAACAGTAACAGCTTTTGTTTACAGCCTGGTTTGGATCTGGAATTCAGGTACCAGTTAAGCAAAGGCGCTTTAGCCGGGTTGTGGCTAATGTACACGTAATGCCCGATATAAGCAACCGATGACGAAAGCAGGGGCAAAAATAATATTTCAACAGGCATAGAGGATTGAGTTACCGCATCTTTAAACACGGCGCATTATAGCAGCGCTACTATTTTATCATGTTTACATCATTGATAAAAAAATATGTCCTCGTTTTTATTTTAACTTTTTCAGGTTATACTTTCCTTAATTGGTTTGCTTCATTGCATTCAGGCATCTCCGTAAATAAAGATTACGCTGATTTATGGATACCTGCGATTATCTGCTACCTGCTCGCTTTTATTGTTTTCAGGCCGGTTTTAAAAAAGCTGGGGTACAATAAGAAGGTAACGGGCCTTTTGCTGTATGCGCTGATCCCGGTTTCAATGTGGCTGCCAATTGCCTTATCGCAGGGCTATTTCAGAGACATCAGCTATACAATAATTCCGATTGACCAGCCCAAAGAGCTGGATGATTATCCAAATGAAAGGTTTTTTAAAATAAATCATTTCGTTGTTGACACATCCCGGTGCTTTCTGATCAGGGAGCGCCATACAAGCGGGAAATTCGGCTCAGCCTTACAATTAAACAGCTACTTCGTTGTGCCGGTATTTAATGATACCACCGAAAGAAACAATAGCAGGACAAGCAGGATTGGCTATGGCGTGAAATTCTCTGCGTCACTTGCCAACGATCTGCTGTATAAAAGCGGGCAGCAGAAAAAGGTTGCGGCTTTCTGGCAAAGATCGAAAGAAGATTTTAGCAAATACAATTTTTACCAGGTTGATTATTTTGAAAAAATTGAAAACACCGATGATGCCAAGTACCTGCTGGAAGCGGAAAATAACAGCCCGGCTTTTGACAAAACAGCATACAATATAATTTTAATGAACCGGAGCGGGACCATACAGGATTTATATGCCAGGGAGCAAAAGACCTTCCTTTATTCAACGCTTATCTTTTTTGGCATTGCACTATTGACTTTGTATGGTGTACATCGTTACCAAATGCGGAAAATCTCCAACTATTCCTCGTTGCAAATGAGGAATAGTTAATTGGTAACAATCCTGAAAATGCATCCAATGTCTTTTATTCATACAAGTTCAATGGATAGATTTTAATTCATACCTGCTTTGATTTTTCCATTTGCTCAATTTTTTATCTTTGTGACCAAATGCCTAAGAAGAAAAAACCAAATAATAAGAAACCGGCCAATCCTAAGAAAATGACTGCTGATCCGGAGGAGAAGGTTGAATTCAGAAAGTTGCTTAAAGATGAAAGGTCGCACAAAATAGTGGGTACCGTTTTTATAGTGCTCGCCTTTCTTTTATTTGTTGCCTTTACCTCTTATTTATTTACCTGGCAGGAAGATCAGTCGAAGATTTTTCATGACGGGGCAAAAATTTTATTGCCGGGCCATGCCACGCCCATGGCCAATCTGTTAGGCACTGCCGGCGCTTATTTTTCCAATCTTTTCTTTCGTTCCGGATTTGGAATTGCCTCTTATTTAATTTGTTCTTTCTTCTTTATTGTTGGCGTCAATTTATTTGCGCCCAAAAAGATTTTCTCTGTAGGAAGAAACCTGCGTTATGTAATTGTCGGGTTGCTGGTAATAAGTGTGTCAGCTTCTTTCGTGATGAAGGGGCATCCATTCCCGTGGGGCGGTGCAGTGGGCGATATGGAAAATGAATGGTTGCAGCGGATGATCGGAAAAATGGGTACAGCCGTTCTTTTATTGGTAGCCTTCGGAAGTTATATTATCTGGAGGTTTAATCCTTCCACGCAATTTTTACATAAAAAGCAGTCTGTGCCTGGCAGGGTAAGCGAGGATAACAATGCGGTAGCGGCTGCACCGGAGCCACTAAAAAAACCGGAACCCATTACCGGCATAAAATTTCCCGATGAAGAACCATTGCCCGATTTAAAAATTATTGAGAAAAATGATGAGCCGCTTATTGCCCGGCAGGAAAATAAAACAGAATTAAATATCCGGCCTAAAGAAGAAAAGCTACGGGCCCCGGTTACCAATAAGCTTCCGGAGAGTGATCTGCAGCTCGAAGTAAAAGCAACGCCTGCTGAAACAGAGAAAACATCAGAAAATGTTGCTACCATAAAGCAGCAGCCGTATGATCCTGTTTTGGATTTAAAAAACTATAAATATCCAACCCTTGATCTGCTGGAAACTTACGGAAGCGAAAGAATTATCCAGGATGCAGATGAACTGGAGACAAATAAGAACCAGATCATCAATACCCTGAAAAATTATGATATAGAGATTCAAAAGATTTATGCCACTGTAGGGCCTACGGTTACGCTTTATGAAATTGTTCCGGCCCCGGGTGTGCGCATTTCCAGGATAAAAAATCTGGAAGACGATATTGCGCTAAGCCTTGCGGCATTAGGTATCCGCATTATTGCCCCTATCCCGGGCAAGGGCACTATCGGGATTGAAGTACCCAATGTGAAGAAGACTATTGTGAGTATGCGTACCCTGCTACACTCCGAAAAATTTCAAAATAACAAATATTTACTGCCGGTTGCGATCGGTAAAAAGATCGATAATGAAAATTTTATTGTTGACCTTACCACCATGCCTCACTTATTAATGGCAGGAGCGACCGGGCAGGGGAAATCTGTAGGCTTAAATGCAATTCTTGTTTCTCTTCTTTATAAGAAACATCCTTCACAGCTAAAGCTGGTTTTAATAGATCCGAAAAAAGTTGAATTAAGCATTTATAAAAATATAGAAAAACATTTCCTGGCAAAGCTGCCCGGCGAAGAGGATGCAATTATTACGGATACGAAAAAAGTAATTCATACGCTGAATGCCTTGTGTATCGAAATGGATAACCGGTATGATTTATTGAAAGAAGCCGGCACGAGAAATATCAAAGAGTACAATGAAAAGTTTGTTTCACGAAAATTGAATCCTGAAAAAGGGCATCAGTATCTTCCCTTTATTGTATTGGTGATAGATGAATTTGCAGATTTGATTATGACAGCAGGCAAGGAAGTAGAAATGCCGCTTGCACGCCTTGCCCAGCTTGCCCGTGCAGTGGGTATTCACCTGATCATTGCAACCCAGCGGCCTTCGGTAAATATTATTACCGGAACTATAAAGGCCAACTTCCCGGTACGCATTGCATTTAAGGTAAGCAGTAAAATCGATAGCAGAACCATTCTTGATGTGGGCGGCGCGGAACAATTGATCGGTAAGGGAGATATGCTGATCAGCTACAATGGCGAGCTTACGCGTTTGCAATGTGCATTTGTTGACACACCGGAAGTAGACAGAATAAATGATTATATCGGCATACAACCCGGATATCCGCAGGCATTCTTATTGCCGGAATATGTAGATGAAAAGGAATTTGAGAATAAAGAGTTTGATGTAAATGACCGTGACGCCTTATTTGAAGATGCAGCACGGCTTATTGTGCAGAGCCAGACCGGCAGCACTTCACTCCTTCAGCGGAGGATGAAGCTGGGGTATAACCGTGCAGGAAGGTTAATGGATCAGTTGGAAGCCGCCGGGGTAGTGGGCCCTAACCAGGGAAGCAAGGTAAGAGATGTACTTATAAAAACAGATGCCGAACTGCAACAATTTCTTGGTATCAATTAATAATTCTTTCGAACGTACCTCTATGCAGTAAACCCGGGGTGCAGGCACAAATTCCTATCTTCGTTTCATGTCTAAGTTTTTAATAGCGGGTTTGGGAAATCCGGGCAATGAATATGCGCATACAAGACATAACATTGGCTTTGATGTGGTAACGGCATTTGCGCTGAAGCATGAAGCATTTTTCAGGGTGGACCGGCTGGCCGAAATAGCGGAAGTAAAGCGGAAGGGCAAAATATTTATATGTATAAAACCCACAACCTTTATGAATTTAAGTGGCCGCGCGGTAAAATACTGGTTGGATAAGGAAAATATCTTAGTAGAAAATTCGTTAACTGTAGTTGATGATTTGGCGCTTCCCCTGACCAAACTGAGGTTACGGAAAGGGGGAAGCGATGCAGGTCATAATGGACTCAGGAGCATCCAGGAAGTGCTTGGTACAGACGATTACCCCAAGCTCCGTTTTGGAATAGGGAATAATTTTCCAAAAGGAATGCAGGCAGACTTTGTTTTAAGCCGCTGGTTGCAGGAAGAGATCCCGGTTGTCAGATTAAAAATTGAGAAATCCATTGAGGTCATCGAAAGTTTTGCCAGCATTGGTATAGAGAGAACCATGAACCTGGTCAACAGCCTGACTTTCGATTGGGAGCCTCCCGATAAGTAAATTCATTTTTTAATTTGTTTTGTATATTTTCGCCAACTAAAACCTCTGGCACCCAAATAAAAAAGTGCTTTAAATATGAAGATTTTTTGTATAGGCCGCAACTACCAGGACCACGTGAAAGAATTGGGTAATGAATTACCTGAGGAGCCGGTTATTTTTATGAAACCCAAAAGTGCGCTGGTGCAAAACCATACGCCTTTCTACTATCCCGAATTTACCAATGAACTTCATTACGAAGGCGAACTCGTAATTCGCATCAGTAAAAATGGGAAATATATACAGGAAAAGCATGCCTCCAACTATTACAATGGAATAAGTGTAGGTATTGATTTTACTGCCCGTGACATTCAGAATGAATTGAAGAAAAAAGGTCTTCCGTGGGAAAAGGCGAAAGCTTTTGATAACTCCGCTGCCGTGGGCAATTTTATAGATATCACACCTGCTATCAATAAGAAGAATATTAATTTTTCACTTACAAAAAACGGGGAAGTCGTACAAAAAGGTAATTCCGGCGATATGATATTTTCCATTGATGCCATAGTGGCCAATATCTCGAATTATTTTTCTCTCAATATTGGCGATCTTGTTTTTACCGGAACACCCGCAGGAGTAGGAGAATGTATTGTTGGCGATGTTCTGCAGGCTTATCTTGAGAAGGATTGTGTTTTAACCCTCGAAGTGAAATAGCATTTCTGTCATTCCATCACCATTACCTTTTATTTTATTATAAAAAAAATTCCTCCGGTGATGCAGAGGAATTTTTACTCTTTAAAGATTCGACAGGGAACCCTGTTGGGATCGTTTAATTTAAAGACGGGAAATAGAAACCAGGGTAAAGAATTATATCAATGCAAGATCGAGCACCTGTTGCATGGTCTTAACATAATTTACTTTAAGGCCCTTGATAAAACCGGGATTTATTTCGTCTACGTCCTTTTCGTTCTGTGCGCTCATAATAATTTCCTTTAACCCTGCTCTTTTCGCCGCCAGCACTTTTTCCTTTATACCTCCTACCGGCAGCACCTGCCCTCTTAAAGTTATTTCACCTGTCATGGCAAGATAAGGTTTCACCTTTCTTCCCGTAAAGGAAGAAGCCAGGGATGTCATCATCGTAATTCCTGCGCTGGGGCCATCTTTGGGAACGGCTCCTTCCGGCACATGAACATGCACATTTTTCTTGCTGAAGATTTCAGGGTCTATCCCATATTTTTTTGCGTTTGCCTGTAAGTATGTCATTGCAGTAGCGGCGCTTTCTTTCATCACAGTGCCAAGGTTGCCCGTGAGTTTGAGCTCTCCTTTGCCATTATCGCTTGTAGTGGTCTCAATAAAAAGTATATCTCCGCCAACATAGGTCCATGCAAGGCCCACGGCCACTCCGGGCAGGTTCGCCGTTTTATACATTTCATTGGTATATTTTGATTTGCCCAGTATCTTTTCTACATCTCCCAAGCTTAATGTAGGCTTCAGGCCCCCTTTCTCCGCATATGTTTTGGCAAGATGCCGCATAATACCTGCGAACAGCCTGTCCAGTTCCCTCACCCCGCTTTCTCTTGTATATTCAGAAATAATTTTTGCAATAACAGTATTGCTTATCCGGAAAGAGACATCTTTTAAGCCATGAGCGTCTTTCTGCTTGGGTATCAGGTGGCGCCTGGCAATCTCAATTTTTTCTTCCAGTGCATACCCATTCAAATCTATAATTTCAAGCCTGTCGCGTAATGCAGGCTGAATATTCTGGAGATTATTAGCCGTTGCAATGAACAATACTTTACTCAGGTCGTATTCCGTCTCCAGATAGTTATCGTAAAAATTGTTGTTCTGTTCCGGGTCAAGCACTTCGAGCAAAGCAGATGACGGATCGCCACGGAAGTCAACTCCTACTTTGTCTATCTCATCCAGTATCATTACCGGGTTGGAGGATTTTACCTTGCGGATGGATTGTAAAATCCGTCCGGGCATGGCTCCTATATATGTTTTGCGATGGCCGCGAATCTCACTTTCATCGTGAAGTCCGCCAAGGCTCACGCGAACATATTTGCGATTAATTGCATTGGCAATGCTTTTTCCTAACGATGTTTTACCAATACCCGGAGGGCCCACAAAGCAAAGAATGGGACTTTTCATATCGCCTTTCAGCTTTAGTACTGCGAGGTATTCCAGTATACGCTGCTTGATTTTTTCCATGCCATAATGATCATGATCCAATATCTTTTTTGCTTTTCTAAAATCATATTCATCCTGCGTATATTCTTCCCATGGCAAATCAAGCATTAAATCGAGGTGATTATATACTACGGAGTAGTCAGGGGTAGAAGGGTGCATTCTTTCCAGCTTTTCAAGACCTTTATTAAAAAGATCTTTTGCCGCTGCAGGCCATTTTTTTGCTTCGGCCTTTTTTTGCATCTCTTTTATTTCAGCAAAATTGTCGCCACCCAGTTCTTCCTTAATGGCTTTGAGTTGTTGTTGCAGAAAATAATCCTTTTGCTGCTTGTCGAGCTCGGCGCGGGTTTTATTGGTTACTTTATTCTTGAGTTCGGCATATTGTAATTCAGTATGCAACAGGCTCATCAAAATTTCTGCCCGGGCCTTAATGTTATTTATCTCGAGGAGCTTTTGTTTTTCGGCCAGAGAGCTGTTGAGATTGCTGCTTACGAAGTGGATCAGGAAAGAAGGATTTTCTATATTCTTTAAGATGATAGAGGCTTCCGACGGCAGGTTCGGGGATAGCTGTATTATTTGCCCTGAGATCTCTTTAATAGATGCCACCATAGCATCAAAATCTTTATCATCTTTCAGCTCTTCTTCAGGCAATACGGTAATCTTAGCTTTAAAATAAGGATCTTCAGAAGTGATCTCATCTACTTTGAATCGTTTCTTTCCCTGGATAATTACGGTGGTGCCCCCATCCGGCATTTTTATCTGCTTGATTATTTTGGCAATGGTGCCAATATTAGCCAGGTCGCTTACAAGAGGCTCTTCTACAACACTGTCTTTTTGTGATATAACCCCGATCAATTTGTCAGCCTTGTAAGCATCGGTAACGGCCTTTATACTTTTGTCTCTTCCTACTGTAATCGGAATGACCACACCCGGAAAGAGAACCGTATTTTTTAAGGGTAGCAGCGGCAGCTCCACCGGAATGGCCTGATCGTCATTAAGTTCGTTGGCTTCTTCATTCAAAGGGATAATGGGCATAAATTCCAAATCATCTTCCTGTCCGCCCACTAAAAAGTTTTTAATCATAATTTTTTTTCGCTTGTCAATATGTCAAAATCAACTATCAAATAAACGAAGTTTTGATAATAATTGTATATGTTCAACATTAGTGCCACGAAATTTTAACTGTTGGCATGCCTTTCAACCCTTCCGGATTACACATTATTAAATTGAGGAAAAGGCTTTTTCAAAATTTTTATTTTTGCCGGATGGATATTACGCTTAGCAATGAAGAACTGTCAATTTTTAAGAAGATAAGCCGCGCTGCTGCGGATCTTACTATGCCCGCATTTGTAATCGGGGGCTTTGTAAGAGACAAAATTTTAAACCGGCCAACCAAAGACGCAGATATTGTTTGCCTGGGAGATGGGATTGAGCTTGCTAAGAAAGCAGCACTGCAATTTCATCCAGCACCGGTAGTAAATTATTTTAAAAACTTCGGCACTGCGCAAATAAAAATATATTCCAAAAGCGGAGAAGAAAAATTTGATATAGAATTTGTAGGAGCCAGGAAAGAAAGCTACCGGCCTCACAGCCGCAAACCGGAGGTTGCCGCGGGCACGATGGAGGATGACAGAATGCGCCGTGACTTTACTATTAATACAATTGCTTTCAGCCTGAATGAAGATGATTTTGGAAAAATCATAGATCCGCTGGGAGGAGTGAAGGATATGGAGAAAAAGATTTTAAAGACGCCGCTCCCTCCTGATCAAACCTTTAGTGATGACCCGCTGCGGATGATGCGGGCTATAAGGTTTGCAGCACAATTAAAATTCGATATTGCCCCGGAAACATTTGCAGCGATTCAGCGAAATGCACAACGAATTTCAATAGTGAGCGCAGAACGCATCATTGACGAATTAAATAAAATTGTTGTTACAGAAAAGCCCTCCACTGGTTTTGATTTGTTGTATAAGAGCGGCCTGTTGAAAATTATTTTTCCGCAAATGGTGGCGCTTGCCGGTGCCGAATACATTGATGGCAAAGGGCATAAAGATAATTTTTATCACACACTGCAGGTGCTGGATAACATAGCCTCCCACACCAATGACCTTTGGCTCCGGTGGGCCGCGGTATTGCATGATATTGGCAAGCCCGCAACCAAAAAATTTGAGGAAGGTCACGGGTGGACGTTCCATGGCCATGAGGTGGCAGGCGGTAAAATGGTGCCGAAAATATTTGCACAATTAAAACTCCCGCTGAATGAGAAAATGAAGTTTGTAAAAAAAATGGTAGAGCTTCATTTAAGGCCCATAAGCCTTACGAAAGAAAATATAACGGATTCGGCTATACGAAGATTATTGTTTGATGCAGGCGATGATATTGATTCGCTGATGATGTTGTGCAAAGCAGATATTACTTCCAAAAACAAACAAAAGGTGCAGCGATTCCTGTCCAACTTCGAAATGGTAGAGCGGAGATTGAAAGAAGTGGAAGAGTCTGATCATTTGAGAAACTGGCAACCCCCCATCACCGGTGAAATTATTATGCATGAATTCGGATTGCCGCCTTCACGAAATGTCGGGATAATTAAAAATGCAGTGCGGGAAGCTATTCTGGACGGAATCATCCCGAATGATTACGCTGCCGCATTTGCCTTTATGGAAGAAAAGGCAAGAGAATTAGGTATATCCAGAAAAGGGGTATCATAAAATTTTATGTTTACAAAAATGCAGGTCTTATAACCCTGCATGGAAAAATCTCCGTATATCAGCAAGGTAATGATTCACATTATATTTGGCCGGTAATGCTTAATTTCGTGATATGGCAATCTTAAAATTCAGGATTTATTGGGAGGAGGACGACAGCGTATATCGCGACATTGTGATCAGGCACGAACAGACGTTCCTGGATTTACTTAACATTCTCCTGAAGTGCTTCGAATTTGATAATAAACATGGCGCAACATTTTACCGTAGCAACGATAAATGGCAAAGAGGTAAGGAAATTACACTGGAAAAATATGATAAGCCCTATAAAGTTGAGCCCCTGCTGATGAAAAATACTACGGTTGGTTCGGAAATTCGTGATCCTAATCAAAAGTTCGTCTGTGTGTACGACTTCCATAAGAACTGGACCTTTATGGTAGAGCTGATCGGGGTGATAAAAAATGAAGATCCTAAACTGGTATATCCGTCCTGCATCCGTACAGAAGGCATTGGCCCGAGCCAGTATGGCACCAAAGGTCTCGTAAATGAAAAGCTTGCCGAGATAGAAGAAAAATATGATCTTAACAGCACCGTAATGCCGGACGGATTTGGCGAAGAAGGAGAAAACGGCGCAGCAGATGAAGATGTGCAGGAAAATACTTCGGAAGAATTAGAATAAAATTGCCGGGTTCTGTACAAACCTAAGCATATGCCTGCAAAAACCTGTATCGTAATAACCGGCCCTACTGCGGTTGGTAAAACCGCTTATACCATTGAGCTTGCACTAAAACTCAACACACAAATTATTTCTGCGGATAGCCGTCAGTGTTATAAGGAGCTGAATATTGGCGCCGCCAAACCTTCCGATGCACAATTAAATAAAGTGTATCATTATTTTATCAGCTCACATTCCATACATGATGAAGTAAACGTAAAAACTTTTGAAGAATATGCATTGCAGGCTGCGGAGAAAATTTTTGAAACAAGGGATGTGGCTATCATGGTGGGCGGCACAGGGCTTTATGTAAAAGCCTTTTGTGAGGGACTGGACGATGTGCCTCCGGCCAATGAAAGCGCCCGTAAAATAATAAATGAATCCTATCAGGATGGAGGAATTGCATGGCTCCGGGAGGAAGTTAAAAGAAAGGATCCTAAATTTTTTGCAGCCGGTGAAATGCAAAATCCGCAGCGCATGATGCGGGCCCTCGAAGTAAAATTGACAACAGGCAGCTCTATTCTTGATTTTCACAAAGGCAATAAGGCAGCGCGCGATTTTGAAATAAAAAAAATTCATTTAAATATTTCAAGAGAGCAGCTGTATGAAAGAATAAATCACCGCGTGGATGCAATGATGGATCAGGGCCTGCTAAAAGAAGCGGAAGGTCTTTTTCCATTCAGGCATCTCAATGCGCTGCAAACAGTAGGGTATAGTGAGCTGTTTGAATTTATAGAAGGTAAGATTTCATTGGATAAAGCAATTGATGAAATAAAAAAGAATACACGGCATTATGCCAAAAGACAGATTACGTGGTTTAAAAAGTACAATGCCTGATCTTTAAAATATTTTTTAATCCGCTTTTAGAATAGCATATACAGAGAATAATAAAGGCTTTGTGGTAACGCGTCTTACCTTTCCGTAAATGATATAAGTGAGCTTTGTACCTTTTGCATAAGCAAGCAGCTCAGGGGTAGTGACCGGTGTATAGGTATAGGTATAGGCGGTAGAGTCAGCAATAGTAGTATTTAAAATTTCGGCGGGGGTAGGGTCAGAATTCGAAGTAAGCTCTATGCGGGCCGTTTCCAGGTTGGCGATATTATTAAGCGTATCCCCATTGGTAATTTGAAAAATAAATTGTTTAAGCTTAATGGAGTTAACTGCATTAGCACCGAAAATACCGGCGGTATTGGCGCGAACATTACTGTCCAGGTTGAAGTCAAAGGTGTAACGGCCCAGCTCTACTTCTGCCGGCAGTACATAAGGTATTACGGGTATTGTGTCGCTAATAACAGGTGTTGTCACCTCTGTACCCCCGAATATTACCGCAATTGCTTTTTTGCAAGAAGTGAAGCTTAGCAATGTCAATCCGCTGAAAAAAAATAATAGCAGTTTTTTCATTAGTCATTTTGAGATTAGAAATAAATCAGCCACAGACAAATTATATCTTAAACCCTACCGTCATAATAACGTTTCCGGCGTTATTTTTAATATATGCAGGTACGTTGGATTTATCTTCCAGCCGGTACGGGTAATTCACATCTTTTATAAATGTATAAACGTAGGTAAGATCAATAAAAATTCCCTTATTCCTGTAGCCGATGCCACCGCTTGCCTTGTAAATATTTGCTGCTTCATCCTGGTAAGGATTGCCATAATAGGCTCCTCCTATGCGGAACATATAAGTATCAAATTTTAACTCACCTCCGATCCGCACGTTTAAAGTATTTTTATACGTGCTTCTGATTACATCACTTAATGATGAATAATAGTCTTTCGCGGATGGGTCGTCATTGGGGTTTGCCTTAAATTTCGCCCCCTTATAATTGACGTATTCCACATCCGCTGTTATAAAACCTTTTTGCTGTGTTATATCTTCTGTTGAATGAAAAATATAGGAACCGCTCACTATGAGTTTCAACGGGGTAATTAACTTGTACTTGGAAACAAGGTATTCGTTATTGTTCAAATCGAAAGAACTTTGGGTTTTTATGCCGGATCCCCCATAGCCCTCAAGATCGGTGGTAATTTGTATAGAATACTTATCAGTAAGTTCATAGCTGGTAGGAGTATAAAAAACAAAGCCTACGCGTACATCTTGCCGGGGCTTGTAAATAGCTCCAAGCTTGGCATTAATGCCAACTCCATTGGTGTTTAAATACTCATCCGATTCAAAAAAATTGAAATTATTATCTGGATTCCCTGAATTGTCGGTTTCCCTGTAATAGCCGTGCCGTGTATAATTTAAAAAAGGGAAACTGAGCGTACCGCCAAAATACCATTTCTCCTTAAGATTGATGCCAAAGCCCCCGGACACATCAGTAATACCGCCCGAAGCGCGGATCCGGTTTTCCTGCATTAAGCCGAATGCCGGATTGGCCTGTGTCCGGTATCCTGATACGGAGCCGTCCGATGCCTGTGTTGTATCAATAAGGTAGGTATTGAAAGCTTCACTTGAGCCAAAAGGAAAATCCATGGCAGCGCTGTTGGGATCGGTAACATTATTATCGCGAAGCTCTTCCAGGAATTTTTCTGAATAGGAACTGTTCGTATTGAGACCTTTGTAATGGATATCCTGATTGAAGCTGGCCATCCTGTTTACGCCCAATGCAAATGTAGAACTTACGATCTTACGGCCCGGGCTGTATGTAGAAAATAAAATACCACTCGCACCCAGGTTGAAATTATTACTGTTGCTGCTTTCGGCGTTGTTTTTATAATCAGAAGAAAAACCCTTGAAGGAATAGCCGGGTGTCAGTACAAACTCATTGGTTTTATAAAATCCCAAACCGGCAGGATTGATAAACAATGAAGAAAATTCGCCACCCAAAGAAGCGCCTGCTCCGCCCACCGCCTGGTTCCTGGCCGTTCCGTTTTGGGTAAGCCACGAATAACGTAAAGCATCTGCAGGCTCCTGCGCTACTAATTTTACAATGCCAAGAACAAAAAAAACCGAGAGAAATCCTGCCTTCATAGATGTAAGTATTGTCAAAGAATTAAAAATTAATTCATCAAAGCAAATTATCAGCGTAATCGAAGTAAACTCCCGATGGTATTAATGCCTGAAAGTTCTTACTGAGCCACCGCCGCCACCACCACTGCTTCCTCCTGTGCTTCCACCGCTGCTCCTGGTTGGGGCAGAAAACTCAGGACGGAAAGACCTTTCATTATTTGAGTTACTGTTAGTAGTATTGCCACCATTATTGGCAGGGGTAAAAATTCTTCTTACCATGCCTCCAAAACCCGACGTCTGGGGTCTTTGCTGGGTAAAGGTTCTGACCGGTGCAGTAGTATTTGATCCCGTGGTTGTAATGGGGATTCTCGTAGTTGTACCCGGGCGATAGGCGTTGAGGTTAACCCTTCTTGGTGTAATGCCATAATTACCCCCGGTTGAGATTTTATCGTAATAATAGGTTGATGGGTAGTAATAATTGTATCCCGGATAATAACCACCATAATAATTAAAAGCGCTATACGGATAAAAGGTAATTCCTGCTGTATAGGGGTAATAATAATTGAATGGATAAAATGAAGAATACGGGCTATACATTCCATAAGGGTTCATAAACGGATCATCGAAATAATCATAAGGCATAAAGCCATATCCAAAGGATAAGCTGCTGCGATAAACCGGATCACTAATACCGCGCCTGATGGCAAGGTCTTCTATATTATTATTATAAGCATAGCTGTTCTGATCGTCCTCAGTATAGGATGTTACATAACCGTCCTGTTGGGGAGGCGCGGGTGAATAATAAACATCATCCGGTGTCTGTCCCATTTTATAGGCAGCGCTGCAGCTGCTGAGGAAAATAATTATTGCAAATAAATAGCTATAAGTAAGTTTTGAGGTCATTGGTGCAGGTTTAAAATAATTTAAAAATGAAGTTATTACATTTGCCTCCAATCCATTGTAAATTTAATCATTTATAACCGATTAAAAGTCGCTTCTTTGGATGAATGATTGTTAAAAATTAGCCAACAGCAACGAATCTTATGGCAATGGACTGATGTTTTGCTGAACCAACATAAAAAGATACAAGCAATAGTATGAGCAAAGAAATTACGAGCAGGGCAACCGATTATTCGCAGTGGTACAACGATATAATATTAAAAGCCGGGCTTGCGGATTACAGTGCGGTAAGAGGTTGCATGGTAATCAAGCCTTATGGTTTTGCCTTATGGGAAAATATGCGTGATCAACTGGATAAGATGTTTAAAGAAACAGGCCATCAGAATGCCTATTTTCCTTTATTCATTCCCAAAAGCTTTTTGAGCAAAGAAGCAGCGCATGTGGAAGGATTTGCCAAAGAATGTGCGGTAGTTACTCATTATCGTCTTAAAAATGATGAAGCAGGAAAAGGCATTGTGGTAGACCCTGAGGCCCGGCTTGAAGAAGAATTGATTGTACGCCCTACATCCGAAACGATCATTTGGAATACTTATAAAACCTGGATCCAATCCTACCGGGATCTGCCGGTACTGGTCAATCAGTGGGCCAACGTGGTTCGATGGGAAATGCGTACCCGCCTTTTTTTGCGCACCACGGAATTTTTGTGGCAGGAAGGGCATACGGCGCATGCCACCGCGCAGGAAGCAATTGATGAAACCCTGCAAATGCTCAATGTGTATGCAGCATTTGCAGAAGAATGGATGGCCCTGCCGGTGATTAAAGGAGTAAAAACTGCAAGCGAACGTTTTGCCGGTGCGGTGAATACTTATTGCATAGAAGCCATGATGCAGGATGGTAAAGCATTGCAGGCAGGCACTTCTCATTTTTTGGGGCAAAACTTTGCAAAGGCGTTTGAGGTGCAGTTTGCAGACAGGCAAAACAAGCTGGATTATGTGTGGGCTACCAGCTGGGGCGTAAGCACGCGGCTAATCGGCGCATTAGTGATGGCGCATAGTGATGACGAGGGGCTGGTACTGCCTCCGAAGATCGCCCCGTTGCAGGTAGTGATTATTCCGATTTATAAAGATGCGGATCAGAAAAAAATGATTGATGAGAAAGCAAAAGTTTTAATGGATGACTTTAAGGCATTAGGCATAAAAGTAAAGTATGACGATGATGACAATAACCGCCCGGGGTGGAAGTTCGCAGAATATGAAATGAAAGGTGTGCCGGTTCGTATTGCTATCGGTGCAAGGGATTTGCAAAATAACGTGGCAGAGGTAGCGAGGAGAGATACCAAAGAAAAAAAGTCCGTTTCACTCGATGGACTGGCCAATACGATTTTTCAGCTCCTTCAGGATATTCAGCAAAATATTTATGATAAAGCTAAAGCTTATCGCGACAGCAATATCATTAAAGTAAGTGACTGGAACGAGTTTGAAAAAGCGCTCGACACCCGGGGCGGATTTATATCTGCACATTGGGATGGCACGGCGGAAACAGAAGAAAAAATCAAGGAACTTACCAAAGCTACCATACGTTGCATTCCATTAAACAATCCGCAGGAAGAGGGTGCCTGTATTCTTACCGGGAAGCCCAGCAAGGAAAGAGTTTTATTTGCACGGGCGTATTAAAAATTGTAAGTTTAAGTTCATTTCGTTTGTATAACCAAAACCTAATAAAATGGACACCACAGACTTACTCAATAATGACCTGCAGGTATCGCCCGTTGTTCAAAATTATTTATCGGAGACTGCTAAATGGGGAAAATTCCTTGCCATACTCGGTTTTGTAGGGTGTGGCTTAATGCTGGTCTTTGCTTTTTTAGCGCCTTCTTACATAAAGAGCACGCCACCTTACAGTGAAATGGAAAGCGCTTCCCGTTCGGCCGCGTCGGGAACTCTTATCTTCACTTATATTGTATCTTCCATCTTATTATTTTTCCCGTGCCTGTTCCTTTACCGGTTTTCTGCGAATGCACAGATTTCGTTTAAAACTTTCAGCCAGGAGAATTTTGAGCTATCTTTTAGTAATTTAAAATCGGCATTTAAATTTTATGGTATTATGTGTATTGTAATACTTTCGCTGTCGGTACTCGTGGTGATTTATGCTATTGCAATTGTCGCAATGAGATAAGAGTTATTTTCTATATACATTGCTGCTTCAGGAATATGCTCACGGTAACTAAAGTTACAAATCGCCCCTTTTATAATTTTTACCTTTGTCAAAAGCACAAATAATGGCAACCATACAAATCACGACCCGGGATTTTAAAGAAAAGATTTTTAATTACGAAACACAGGAAGAATGGAAATACCAGGGAACACTTCCCGCAATCGTTGATTTTTATGCAGACTGGTGCGCTCCGTGCAGAATGATTGCGCCGATACTTTCAGAGCTTTCTGATGAATATGAAGGAAAATTGGTAGTATATAAAGTAGATACTGAGGCAGAGCAGGAACTGGCAGCAGTATTTGGCATTCGCAGCATTCCTTCGCTTTTGTTCATTGATGCCGGAGGAGAGCCTATGATGCATGCCGGCGCCTTTCCGAAGCATATGCTTAAAAAAATAATTGAAGAGCAATTGTTGACAGTTTCAAAGGTGGAAGCAGCAAAATAGTTTGCAAACAATACCGCAATGCTGGTTTAAAAACTTTACCTGCGTTTTATTTTGATGCGAGATAGTTATAATCTTCGAGCAGCTTTTCCAAAAAATCGAGAGGATAAAGATCGGTTTGTATTTTCAAAACCTCCTGCACCTTAAGAGCCACCCGCTGACAGGTCTGGGTATTATGGCTTTTATAGTACATGTTGATCACATTTTTTATTGTATTGATATCCCGGTCGGATAGCCTCAATACTTCCGGAAATTTTGCAACATAATTATCCTGCCGGATATCCATAAAAACAGTATCTTCTACCGAAAAAGGAGATTTGGTATTTACTACAACCGTATTGGCCGCAAGGTCGCCCAGGCGTTGATTTTTCCTGGAAACAGCAATTATTATTACCACTACGATTCCGAGAAAGCCGGTGATGATGATATAAAAAAGAAGGCCTTGCTGCGTGAACACGATATACCCAAAAAAGAAGGGCCATTCAAAAGCCTTAAACATCCATCTTACCAGATACTGGCTTAATTCCGGTTCACCGCCGCCCAGGCTGATTACGCGGATATTCATAATCTTTTTTCCTATCGTTTGCCCATGCATGAATACTTCACACAGCAGCGAATATAAAAGCATCGGGAACGAAATGGTAAGAATGTCGATTCCTACGTGACTTCTTAACTCCTGGTCGCTTGCCACATCAAAGCCTCCATAATACAAATATTTCATTCCCGTGAAAAATAAAATCAGCAGGCAAAAATCGATCAGGTAGGCAAAAAGCCTTTTATGAAATTCGGCGATTTCAAATTCAAGGTCAATATTAAACGGTGTGGCAATCTGTATAACGCTCATACAGCAAATTAACTACAAAATGTAAAAAACCATATCCCCATGGTTTTTGGCTATGTATCTCAATTTTATCCGGCTATATTTGTAATAGGTTCTCTTCCTGACCCAAAAAACTATACAATGCGCGAAGCCAGGTTTATTAAAAAGAATGTGGATAAATGGAATCGCTACCAGCACGAAGAATCGAAAGATCCCGATGAAATGGCAGACAGGTTCATAACATTGCTGGATGATCTTTCCTATGCGAAAACTTTTTACCCGCAGAGTAAAGTTACGCGGTGGATCAATGGGATAGCCGCAGGCATTTATCAAAGCATTTACCAGAATAAAAAAAATAAATATTCGCGCATTTTGCTTTTCTGGAAATATGAGCTGCCGTTACTGTTCAGGAAGTATCACAAAATTTTTCTTTTTACACTGTTGCTGTTTATTGCATTTGTTTCAGTCGGTTTTATATCATCTGTTACGGATCCAAACTATGCAGCGGATTTTTTCAATCATAAGATACAGCCCGGATATTATGATGAAACTATTTCGCATATTCAGAAAGGCGACCCCTTTGGTGTGTACAGGGATGACAATCCTTTTTCCACCTGGGTGCAGATTGCTTATAATAATATCAGCGTGGCCTTCCGGTGCGTTGTTTTCGGCATTCTGTTCGGCATCGGCACCATACTTAATATGTGGCTTAACGGGCTCATGCTCGGCTGTTTTGAATATATATTTTTTTCACAGGGGCTCGGCTGGCAGTCTGTGCTGGTAATCTGGATTCACGGCACTATCGAAATATCATCCATTGTAATTGCCAGCTGTGCCGGTCTTATTTTAGGATTCGGATGGTTGCTACCGGGTACGTATACACGAAAAAGAGCTTTTTTACGCTCCGCAAAAGATGCAATGAAAATATGCGTAAGCCTGATACCCTTTTTTATTGTAGCTGCTTTCTTTGAAAGCTATGTCACGCATTTAATGAGCAATACGTTTCAAAAGGATTCTCATGATATCGGATTGCCGGTACCGGTAAGCATTTTAATATTGGCGGGCTCGGTGTATTTGATAGCCTGGTACTTTGTTTTATACCCCGTCCGGCTGCATAAAAAAGGGGTAGTGCTGGAAGACGGGAAAATTATAAAGAATGGCATAACCTATGAATTATAAACCGGTAAAATTTTTCTTCATATTTATTTTATTCTGTTTCCCTGCCGGTCATTCTCTTGCCCAGTCGGACAGCGATAATGCTGCCGTTGAGGCGCAACACGATTCTCTGCCGGCAGCATCAGGAGATGTTGCCGATACCGGTGTTTCAAAAATATTTTTTGAAAGCTCAGGAGATTCGGTGAAGAAGTGGAGGCAAAGTCCGCGTTTTGCCTATATGGCGTATATAGACAGTGCGCTGCGCAAAAAAAGGGGAGCGCTAAAAGTGGATACCTTCAGTTTCACAAAAGATGATATAAGAAGCTTTTCAAAAAGCGCTTCTTCCGAAGAATCTTCGCCGGGCTTTCTTAACAGCGCACCGGTAAAAATATTTTTCTGGTTCATTGCGGTATTTTTCATCCTTTACATTTTATACCGCGTGATTTTCAGGGGAGGTTTATTTGAACGAAATAAAAAAAGAACGGAAGAAGCGATGGCGGAAGAACCGGAAAAGCTCCGTGATTACGATGTATATGATAAGCTGATTGGTGAGGCAGAAGCGAATAATGATTACAATCTTGCCACGAGGTATCTCTATCTGCAATCATTGAAGAAACTGAGCGACCGGGAGCTGATACTTTTTTCCCCGGATAAAACAAACAGCGCCTATATTCATGAATTGTCCGGCCAGATTTTTCAGCCGGCGTTTGGGCGCCTCACGATGAATTATGAATACATCTGGTACGGAAAATTTTCGGTTAGCCGGGACCGTTACCTTCAGTTAAAAAATAGTTTTCAATCATTCAATAATCAAATCTGAAAACCTGGAAAAAGCGATCAAATATCTGTTGGCTGTGTCCCTTTTTGCAGTAATTGGCTGTAAGCAGGGAAAACATATTTTACCCCCGCTTACCGAAAGCTATCGCAAAACAGATATGCAGCCGTTCGGAGGCTTTATTGCGTATAAGGAATTTCAGCACCTTTTTAACGACCGCTACATCGAAACTGTATCCGAGCCCTTTGACGAAGAATGGATGCATATAAGGGATTACACCGGGGATAATACATATTCCCTGTATTTTTTAATTGCAAAAAATCTTGTGCTGAGACCCACGGAAGAAAAGGCTTTTTTGGATTATGTAAAACAAGGTAACGATCTTTTCATTTCGGCAGATTACGTGGACTCAAAGTTTCTCGGAGACATCGGATGCAGCAATGAGAGAACTGCTGAAATTGCTGAGGAACTGCAGGGACACATGCACGATACAAAGGTGCACATGTTTTTCGGAAATGATTTTAAAGCGCCGTCCTATGGTTATTATTATTTCCCGTTTTTGAATAACCTTACAGGATATGATACTGCATTTGCAAGAGTGCTGGGCGTAAATGAAAAAAATGAACCGGATTATGTAATCTTATTTTATGGCAAAGGACGGATTTACCTTCATGTAGCGCCGAGAATTTTCAGCAATTATTTTTTGCTTTCCGGCGAGAACTATAAGTATCTCGACAATGTGATCTCCTACCTGCGAAGTGATCCCAAGAATATTTACTGGGATGAGTTTTACAAAAATACTGATCCCGGCAGGAGACGATTGGGAAACAGTAATACGGATGATGATAATTTTTCATCCTTAAGTGTGATAAGACAAAACCCGCCGCTGCTGTGGGCTTTCTGGCTGGCGCTTGCCGGATTATTGCTGTATGTGCTTTTCAACTCGAAACGAAAGCAAAGAACAATAGAAGAGATAAAGCCCAATATCAACACATCGGTAACATTCGCGGAAACGGTAGGCAGGTTATACCTGCAGAAAAAAAATAATAATCATATTGCCGAAAAAATGATTACTTATTTTTATGAAAGCGTAAGAAATAAATATTTTATAAGCACGGCGGAGATCAATGATGAGTTCATCAACTCTTTGGCCGGTAAAAGCGGGGTGCCCAAAGAAAAAGTGCAGCATTTATTTGACCTGATCAAAACAATACCATCCGGAGAAAGCATAAGCGATGAAGTGTTGCTGGAGTTAAATGCTGAAATAGAAAATTTTTATAAAACACAAAGCTGATGGAAGAAAATCTGTTTGAACAAAGGATCAACCTGGAACCACTAAGTAATTCTGTTGCAGAAATCAGGAATGAAATAAGTAAGGTAATTGTGGGCCAGCATGAAATGGTAGACATGCTGATGATCGGTTTGTTATGCGACGGCCACATTTTGATAGAAGGAGTGCCGGGAGTGGCCAAAACATTAACGGCGAAGCTGGTTGCAAAAATTATTGACGCCGCCTTTTCGCGAATACAGTTTACTCCCGACCTGATGCCAAGTGATGTATTGGGCACTTCGGTATTTAATCCAAAAGAAGCCGATTTCCAGTTTAAGAAAGGCCCCATTTTCAGTAATATCATTTTGATTGATGAGATAAACCGGGCCCCGGCAAAAACACAGGCTGCTTTATTTGAAGTAATGGAGGAGCGGCAGGTTACTATTGATGGCGCCACCCATCTAATGGATTTTCCTTTTCTTGTATTGGCTACGCAAAATCCTATAGAGCAGGAAGGAACCTACCGCTTGCCGGAAGCGCAATTAGACAGGTTTTTATTTAAGATTAATGTAAAATATCCTACACTTGAAGAAGAAGTAAATATTTTACTGAATCAGCAATCACTGAAGCAAAATGACCTCTTGCAGCATATCCGGAAGAAACTGACAACTGCTCAAATCGGAACATACAGGCAGGTGGTTAGCGGGGTGATGATAGATCCGAAGCTCGTGGAATTTATTGCGAAGATGGTGATTGAGACAAGAAATAATCCGTCTCTCTTTTTGGGAGCTTCTCCAAGGGCATCGCTGGCTATTGTAAAAGCATCACGGGCCAATGCCGCTATCAAAGGACGTGATTTTGTAACGCCTGAAGATATCCTGGAAATGGCCGTGCCGGTAATGCGCCACAGGATCATTCTTACACCAGAGAAGGAGATGGAGGGCATCACCCCTGATGAGCTGATCAAAAATATTATTAACAACATAGAAGTACCGCGGTAACAGGAACGCCCGGTCTTAAAACTCTGTATAATTGAGCTTTCTTAAAAAATATTTCGGAGACTTATTTCCCACAGCATTTTTTTATTATTCGCTGGCAGCAGGCGTGGGCCTTTTTGTTGCGGCATTTTATGTGAGGGCTCTTTTTGTCGTTGCAGTATTTGCTTTTTTTGTGCTGGTCATTTTATCTGTTGCCGATTATTCATTTTTATTTTTTACAAAAAAATTTCCTTCGGCGCGGCGCATTACTGCGGGAAGAATGAGCAGCGGTGATAATAATAAAATTGAACTTATTATTAAAAATGAATTTTCTTTTCCGGTAGGGATGCGGGTGATTGATGAGATACCCGAACAATTCCAGGACAGGAAATGGATGCGTCGCCTGCAGCTGGAAGGCCGCCAGCAAAGAAAAATTCAATATTTTTTGCGTCCGCTGGAGCGGGGTGAATATTATTTCGGGAATATTCACCTGTTTACTTACACCCCGCTCCGGCTGATTTGCAGGCGCTTTACTTCTGAAGCGGAAGAGACGGTGCCGGTTTATCCCGCCTTCATGCAATTGCATAAGTATGAGATTCTTTCCAATGCGATTATTCAAAGCGAGGGAGGTACGAGGCGGATGAGAAAAATCGGTCAAAGTATGGAATTTGAGCAGATAAAAGAATATGTAACAGGCGATGACATCCGCACACTCAACTGGAAAGCTTCTGCAAGACGCGGAATGCTGATGGTAAATAGTTTCATGGATGAAAGATCTCAGCAGATATATTGTATAATAGACAAGGGGCGCTTAATGAAAATGCCTTTTGAAGGGATCACCCTGCTGGATTATGCAATCAACAGCACTTTGGTGTTAAGCAACATTTGCCTGAAAAAGCAGGACAGGGTAGGCGTAATAACATTTTCCAATACAATGGGGAGCATACTGGCAGCGGACAGGAAGCCCGTGCAGAAGGAAAACATCCTGCAATTATTATATAATCAAACAACTGATTTTCTGGAAAGTGATTTTGAAATGTTATACATGCAGATCAGGAATCATATTAGACACAGAAGCCTCCTGATTTTATTTACCAATTTTGAATCACTGTCCGGCCTGAACAGGCAAATGGATTACCTGCGTTCTATCGCCAGCCATCATCTGCTGCTGGTGGTATTTTTTGAAAATACAGAGCTGCACAGGCTAACAGGTATGCATGCACGAAGCGTGGAAGATGTTTATATTAAAACAATAGCAGGAAAATTTGATTTCGAAAAAAGACTGATCGCAAAGGAATTGCAGAAATATGGCATTCTTACATTGCTGACTTCTCCCCGGAAACTTACCGTAAACGCAATTAATAAATACCTGGAGTTGAAAACCCGGCAGGCGATTTAATTATCCCCCATGATGGATCATACTTTCGAAGAAGGAAAAGTTTTACTCATTGATAAGCCACTCCGGTGGACGTCCTTTGACGTGGTGCGAAAAATCAGGAATACGCTCAAAATAAAAAAAGTGGGCCACGCCGGCACCCTTGATCCGCTGGCTACCGGGCTGTTGGTGATATGCACCGGCAAGTTTACAAAGAAGATACATGAGTATATGGGTATGGAAAAGGAATATACCGGTACTTTTATTGTGGGGGCCACCACGCCTACCTATGATTTGGAAAGTACACCTGAAAATTTAACGGAGTACCACCACCTCACAAAAGATATGATTCTCGGAGCCGCACATCGTTTCACCGGTGAAGTGATGCAAATACCGCCTGCTCATTCAGCCATCAAGCAACAGGGCAAGCCGGTATATCTGCTGGCGCGAAAAGGAAAGGAAGTCCGGTTGGAACCCAGAAAAATAAACATCCGCGTGTTTGAAATTACCCATATAGTTTTACCGGAAATCTCATTCAGGGTCGTGTGCTCCACCGGCACGTATATACGAAGTCTGGCAAATGATTTTGGTAATGCGCTCGGAACCGGTGCTTATCTTGGCAGCTTGTGCAGAACGCGGATTGGTAATTTCACATTAAATAATTCACAGACTATTGAAGAATTTATTCGTCAAAATAAGTTATCATAAACCTCAATTCCTTTATGAAAAAAATACTCTTTACAGTACTGTTACTGATTTGTTCAAATACCTTTATGACGTTTGCCTGGTACGGCCATCTGAAAATGAAGCAATTGAATTGGCTGCCGAATGCAGGTTTGTTTCTCATTATCGTGATCAGCTGGGGCATTGCTTTCTTTGAATATCTTTTCCAGGTGCCGGCGAATCGTATCGGCTTTGAAGACAATGGCGGCCCTTTTTCTTTATGGCAATTGAAGGTAATCCAGGAGGTGATAACGCTGACAGTTTTTACTGTATTTACATTAGTGTTTTTTAAAGATCAGCCGCTGCGGATAAATCATCTCATCGGCTTTGGACTGCTGGTGCTGGCCGTATATTTTATTTTTAAAAATTAAGAGAAAGGCTCTATCATTTCGTGACAAATCTGTTTAATTTTAAGAATCGGTTTTTAGTTCAAAAAATTAAGCTGCTTAATACTTTTCATCACCTTCAACAATATTTATGACAGAAAATAAAACCAGACAAACCAGCGAAAGTGTTGAAAAGTTTATCCATGCAATAAATGATGAAACAAAGCGCGAAGATTGCCGTGCTATAGCAGAAATGATGGGAAATATTTCGAAGAGCGAACCTAAAATGTGGGGGCCTTCCATTATCGGCTTTGGAGTACGGCATTACAAATATGAAAGTGGCCGCGAAGGAGACATCTGCAAAATTGGCTTTTCGCCACGAAGAAATAACATTACTTTGTATATAATGAACAACAGTACGCAGCAACAGGAGATGCTGACCAGGCTGGGCAGGCATAAAAGAGGAAAAGGTTGCCTTTATATTAATAAGCTCAGCGATGTTGATCCCCTTGTTTTAAAGAAACTGATAAAAATTTGTTTCGACGCTAAAGTTTGATTCGTATATAATGTATCCCAAATATTTCCGACAACATATAATGGGCATCTTATAGATAATGATCCGGAATCTCGCATTACTCATCACAATTTATTTCAGCTGCCTGCATGCAGGTGCACAAATAGTACCCTGTACCACACTGGGTCAAAATCCCTCTACGGCCTTTCCGGTCTGCGGAACAGATACCTTTAGTCAAAGCACGGTTCCTTATTGCGGAGGAAAGCTGATAGAAGGCACTTGCCCAAGTGACGGAGTAGCAGACGCCAATCCATTTTGGTATAAATTCACCTGCTTTACAACAGGTACGCTCGGCTTTTTAATAACACCCAATGATCTGGGAGATGATTACGACTGGGAAATATTTGACATCACCAATCATAGCCCGGATGATATTTACACAATCCCTTCGCTGTTTGTGGCCTGCAACTGGTCGGGCATTACCGGCCTCACCGGCGCCTCTGCAGCCGGCACCTCCCTGCAAAATTGTGCAGGATTCACCTATCCTCCTTTCAGCGCAATGCCAACCCTGATAGCAGGACATAATTATCTTTTACTGGTGAGTCATTTCACCAGGTTTAATCCATCACAAAACGGGTATAAGCTATCTTTTGGGGGCGGCACGGCAAGCATTACAGATACTCTTCTTCCCGGCCTGGTAAATGGTACTGCATCCTGCGATGCCATGAAGATTGCAATACGACTCAATAAGGGCATGAAGTGCAATAGCCTTTCGGTTGATGGAAGTGAATTTTTTATTACACCAGCGGCTGCCAATGTTGTCGGCGCTTATGCGGCGACCTGTTCAAATGGCTTTGACATGGATTCGATCACCCTTACTTTAAATAATCCGTTGCCTCCCGGCAATTATACAGTTACTATAAAAAATGGTGCGGATGGAAATACGTTGCTTGATGTATGCGACCGGGATATTCCCCCGGGCAAATCGGTCCCTCTCAAAATTCCTCTGCTTCAGCCGACGCCAATGGATAGCCTCACAAAAGTGGGATGCGCACCGCAATCGCTGCAATTGGTTTTTGAGAAAAAAATTCTATGTAGTTCTATAGATGCGGACGGGAGTGACTTCATTGTAACAGGGCCCTCTCCTGTATCGGTTACCGGGGCGGCAGGAAATTGTACCAACGGGGAAAGCAATACGATTACCGTTACCTTGTCTGCTCCCATAGTGAACGCCGGCAATTATAAGATTCAATTGAAACAGGGGAATGAGGGGAATACCCTGTTTGACGAATGCGGACAGGAAACGCCGGCCGGTTCATCATTAAGCTTTTCTGCGGCAGACACCGTTTCTGCTGATTTCAGCTACCAGGTGTTTCAGCGTTGCCTTATTGATTCTATCCGGTTTACCCATGATGGCAGAAACGGCGTAAATCAATGGTTGTGGAACTTTGACAATGGCACTACGTCAGCATTGCAGGATCCTACTGCATACTATACTTCATTTGGATTAAAGAATATACAGCTGATTGTTTCCAACGGGCTATGCAGCGATACCCTTTCAAAGCCGGTTAACCTGGATAATACTTTAACCGCGGCATTTGAAACAAATAATTTATTATGCCCTGAAGACACGGCTGCTTTTATTAATAAAAGCATCGGTAATATTGTGGGTTACTTTTGGGATTTTGGAGATGGTACCACCAGCACTTTGGAAATTCCGCCACCACATCATTATCCCATTTCAGATGCAGAAAAAATTTATCGTGTATCCCTCGCCGTAAGGAATGCTGCCGGCTGCATAGACACGGCCTACTACGATGTAAGGGTTTTGAAGAGCTGTTACATCGCTGTACCCAATGCATTTACACCTAATGGGGATGGGTTAAACGATTATTTATACCCATTGAATGCTTATAAGGCAGATCACCTGGATTTCCAGGTTTACAACCGGTTTGGGCAACTGGTCTTTCATACAACTGACTGGACAAAGAAGTGGGATGGGGCTATCAATGGTCAGCCGCAGGATACCGGAGTGTATGTATGGATTTTGCAATACACTAATCGGGATACCGGCCAACATGTTTTTCAAAAAGGCTCAACGACATTGATCCGTTAGGCATAAATTTTTTCCCGGTTTTTAACCGGCTCAAATCCTGTTAAATAATCCTAACTGTTTTTAGCGATCACGCCTGCGGCCCCGTTTCTTTATGTAAGGATTTATTTCCGGAAAGTGGCCGCAGCTTTGAGGCTTTGTGCCCGGGCATTGACGGCCATTTGATAAACAGAGTGCAAGCCGTAATCGTAATTTGTTTACGATACAATTGTATCTAAATTTTTATGATGGTAAAGTCTGTCATTGGCTTCTCACTAAGTTGCGCATCATTTCTGACTTCAGTTGTATTATTTTGGGAAGCGCTTTTATGACCACGGTTAGTTATTCCGGTCATAAATAATACCGGTACTGCAAGGACAAGAATTAATACCTGGAGTGTATACAGAGTACGTCTAACCATTTCCATTGCGTAATCTGCTGTGTTATTAATTATCGATTTCATTTTTTAAGATTTTGATTGTTAATAATTTTTATAATACAAAGATATGGTTTAAACTATGTACTATGCAATACATAGTACATTTAATGGCATAATACTTATTTAAGCGGCTTAAAAATCCATATAAGCGGTAGATTTATTGATGGGAAACAGGGCATGCCCGCCGGTTTCCGGTTATCCAATAGGAAATAAAATAAAAAGTGCTGTTTTTAACAGCACTTCCTGGGTTGGTTTTTCGATTAAGGGTTCAAGTGTGTTATGCAAAAATAATTTGCTTTACAAAGGTATGTTTTTGGGAAGACACCACTTGAATTAGAAAAATTTGGTGAATTGAACGGCGGTAAAAGAGTAACTCCATTGCTTCTGACAATTTTTATAAAATGATTCCTGAAGTTGGATGAGGGCTGTTAGTTTTTCAAGAGGCAACGATCAAAGCGTCAATCATACACAATGATAAAGTTATTAACTCATATCGAATCTGCAAAATTTTGAAGTGCCATAACAAAAAAATTTTTTGATTTTAAAATGGATAATCGATACCGATGGTTGCATTGAAGTTTTCGTATCTCCATTCCCTGTCATCTAACTTACTGCTAAAAAGATGCCTGATACTGATATCCGGAATTTGCCATCCGGCATTTTCAGTAATATCAGGTCGTTTAAACCTGAATCCCACATCGAATCGCAATAAAAAGTAAGTAAAATCAAACCTGAAACCCACTCCTGAGGCCACGCCCAATTGTTTATACAGATTTTGAAAATGAAACTGGGTGGTATCCGGTCCGCCCCCGGGCTGCGTATTTTTGAAATTCCAGATGTTACCAATATCTGCAAAGAGGGCCATTCTGAACAGGATGGCATTTGAAAACAGCGACGCCACGTTAAAGCGGTACTCGGTATTCCCTTCCAGTTGTATGTCGCCTGTACGGTCATTAAACAATCCATTGGAGTAGGGAGCAAGCGGCTGGCCGCCCACACCAATACCGCGAATCGGCCATGCACGCATACTATTTGGGCCGCCGCCAAAATATTGCTTAAAAAAGGGAAGCGTGGTATCATATTTGGAAAGCGGGACACCCACCCCTGCAAATAAACGGAATGCCAAAGCGGACTTCGGATAGCTGATGGTATGCTTGTATTCAAAATCTGTCTTTATGAACTCTTTGAGATATTTATTGAAAAAATTCCCCGTTTCAGGGGTTTTATTCTTCAGCTTCAAAAAATCCCATACCAAACCTGATTCTTCAAGATTTGCTTTAAAGGAAGTTACATGGTTGGCATTATCCGGATCTACGTGATTGGAATTGAAGCTGAGGCTGGCGCCCATAACCAGCGCCGTGTTGAATGAATATCTTAAAAAAGGATAGGTGATGAGCGTTTTATTAAAGCTATCTGACCTGTTGTAAATGCGGTGGTAGTCGAAGTTAAAGGGTTTGAAACTCCAGAGCTGGTTGCTTTTTTTCTTCCAGTTGTAACCAATAGCGGTGGTAAAAATTTGCTGGTCAAAAAAGTCAACCCTGTTGATTAACGAAGCATTGGTATTGATAAAAGTTTGTTTGGTAATAAGTTTTTTCCGGTTAAGCTTTTTAAAAGGAGTAACAAATTTCGGGAACAGGATATTGTTGGTATAAGTGATCTCACGCGAATTAATGAATGTACCATAACTGTTCCGGTGCACCGTATTAAACTCCACCCCGGCTCTTATGGCATTGCTCATTTGTGCTGCCTGTTTCCATAAATTACGGTTGGTTATGGACAGATTGCCTGCTACTCCGAAGAGGTTTCCGGAGGTAGTGGCAATGGTGGTGGCGGTATTGGCGGAATAGCTCATTTCTACATTTCCTTCAAAGGCATATTTTTTTACCGGGTTTAGTTTTATTACCATGTCCAGGAGGTTGGTATCTTTTTTCTCCAGAATATCTATTGAAGGAGATTCCCATGCACCGAGCGAATAAAATCCGTTTATCATTTTGGAATAGGCATCCTGGCTATATTCATCCCCCTTTTTAAAGGTGATGAAGTTTCCCGGTATGTAGAACTTATACAACTTTCTATGGTAACGGGTTATATAGTTCCTCGAAGCGAACTGATGCAGGGAGCTATCCGTGTATAACTCGCCAGGTACATAATCAGGCAGTACAAAGATGCTGTCTATGTAATACTTTGTAAGCTTGCTGGTGTCTGGTAAATTATTCAATTGAAAACCCAGCCTGATGGTGGGGCTGTCTTTTTTCCTGGCGGCTTCTTCAAGCAACCGGAGTTGCTCAAAAGGATCTTCCGTTACCGAAGTAAGCGCTTCAATGGAGGTGTCACCTGTCACAAGTATCTGGTCTGCCGTAAACTTGTAATACCCGTGATTGCGGAACAGGGTTACTAATCTTCCTGTTTCGAATTGGATCGCAGATTTGGTAACCGGTGTGTTTTTTTGCAGCGGAGATTCTTTTTTAGTTGAAACCGCCAGGCGCTGTAAATCCGGTTTCGTAAAAAGATAAGCCAGCGTGTCCACCAATGTCCTGTTTCCTGACACCACAGTATAATTGGTGGTGATTCTGATTTGGCCTTTTTTATGTAGCGAGGTATCAAATGTATACGAGACCTGTGGATTGTAATAACCCAGATTGACCATAGCAGTGGTCATGTTCCTGGCAGAACGTATTACAGCATTCGTGTCGAATACCGGGGGCTTCATTATAGTGTGAAAAACAAAAAAGGCATCTTTTACTTTTACTTTCACGCTGTCATCAAGCTGCGTATTCAATTTTGAGTTGATTGCCTTTCGTTCATCCGCACCCGCACTCTTTATTTCCGGTTTTATGTTGTTTTTAAAAACAAAAGGAATATTTTTTTGATATTTACGCACGAATGTACAGGCAGGCAGGAGCAAAACGGTCATGCTACAAACAAAAAGTAACCGGATAATTTTGTTACGGATCCATCTATTCATACGCACGCCATGTTGAGCAAAAAGATTATCAAATATATCCAAAGTTTGAGCCATAAAAAATTGAGGAACGAAGAACAGTCATTTGTTGCCGAAGGCCCGAAAGTAGTGGAAGAAATTTTATTAGCTAAAAAATTTCATTGTAAAATGATCTGCGCTTCTGCTGACTGGCTTTTAATTAACAAAAAATTGCTTGCAGCTGTTCCCGGCGAAAATGTTTATGAAACAGATGAAGCGTCGCTTGAAAAAATTTCCCGGCTGAAAACGCCCAATAAGGTGGTTGCCGTTTTTAATATAACCCCCGCTGCGATACCGGTGTTAAAGGATAAATTGTCATTAATGCTGGATGACATTCAGGACCCCGGCAACATGGGTACCATTATACGTATTGCCGACTGGTTTGGAATTGATACTATTATTTGCAGCGAAGATTCAGTTGATTGCTATAATCCGAAAGTAGTGCAGGCTACCATGGGAAGCATTGCGAGGGTAAATGTTTATTATACATCGTTGGTTGATTTTATCAGAAGTCATCAGCTTATTGCCGTATATGCGGCCGCGCTGGGTGGCGAACCGGTAAAAAAATTTACAGGGATAAGAGAAGGAATTCTCCTGGTAGGAAATGAATCAAAAGGTATCGGCGACGGGCTTTTGAGTATTGCCACAAAGAAAATAACCATTCCAAAATATGGAGGAGCGGAATCATTGAATGCCGCCGTAGCAACGGGTATCATCGTATCGCACCTGAAGGAGGGCTGACCCATAATTCACTATTCACAACTGACCAATGATATTTTTTCAATCTCCGTTTGCCCTGTCTTTAACCTTTTCTCACCTGAATTCAATTGCCCTGACCGGCTGAATTTTTCTTACCAGCAACGTAGGTATGATCAGCATTAGAAAGCAAATGAGCAGTGTTGCAATATCTATTCCCGCGACCTGCCACCATACTATATCAGCATGAGCCGCCTTCATGTAGTATGCATCTTCATCCAGTGTAATGATGTGGGTGGCATTTTGAATATAGCAAATTGCGAGTCCCAGAATAGTGCCTGCCACCACCCCGACAAAAGCAATAATGGAAGTATTGTATAAAAATATTTTTTGTATAGTGGTATCAGGAGCGCCCAGCGCCTTCAAAATCCCGGTCATGTTGGTTCTTTCCAACACCAATATGATGAGGCATGTAATTAAATTTACTACCGCTACCACCGTCATTATCAGCAGCAGGATATTTTTTATTCTACCCTGCAGGCTGAGCCAGTCAAAAATGTTGGGATAAATTTCTTTGATTGTTTTGCTGAACCATTTGTCCGGAAGCGAATTGGAATCGTACAGGTAGTTGTTTACCGAATCTGTTAGCCTGTAATCTTTCAAAAAGATTTCATAACCTCCGATCTGGTCAGCATCCCAGTCGTTCATTTTCCTGATAAGCCTGATATCACCGAGGCAATACACCTGGTCATATTCATCAATGCCGGTTTTGAAAATTCCTGCTATCCTGAGCTTTCGCGCGCGCTGCGTTCCGTCGCTTTGGATAAACAAAATGATCACGCTGTCGCCTACGTTTGCTTCCAGCTGATTGGCTGTATAGGCAGAAAGGTCAATGTCCTTACTATAACTGCTGTCCTTAAACGAAACCCAGCTCCCTTTTTCCAGAAAAGAATGAATGCGTTCAAAATTATAATGGCTGTCGATTCCTTTCATCAATACGCTTTCGATATTGTCCTTATAGCGGATGATGGCCGATTTGTTGGCATACTGTTCCACGCTTTTCACTGCCGGTATCGAGTAAAGGAAATTCACCAGGGAATCATCCTTCTCAATAGGGTCTTGTTCCGTAATGTTGGAATCGTCCATCACGTTTTGTTGAATCCATATATGGCCCCAGAAACTGAAAACCTTATTGCTTATTACATTTTGAAAACCATTAACAAAACTTAATGCGACAATCATTATTGCTACGCTGATAGTGGTAGCCGCGATGGCCAACCCAATAATAAATTTTGAAAAAGTTCTTTGGCTGTTAAAAGCAATGCGCCTTGCTATAAAGGAAGAAACATTCAAACCTCTAAATTTGGTATCTTGTAAAACTAATATATTTAAAACATCTCAATGATATACAAAAAAACTTTTGCCGGTCTCCTTACGGGAGTTGCATTTTTAATGCTATCAAAAAATACAATGGCGCTTTCGCCGGATAGTATTTATATGAGCAATATTAAAACGGCGCGGTTATATTATTCCGGCAATGAATTAAGCCTGCCGGTCATCAACTTAAACAGCATAGGGCAACTGGAACTTCATTTTGACGACCTGGATGCAGATGTAAAATATTATTACTATACCTACCAGTTGTGCAACAGCGACTGGACGCCGGTAGATATTAACCAGGCTGATTATATCCGGGGATTTATTCAAATGCGCATTTCCACTTACCGGTTTTCATCCATTGCACTCACACGGTACACCCATTACCAGGCAGTGCTTCCGGACCAAAGCGGTTACCCGACAAAATCCGGGAATTATATTTTGAAAGTTTACCTGAACGGAGACACTTCGCAACTTGCTTTTACCAAAAGATTGATGATTACCGGCGGGCAGGCATCTGTGGCCGCGAAGATCATACAACCCTTTGCACCCCCGTTATATCAAACCCACCAGCGGTTGCAATTTACCGTAGCGGTAAAGGGGGTGGATGTATTTAATGCAGCCCAGCAGGTGAAGGTGGTGATTCTGCAAAACTACCGGTGGGATAATGCCCAAACCGGCTTCCCGCCTACATTTATACGGGGTTCTGTGCTGGAGTATAATTCGGAGAACCTGGGTATTTTTCCTGCCGGCAAAGAATGGCGGTGGCTGGATATTACCGATTTTCATTTACAATCAGAAAGGGTGATTACTGCAGATTATAATAAAACATCTACGGAAATTTATTTAAAAACCGACCTGCCGAGAGAAGGGCAGCAATATGTTTACTATCACGATTTAAACGGAATGTATGTATCTCCGAATTTGCGGGGATTAAATCCCTACTGGGAAGGCGACTATGCTACCGTTCATTTTTCACTGGCACCTCCTAACGGTATAGCCTACCCGAATAAGGACATTTACCTGTTTGGGGCGCTGACCAATTATAGCTATACGGATAGTTTAAAAATGATCTTCAACCCGGACAAGGGTATTTATGAAACACATTTATTTCTGAAACAGGGATACTATGATTATACCTACGTTGCGGTTGACCAAAGTAATCCTCAAATCAGAAATGAATTGGATGGAAACTATTATGAGACGGAAAATTTGTATACCATTCTTGTTTATTTCCGGTCGTTTACAGACCGTTCCGATGAATTAATCGGGGTAGCCAATTTTAATTCGAGGGCGGACGTAACGAATTCATCATTTTAATAAATGATTATTTGTAATGAAATCTGCATTGCAAAATGTGCAGCCGATCCTGAGACACTTTGTATACTAATTGGTGTTCGTCATTAATTCTCCTGCTCCAGCACCCGGAATAATTGCCTTTTAAGGGTTCAGGCTTTCAATATCTTTGAATGGATTGCATAAGCAGTCCTTAATCAATTCATTTATTCTTAATAAAATTTTTGAGCCTGTTTTTTGCCAATAAACATAATCTTCCCAGGCATTTGTTTGCCACGCCAATTCCATTAGCCGATGAGTTTATGCTTTTTGAGTCTGCCATGCTCCATTTCTTCAATGGAATCATCCAGTCTCTTTCTGTTTGCCTTTGTTGATGTCAGATATATGGTTTCTTTAAATGCATTGTATTCATCGGGGCTCATTACCACAACATTTTTCCTTTGCCTCTGGTTACGATGATTACTTCCGCACCTTCCGTTACCTTGTTGAGATTCTCAGCAAGATTATTCGGGAATTCAGTATAATGGAGCACATCCATAAGTATTTATTTAAGACAAAAAATCTTTATTTAAATATTTGCAAACATTACTGAACGGAAATCGGCGGGAAGATTTTTGATTATATTTGCAGCCGGCAAGTCTTGTACGGCCAGCTCCTGCAGAATTCCCCCAGGATCGGAAGATAGCAAGGGTATGTGGTTGAGCGGCGCGATATAAGTAACTTGCCTTTTTTGTACCACGAATTGCACGATTACACAAATTAGGTTATTGCTGATAAATTGTTATTAGAATTCCGGTATAAAGCTTGTTCCTTGTAATGAAATAACTTTGCAGAAACAGTTTAAGCACATTCAAAATATATTATCATGAAATTTTTTATTGACACAGCCAACCTCGACCAGATAAAAGAAGCTAACGACCTTGGCATATTAGACGGGGTTACCACCAATCCTTCATTGATGGCAAAGGAAGGAATCAAGGGCGCTGAGGCCATAACGAATCATTATAAAACAATCTGCGAAATGGTAAACGGCGATATCAGCGCAGAAGTAGTAAGTACTGACTTCAAGGGGATAGTGGAGGAAGGTAAAAAGCTTTCTGCCATTCATAAAAATATCGTAGTAAAAGTCCCAATGATTGCCGATGGCGTAAAAGCCATTAAGTGGTTTTCTGATAATGGTATTCGTACCAATTGCACGCTGGTGTTCAGCGCCGGCCAGGCTATACTTGCCGCAAAAGCAGGCGCAGCGTACGTTTCGCCATTTATCGGCAGAATCGATGATACCGGATGGGATGGCCTCGAGCTGATTCACCAGATTGCTCACATATACGATATACAGGGATTTGAAACAGGAATTTTGGCCGCATCCATTCGCAGCTCTTTGCATATCATAAAATGTGCAGAGGCCGGCGCGGATGTTTGCACCTGCCCGTTGGATTCTATTCTGGGATTATTGAAACATCCTTTAACCGACATCGGCCTTGCCAAATTTCTTGCGGATGCAAAAAAGTTTGAATAAGATTTTCTAAGTGAAAATTAAATTGAAATAATTTTTGTTAAATAAAAATTTTCACTACATATTTGCATTGCAAATGAAAATAAACAATACATATAACAGTTGGTGGCAAACAATCAGATGATTGTGCCGACACTGTATTTGTATTTTAAAATATCATGCCCCGGCACTTAGCCGGGGTTTTTTTATAATATGAAAAAAATAGAACTCACTACTTCTTTTAAAAAATTATTGGCGGATGTGTACACGCCGGTGGGGATTTACCTCAGGCTTCGCGATCGTTTCCGGGATACAGTTTTGCTGGAGAGCACCGATTTCCATGTGGGCGAAAACAGCTTCTCCATAATTGGTATCAACGCCATCGCCGGTATAGAGATCAGCTCTTACGGGGAAATTGAATACAAGCTGCCGTTGCAAAAGATTGAAAAAGTAAAAACAGACAGGAATAAAAATGTGAGCGATGAGCTCGCGAAGTTTATGGAGCATTTCAATTGCCTGCCCCCGGATGAAATTCCGGTAACGAAGGCCCAGGGCTTATTTGGCTACACCACTTTTGATGCAATACAATTTTTTGAAGATATCACTTTCAAATCATCATCTGCCCCTCCGGAGATTCCGCTGATACGCTATCGCTTGTATCAATATGTAATTGTAATTAATCATTTCAGGGACGAATTATTTATCTGTGAAAACCAGATAAAGGGCTTGCCAGGCGAAGCAGATATAGTAGAAAGCCTTATTAAAAGTAAAGACGTACCTGGTTATCCTTTTGCCAGTATAGAAAAAGAATCCTCTGCGCTTACGGATGACGAATATGTAGAAATGGTAAAAAAAGGGATTGCAAGCTGCAAGAGAGGCGATGTGTTTCAGGTAGTATTGAGCCGCAGGTTTTCCAGGAAATTTTCCGGCGATGAATTCAATGTATATCGCGCTTTGCGCAATATAAATCCAAGTCCTTACCTGTTTTATTTTGACTATGGGGATTATCGCCTGTTTGGCAGCAGCCCCGAAAGCCAGTTAATCGTTCAGAAGAATACAGCTGTTGTACACCCGATTGCAGGTACATTCAGAAGAACCGGTAATGATGCGGTAGACGAACAACTGGCCGAAAAGCTTGCTAAAGATGAAAAAGAAAATGCGGAACATGTGATGTTGGTTGACCTGGCCCGGAATGATCTCAGCCGTTTATGCACTGATGTAAAAGTGAGCCGTTTTTGCGAAGTCCAGTATTTTTCTCATGTGATTCACCTGGTAAGCGAGGTGAAGGGAACGGTGCCGGAGGGAACGCATCCGTTTAACCTGCTCGCTATAAGTTTTCCTGCGGGAACATTGAGCGGCGCTCCAAAATATAAGGCCATGCAGCTGATCGATCAATATGAGAAAGATGCAAGAAGCTATTACGGAGGCTGCATCGGTTTTATAGGGTTTAACGGAAATGTAAATCATGCGATCTTAATTCGCAGCTTTTTAAGCAAAGACAATAGTCTCATTTATCGCGCGGGTGCGGGAATTGTGGCGGCATCTGACCCTGGCAGTGAACTGCAGGAAGTAACCAACAAGCTAAATGCATTAACGGCAGCTATTGCGGCTGCAGAAAAAATATAAAAATGAAAATTTTGATTTTCGATAATTACGATTCCTTTACCTACAACCTGGTTCACGTAGTGGAGAAAATAATACACGGCAAGGTAGAGGTGCATCGAAATGATAAAATTCCTCTTGAAAAAATAAAGGAATACGATAAAATTATTTTATCGCCCGGGCCCGGTATTCCTGAAGAGTCGGGGCTATTGCTGCCATTGATAAAAGAGTATGCTCCTTACAAATCCATACTGGGCGTATGTTTAGGACACCAGGCGATTGGCGAATCATTTGGCGGTAAGCTTGTCAATTTAAGCACTGTATATCATGGCGTGGCTGCTAACTGCAGGTTATTGGCAGACGATGACAATATGTTTAGGGGAGTGCCTGAGAATTTTGAAGCAGGCCGCTATCATTCGTGGATTGTAAGCAAAGACAATTTTCCCGGAGTATTGGAAATTACGGCGGAAGATGATAACGGATACATTATGGCATTACGGCATAGAAAATATGATGTGAAAGGAGTGCAGTTTCATCCTGAAAGCGTGCTCACACCAGTGGGAGAAAAGATAATGAAAAACTGGTTAACTGTCTAAACTGCTAATTATACAAAAAATCACTGTACAGACAGATGAAAGAAATTCTTAAATATTTATTCGAGCATAAAACTTTATCCCGGGAAAAGGCGAAGGAAGTATTGCTGAATATTTCCAGGGGCATGTACACAGAGGTGGAGATAGCATCCTTCATAACGGTGTACCTTATGCGAAGCATATCGATACCCGAGCTGTCAGGCTTTCGGGAGGCCCTGATTGAGCTTTGCGTACCGGTTGATTTACAACCCTATTCAGTTATTGATATTGTGGGAACAGGTGGCGACGGAAAAAATACTTTTAATATTTCCACAGCAAGCTGTTTTATTGTAGCCGGTACAGGGCAAAAGGTAGCTAAACATGGCAACTATGGAGCCACTTCTATCAGCGGTGCCAGCAACGTGATGGAAATGCATGGCTATAAATTTTCTTCTGACAATAAAAAGCTGCTTCGCGAAGTATCGGAGGCGAATATTTGTTTTATGCATGCGCCTTTGTTTCACCCTGCATTAAAAATAGTCGGGCCAATAAGAAAGAATATAGGAATACGGACTTTTTTTAACATGCTTGGCCCGATGGTGAACCCCGCATTACCGGATGTGCAGGTAGTAGGGGTGTATAACCTGGAGATGGCGCGTATCTATTCCTACCTGCTTCAGCAGATGGGAAAGAAATTTACTATAGTTCACAGTCTTGACGGGTATGATGAAATATCATTAACAGGCGATACAAAAGTGATCACCAATGATGGCGAAAAAATTTATAATGCCGAAGAATTGGGAAAAAGGATGGTAACAGCAGAAGATATTTATGGCGGAGACACAACAGAACAGGCTGCCGGAATATTTTTAAAAATATTAAAAGGAGAAGGAAGCTGGGCGCAAAATGCAGTGGTGCTGGCTAATGCCGCAATCGCCTTGTTCGCAACCGGTAATTTTCCTGATTATGAACATTGTTATAAACTTGCAGTGGACAGCCTCGATAGCGGTAAAGCCTACCATTGTTTTAAAAAACTAATGAGCATTCAATAATGAATATCCTGGATACCATAATAACGCAAAAAAAAATTGAGGTAGCAGCACGGAAGAAAAGTAAAACTGTAAAGCAATTGGAAGATGGTCCGTTTTTTAAAAATGAAACTTTGTCTTTCAGGGAATATTTGCTGCGAAAAGATAAGACCGGTATCATTGCTGAATTTAAACGAAAATCACCGTCGAAAGGAATCATTAATGATAACGTAACAGTGCATGAGGTTACGAAAGGTTATACCCAATATGGCGCCAGCGGCCTTTCTGTATTGACCGATGAAAAATTTTTCGGAGGATCACTGGATGATCTGCTCGCAGCCACCATTAATGAAATTCCCATTTTGAGAAAGGATTTTATAATCGATGAATATCAGCTCATAGAATCAAAGGCTTTTGGAGCGGAGATTATTTTATTAATTGCCGCCTGTCTTTCAAAGGATGAAGTAAAAAATTTGTCTTCCTTTGCAAAGAATATCGGCCTGAATGTGCTCCTGGAAATTCATGATGAAAGCGAACTGAATCATATTTGTGACAGCGTGGATGTAGTAGGCGTCAACAACCGCGACTTGAAAACATTCGCGGTAGATATCAATCGTTCGGTTGAATTGAGTAAAGTGATTCCAGGCAGTGTGCTAAAGATATCTGAAAGCGGCATTGATGATCCTGCTTCGATAAGGTTGCTGAGGGAATACGGCTATAAAGGTTTTTTGATTGGTGAAAAATTTATGAAACATCCTGATCCCACGATTGCTTTTGCTCAATTTGTTGAACAGTTAAACAATTAAAAAATGAGGGTAAAAGTTTGTGGTGTCACCCTTGAAGAACAATTGACGCTGTTGCCTTCCCTGGGAGCCACGTTTGCAGGATTTATTTTTTATTCCAAATCCCCGCGGTATGTGCTGCACCGGATGAGCGCCGCACAGATTAAAAAAGAAAACAGTATTAACAAAGTAGGTGTTTTTGTAAATGCCCCTTTGGAAGAGGTGTTGAGGACGGTAGATGAATGCAGGCTGCACATGGTGCAGCTTCATGGTGATGAAACGCCAAAATATTGCGAGAAGATTGCGGACTATATTTCAGTTATTAAGGTTTTTCGCGTCAGCGAATCCGATAATATAGCCTGGCGTATCAAAGACTACAGGGAAGTATGTGATATGTTTATGTTTGATACAGAAGGTGCCGGATATGGGGGCACGGGCAAAAAGTTTAATTGGGATAAGCTTACCGATGTAAATATTGGTAAACCTTATTTCCTGAGCGGCGGAATAGAAGCCGGGGATGCAGGCAGATTACATGAATTTGCAGCTAAGCCCTCAGCAAAAGACCTTTTTGCAGTTGACATCAACAGCAAATTTGAAGTGGCTCCCGGCGTGAAAAATCTGGATTTAATCAAAAGTTTTATTACCGGATTAAATAGCCTGCCGCAGGCAGACACCAACGCTTAAACGAAGAATTAAAAGATGAAAAAGTTTTTTGTTAATAAGAAAGGATACTACGGGGAATTTGGCGGGGCCTATATTCCCGAGATGCTTCATAACAATGTAGAAACGCTTCAAAGGAATTATTTAAAAATTATTGGCGATAAAAAATTTCAGCAGGAATTTAATTCTTTATTGAAAGATTATGCAGGCAGGCCTACACCCTTATATTTCGCAGAGAGATTGAGCAATAAATACCATGCGCAGATTTTTCTGAAGCGTGAAGATTTGAATCATACGGGAGCGCATAAGATAAATAATACGATTGGACAAATTTTATTGGCAGAACGATTAGGCAAAAAAAGAATCATTGCGGAAACCGGTGCAGGCCAGCATGGAGTAGCTACTGCAACAGTTTGTGCCCTGAAAGGCTTGGAGTGCATCGTGTACATGGGCGAAAAGGATATGGCCCGGCAGGCGCCCAATGTGGCGCGCATGAAGATGTTGGGAGCAACAGTTATTCCCGCTACCGGTGGAAGCAGGACGCTGAAAGATGCGACTAACGAAGCCATACGCGATTGGATTAATAATCCCGGCAACACACATTATATAATTGGAAGCGTTGTGGGACCGCATCCATATCCTGATATGGTGGCCCGTTTTCAAAGTGTGATCAGTAAAGAAATAAAATCACAGCTACAGGAAAAGACAGGGAGAAAATTACCCGGTTATGTGATAGCCTGTGTGGGCGGAGGAAGTAATGCTGCCGGTGCATTCTATCATTTTTTGAAAGATGAGTCGGTAAAATTGATTGCAGTGGAAGCTGCGGGAAAAGGTATTGCGAGCGGTATGAGTGCGGCCACCACGCAATTGGGCACTAAAGGAATTTTGCATGGCAGTAAAAGTATAGTGATGCAAACTGAAGACGGCCAGGTGATAGAGCCACACAGCATTTCAGCAGGATTGGATTATCCCGGAATTGGTCCTTTGCACGCTTATTTATATGAAAGCAAAAGAGCTGCTTTCCTGAGTGCCACCGATGACGAAGCGCTGGAAGCGGCGTTTGAACTGGCAAAACTGGAAGGAATTATTCCCGCTCTTGAATCTGCCCATGCTTTATTTGCGTTGCAAAAGATCAATTTCAGGAAAGACGATATCGTAGTAGTAAACCTGAGCGGGAGGGGAGATAAGGATATGGATACTTATATGAAACACATTGAATAGATGAGATATGAACCGTATTGAAAAATTATTTCGCCATAAAAAAAATAATGTACTCAGCATTTATTTTACTGCAGGTTTCCCCCGGTTGGGTGATACAATTAATGTCCTGAACGCTTTGCAAAATAGCGGGACCGACATAGTTGAACTGGGAATTCCCTACAGCGATCCATTGGCTGACGGCCCGGTTATTCAGCACAGCAGCGCCGTTGCTTTACAGAATGGCATTACCATTAAAAAAATTTTTGAACAGTTACGGGATTTTAGAAATCGCATAACCCTTCCCGTTATATTGATGGGATACCTGAATCCTGTATTGCAATATGGCATAGAAAAATTTTGTGAAGACGCACAGCATGCCGGAATTGATGGTCTTATTCTTCCCGACCTCCCAATTGATGAGTATAAAAAAGAATATAAAAGGCTCTTTAAAAAGCATGCACTTGATTTTATTTTTTTAATAACTCCCGAAACAAGTGAGGAGCGAATAAGAAAAATAGATCACCTCAGTAAAGGTTTCATTTACGCGGTATCTTCTTCTTCCATTACGGGGGTTGACAAAAATCTTAACGCACAGCAGCAATATTTTGAGCGATTGAAAAATATGCGCTTAAAAAATCCTGTAATGATTGGATTTGGTATAAAAGACCACGCTACCTTTTTACAGGCTTGCGCTCATGCGAGCGGGGCTATTATCGGGACAGCTTATATCAGGTCAATTGAAAATTCCTCAGATATTTACGCTGATACGCAACAATTTGTTAGCGCAATTTTGAGCGCTGGCACGCGTTTATAATTGCATCTTTGAGTAGAAAAAATTATTTTTGCTCCAACATATACTCATGAAAAGATTTTTTCTATTGCTGTTTTTATTGCCTGCAATTGCTTTTTCGCAGACCCCAAAAACTACAAAAACGCCTGCTGAAAGCGGGTTTGTAATTAACGGAACTGTTACGGGTTTCCCGGATGGCACATCGGTTTCATTTGTCAACAATCAGACGGGAGGATTGGAAAAGCAAACTACAATCGAGCATAACAAGTTTACTATTAAGGGAGCCATGCCGGAACCAGGCATTAAAGTCTTGGTCTTTGGAGACCAGCCTCCCGGCATTCCATTATTTTTAGATAACAGTAATGTAAAAATTTCCGGCGATAAAAGTACCCTTGATAAACTTTCAATAACCGGTTCGCCGTCACACAAAGAGTTCACGGAGTATGTGAGCGCCATTATGCCCTATCAAAATATTTTTGCAGACGGAGCTGTCCCGGATCAGCAATCCATCGCGGCTGTAGAAAAAATCAGCACTGACTTTGTAAAGCAACACCCTGCATCTTACGTAGCGCCTCTTGCTGCTATCCGTTTATTGCAGGCAACACAAGATGGCGCCAAAGCCGGGCAATTATATGCAATGATGCCTGCCAATGTGCGTGCAAGCGAGTTGGGTCAATACCTGGGCCAGCAGATAGAAGAATCAAAGATCAATCCTATCGGTTCTGTGATAAAAGATTTTTCACAAACAGATACCGCAGGAAAGCCGATAAATATTGAATCTTTCCGTGGTAAATATGTGTTGGTAGATTTTTGGGCAAGCTGGTGCAGGCCCTGCCGTATGGAAAATCCCAACGTGGTGGCAGCCTACAATAAGTTTCACGACAGGAATTTTACGATTCTCAGTGTTTCGCTTGACCAGGCAAAGCCGGCATGGTTAGATGCAATTAAAATGGATGGCCTTACATGGAATCATGTAAGCGACCTGAAAGGCTGGAATAATGCAGTGGCTACACTTTTTCAGATCCGCCAGATACCCCAGAATATTTTGATTGACCCGGCCGGGAAGATCATTGCAAAAAATTTAAGAGGCCCGCTGTTGGACAACAAGCTAAGTCAGCTATTTCAATAACTCTTTTGATGATTGGCTAATTGTGCACAGGTTGTTCTGCGCAATTTTCGTTATATAACCTCTCTCCATCCCTTTGTCCCATATCTTTAAGTTCTTTCCAGAGTTCGCAGGCAGATTCTGTGTTACCGGTCTTTTGGTAACAGAAGGCAAGGTTGTATAATGCATCTGTATCTCTCGGGTTAATCTTCAAACATTTTTGAAACTGCCCAATTGCCTTGTCATATTTTTCCTTTTTCATTAATCGAACACCATAATCGAAAGTATCATCTTCTTTAGCTACATCATTCAGACTTAAAATATTCATTTGCCTTGGATTCAGGCTATCGGCATGAAATAGAAAACTGTATTGACTGCCAATATTAACACCTTTAAAATTAGCATTATTAGAAATGTTTGCTGCGAAGTTTACATTAAAGCGATAACCATAGGGTACTGGTGGTATAATCCATCGACTCTGTGTTGCAGTTATGATTCGTTTAATCAGTCCAAGTTCAGTACCCGAAGCACTTTGATTAGATTTAATCTTAACGTTTGATATATCGTCACCGGGGAGTATTTCAAAGCTGCAAAACAATTCCTCATTTTGAACATTGAAATTGAATCTTGACATAAAAAAATTGTTGAAATTTCCATCAAAAGTTGGCGATAAGAAAATATCGGATTGAATTATGGAATCAGCAGTTGTGTTTAATTGTTTAGACCTTCGTAGATAATCGAATATGTAGTCCGTATTAAGTAATAATCGCGTGTTTTGCTTTTCCTGATTATTTTGGATATTCGGAATATCAGTAATAATCATTATTTCGTCACTAAGTGAATCAATTTTAAACTTCGTTGAATTTTCAATTGTTAAAATGTTGTTATTGATTACATATGTTTCTCTGTGTGAATACTGCTCATTGTTGGATCGAAGTATACTGTCTCCCTTGAATAAAAATTTTAGAGAAGTCTGGTTTTGATTAGATGGAATTTCACTACCATCTTTTCCAAACATTTTTATCTGGACCCATTCAGTGTTATCTAAATTTTGAGAGAAAGACCATATACATGTTACGATAAACAGTAAAGAAAGAGCAAGTTTCATAAGCAGTTTTATGTCTTTAAATTAAAAACTTAAGGCAAAAAAACAAAAATAACCGTAAAAGAATTTTAAATCTTCAATTGTCTCTTATACAGCTGCACCGTGTTTTCCAATCCATAATATAAAGCATCGCAGATCAGTGCATGGCCAATGGAAACTTCCAGTAATCCCGGAATGCTTTGCGCAAAATATTTAAGGTTATTGAGGTCTAAATCGTGGCCGGCATTGATTCCTAAGCTCAATTCATTAGCCCTTTTTGCGGCAGTAATATATTTTTTTATTGCACCCTCTTTGTCTCCGCTTGCATATTTGCCCGCATATCCCTCCGTGTATAATTCTATGCGGTCGGTACCGGTTTTTTTGGCGCCTTCCACCATTTTAATATCAGGGTCAACAAAGATAGAAACCCTGATTCCTGCCTTTTGAAATAAAGAAATAATATCAATTAAATAGTCTTTGTTTGTTACAGTATCCCAACCATGATCAGAAGTAAGCTGCCCCAGCGCATCGGGTACCAAAGTGACCTGGTCGGGCTTGTTAGCCAGAACAAGATCGACAAATTTTTGTTCTTTTGGATTGCCTTCAATATTAAATTCGGTCGTAATAATTTTTTTTAGTTCAAATACATCTGCATACCGGATGTGCCTTTCATCAGGCCGCGGGTGTACGGTAATACCTTCTGCCCCGAAACGCTGAATGTCAACAGCCGCCTTCATAATATCGGGATTATTACCCCCGCGTGAATTGCGAAGCGTTGCTATTTTATTGATATTTACTGATAGCTTTGTCATCCGGCAAAGTTATGTTTGAAATTCGAAGAAGGGTTGGTTAATTAGTTAAATGGTTTATTGGTTTAATTGCGGAAGAGTGTCATTTATGGATGTTGTCAAAAGGATAGTTGTATGGTAAGATTTAATACAGTTATAAAAAAGTTTGGCGAACAGGGCGAAAAGACCGGCTGGTCGTATATAGAAATACCGGCAGAAATTGCAAATAAAATCAAGCCCGGTTATAAAAGATCCTTTCGTGTAAAGGGGATGCTGGATGAACACAAGATTGAGCGGGTGAGCCTGTTGCCAATGGGAGGTGGAAATTTTATTATACCCCTTAATGCAACGCTCAGAAAAGCATTAGGTAAAAGAAAAGGTGAAATAATAAAGGCCAGCCTTACAGAGGATGCGCGTGATGTGGAGTTCAACAAAAACTTCCTGCTTTGTCTCGAAGATGATCCGGCTGCCCTCGAATTTTTTAATTCATTACCCGGAAGCCACCGGAACTATTTCAGCAAATGGATTGACAGCGCTAAAACCGAAGAAACAAAAGAAAAGCGTATAGCCCGCGCCGTTAGTGCGTTATCCCGGAAGCTGGGCTACGCAGAAATGATGCGAATGAAAAATGACGGTATTTTTTGAGAATTATATCCGGAATGCCGAATGGAATAATACCCTTCCTTTTATACTGTCCTTTCGTATTTTTATTGCCTTTATTTTATAATGGGAAAATTAATCTCCTGATCTTGCAACAGACAAATGGCTGAACAAACATTGGAACGAAAGCTGAATTTGGTTCAGGCTTCTGCCATCAACATGATTGACATGGTGGGCATAGGGCCTTTTATTACCATGCCTATGGTTATCGGTATGATGAATGGCCCGTATTTTTTATATGCGTGGCTGGCCGGCGCCTTCCTTTCCATTATTGATGCGATGATCTGGAGTGAGCTTGGCACGGCATTTCCGAGAGCAGGCGGATCCTATAATTTTTTAAAAGAAGCATATGGAAAAAATACTGCGGGCAAGCTGATGAGTTTTCTTTTTGTGTGGCAAACAATGATCCAGGCACCCCTGGTAATTGCATCCGCCGCTATCGGGTTTTCCAAATATTTTTCATTTTTGGTGCCGCTGAATTTTATTACAGAGAAAATAGTAAGCGGCTGCGTCGTCTTTCTCATTGTTATTTTATTGTACAGAAAAATAGAAGCTATCGGTAAAATAAGCATCTTCTTATGGAGCGGCGTTATTATAACGATGTTCTGGATTATCGGGGGAGGCATTGCTCATGGAAATTTCCTCGACCCGGTAAGAAATATCAATAAGGGAATTAAAATTGATTATGCATTTCTTGCGGCAATAGGCTACGCCAGCGTAAAATCAATTTACAGTTTCCTCGGATATTATAATGTCTGTCACCTGGGAAGTGAAATTAAAAACCCGTCTAAAAATATTCCGCGGAGTATGTTTATTTCCATTGCTGGCATTGCAGTTCTTTATTTATTAATGAATATCAGTGTTATGAGTGTAATACCATGGCAACAGGCGAAGCACAGTCAGTTTTTAGTAAGTGAATTTGTACAGGTGCTCGCCGGTAAAAATGCAGCAAAGGTTGCCACCTGCCTTATTTTGTGGGTGGCCTTTGCTTCGGTCTTTTCTGCAACGCTGGGCTATAGCCGCATTCCTTATGCGGCAGCGGCAGATGGAGAATTCTTTCGAATATTTGCCAGGGTTCACCCAACAAAAAAATTTCCTTATGTTTCCCTGCTGTCCTTAGGCAGCGTCGCATTTGTATTTAGCCTTCTCTTCAAACTTGAAGATGTAATCAGTGCCATTCTTGCGATGCGGGTAATCATACAATTTATAGGACAGGCAGCCGGCTTGTTATTGCTTCGGTTCAAAAGAACCGGTATTCAATTCCCATACAAGATGCCTTTGTTTCCGCTGCCGGTAATTCTTGCTATTGCCATGTGGCTTTATATTTTGGTATCCACGGGCAGTAGCCTTATGCTCGGCGCTTTGATGATTATTTCTTCCGGAACAGTTGTTTATTTTATAAAAGCCAAATTGGGCAGGGAGTGGCCGTTTGGTAAATCTTAGGAGTAACGATTGCTTTCAAATCCTGTTTCTTAAACTCACAATCTCCTCCTGCATGCGCTGAATTTTTTCCAATAGATAACTAATGGTTTCAATGCCCTCAATATTAATATCAAGATCGTAATGCAGCCGGATAAATTTTTCAATTTTGCCTATTTCTTCAGGATGAATATAAATGGCACTTTTAACGGATGTGACGCTGATCAATCCTGAGTTTTGCAACGAACTGATAAAAGAATATTCAATATTGTGATGTACACAAAAATCTTCAGCAGGTATTAATTCATCATAATTCATAACAAAATTTTTGATTTACGATTTGGAGAGTTCGGTAAACAATTGCTTTTGTTTTTCAGTTAAATGAGTCGGTAGTTTTACATTCCATGTTATGTATAGATCACCGAACTCACCTTCTTTCTTGTATACAGGAAATCCCTTGCCCTTCAAACGAACCTTTGCGCCATTTTGTGTATACGGGCCGACTTTCAGTTTTATTTTTCCATCCATGGTATCGATTGTTTTTTCACCGCCCAATACCGCAGTGTACAAATCAATATCTTCTGTTTTGTGAAGATCATTACCCTCTCGTTTAAAGGAAGTATTATTGTTAATGACAAAGGTGATCAGCAAATCTCCGTTGGGTCCGCCATTCGCTCCCTCGCTGCCGTATCCTTTTAATCTGATTACCTGCCCGTTCTCAACCCCCGCAGGAATGGTAATCCTTACATGCTTGCCATTGATAGTGAGGGTTTGTTTGTGTGTTTTGTATATGTCAGTTAAGGAAAGGCGCAGCTCAGCGTTATAATCCTGTCCGCGATATCTGGTACGGCTCCTTCTACCGCCCCCTCCGCCAAATAAAGATTCAAAAAAGTCAGAAAAGGCCGAGTCATCATCAGATGAATAAGTGTAATGTTGAAAAGGATCGCCACCAAAGCCCGATCCGCCAAAGCCTTGCGCCCCCTGCTGCTGTCTGGCCTGTTCATATTGCTCAGCATGCTTCCAGTTTTCGCCGTATTGATCGTATTTTTTTCTTTTCTCAGGGTCGCTCAGTACTTCATTGGCTTCATTTATCTGTTGAAATTTGCGATGAGCATCTTTGTCATTCGGGTTGAGATCAGGATGTAGTTTGCGTGCCAGTTTCCGGTATGCCTTTTTTATGTCTTCTGCAGAAGCATTTTTATCCACGCCCAGGGTTTTATAATAATCAACAAACTCCATTTTCTTAATTTAGCTTTTATAATTCCGAATAAAATTAAGCCATATTAATAAATAAAAAAGTAACATTACCGGGAGTAAAAGCTGTTTCAATTTTTACAACTTTCTTAAATCTTTCAGATGAAAAAGATTTTTGTGTTTATATTATTTGCATCATCATCCTGCACTATTGCCCCCAAAGTAACCGTATCGAATGTGGGAAACAATAGCGGGAGCAGCAGCGGTATCATTGATGGTAAAATATATACCACTGCCTACCAGCAAACGGCTGCAGAATATCGGGCGCTTTGCTATCAGGCCTACAATGTAGCACACTTACGGGTAGACGAAATTGTTAAAGAACAAACCGGCAAGCCCAAAGCAATCATTACTGATATTGACGAAACGGCTCTTAATAACAGTGCATATGAAGCCCACCAGACTCTGCACGGAAAAGATTATGATGCTGCGTCATGGAGCGACTGGGTATCGAAGATTGCCGCTGATACAATTCCCGGTAGCCTTGATTTTTTCAAATATGCAGCGTCCAAAGGGATTGAAATTTTTTATATAACGAACAGGAGTGAAAACGAAAGAGAAGTTACTTTGAAAAATCTGCAGAAATTCAATTTTCCTGATGCAGATAATGCGCATTTATTTCCGGTGCAAAATACTTCTTCCAAGGAAAGCAGGAGACAAAGTATTGCTGCTAATTATGATATCGTAATGCTGCTCGGAGATAACCTCGGCGACTTCAGCGCTTTTTTTGATAAGAAAACCGTGCAGGAGCGCAATGATAATGTAAATGCATTGAAAAGTGAATTCGGGGACAAATTTATCATTTTGCCCAATCCTACTTACGGGGATTGGGAAAGCTCTTTATATCAGTACAATTATTCACTGACGCCTGTGCAAAAAGATTCAGTGATGAGGGCGTCACTTTATTCTTACTGATGTTATAAAACTGATATCCATTCTCTGGCTTGCGGCAACTCTTCTATTTTAAAACCCCGTGCAGGACACGGAATAAATATGCCAAAAGTGTTGGTGAATTTTTTTATTCCATTTTTTCCCGTTACGATGGCGAGCTTATTCCATTTGGACCAATATCTTAACCCCAGCATGCCATCTTCTATCCAGGCGCCCAGTGTGTAATTTTTTAAAGCGGTGTTTAAAATCAGCATGTAATTGATCTTTCCTGTTGAAGCGGCCACATTTTTTACCATCGGGTTGATGGTGGTATGATAGTCTTCCCGTGTAACGGCGCCTGTTGCCCGAAAAGCAGTAACATAAGCCGGAAAGCCTTCTATTACTTCGATCATAAAAATTTATTTTTTGGTCAGAAAATGCTAATTATATAATCCGTTAACCAGAAAGTTCTTTACCTGTTCTTTAAACCATGCGGGATCATCTAACATAATAAAATGTCTTGTCGGCGCTATAACGATCATTTTGTGGGGAAGATTCTTAAACTGTCCCTCCATTATTTTTTTTGAAGCCTCTGCGGTGCCATAAGTGCTTCCCAGCACCAGAACAGGTATATTAATTTTTGCAATTTCATTTCTTAAATCTGTTGTACACATTTCGGTATAGGCATACGCAAGCGCCTTACGATTGCTTTTCATATTCCATTTTGTAATAATTTTTGCATTAGCGGAATCTTTTACCATGGCAAGCGCCCATTTAAACCGGCTGGCTGCAAAAGCATTATCGGGCATCCCTGTGTACTTATCAGCAACCGCTTCGGCATTATAGCCGGGGTCATTCCTTGCCTCTTCTACGGTTACAGAAGGATCGGTTGCCGCGGGCAAAAAAGGAAAACCGTCTGCACAGATAACTTTTGAAAAAAGATCAGGATCTTCACTTGCGGCCCACAGGCTCAAAAAACCACCAAGACTATGGCCCATTAATATAGGTTTTTCAAGGTGTTTTTCCTTTACATAGCTGATCAGCTGATCTTTTACAGTTTTAATAATTGGTGTATCAACAGATCGTACCCCGGCGAATCCGGGTAAGGTGAGCACATATAATTTATAGTGGTCTTTAAATTCATTTACAGTTTCTTTCCATACATCGCCACTGCATCCGAGGCCGGGAATTAAGATGACCGGGTCGCCATGCCCGTATACTTTTACCTTAAAGGATACTTTTTGTGGGTAAGCGACGGAGACCCCAAACAGTAATGCAACCAGGAATATTTTTTTCATTCATTTTATTTCTGTGATCAAAGTTCACTTTTTATTGGCTATCGGGAATAATTTTTTGATTACCGGGAGCCCGAATTGGAAGGGTAAATGTGAAAAACTTCTGTTAGAAAACAGAAGTTTTAAATTTCTAACTGGAAATTTATCCCGGGTGAGATGGCTTTTAAAATGGATGAAATTGAATTGACTCTTAAGAGACCGGCAAATCAGGGGATATTGTTTCCTGAAGGCTACAGGAGTGCTAAAGAAAAGAAGTTGATTGATATTGGACTTGGCTCAGGTTTTACGGATTTGGATAATTACCCCCGAAAGGTTTAGTTCCGGGATCAATGTGCTGTAACATCAATCAGCTTCTGATACAAATATAGGCATGTTAAAAGCTGCAGACAATAGCAGGACTGCTGAATTTGCTGTTTACTATATTTACTTTTTTGATGGTACTTATACGCTCAATAGCGGCGTATATTTTCTAAAATATTTTTTATAAAGATATTTTTTGGAAGCACCAATTATCCGGCGGAAGTTTCTTAAGTATGTTATACTTTATCTTTATCCCATGAAAACAGTTCGGTTAAAAATTACCGGGAAAGTGCAGGGAGTTTTTTTTCGGGCCAGCGCAAAAGATATTGCCGAACGCTATATGATTTCCGGATGGATCAGGAATACAACAGATGACAAGGTAGAAGCAATAGTAACCGGCAATGAACCCGATGTTGAAAGGTTTATTGAATGGTGTAAAGATGGCCCCGAAAAGGCGGTTGTAATGCAGGTAGAGATTATTGACGAGCCACTGCAGGTATTCGAGAGGTTTAATATTCTTCGTTAATCATAAATTTATCCGGATCATATTTTAAAGAATCATACAATGAAAAAAAAATTACTACAGCTTACAGGTTTACTAATCCTGGTTTTTATCTCAAATTCCTGCATTGCCCAAAAATTGTATTTGCTCGTGGGTACGTACACCGGTTCGGGCAGCAAAGGCATTTATGTGTATTCGTTTGATGAGGCTAACGGAAACACATCATTAATCAGCAGTACAGACACCGCTTCCAACCCGTCGTTTGTTATCTTTTCCCGCGACGGAAAATTTGTCTACGCGGTAAATGAAACACACGGCAATGATCCGGGCAGGGTATCTTCCTATTCTTTCGATAACAAGACAGGGACACTGAAATGGATTAATTCGCAACCCTCCCGCGGCGACGATCCCTGTCACCTCGCGTTATCAAAGGATGATAAGTGGCTGACTGTGGCGAATTATAGCAGCGGAAGCGCGGCAGTTTTTCCCATCAATAATGATGGCTCCATAGGCGAGAATGCGCAATTTATACAGGATACGGGATCAGGCGTCAATAAAGACCGGCAGGAGATGGCGCATGTGCACGAGACGGTATTTTCTCCCGACGGTCACTACGTATTTACTCCGGATCTGGGTACTGATAAAGTGATGATCTATAAATTTGAACCAGGGTTAAAAAAGCCTCTCGTGCCCTCTTCCCCGGCGTTTCTTAAGATCCCTTCCGGGAACGGGCCAAGACATATTCTTTTTTCGCCTGATAAAAGATTCGCTTATGTTATTTGTGAACTGAGCGGAACGGTGCTTGCGTACAATTATAAAGGGGGTAAGTTTAATCAGCTTCAGGAAATAGCAACGCATCCGGAAGGATATAAGGGAATGATAGGGAGCGCAGAGCTTGGCGAATCGCCGGATGGGAAATTTTTGTATGCTTCCAACCGGGGAGATGAGAATACCCTTACCATCTTTTCTGTAAATCCGGTAACGGGAAAATTAACAACAGTGGGCTACCAGGATGTAAAAGGGATTATGCCCCGGCACTTTATATCAGACCCTTCCGGGAAGTATTTGGCCGTTGCCAACCAGGCCAGTGACAACATTGTAATTTTTAAAAGAAATGCTAAAACCGGCCTGTTAACCCCTTTAAAAGCTCAAATCCACGTTGCAAAGCCGGTTTGCCTGCAAATGATCAAAATGGGTAATTAAACTCTTGTTTTTTGCAATAGTCAATCTTTCGAAACGTTTATTTATTTAACATTATCAATTATGAATCCCAAAGCAATTGGATTAAATTTGGTAACAAAATTTAAAACAAAAAATATGAAAACTATCATTGCCATAATGATGTTTGGAGGGTTAACCCTTGCAGCATACAATGGGGCAGATGCACAAAGAAGAGGTCATGATTCAGGCGGCGGCGGAAGAGAGTCAAACGTATCAAGCCGCAGTTTCCGAAGCTTTTCTGAAGGCCGGAGCTTTAATACAGGTAACAGCTTCCGGCAAAGCAGCGCCATACGACCCAACACCACTTTCAGACAAAACAATTCTTATCGTCAAAATACTTATACACCAGTTCAACGGAATGAGAGAGTTTTTACACCCAATACAGTACAACGCAGCCGTTCTTATTCTTATACTCAAAGAAATGCGGTTATAAGGAATAACGTCAGAATAAATAATTATAATCGTGTAAATACTCCATCGGTAGCCTATAATCGCAGCAGCATAGTAACAAGAAACTATGGTATCAACAGGTACACTAATTATTCTTATCACTACAATAATCGTTATTATGGAGGGGGCTATTATTTCTATAACAACAGACCTTATTCTTTTATGTATGGGCACCGCTATACTGTGATTCCAAGAAATTTTATCTCCATCAATTTTGGCGGGTTCAATTACTATTATAACGATGGATGTTACTGGGGCTATTTCGGGGGTTATTATCAGCCGCTATTCCCCCCGTTTGGCCTGCATATCAGCGCTCTTCCTTACGGGTACTACAGTTTCTACTGGGGCGGATATCCTTATTATTACTATAATGGTATTTATTACAGATATTATGATGATTATTATGAAGTGGTAGATGCGCCCGTGGGAGCCGTTGTTTACACATTGCCCGAGGGTGTAAAAACAGTGGTAATTAATGGTGAAACAATGTTTGAACTTAACGGTACTTATTATAAACAGGGTGTAGATGCCAATGGCCGCACTGCTTACACGGTGGTTGGTAAATACGGCGTGGTAAATAATACAGAAGATAACGGCGTAACGACCACTCCTGACAATACTACTCCTGATAATAACAACGATTATAACAATAACGATAATAATAGTTACAATCAGGATAATAATACCGCTCCCGGATATAATCAGAACAATACTCCCACTCTTCAAATGGGAGACGAAGTATCTGAATTACCTGATGGCTCCAAAGCCGTTGTAATAAATGGTGAACAACTATATGTAACGCCGGATAACGTTTATTTGAAGCAAGTCACCGAAAACGGTGTTACAAAATATACCGTTATCGGGAAATAATAATTTTTCAATGGTAATTTGTTTAGATTTTGATGCCGGTGATTTTCACCGGCATTTTTATCAGGCATTATTTAAACTATAAAGCCACCCCGGTCGGTGGCTTTTAATATTATTATCAGAACTATCTGTTTCAGTCATTGGCATCTACCGGCGCGCCATTCTTATATTCGCCCAATACAACCACCTTTTTATATTTTGAATATTGCTTTGCTGCAAGCTGCATGGCTGCTTCGGTCTCACTTCTCAATTTCAAACCTTTGCTCTCGCCGGAATTATAGATCTCAATATAAAAACCGTCTCTTAATGTAATAGCTCTTTCTCTTGGTCTTCCTGTTCTCATACTAATTTGTTATTTTAATTAAAAAAATTGTTTAGTACCTGTAGGTTTCTGGTTTATAGGGCCCTTCTTTAGAAATGCCGAGATATTTTGCCTGCTCGCCCGAAAGCTCGTCTAACTCAACACCGATTTTTTTAAGGTGCAGTCTGGCTACCTTTTCATCCAGGCGTTTTGGCAATACATATACCTTGTTTTCATAATTTTTCGAATGTTGCCAAAGCTCCAGTTGAGCGAGTACCTGGTTGGTAAACGAATTACTCATCACAAAGCTCGGGTGACCTGTTGCACAGCCTAAATTTACCAGGCGTCCTTCTGCCAGTATAATAACATCTTTGCCGTCGATGGTATATTTGTCTACCTGTGGTTTAATGGTGTCTTTGGTGTTGCCATAGTTTTTATTGAGCCATGCGATATCAATTTCTATATCAAAATGGCCAATATTACAAACAATGGCTTTATCCTTCATCGCCCGGAAATGTTCTTTTGTTATCAGGTCGCGGCAACCCGAAGCCGTTACAATAATATCAGCTTCTTTTACCGCATCGATCATTTTCTTTACCTCATATCCGTCCATGGCAGCCTGCAAGGCGCATATCGGGTCTATCTCTGTCACGATTACACGGGCACCCGCGCCACGCAAGCTTGCCGCAGAGCCTTTGCCCACATCGCCGTAACCACCCACTACAGCTACTTTGCCGGCCATCATCACGTCGGTGGCCCTTCTTATGGCATCTACCAGGCTTTCCTTACAGCCGTATTTATTATCAAACTTGGACTTGGTTACTGAATCATTTACATTGATGGCAGGTATGGGTAAAGTGCCTTTTTCCATTCTTTCATACAAGCGGTGAACGCCGGTGGTCGTTTCTTCTGACAAACCTTTTACGTGTTGAATCAGTTCGGGATATTTATCAAATACCATATTGGTCAGGTCGCCACCGTCATCTAAAATCATATTCAATGGACGATCCGCGCTTCCGAAGAATAACGTCTGCTCAATACACCAGTCCGCTTCCTGTATGGTCTGACCTTTCCAGGCAAATACGCCAATGCCTTTCGCTGCGATGGCAGCCGCAGCATGATCCTGCGTGGAAAAAATGTTACAGGAGCTCCATTTCACCTCGGCTCCCAGTTCAATCAGGGTTTCAATAAGTACGGCGGTCTGTACGGTCATGTGAAGGCATCCTGCAATCCTCGCCCCTTTCAGCGGTTTTTCTTTTCCGAATTCTTCGCGAAGCGACATTAATCCGGGCATTTCTGCTTCTGCCAGCTGAATTTCTTTCCGGCCCCATTCGGCAAGGCTCATATCTTTCACCTTGTTCCTGAGGCTGAAATCAATGTTATTCTTTGTAAGTGTTGACATAATTATTTTTTTGGTCTGCGAATCTACGAAATATAGAATAAATTTCTATTAGGAGTTATAAATTTAGAATAAAGATTATATTTTTATTAAAATAAAAGAATAAAAATATAATATCATATGTCAAAAGCTGATGAAAAAGAACAAGTGCAAAGTGGCCACTTCGTGCTTGATAAAAAGGATCTGGAAATTTTAAAATTGCTGCAGACCAATGCCAGAATTACCATTAAAGAAATTTCCGGAAAAGTTCATTTGAGCACAACGCCCGTTCATGAGCGCATTAAGCAAATGGAAGAAAAGGGCGTGATCAGGCAATATGCAACGCTGCTGGATCATGAGAAGATAAAAAAGGGATTGATGGTGATATGCTTTATATCCCTTAAGCAGCATAATAAGAGCGCAGGTGTAAAATTTATTAAAACCATAAATGAGCTGAATGAAGTAATTGAATGCTTCAGTATTTCCGGCGACTTTGATTTTATGCTGAAGGTGGTGTGCTCAGATATGAATGCCTATTATGATTTTCATGTAAACAAGCTGAGCCAGATAGAAAATATGGGACATATCCAGAGTATTTTTGTAATGGGAATTATAAAACAAACCCACCAGTTAGTTTACTAAACTGTTTCATGGGTCATCCTCCGATCATCTTTAAAAACTCATCTTTCTTGCGACGGGAAATATCGATAATGCTGCCATCCTGCAATTGTATCTGGCCTCCCTGGCTGCGTATGTATTTCTGGATATAATTCATGTTAATGAGATGCGAATTGTGCACCCGGTAAAAATTATAGGGTACCAGCATTTCTTCAAAATCTTTCAGGATTTTGGTAACCATCAGGTTTTTATTGCTCGTTAAAAATACCTTGCTGTAGTTGGAACTGGATTCTATGTGAATAATATCTTTTATTGGAATAAATTCAATTCCTTCCGATGTGGAAATAGCAATTTTATCTTCCTGGTTTTTAATATCGCTGAGCGACCGCCTCAGTATATCCAGCTTTTCTTTCGTGTGCTTATTAAGGTTTTTGCTTAATCTCTCTATTGCATTTTGGAGGTCTTCTATGCCGATGGGCTTTACAAGATAGTCGAAGGCGCTGATACGGATAGCATCAATTGAATAATGATTATAGGCAGTAGTAAAGATGATATCAAAATCATATTCGCCCAATTCTTCCAGCATGCGAAAGCCACTCATTCTCGGCATTTCAATATCCAGGAACACCACGTCCGGCTGGTGCTGGCGAATCAGCACAATTCCTTCCTCGGGCTTTTGCGAAACGGCCACCACCTGCACATCCGGGCAAAATCCTTCCAGTTTTTGCTGCAGGTTTTGAAGGCTGTTCAATTCATCGTCTATTAAGATCGCTTTTATCTTTTCCATATCAAAGGGCTTTAAGTTTTACTTCTACTCTTGTGCCGCGGGGTTGATTATTTTTATCATACAGGTCAACGATTTTTATGTGACCATTCAGGTGTTCCTCATTATTGAAAAGGCGCACCCTGTCTTCTGTTATTTTTAGCCCCACGCTTTTATGATGCAATTTGTTTATTTTGTTATAATCCCCGGCCTTGTTTCTGCCGATACCATTATCTTCGATCACATATTTAATAAAGTCATTTTCCAGTGTAGCCGTTACCGTTAGCTTCAGGTCTTTGTGATCGCTGTGCGCCAATCCGTGTACAATTGCATTTTCAACATAAGGCTGAATCAACAGGGAGGGAACGTTGTAATCGCCGGAGAATAGTTGCGGATCAATTTTTTCCCGGTACGTAAATTTATTATTGAAACGCATTTGCTCAAGATCAATATACAGCTTTAATGCCGTCATATCCTGGCCAATGGTGGTAACGTCATTCCGGCTGCTTTCCAGGATGGTCCGCATCAGCAAAGCAAACTTGTGGAGGTAATCACTCGCTTTTCTCTTCTCATTTTGCATCATGAAGTTCTCAATGCTGTTCAGGCTATTGAAAATAAAATGCGGATTCATTTGAGCCCGCAGCGATTGTATTTGAGACTCTGCAATTTTTTGCTTTAATGCAGCTTCTGTTCTTTTCTTTTTCGATTGTATGGATTTGTTAATAAAAAAGCCTGCGACGACTACCGCAATTAACAATATGATTGCCCCGAGGAGCAATATATTTTTAAAAACCAGCTGTTTCTTTTGCAGCTCGGCCACCTGCTGTAAATGTTCATTCTCGATTTCTTTTTTCTTCATCAGCCATTCCGATTCTTTCATAACCACATTCAGACTGTTGTTTTCTGAAAACAGGGAATCAAAAGCATTTCTGTAGATACGAAAATAAGTAAGGGCGGAATCGCTGTTATGCGCCTTGTCATACAGCACAGAAAGCTGTTCGGCTGCTTTGGAAACTCCTTCAAAGAATTTAATGCTTTTGGCAAGGTTGAGCGCCGTATCGAGGTATTGTATTCGTTGCCGGAGCGGGAGATCTTCAAGCGTTTTCCCTCTCGCATAATAGGCCATGTATTCATTATGGGTATCCAGCTGTATCTGCGCAAGCGAGATGGCTTTATTATAATAATATTTTGCAGAATCGAAATCCCCGTCCAAAGCTTTCAGCTTTCCGAAGCCAACATCATATTGAGAAAATATATAGCTTTCATTTGCTTTTTCAGCATACGGCCAGCCTTTCTGTAGATTATTTTTAGCTCTGGCATACAATCCCTCCTCAAAATCACAACGAAAGAGCAGCTCATAATTTATTGCAACTCCACGAACCCTTTTCAGACTCATATTTATTGGAATCGCTTCGGTAGTATATTGCCGGCATTTATCAAAGTTGCGCAGGCTTAAAAAATTATCCCCGATATTGTTAAGTGCCACAGTCTTTAGTATAAGCGCCCCGCATTGTTCGGCATAATCGATCGCCTTAAAATAGGCAGTGTTGCTTGCGTCAAAATTAGCAGAGTTGGATAATAAAATTCCGAGGTCAATTTGTGCGAGCGACTTTCCGTAAGTAAAATTTAAGCTATCACTTAATGTCTGTGCTTTTTGATAATAGAAGAATGCCTGTTCCACATCTTTTTCGCTCAAATGGTAACTGATGCTGTGCAACACGTGTATGTATTCCGAGTCTACCTTAGGATGGGTCTGTAACCACTGCTTCATGCTGTCTACATGGCTCCCTTGCCCGGATACTATATTTGTACAGCAACCCAGTAATGCGATAAGAAAAGTCTTTTTGATCATATGCACAGCATCAAATATTCGCAAAAATTACAGATTACCAGCTTTGGACTGCAATTTAAATTGAGCATTGGAATGGCTGACTTTGCGCCAGCCGGTAAACCTTTTCAATTTACAACCTATTCCAATATTTTAATTCTGTTTTAAACAATTGCCAATATACCTTGAGCAGTCGGGCTATTTGATAAAATAAACGGAAAAGAGGAAGCCGGGCGGCAAAACTATTTAAGGGTAATCACCAGGTCGGGCGCAAAGAAAAGATGGTTGCTTTTGTCTTTTGCAATGATATCAAAAAAATGCAATTCTTCACCCGGCTGAAAATTTCCTTTCATGTTATCAATCCATATTTTTGGCAATGGAGTGGATTTAAATCTGTCCGCAACGGTAGTGAAGGTAACATTGTAAAGCCCGGTATTTTCATCCTGCACATACCCCTTTCTCTTGTATATAAAACCATAGGAAGCTATGGTGTAACTGTTATTCTTTTTATCAATTACACGTAATGGAAAAGTAATTAAGGTGTCTGCCTCCTTTGAAGTAATGGAATCCCCGGTAGAATTTCTCCCGAGATACGTTTTAACAACCAGCGGTGTAAATTTTGACGCTTTATTTTCAGTGGTGTTTTGCGCACTGCATTGCAATGACAGGCATAGAGAAGCGGTGGAGAGCAAAAACAATCCCGGAAAAATTTTCATAAGTATTTTTTCACAGCCATACCATTGGCATGATCAATTTAAAGAAGAAAGAGTTAATTCAATAGCATGAATTTTTGCTTCGGCATCAGATTTTTTCTTACGCTCCAACGCTATTACTTCAGGTTTTGCATTTTGTACAAATCTATCATTACTTAGCTTCTTATCAATGCTATTTAGGAAACCTTTAAGATAATCGAGATCCTTTTGCAACTTCTCTTTTTGTGTACGGGTATCTATCTCAACATTTGCAAGCAGGTGTATTTTTTCTTTTCCTACAACTGCTGTTACAGCGCCACTCTCCGGTTTTGCGGAAAATGATATGGCCGAAGCATTGATTTGCCTTGAAAGGATTTGTTTTATGGGTCCATACTTTTTTTCATCCGGAGTTTCAATGAATAATGATACCGGTTCTTTTTGCCGGATATTATGCTTGTTCCTTATATCGCGAATGGCAGATATCAATTCCTTCAACTCCTTTCCTTCCTGTAAAATTTTTATTTCTGCGGGTTCCGTTTCTGAAAATTGTTTTACAATCAGGTCATCATTTCTGTCTTTAAGCAGATGATAAATTTCTTCCGTGATAAATGGCATAAAAGGATGTAATAACTGGAGCAGCTCTTCAAAAAATGAAATGGTTTTCACATAAGTGCCGGAAGGTAATGCCTGCTCATAAGGAGGTTTTATCCATTCAAGGTACCAACTGCAGAAGTCGTCCCAGATCAGCGAATAAATTGTTTTCAGCGCTTCACTCAGGCGAAACTGGTTCATCAAACCATTTACCTCAGCCTTCGCTTCGTTCAGGCGGTTGCGGAACCATAGAACCGGAAAACCCGTAAAGCCTGATAAGCCCGTTGGCTCGCTGTCTTCAGACTTTCCATCTCCCGGACTTTCCGCCTGCTTCGCTTCCCACATTTTCACCAGCTTTAATGCATTCCAGAGTTTGTTGTTGAAAAACTTTCCCTGTTCCAGGCTGGCCTCATCGAATAACAGATCATTGCCGGCAGGAGAAGATATCATGATGCCAAAACGAACCGCATCAGCGCCATACTCATGAATCAGGTGCAAAAGATCGGGGCTGTTGCCCAAACTTTTACTCATCTTTCTTCCCTGCTTATCGCGAACCATACCGGTAAAATACACATCGCTGAAAGGCTTTTGACTTTTGTATTGCATTCCTGCCATGATCATCCGGGCCACCCAAAAGAAAATAATATCCTGTCCGGTAACAAGCACCGAGGTAGGATAATAATAATTTATGTCATTATTGCCCGGCTGCGTTATTCCATGAAAAACTTCAATCGGCCATAGCCAGGATGAGAACCAGGTGTCTAAAACATCTTCATCCCGGTGCAATTTAGCATGTTGGGGGGTACGATTTTCAGGCCTTATATTTTCCTGTTGCTTTTTTTGTTGCTCATAGGCCTGTTCTTCTGTTTCTGCAACGTATACATTCCCATCTTCATCGTACCAGGCCGGTATTTGTTGTCCCCACCAAAGCTGCCGGCTGATGCACCAGTCTTTCACATTCTCCAGCCAATACTTATAGGTTGCATCAAATTTTCCTTCGGGGTGAATCACTATATTACCTGATATAACGGCTTGCAATGCAGGAGCAGCAAGCTCTTTCATCTTAACAAACCATTGGGTGGAAATTTTTGGTTCAGCCACTGCATGCGTTCTTTGGCTGTAACCCAAACGGGTCTGATATTCTTCTTCCTTTACCAGCAGCCCTTTTTGTTTCAACTCTTCCACAACCTGTTTCCGTGCTTCAAAACGGTCTGTGCCGACATAGATCTGCGCAGCCTGGCTCAAAGTGCCGTCTTCATTTAAGGTATCTACAACAGGCAGGTTATATTTTAAACCGATATTAAAATCGTTGATGTCATGCGCCGGCGTTATTTTTAAAATACCGGTTCCGAAATCCTTATCAACATAGTCATCAAAAATTACCGGCACTTCTTTATCGATCAGCGGCACGATTACTTTTCGTCCCTTCAGTTTTACATAGCGTTCATCATTGGGGTTGGCGCAAACCGCAGTATCGCCCATGATGGTTTCCGGGCGTTGTGTTGCAATAGTAATGTAGTCATTTGCTGCATCCGCAATTTTATATTTTATATAATACAACTTGCCGGTCACATCTCTGTATTCCACTTCTTCATCGCTTAGCGCGGTTTGGGCAGCAGGGTCCCAGTTGATCATTCTGGCTCCGCGGTAGATAAGTCCTTTGTTGTACAGGTCAACAAATACTTTTATTACGGCCTTGTAATAATGATCATCCATAGTGAAATTGACCCGATCCCAATCCACACTGCATCCCAGCCTTTCAATCTGGTTATAAATGATTCCCCCGTATTTCTCTTTCCACTCAAAAGCATATTTCAAAAATTCTTCTCTTGTCAGCTCTTTTTTATCAATCCCTTTTTCTCTCCTGAGCATGTCCACTACTTTGGCCTCTGTAGCAATAGATGCATGATCGCTCCCCGGAACCCAGCAGGCATTATACCCGTTCATCCTGGCCCTTCGCACCAGGATGTCCTGCACGGTTTCATTTAATGTATGGCCCATGTGTAATACGCCGGTAACATTCGGCGGCGGAATGACCACTGTAAAAGGCTTTCTATCATCGGGCGTACTTTTGAAGTAGCCTTTTTGCATCCAGTGCTGATACCACTTTTCCTCAACCCCGGCAGGAAGATAATTTTTACTCAAATCCATAAATTCTTCTCAAATTATATAGCCTGCAAATGTACTGAAAAGACCATGTTACTTTTCACTCCGGAAGTCAGTAAGTTTACAGTCTCAAACTTTATAATTGCAGTACGCTATTGTCGATATTGAAACTACAGGCGGGTATGCTGCCGCAAACGGCATCACGGAAATAGCCGTTTTTATCTCAACCGGTAAAAGGATTATCAAAAAATTTCACACGCTGCTTAATCCCGTTTATACTATTCCGAAATACATAAGCGCGCTTACGGGCATTACCAATGAGATGGTGGAGACGGAGCGTCCGTTCAGCGCCATTGCCGGCGAGCTGTATGAGCTGCTGCACGATAAAATTTTTGTAGCGCACAATGTAAACTTTGATTATTCATTTGTGAAATATCATCTGTCGCAATGCGGCTATGATCTGGATTGTAAAAAGCTTTGCACGGTACGGCTTTCAAGAAAAGTGGTACCGGACAGTCCGGGGTATGGCCTGGGAAAAATTTGCAGTCACCTGGGCATCCAAATCGAAGACCGGCACCGTGCTGCGGGAGACGCCCATGCTACTGCACGCCTGTTGCATTATTTGCTCAGGGCCGATACTAACGGTCACGCGCAGACGATGATTAAAGGCCGAAACAAAGAACAGTTTTTGCCTCCTAACATCCCGGCTCAGGCAGTCCGGCAATTGCCACACCAGCCGGGAGTATATTATTTTCATGATAAAAAAGGTAAGGTAATTTATGTGGGTAAGGCCAAAAGCCTGGCGAGGAGGGTAAACAGTCATTTCTCCAATAACAAGCCCAATAAGCAAAAGCAGGAGTTTTTAAAAAAGATATATGACATCAGCTATAAGGAAACCGGCACAGAGCTGATGGCCTTTATCCTCGAAAGCATTGAAATAAAAAAATTATGGCCGGAGCAGAACCGGAGCCAGAAAAGGTTTGAGCAGTCGTATGGCTTGTATTGTTTTGAAGACAGGAGGGGATACCTGAGATTGTGTATTGAAAAAAAGAAGAAAAACATACAGCCTTTATACACGTTCAATTTATTGACAGAGGGACACAACCGGTTGCGCAGGCTGGTGCAGGAATTTCAGCTTTGCCCAAGGCTTTGTTTTTTGCAAAGGGAAAATGCCGCGTGCCACTGCAGTGTATGCGAGGAAAAAGAAACGTCCCGGCAATATAATAAAAAGGTAGAAGCGTGCATGGCATATCTGAATAAGGAGCTGCCGAGTTTTGCATTGATGGATGAGGGTTTGAAAAACAATGAACAAAGCTGCATCCTGATGGAAAAAGGGAGATTTTATGGAATGGGATATTTGCCTGCGGATATCAGCATTGTCACAATTGAAGAATGTAAGAATCACCTGACGCCATATGCTGAAAACGATTATATACGCGGACTGGTATATCAGCATGCAACAAGATACCCCGATAAAAAAATTATTTTAAGTAATTAGCTTCCCCAGCAGCTCCACAAATCTCTTTCTCCTGATAAACTCAGCGCCGAGACTTTCAAGGTGCGGCGTGTATACCTGGCAATCTATCAATCGTACCCCCCGCTTTTTTAATACTTCTGCAAATTTTATAAATGCAAATTTGCTGGCATTGGTTTTATCGGCAAACATGCTTTCGCCAAAAAAAACTTTGCCGAGCTGTACGCCATATAAGCCGCCCGCCAATTCCTCCTCATACCATGTTTCTGCGCTATGGGCATAGCCATTCCGAAAAAGGTTGGTATATGCAATTTCAATCTCATCGGAAATCCATGTGCCCTGCCCATATTTGCGTTTCGAGTACCTGCATCCCCGTACCACTCCTTCAAAATTTTTGTCAACAGAAAAAGTAAATTCATTCTTCCTGATAACAGCCTGCATGCTTTTGCTTATACGGATATTTTCGGGAAATAAAATAAATCGCGGATCGGGACTGTACCAGCATATGGGTTCGTTTTCATTATACCATGGAAAAATCCCGTTCCTGTATGCATTTAACAAAGTGGGTACTTCAAGATTTCCGCCAAAGGCAAGCAAGCCATCCTCATTGCTTAGCTCCACATCGGGAAAATTGCTGGTATCCGGAAATAAAAATACAGGCATCGCTTGATCATTTTCGGGAAAAAAATTAGAATGAGGGAATGCAAGAGCTATCTTTCGGAAAGTTCTTCTACCGTGGCTCCTATGCCCCGGTCGGTAATAGCGTCGCACATGGGTTTTAATAATTCATAGCTGCCTTCCTTTACACCGTATTTGCCTTTTGTATGAATGATCATAGCGCATTGCTCGGCCTGCTCTTCGGTATGTCCACACACTTCTACCAGCGTGGTAATTACCCAGTCAAAGCTATTTACATCATCATTCCACACTACCAGCTGGCAGCCTCCTTCATTGCCGGCGAGTACGTCGGCGCCGGGCTCTTCTCTCGTATTTGTATGCGGGTTATTCATGTGCTGAAACCTGGTGCAAATTTACGGCTCATGCGCTGGATTGCATGAGGGTGTAAGGAGGGAACATTAAATTTTTTTGAAAGAAAATCGTCCTTTATATTTGCACTCCCTAAAAATTAAGGGAGCATAGCTCAGCTGGTTTAGAGCATCTGCCTTACAAGCAGAGGGTCCGCGGTTCGATCCCGTGTGCTCCCACAAAATAGAACAGGTTGTCAAAAAATGACAGCCTTTTTTATTTTATAAAAGATTTGTTAATGCAATTATGATTTCCTGAGCAATAGGGCAAGGCTGGTAAAATTTGATTCTAATTTTGTCGGCCATGGCAGCTCCCCAAATTCAAGCACTGAAAAGTTTACTTTTTCGCCGGTGAATCTTTTAATTGCCAGGTAAGGCCCGGGGATTACCACGCCGTCTGACCAAAGCGGCTTCATTTTTGGAAAATAATCATGCAATAAAATGACGCCATTCGGATTAAGAAGCTTCAGGGCCAGCGGCACTTCATTATATACACTTACTGCACTATGATTACCGTCAAGAAAAATCAGGTCGTATTTTTCTTTGCAGCCGGAAAGATACGCTACTGAATCGCTGATGACAAAACGGGTGAACGAATCACAATGTAGCTTTTGAATCATTTCCATGGGAGCGTGGCTGGAGCCATAATTTAACCATGGTTTTTTTATGCCGGAATTGACATCCGCAATATCGACGGTTGTTAGGGAAACGGAGAGATTATGTTTTATTGCATTGTTCCGGAGCGCTGCTGCAATCACAGTGGTAGACGCTCCCAAATGCGTTCCCACCTCCAGTACCCTTTCAGGAACGAGCGTATTTATCAGGTAATAAATAGCTCTTCTGTCACCCTGGTTTATTCCGCCTGTATTATCCGGAATTATGAATTGATCTATTTCTTTTTTAAAATCAAACCATTGCTTTTCGGTCTCAGGAGGAGACAAAATATCCTTTAGCATAAAATCTTTCGTCCGGAGATTACTTACATCGCAGGGGGTTACCTTTTCGCGGTTAAGCTCCTTTGCATTCTTCAGACGCTCATATCCTGATTTGAGATACGAATAAAGCTTTTCGGGCAGGATGCTTTGTAATGCTTTAGGAGCGGTCATTGATCTTTCATGCTTTGTATTGGATACAAAAATCGTTAATCCAACAATTTATTATCCCAAATCTACATTATGTTTTATGAATTTCCCGACAGAAAAATTGTAAAGTCGGAGTAAACCTATACTATTGTTTCCGGTTAACGGTCAGGTATAAAAACGAAGGAACTTATTTTAATGGTGTATTTTCTTTTGAGAATTTTTTCGGCCCGTACTCACCAAATAAAAATCCCCCGTTTCCGGGGGTTGTTTTGGTTTAGTAAAATCTGTTTGTGATTTCAGGATATATAACGTACCCTTTTTTGATTTATTATCTGTTTCCCGGTCTTTTTGAAAAAAATTCTGATCCATGCAAGCAGGCGATTCGGAAATAATTGATACTTATTTCGCATTAATAATTAACTTGCTCATCACTTCATTAAATAATATGATTATGAAAAAGATTGCTTTATTTCTTTCCACCTGTTTTTTTATCGGCTTAATGGGTTGTAATTCCTCCGGTACCAACGGGAGCTCTTCCGGAACAGATTCCACGGGTATAGCGCCTGATACCAGCAATGTAACGGCAGACTGGAAGATTGGTGTGCAGATGTGGACCTTCAGGATGTTCCCGTTTGCAGATGCGTTGGATAAGGTAGACAGCGCCGGCGTACATTATATTGAAGCATTCTGGGGGCAACCTCTGGGCGCGGGTATGAAAGATAGCTTTGGTATCCGTATGAGCGATGACAGCAAAGCCAAGCTGAAGCAGTTGCTCCAGCAAAAAGGAATACAAATAGTTGCGATGGGTGTTATTGCGCCGGGTACGCGTGAGGAATGGAAGAAGGCTTTCGATCTTGCCAAAGAATTCGGATTGAGTTATATCACCGCCGAACCGCGCAAAGATCAGTATGACATGGTAGACAGTATGGCCGGTGCGTACGGAATAAAAGTAGCCATACATGATCATCCGAAACCGGATATGTACTGGAGCCCGGATTCAGTATTGGCAGCAATCAATGGTCATCCTAATATAGGAGCCTGCGCAGATATCGGCCACTGGGCGAGGAACGGGTTGAACCCGGTAGATTGTTTGAAGAAGCTGGCCGGCCATGTATATGGCGTTCACCTTAAAGACGTCAAAAAGTTTGATGATGTAAATGCAGAAGATACCGTGGTGGGTAAAGGCGTGATTGACATTCCTGCTGTATTGCAGCAACTGAAAGATCAGCATTTTAAAGGCATGCTGTCTATAGAGCATGAATCTAACTGGTATCATAGTGTGCCCGACGTAATCGAAACAGTAAAATATTATAATGACGCCGTAGCAAAGCTTAAATGATAATGAAGCAGCCGGAATACTTGCTGAAATATGGATTAAGTTTTTTTTGTTGTTTGGTTTTTTTTGTTACGGGTAGTACTGCGCAATCTGAAAAAGCAGACATATGGCTCACTACGCCTGATAAAGTAAATTTGTTTACCCGCCAGGATAATCCATTGCAATTTGACGGGCGTCTTCCTGCTAATGAAATAATTGAAGTAAATAGCCGCCAGACCTATCAATATATGGATGGGTTTGGCTTTGCATTAACGGGAGGGAGCGCGGATCACATTATTCAAATGGATGCCGCAAGCCGTTCCGGGTTGCTGCATGAAGTGTTTGGCACAGCCGGCAATGCTATTGGCGTGAGTTATCTGCGTATCAGCATCGGCTCTTCTGATTTGAACGATCACGTTTTTTCGTATGATGATTTGCCCGAAGGTGAAACGGACACGGCGATGCAAAAATTTGATCTCGGGCCGGACAGGAAAAATGTAATACCTGTGCTGAAAGAGATACTCACCATTAATCCCTCTGTTAAAATTCTGGGCTCTCCCTGGTCGCCGCCTGCATGGATGAAAACAAATGATGATACAAGAGGCGGAAGGTTACTTCATCAATATTATAAAGCCTATGCAAAATATTTTGTAAAATATCTTGAGCAAATGAAGGCGGCGGGTATTACTGTTGATGCAATAACGGTACAAAATGAGCCCCTGCATCCCGGCAATAATCCCAGCCTTTTGTTAACTGCACCTGAAGAAAAAGATTTTGTAAAAAATGATCTGGGGCCTGCATTCAGGGCCGCCGGCATCAAAACAAAAATTCTTATCTATGATCACAATGCCGACAGGCCGGATTATCCTATATCGGTTTTAGATGATCCGAAAGCGGCAAAGTATATAGATGGCTCAGCCTTTCACCTGTACGGCGGTAAAATAGAGGCATTGAATTTTGTACATGATGCCCACCCGGATAAAAATATCTATTTCACCGAACAGATGATCGTTCAGTTTCACGACACTGCCGAAATGATCATAGCCGCGCCGGTAAGCCGCGTAATTATCGGCGCCACGCGCAACTGGTGTAAAAATGTGCTGGAATGGAACCTTGCGGCAGGGCCGGATTTCAAACCTTATACCGACAGGGGAGGATGTTCCATGTGCCAGGGAGCGGTAACAATTAACGGCAACGGCTACACGAAAAATATTGCTTACTATTCTATGGCGCATATTTCAAGATTTGTAAGGCCCGGCTCTGTTCATATTGCAAGCAATGAATTTGATTCATTGCATGACGTTGCTTTTGCAACGCCTGAAGGAAAGATTGTTCTGATAGTATCTAACGATAAAAAAGAGCCACAAACTTTTTCTATAAAGTATAATGACGAATATGCAACGGCGACATTGCCGGCGAAAGCTGTTGCCACTTATATATGGAGGCAGTAAATACATTTTGCAGAAATAAATACATAGCATGAGAAAAGTTTTTATTTTTCTAAAAGGGTATTTTCCGTTTGTTTTACTTTTTTCGCTGATAGCTTCATTCAGCAATGTATCGGCGCAGGGTTTTCTGAAAGCGCAAGGCAGCAGAATTGTGAATGCTCAAGGGCAGAATGTATTGCTTAGAGGAATAGGCCTTGGCGGATGGATGTTACAGGAGGGCTACATGCTGGGAATTTATAAAGACGCACAGCAGCATAATATAAGAGCGCGAATCGAAGAATTAATGGGGCCAAAGGAAACGGCAGAATTTTATGATGCATGGCTGCATAATTTTATTACAAAAGCTGATGTGGATTCGCTGCATGCATGGGGGTTTAATTCAATAAGACTGCCTATGCATTATAATCTTTTCACTTTGCCGGCAGAAGAAGAACCTGTGGCAGGCCAAAATACCTGGTTAAAAAAAGGCTTTGAATTGACCGATAGCTTATTGTCGTGGTGCCGGGCCGATCATATGTACCTCATCCTGGATTTGCATGCAGCGCCGGGCGGCCAGGGCAATGATCTTAATATTTCCGACAGGGATGGCAGCAAACCTTCATTATGGCAAAGCGATGCTGATCAGCAAAAAACGATAGCGCTTTGGAAAAAATTAGCCGAACATTACAAAAATGAAAAATGGATCGGGGGATATGATATTTTAAATGAACCTAACTGGGGATTCACGGATTCAGCACATGACAGAAACGGGATACACGAAAAAGATAATGCTGCGATAAGAAAATTATTTCAGCAAATAACGGCGGCTATACGATCCGTAGATAAAAACCATATCATCATCATAGAAGGAAATGGATGGGGAAACAATTATGCCGGTATATTGCCAACGTGGGACAAAAACATGGTATTGAGTTTTCATAAATACTGGAACTATAATAAACCGGAAAACATTCAGCGCATCATTGATACCCGCAATAAGTATGAGGTGCCGGTGTGGTTGGGTGAAACCGGCGAAAATTCAAATGTCTGGTATACTGAGGAGATTGAATTGCTTGAAAAGAATAATATAGGCTGGTCTATGTGGCCATTGAAAAAGATGGGTGCTAATAATCCTTTGGAAATTCCCTCCAATCTGAATTACGACGATGTAAAAAATTTTATGAATGAAAAGGGCAGGAAGCCCAAAGAGAGCGCTGCGTACAGTGGCTTATTAGAGTTGGCAGAGTATGCAAGAAACGAAAATAATATCGTTCACCGGGATGTGATCGATGCCCTGTTCCGTCAGCCGTTTTCTTCAGCGGCGATCCCTTTTCATGCCAATCAGGTAAAAGATAGCTTACACCTTGCGGCCGTTGATTATGATTTGGGAAGAAATGGAGTCGCCTATTATGATATGGATACAGCTAACTATAGTTTACCCGGCGGCAACAACGTAGGGAACCGGGGTCATGTTTACCGGAATGACGGAGTAGACATCTACATAGACTCGTCAAAATATAACACCTGTTATGTGGGAAGCATTGAAGATGGAGAATGGCTGCAATACACCATTAACGTATCAAAAAGCGGCAGTTATATTTTTCATTTTTTGATTGCACCTGCGCAAAACGGATCTGAGATGACCTTACTGATAAACAATCAGCAAAAAGGCGAAATTAATATCAGCCCCGTACCGGAAGCACACACATGGCATACGTTCGTTTTAAACAATATTCATTTATCTGCCGGTAAGAACAGGATAAAAATCCTTGCATCCAGGGGCGGTTTCGGTTTTGAAGCTATTTCGATTATAAAAAAATAAAAGAATACTCTCGCCTCATAGAAAGTTTTTATTGGTAAAAGCTTTCTTCGTTAAGGATTCATCCCCCTCAGGTGGCATTAAACAACATCCCCATTTTGAAATTGATTATTTACCAATCGCCAGATCTTTTTAGGATTTGCATTTTTCAATTCATCCGGCAAAAGAAATCCGGGACAATTTTGAAAACATACCGGTCTTACCCATCGTTTCACTCCATTAATGCCCACTGCAGTAAACCGGCTGTCAGTAGTGGCAGGGAAGGGGCCGCCATGAACCATGCTGGGACATACTTCCACGCCGGTCGGCGGGTTGTTGAAATTAATTCTTCCGGCAATGGAAGCGGCTTCCTTAATCCGGCTCTTATGTTCATTAAAGTCTTTGTCGGTTCCCATTAAGGAGGTGGTCAGCTGACCTTTGACCGCAAACCATACGCGATGCAATTCATCTATGCTCTTGCATTTTACCATTAATGAGTAAGGGCCAAACACCTCTTCATGCAATACGGGATTTTTCAAAAATGTATCACCACTGGTAGTGGCTATTACAGCTTTGGCCTTTATCTCATTTGTTTTATCATCATCCGGTTTCACAAGGGAAACGCCTTTTTGTGTAAGCGCATTTTCCATTTTTTCCGAATAGGCGCGCTGTATCCCTTCGTGTAACATTTTTGAAGGAATAAATTTGGAAACTTCCTCACTCAATTTTTCAAGAAAAATATCTAACTCCTTACTTTCTACAGCTATCATCAAACCAGGATTGGTACAAAACTGCCCCATCCCCACTGTGATGGAACCCGCATAGGTTTTTACCATTGCATCACAATTTTTTTCCAAAGCATCCTGGAAAAAAATTACGGGATTAATGCTTCCCATCTCCGCAAATACCGGTATGGGATTCGCTCTTTCATGTGCATAATCGTACAGGGATTTGCCACCGCTGAACGACCCGGTAAAACCAACAGCCGCAGTTAAGGGATGTTGTACCAGGTCTTTCCCCGTTTGAAATCCTTCATCGGCCACATGCTGAAAAACATGTTCCGGCATATTACATTTATGAACAGCCATTTTTATGGCATTATAAACCATCGCCGAGGTTTTGCTGTGCGCCGGATGCGCTTTCACCACAACACTGCAGCCGGCAGCCAGCGCTGATGCTGTATCTCCGCCTGCAGTGGAATAAGCGAAAGGAAAATTACTGGCCCCGAAAACAACTACAGGCCCAAGCGGAATCAGCATTTTCCGGAGATCCGGTTTCGGAACAGGTTTGCGATCCGGAATGGCCGTATCTATCGAGGCTTCCACCCAGCTTCCTTCGCGGACCATAGCCGAAAACATTCTTAATTGCATGGTAGTTCTTGCCCGCTCGCCAAATAATCTGTCTGCAGATAAATTGGTTTCACTGCTTGCTGTATTAATCAATGGGTCTCCCAAAGCTTCGATTTCATCTGCCATTGTTTCTAAAAATTTTGCTTTCTGCTCCGGCGAAATTTTTTTGTATTCATCAAAGGCAGCGGATGAATTTTTCATTACTTCATCAATCGCCATTTTCAGGTTGGCTTCTTTTACATTTTGCATGGTAATAAATTTTACAGCAGCGTGTTATGGTGCATACCCTTCGCCTGCAAAATTAGCAACACAATCGCTGATATCCTTATGTCTTTTTATTAAATATCCGCTATGTACAAAAAGAAAACAGGATGATTCATGCTCATATCATTATATCTGCAAGAGCACTGAATGATTCTGATATAAGCTTTGAATTTTTCTTTAAACAATGACAGGAACAGAGATGGATTTATTCAAAAGCTATTTTTATAAAAGCAAGACGGCCGTGCCGGGCAATACACGGAAATACGATTTCATCTTCATCTATCTGAACACCTTTGGAGGTTTCAATTTCGTAAGGAGAATTATTAAAAAGGTATGATGTATATATGACCTTACCTGTGTTTGATACTTCAATATAAGAAAGCAACTTGTTTTGGCGATAGGTCAGGAAATCTGTGTTGGGATAGATTATTCTTAGCAGGTCGTTTGAATGAATCAGCGCGGCACTCCCCACTGCGGGCCAAAGCTGGCCGCGGGCTTCATTGCTTAATGCATGTGACCAACGAAGCAGGTCGTTTCTGTCAAAAAATAAAATAATAAGACCGGCATTTGCAATGCTGATATTATTTACACTGCCTGGCATTCCGGTTCGTGCCGGGTTGGTTCGCTTGAATCTATTCTGGTTAAGAACAAGAAATAACGGTGAGGTATCAGCCCATCCATTTTGGTATAACAGAGAGCTATCTGTTTTGGATACATAAGAATGAGCCGTTGCATAATATGCACCATGATCTGCATAGTGTATCCCGGGCGTTGAAGATGCTTTTTCAAATTTTGAATCGCCGGATAGCCCGGGTATTGAATTGAACGGGAAATATGCTTCAGTAACGGAAGTTAGCGAATCGCTCAGGCGGGTTACAAAAATCCCTCTTGCTTTAACCTTATTGTCTGAATCGATATCGGCGCTGTCACTATAAACACCAATCAAATTATAGTGATGTGTATTCTTATTGATACCAATAGACATGTTGTATAAAATTCTGTCCGGAACAATGTCGGTTACGCTTGAAATGTCCTGATCAGGAGTGCTTATCTTTTTGACGGTTATTTTTGTTACAAGTTGTTCGTCCGTTAATTCGCTTTTGTATGTGGCAAATACGATATTTTGATAATCGTCCAAAACAAAAGCAGTATACTCCGCTCCGTTGTCTTCGGCTGGTATTGAAAATGATACCCGGTGTATTGACATCTTTTTATCAAAAGAAATGCAGTTGCATTCCCATTCCTTATTTGTTGCGTTGTTCGTGTACCTTATCAGGCAAAATTGAGATTTACCGGGGGAGGTCATAAACCGGAATACTTTTATAATGGGAAGAGACGTAGCTTCGTTTTTTTCTCGATCAAGAAGGATGGGTTGATGTAATAAATTTCCGCGTTCATTAAAAGTTGCTGCAATGCAATAAAAATACCTGGTGGTAGCATATTGAATAATTACATAAAAACTATCTGCGAGATTAATGCAGTTGACCTGATATAATCTGGAATTCCATGGTAATAATCTTTCCTTAACGCTTGCTACAAGTTGCATAGACGAGTCATATATTCTCAAAAGGTTTTTGCCCCGGCTATTTTCCCATATAAGAATATTATCGTGCACTTTACCGACTATATTTATCGAGGTAGAGGAATAAAACCCCGGCTCCTTCAGGGAATATTTTATTTCCTGCGCATAGCTTATCCTGAGGAAGAAGGTGCAAAGACTTATTGGTATAAATTTTTTCAAATAGCGTAGTTATCAGTCAATTAAAATTATTGTTTTATACAATTTTAAAAAAAGCATTGAATGTTAAAATTGCATATTTAAAATTTTATTGACAATAAAAGTCTAAACTCCCTATTTTTAGTTTATGAAAAATTTTTACTGGCTTTCTTTGCTTTGCATGGTATTCACCATATCTGCAGTATCACAATCATTGCCTCATCCGGAGCCCCGCCAGCTGCAATGGCAACAGATGGAGACCAATGCCTTCCTGCATTTTACCGTGAATACTTTTACCAATAAAGAATGGGGCGAGGGCACAGAAAGTGAATCGGTATTTAACCCCACCCGTTTTGACGCACGGCAATGGATAAAAGCATTGAAAGAAGCCGGATTTAAAACAGCTATCCTCACCTGCAAACATCACGACGGCTTTTGTTTGTGGCCATCGAAATACACTGACCATTCGGTGAAAAACAGTCCATGGAAAAACGGTAAGGGCGATATAGTGAAAGAAGTGTCTGATGCATGCCGCGAATATGGATTGAAGTTTGGCATTTATCTTTCACCATGGGACAGGCATGAAAAGACTTACGGAACAGATGCTTACAATACTTATTACAAAAATCAACTGCGGGAATTATTAACGCATTATGGTAACATATCCGAAGTGTGGTTTGACGGAGCAAAAGGCGCTAATGCAAAAGACATGCAATACGATTTTAAGGGTTATTGGAAACTGGTGAGAGAATTGCAGCCCGGTGCGGTAATATTTTCTGATGCAGGCCCTGACATAAGATGGGTGGGCAATGAAAGCGGAGCCGCCGGAGATACTTGCTGGTCTACCCTTGATACAACCGGATTGGCGCCGGGTCATGCAGATCCGAAATATCTGAATACCGGAGATCCAAATGGCAGGGAATGGGTGCCGGCAGAAACAGATGTGTCTGTAAGGCCCGGGTGGTTTTGGCATGAAAGTGAAAATGATAAGGTAAAAACGCCACAGGAAATTGTAAATCTCTATTATCAGTCTGTCGGAAGAAATAGCCTATTGCTGCTAAATATTCCCCCTGATAAAGACGGGTTGTTGTACCCGGCTGATGTAGCAAATATCATTGAATTCAGGAAAATTTTGAATGAAACATTTGCACACAACCTTGCATTGCATCATACGGCTTCATCATTAACTGATAAAAATTTACACACCTTTATTTCTGTTGAGAACAATAAGCCCCTTGTGATTGATTTTGCAAAGCCGGTCACCTTTGACCGGGCCTTGCTGCAGGAAAATATTGCAAACGGAGAGCGAATTAAAAATGGGTTGCTTGAATACTGGGACGGTTCATCATGGAAAAAAATAGATGGCTTTGTAACGGTGGGGTATAAAAGATTGTTTCGGTTTAAGCCAGTAACGACTTCCAGGGTAAGAGTAACAATTTTGGCCTCAAAGGCTACAGTGCAGCTTGCAGAAATCGGATTTTATAAGGCCTCAGAGAAAGAATAATACCGTTTAGAAAATTAAAATAGTCCAATTTTAACCATTGAGAAGTTAAGAATAGCAAGCGTTTTGCTTCTTAATTTTCTTACCTCCTTAACTAACCCTGGTAGAATATTCAGACCAATTTTTTCTAATTGATATAAATTTTGGTTTTAAGCTGATAACAGATGATACAAAAATGGCAGGAGAACCCTGCCATTTTTATTATTGAACTCCTGGTATCATCGAATTAAAATCTTTTCAGTAACCGATTTTCCATTATCATATACTGTTGCAAAATAGATTCCTTTGGCCAGAGCAGGAATTTGTATTGTTTGCGAAGCTTCATTTGTCAGGGGTTGTTTTACCAATATTTGGCCCGTTGCATCTCTCATAATTATGACTGCCCTGTTAAAATCAACTCCCGGGTTTTTGCTTACTATAAAATAATTTTTTCCTTCAAAAGTTATAATTCGAAAATCCTGGCGGGTTACACTAAAATCAAGCGTAACAATCTTGCTGTATGAAAGATTGCCATCCTTATCAAATTCTTTCAGGCGATAATAATTAACTGCATTTGCCGGGGCATTGTCAATAAAAGAATATTGAGATTTTGTTTGAGTATTGCCTTTGGCCTGTATGTTTCCAATTGCGGCGAAATCTTTTGCGTCTGTACTTTTTTCTATTTCAAAGTGATCGCTGTTCACTTCCTGCTCGGTCTGCCAGTCAAGCTCTGCCTTTGAATCTCCAAGTTTTATGGCCTTAAAGTAAGAAAGATTAATGGGCAATGCACCATTGATGCTCACACTGTCTTCCGGATTTTCCCCCAAAAGGTATAATGCATTATTTCCTGTTACGCCGTTCTTATTGTATTCAACAACCCTGAAATAATATTTTTTCCCGCTGGTAAGCCCGGTAACTGTTACGCTGTTGCCGGTTCCGTTGTAAACAACATAATTGCTGGCGCCAATTACATTTCCCGACCCATACGCAGCATTCGCTGTATAATCAGTTCCATCCAACGGAAATCCGTTCACCGGCGCATCAGGGCTTACCAGTAATAAACGGTTATCGCCATTTCCGTTTGTCCAGCTTACGGTTGCGGAACTGCTGGTGACATTGCTGAACGAAATATTACTTGCATTTATGGTTGGGGATGCCATCAAATCCCACGTGGGCCATGAGGTAGTGGAGGCCAGGCAATTCCATCCGAGGTTGTCGAGGTCGGTCCAGAAGTTGGCATCCGTTATATTTCTTTTATTGCAAATGATGATCCAGCAATATCCGCCACTGGTGCGTACCTGCTCTGAAGCGGTACCGTCTAAAGATCCTGTATGCCACCAGTTGTAATAGGGATTTACAGACCATCCTTTCGCGTAGTATTGGTTATTGGCAGAAGGAGTAGTCATTAAAGTTATTGCGGCAGGAGTAAGTATGTCAGGCTTGGTGGGGAAACTATCTACGGCAACAAGCAGTTTCAACATATCTCTGCTGCTGGCTATCCATCCTCCATGAGCATCCATCGCTTCCACGCTGAATCCGCCATACTCCCACGGAACATAGGTGCCATCTCCATAGCATGATAAGGTGGTATATCCGTTTCCTACATATTCCCCTTCCCGTTCCTGCTTATTTGCCAAAAGATTTTTACCAAGATGAATATCATAAATGCCCAACGGGGCGAAAATGCTGTCCTGTACATAGTCGCCATACGACATGCCGGTGATCTTTTCAATTATATCACCTAATATAAGATAACCGATATTGGAATAATTATATGCAGTACCTGGGTCAAAGTCTAATCCTTTTTCCAATAAAAATTTTACCAGGTCATCTTTATGCACAGGATTGGTCGTTCCTTCAAGATAAGTAACGCGAAGCGGGAAAGAAATAGGATCGCATCCGGAAAGAAAATATGGATAAGGATAGGTAGGATTGGGATTGCAATCATTGTCACGGTTCCAGCCGGCTTCATGCTCTAAGAGATTTTGAACGGTAATATTGTAAATCCGGCTGTCTGTAATATTGGCGGTTGAAAAATCCGGATGATTTTCAAGAATGCCACCTGTACCAAAAACTTTATCAGACATGGATATTCTTCCTTCCTGCCAGAGCTTCATAATGGCTATGGAAGTGATTTGCTTGGACAGGCTGGCGATACGAAAAAGATTATAAGGCTCTGTTGGCACTGTTTGAGCTACGTCTGAATAGCCAAACGCACGCATATACACTATTTTACCATCTTTGGCAATAGCTACGGTAGCCCCCGGAATACCGTACGTGGTTAGAAAATTATTGATCAAATTATCCGACTGGGTCATTTCTGGCACAGGAATGCCTGTTTGGGCATTTGTTTCAGTTAGAAATAATAATGCCGCTGAAAGTAGAAACAATTTCATGGTACTAAAATTTTAGTTTAAATAAATAAGAGAGGCCGCTTTGGTTAAAACAGAATATTGTAAAGGGGGAGGAGAAGCAAATTTATAAAATGTATTCTTTCAACGGAGGGAATACTACAAATTAAGTATATACATTGCTGCTGGCAGTATACTATATAAATAAAATCCCCGCAGCGAATGGCGGAGATTGATTTCCTGTCCGGAATCAGTAAAATCAGGAAAGTAATAAATGGCTGAAGAATAAATAGGGGTCTATGGAAATTTGCTCATTGGTCTGTTCCGGCGTTTCTCCCAATTCAACCTCTATAAAAGAGTGGGCCTCTTTTATTTTCCAGACGAATAGCTTTTTATTTTCTTCATGCAAATTCACTTCGGGAAGCATTTCATACAATAACCCGTTCCAGCATACTTCTTCCAGTTGTTCTGTTTCTGAAAGCTCTTTTTGACGACCGGGTTCTTTTTCACACCATTGCCTTGCTGAAAACGAAGTTCCGGTCACGAGCAATATTTCCTGGTGGGTAGAATTTGTTTTCATTTTTTTCATTTTAGTTTCTGCATATTTGACGTGAAACCATTTCAAAAGGAAATTTTATAAGGTGAAAAATTGTGTTAAAACCACCCCTGCTTTAGGAATTTTATTTTGTAGCGCGGTAATATTCTATGTTTGGCTTTAAGCTGGTTGACAAATTGTGCGTTACATGGCAGCTGTTATTTTTTGTGATGGATATGGCTGATAATATATTTCAGTTCTTAACAGCTGCATTGATACAGGGACAAAGTTTTGGCAGCGTATAAAATATTTCAGGCTATCTTGCTCTATGTACCAGCCGAATGAATGATCAGAATTGGTGAATATAATACGCTGAAGGTAGTGAAGGAAAAGCCGATGGGTGTTTTTCTGGATGACGGGCAATCCGGGATTCTTTTACCCAAAAGATTTGTTCCCCAGGGAACGAAAATCGGAGATGAATTAGAAGTCTTCCTTTATCACGACAGTGATGACAGGCCCATTGCTACCACGCAACGGCCTGCCGGCGTATTGGGCGACATTGTAAAATTGAAAGCAGTAAGCGTAAATCAGCAAGGTGCTTTTTTAGACTGGGGTTTGATGAAAGATCTTTTTTTGCCCAAAAGCAAACAGGTAAGCTTTATTCGCAGCGGTGGAGAATACCTTGTAAAAATTTTAAAGGATGAGCAAACCGGCAGGCTGTATGCAACCGAAAAGATAGATCCTTTTCTTTCTAATAAAACTATTTCGGTAAAAGAGAAAGAACAGGTTGAGTTGCTGGTGTATAGAAAAACGGATTTGGGATATGTGGTAATTATTAATAATAAGCACACCGGAATTTTATATTCAAACGAATTATTCCGGCCGGTGGGCATAGGCGGGCGGCTAACCGGATTTATAAAAAAAATATACCCTGAAAATGAAAACGGTGAATTTCTGATTGATGTGGCTGCAGGCAAACCGGGCTATGAACGCGTTGCAGATGAAGAAGAAAAAATTGTAACGCTGCTGCGTGAGAACGGCAATTATCTCCCTTATCATGATAAATCGTCTCCGGGAGAGATTTATTCCTTCTTTGGTATGAGTAAGAAGACTTTTAAAATGACACTGGGCAAGCTATACAAGGAGCGGAAAATAGAACTTACGAAATCCGGTATCCGGTTGCTCTGAAGAAAATAATTTTCATTCGAATCTTTTCGGCTTTAATTTTATTACATGAATAAAATTCGTCTGGCTACCACTGCTGATGCATCAGCGATGCTGGAAATTTATAAGCCGTTTATTACCGGCACTCCTGTAACATTTGAAACAGATATTCCATCGCTTTCTTCTTTTGAACAAAGGATTCAAACATACATGAATACCTGGCCGTGGCTTGTGTACGAGTCCGACGGAGTGGTGGCCGGCTATGCCTACGCCGCCAGGCATCGGGAAAGGGCTGCGTACCAATGGTGCGTGGAAAGTTCTGTATATGTACATAGCGATTTTCAGAAAAGAGGTATTGCCACTTTATTGTATAATACTTTATTTAAGATATTGAAGCGCCAGGGATTCATTAATGTGTATGCCGTCATTACGTTGCCCAACGAAAAAAGCGTTTCTTTTCATACCGGCTTTGGCTTTGCTCATTTTGCCGATTATAAAAATATCGGGTACAAAATGGGCAAATGGCATACCGTTGGCTGGTGGGAGCTTCAATTAAATGAATATCCGGCTGATCCTCATGAACCGGTAAAACTTCCACTGATTGATAATTTGTTTTTACAAGAGGTGCTGACCCGCTCCTGAACTAACGTAAACGGATATACGAAAATCTATTTAATCATCCTTGCATCAATCATTCCTTTAAAAGAATGCTGGTCAAGTTCCCTGTTGGCAGATAGCACACTTGGATCCGGCTTATAAGCTTGCAGGGGTTGCGCAATGAAAGTGCCTGTAGTAACATATTTAATCGCTTCTGCCAGGCATGATTCGGAAGTATCGCCCCAGTTTTTATCCAAGCCGTCTGCAGCAAACGCATCGGGCGTAAATCCATTGAAGTAACCACCGTAGCCGGCAGAATTTTCAGACCGGAATGAAATGGGAAATACATACCAGTCGCCCGCAGAAATGGGGAAGAAACCCACCGGCTTGCCATCCGTATTGGCAGGACCTATAAGCTTTACAGTCATGTAAGGCCGCAGGTTATTAATGAGCAGCTCACTGGCAGATGCGGTGGCTTGCGACACGATAAATGTAACATGATCGGGATTCAACGGGCCGGTTTTATTAAAATACAAGCTGGTATTATAATCCTGGTGCTTATCATTAAATGTTTCCTTCATCATGAGCTGCCTGTCAGTTGAGTTAGGCGCCAGGTAATCTGCAAGCTTTTGTTGTAAAGAAACATATCCGCCACCGTTGTACCGGATGTCGACCACTATATCGGTCACACTATTTGATGCGAAATGGTTCATCACGTTTCCGTAATCCGCGATATTCTGAGTGGTATCGCCCAGGAAATAATTGATCACAACATAGCCAATAGTTTTGGCGCCGATGTGATATATTGTATCAAGATATACCGGCTGCTGCTGATAGGTAGTTGCATTCAGCGTCATATCAACGGTAGTGCCATCAGGCTTTTGAAAGGTAAAAGTAGACGTGGCGCTGTAAAAAACCGCATTTACAATGAAATCCGAATTTGCAATGGTGATATCGCTGCTGCCATTGATCTTTAAAACTCTCCATCCTCTTTGAACACCCGCGAGCCCCGCCGGAGAAAGCCGCTCAACAAGCTTTACCCTTAAATCACCATCCACCCTGAAAAAGACACTGAATCCGAAATCTCCTGACTCTGATATTGAGTTGGCCGAGCCTATACCGCCGCTCAGCTGGTTCCAGTCAGCCTTTAATACGCCGAAGCTCCATTTGTCTACGGGTGAAGTATAGCCAGGCTCATCACTGTAAGCTCTTATCGCTACCATCACGGCATTCGGATCGGCATAACTTTGCGCATTGAATGAAGAGGGGATATTCTGGTACCAGAGATAAAAATCACGGGACGCCGACAAGGCGGTATCTCTTGCATTGGCTTCAAGGGTAGCAGAATCTGTCGGCGTGGAATTGCCGGAAGAAGGTTGTACTTTTTTGCAAGAACTAATTACTGCAAGACAAATACACAGAGCTGGTAAAAAATGATAGATGTGAGTTTTCATAGAGCATTACTTATTTTATAAACATATTATTTAAGAAAATATTTTGTTTATGGCTCTGTTCTGTATTTTGCCGAAAGTTAAGATTAAAAATGTTGCCTTGATAATTTTTGATTTGTTATGACAAAGAAACACAGTGCAGGTTTACTGGCCTTTAAAAAAAATAGCGGTAAAACCGAGGTCTTTCTCGTGCATCCCGGGGGACCCTTCTGGAAAAATAAAGATGAGGGAGCATGGTCAATTCCCAAAGGTGAGATTGAAGAAAATGAAGATATACTGAAAGCGGCTATCCGTGAATTTGAAGAAGAAACAGGTAGTCCGGTATCGGGCGAATTCATTTTGCTTCGCCCGGTAAAACAAAAATCCGGCAAAATAATCCATGCCTGGGCTGCAGAGCATGATATGGATGCAACAAAAATTGTATCCAATACATTTGAGATGGAATGGCCTCCGAAATCCGGGAAGCGCCAAAGCTTTCCGGAGATTGACAAAGGTGGTTGGTTTAGCATTGCAGAAGCAAGAAAAAAAATTAATGGAGCACAGGTTGAATTTCTTGATGAACTGGAACGAAAAATTATCTAAATCCCGTGCCTGCTATGTAAATCCGGTCTTGTTTTTCCGATAATAGTTTTTATAACTGGTGCCGACAGAATATAAATATATGGGGAAATGCTCAGGAAAAACCGGTTGTGCCAGTCATCGCAGCTTAATATAACGCTCATCCATGTAATGAAAATAATGGCCAGACAATAAAATAATAACATCCTGTTCCTTTTCATCCAGAAGGGAATGGCTGCAATTGCCAAAACATACAACGGGTAAAAAAGAAGAACGAGAAACACGTTATGCCCGTTACTGAAATAATTGCGTTGCAAACCCCAGAACGCTTTTGTATGAAGCCACGCCATCCTTGAAAACCGGTTAGAATTATGCGTGATGTAGTATAAAATCCCCTGCAAGGAATTGGGATTCGAAGATATATTAATATCAACAGGGCGTGCAACGGTAGGTACTCCACAGATAATACATTCGTTGCGGAAGGGGAGCATGAAATCAAGTTCGCCGCCGCTGCCCATTTCAACATTCAGGAAAAATAAACAGGCACCTGCCATGGTAAGAGATACAAGAAGCTTGACAGGTAATGAAATATTCCTGAAAAATTTAAAGAAAAGAAAAAGTAAGGAGGGCAAAATCCAAAACAGTCCGCTGGGCCGCGTAAAACAGATCAGAAAAATGAAGAGCCATATTTTTATCCATTTTAGCGGTGTTAGTCTTTTAAGCGATAAAATATAGCAGGAAAAAATTACCGTAAGGCTGAAAAACAGGGATTCTGTTTGTAAATAAGTATTAAAGGTAAAGAAGGGAATATTGAGTAAAAAATATATCGTTAATACAAGCGCAGTAGTTTTATCAAACAGCTTTACAATAAGTTTATAAATGCTTAACACTGCAATAAAGCTGCCGGTCCATTGAATGATAACTATTGTCAGATACGGAAGATGAAGCTTTTTGATTAAAGCGATTAAAAATATCTGCACTGAATAAAACCAGAAGTTGGAAGTTTCGGGGCTGCCGTTTTTAAGCAGATAATCCGCCTGGTTAATATATTTTACGGCTTCAAGGTTGGTGTGGATTCCATAAATTTTCAGCAGCACCGCTTCTGTTATTGCCCATACAATAAAGATGATTATCTTATTCCGTTGCAGTTGAAAAAAATTGGGCATATTGGTTTTTTGTTGGCTTACAGAAAGAAGGTGCCTTGCAAATCATCTGAATGAATCAGGCAATTATTGGGTATCAACGCTATTATATTAGTTTCATGAATTTGAAAACTAAGGTAATCAAATCCGTTGTAGCGTGCTTAAATCAGGGACCTGAGAAGCTGTCTAAAATAATTTCCGGGATTTTGTATTTGTTTTTTGCCCGCAGATTGCCGGAACTTATCGCGGATAAATGTTTTATTATCTGCGTTTATCTGCGCCAGCTGCGGGAGCATATTCTTATTAATTTTAGAAGGTCTCTGAGAGATGCTAATTCAACTCAACTTTTGGCAATCGGAAATTCTGGCTGTCGTACACAAACAATTCGTCAATTTCATAAGTCCAGAACTGATAAAGCGGAGATTTTGAAATGATCTGGCTCACTTTCTCTTTGCTTTCCGCATTAATGATAATCCACGACCGCTGCGATTCCATGCTCACGGCATAGCTTTCAATCACATTCGTATTTATGAGCATATTGATGTATTTGCGATGCTCGGGCACATGCTGCATGAAGTCTTCCGTGAACGTGAAATTAATATTTACTAAAAATGTCTTCATTAAATCTTCCAGTCAATGATGCTGTTGCTCCACTCTTCTTTAAAGGGCGCCGTTATTTTTATATAATTATCCGTATATCCTTCCATCATCCCGTCTTTATTCCTGCTTTCAAACAGCACTTTTCTTGTTTGGCCGGCATGCTCCCGTAAAAAATGTTCAGATTTTTTATAAGATAAATTTCTCAGCATTTTTGTTCGCGTATGCCTTACCGGTACCGGAACGCGCGGTTCAATCTGCAGCGCATGTGTGTGGTCTCTTTCTGAATAGGTGAACACATGCAGGTACGATACGCCCAGGTCTTTCAGAAACTGAATGGTATCATTGAAATCCTCGTCTGTTTCGCCGGGGAAGCCGGTAATCACATCTGCACCAATACCGCAGTGAGGTATTAATTTTTTTATCATGTAAACTTTACCTGCATACAATTCCCTCCTATAACGGCGACGCATAGACGCTAATATCCGGTTACTGCCGCTTTGCAGCGGAATATGAAAATGGGGCATTATTTTGCTGCTTGCTGCAACCAGTTCTATTATTTCATTGGTCAGGAGATTAGGCTCGATAGATGATATCCGGTATCGCTCGGCACCCTTTGCCGCCTCAATTGCCGAAAGCAGGTTATAAAAGTTTTTTGCGGTTTTCCTGCCCCATTCATCTTTACCGAAATCCCCGAGATTCACGCCGGTAAGAACGATTTCTTTTACGCCTGCCGCTGTAATGTCCCGGATATCCTGCAGCACATTTTCAATGGTATTGCTCCGGCTCTTTCCCCTGGCCATGGGAATGGTGCAAAAAGAACAATTGTAATCACATCCGTCCTGTACTTTTAAAAATGTCCTGGTGCGGCTGTTGATGGAATAGGAAGAGTGAAAGCCATTCAATTCATCAATATCGCAACTGCATATTTTTGTATCATCTCCTCTGGTAAGCTGCTGCAGGTGCCGGGTTATATTAAACTTTTCCGCGGCCCCCAAAACGAGATCCACTCCTTCAATAGCTGCAATTTCTTCCGGTTTCAATTGTGCATAACATCCTGTTATCACTACCATTGCTTCCGGGGCTTTTCTTTGAATTCTCCGCACCAGCTGCCGGCATTCTTTATCGGCATTATCAGTAACCGAACAGGTATTGATCACATATACATCCGCCTTGTCTTCAAAATCTTTTTTCAAAAAGCCATCCTTCTCCAAAAGCCTCTCCAGCGATGAAGTTTCAGCATAATTAAGTTTGCAGCCCAGCGTATGTAATGCTACTGTTTTTTGTTCCGGCATAAGAAGGCAAAAATAATCAATAACTGCTTCAAATTTACTTTTGAAACAGGATGGAAACAGCAATGAACGTTTTATAATTTACTTTAAAAAAAACCGGTCGTCTGTAATAGCAGTACGATATATACACAACGCTTTGTATCATGGCAGGGCTATAACAAAATTTTCACCTTTGGGTTTCTAAATCGGGAACTAATATATGTGCGGTAGGTGGTTTGATATATTAATTGTGTAATTTGCGGTACTCTAATATCAGCCTCGTGAAGATGAAAATAAAATCATTTCTTGCCAAGCCATTTGCTACCTACATTTATAAACAAATCCGTAAATCATATACTACGGCAGTAGCAGACCAGGAATCTATCTTTCAGTCGTTGATTAAAACAGGAGTAAAGACTGAATTTGGTAAAGAACATTCTTTTGATAAAATAAAAACACATGAGGACTTTGTAAAGAACGTCCCTATCCGTGAATACGAAGACTTCAGGATTTATATAGAGAAAATAAAGCAGGGTAAGCATAACATTTTATGGAAAGGATTGCCCATTTATTTTGCCAAAACCAGCGGTACTACCAGCGGCATTAAATATATTCCCATCACAAAAGATTCAATACCGAATCATATCAACACCGCACGAAATGCATTGCTGTGTTATATGATCGTAAGCGGCAATACCGCCTTTGCCAATGGTAAGATGATTTTTCTTAGCGGATCGCCGGAATTGGAAAGAGTAGGCGGAATTCCGACAGGAAGGCTGAGCGGAATTGTAAATCATCACGTGCCAAGATATTTACGCGCCAATCAGCTGCCGTCTTTTGAAACAAATTGCATTGAAGACTGGGAAGAAAAATTATCGAAAATCGCAGATGAAACAATTAATGAGCGGATGACTCTTATCAGTGGTATTCCGCCATGGATGCAGATGTATTTTGATGAATTGGTAAAAAGAACGGGTAAAAAAGTGAAAGATATTTTTCCTGACTTCAGCGTGATGGTTCAGGGCGGTGTAAATTTTGAACCTTATAAAGCAAAGCTTTTGGATACCATCGGCAAGCCTGTCGACACAATTGAGCTCTTTCCTGCAAGCGAAGGCTTTTTTGCTTTTCAGGATAACTATAAAAAGGAAGGCCTGCTGTTAAATACCGATAGCGGGATATTTTTTGAGTTTGTTCCTATTGCGGAAATCTCAAAAGAAAATCCAACAAGGCTAACGCTTAAAGATATTCAGCTCAATGAAAACTATGTGCTGATCATTTCAAGTAATGCAGGCTTATGGGCGTATAATATTGGCGATACAGTTAAGTTCATTTCGAAAAATCCATATCGTTTGCTCGTTACGGGACGGGTGAAACATTTTATTTCTGCTTTTGGTGAGCATGTAATTGCTGAAGAAGTGGAAGATGCTTTATTGAGAGCTGCCAACGAAGAAGGCGTAGGCATTACAGAATTCACCGTGGCTCCTAAAATATCAAAAGATAAAAGCAAAAGCTGCCACGAATGGCTGATTGAATTTGAAAATCTTCCCCGCAATCTGAAGCAATTTGCACAACGCGTAGATGATAATCTCCGGAAAAAAAATATTTATTATGATGATCTCATTCGCGGCAATATTCTTCAACCCTTGAAGATTTCTGTAGTCCAAAAAAACGGATTTATAAATTATATGAAAAGTGTCGGAAAGCTGGGAGGCCAGAATAAAATACCGCGCCTGAGCAATGACAGGGCGCTCGCAGATCAATTGCACAAGTGGGTGAAAAAACCGGAGGCAGAAACAATAACAAATTCTTAAGTGCGTTTTGTGTTATTCAAAATAAAAAAATATACATTTGTACCCATTTAATAATAAACAGTAAAAAAGTGAAAGGTAATAATTGCATATTTTCATCTTTCGTTTTGAGAACAAAAGTTCTGACTGCCATGTGTACACGCGATTGCTTCCGACGTGGATGCTGATAGGCCGAGCAGACCGCTGCCCCTATCAGTGGAACAATATCCCCCGCTCAACTATACCATTTATTTTACCTAACAATAATAACGCAAAGTGGAACAATCAAACATAGTTGTTCGTATTGCTAATTCAGGCGACTTCAAATACGCACAAGCCATCACTGATGAAATGGCCGCCTCCGCACAGGCACGCGGAACGGGTATTGCCAAACGTTCCGTAGAATACATCCAGAAAAAAATGGAAGAAGGCAAAGCGGTAATAGCGGTGACGACCGACGATATATGGGTTGGCTTTTGTTACATCGAGGCCTGGAGCCACGGCGCATTCGTAGCCAACAGCGGTTTGATTGTATCGCCTCCGTTTAGAAAAACAGGTATCGCAAAACAGATTAAGAAAAGAATATTTGATCTGTCGCGTGAAAAATATCCGAATTCAAAAATATTCGGCCTCACCACCGGGCTTGCAGTAATGAAGATTAATAGTGACCTCGGCTATGAGCCGGTTACTTATTCAGAGCTTACGGACGATGAAAATTTTTGGGCAGGTTGCAAGAGCTGCGTAAACTATGATATTCTCATGAGCAAGGATAGAAAGAATTGTTTGTGCACCGCCATGCTCTATGATCCCAAAGATCATTACACGCCTGCTGAAACAGCAGCGGCATTCCAGGAAAATAAAAAAGGGTATGAAAGGCTTCTTCGTTTCAAGCGGTATTGGCTGACAAAATTTTTGAAGAAAAAGAGTACTGATAATAACAAGTCATTGCTCAGTTATTTCTTTAATCTCTAAATAATAATGATGAGTAAAAAAGTTGTACTGGGTTTTAGCGGCGGTCTTGATACTTCTTATTGTGCAAAATATTTCACCGATGACTTGGGATATGAGGTGCACAGCATTATTGTAAATACCGGCGGTTTTAGTGATGAGGAGCTTAACGAAATTGAAAAACATGCTACTGCGTTGGGAGTAAAATCACACACCACTGTTAATGCAGAGAAGAATTATTATGATACGATTATTAAGTATCTCATTTTCGGCAATGTTTTAAAAAATAATACCTATCCTTTAAGTGTAAGCGCGGAGCGGCTTTCCCAGGCGCTTCATATTGCCGGGCATGTGAAAAAATTAAAGGCAGATGCAGTAGCGCATGGCAGTACCGGCGCCGGCAACGACCAGGTCCGGTTTGATATGATCTTTCATATCATGATTCCGGGTGTGGAAATCATTACCCCTATCCGGGATATGCAATTATCGCGGCAGCAGGAAGTGGAATACCTGAAGTCGAAAGGCGTGAAGATGAATTTTGAAAAATCGGCTTATTCTGTTAATAAAGGTTTGTGGGGAACCAGTGTTGGCGGTAAGGAAACTTTAACTTCCAACGGTATGATACCCGAAGAAGCATGGCCCATGCAACTATCCAATCATGATCCGCAACAGGTAAAATTGCACTTCAGCAAAGGAGAGCTTATTGGAGTTAATAATAAAAAATTTGATCATCCTGTTGAAGCCATTCAATATTTGCAAAAGCTTGCCGGCCCGTATGCCATCGGAAGAGATATACATGTGGGGGATACAATCATTGGAATAAAAGGCCGTGTCGGTTTCGAAGCTGCCGCGCCTATGGTGATCATAAAAGCACATCATGCACTGGAAAAGCACGTGCTTACCAAATGGCAATTAAATCTGAAAAGTCAATTGGCAGACTTTTATGGCAACTGGCTGCATGAAGGCCAGGTGCTTGACCCGGTCATGAGAGACATTGAATCATTCCTGCAGTCATCGCAGCAAAATGTTACCGGCGATGTTTTTGTTCAATTAATGCCCTATCGTTTCCAGGTTACCGGAATTGAATCTCCTTACGACCTCATGAGTGCGAAGTTTGGTAAGTATGGAGAAATGAACAGCGGATGGAGCGGTAATGATGTGAGAGGCTTTAGTAAAATTTTTGGCAATCAAACTGCAATTTATCATGCAGTAAAAAATACTGCCGATGAGTGACAAAATTAAAATAGGAATAATTGGTGGCGCAGGCTATACCGGTGGCGAACTCATACGGCTACTGGTGAATCATCCCAATGCTGACCTTGTCTTTGTGCACAGCAAAAGCAATGCGGGTAAGTATTTACACGCGGTTCACGAAGATTTGATCAATGATACACCTCTGAAGTTTAGCAACTCCCTCTCTTTTGGAGAAGGCCCGGGTGAGGCGGTGGATGTACTTTTTCTTTGTACGGCCCATGGCGATTCAAAAAAATTTTTAGAAGAAAATGATATTCCCCAAAAAGTAAGGATCATTTCACTCTCGCAGGATTTTCGGTTGGCGAAAGATGGGATTTTTAAAGACAGGAAGTTTATTTATGGCTTACCTGAAATATATCGTGCGCAAATTAAAAAAGCACATAACATCGCCAACCCGGGCTGTTTTGCATCCGCCATCGAGCTGGGGTTACTTCCGCTGGCAAAAGAAAAAGAAGTAAAAGATGTTTATACAACGGGCATTACCGGATCTACGGGCGCGGGGCAATCCCTCTCAGCAACATCCCATTTTTCCTGGCGGCAAAATAATATCCAGGCGTATAAATCATTAACCCACCAGCACCTCGGCGAAATCAATGAATCATTAAATTATTTGTCAGGAACAGCCGATGCGGATATTCACTTTATTCCCTGGCGGGGAGATTTTACCAGGGGCATTTTTGTTACCTCTCAATTAAAGTCTTCCAGGTCATTAAATGATCTTTATAATTTGTATCATGATTTTTATCATGGGCATCCCTTTATTAAAATAAGCAGGGATCCGGTCTTTCTAAAGCAATCGGTGAATACGAATAATTGTTTTATTCATATTGAAAAGCAGGACGATAATCTCGTCATCCATTCAACCATTGATAATCTTCTGAAAGGAGCCAGCGGCCAGGCTTTGCAAAATATGAACCTGATGTTCGGACTGGATGAAACTACGGGGCTGCGATTGAAAGCAAACTATTTTTAACCTCCCCGGACCCTCCGAAGGAGGGGCCTAAAAAAGTTTAATCATGAGTAACATTACAAACAATCAGCAAGCTTCTCAGCCCTCCCCTTCAGGGGGCAGGGGGCCCCGGCTTTTTGACGTTTACCCGATCAACGACATTACAATTGTAAAGGCGGCTGGTTCCATTGTTTGGGACGATAAAGGAAACGAATATCTCGATATGTATGGGGGCCATGCCGTAATTAGCATTGGTCATACCCATCCTCATTGGGTAAACCGGATAGAAGATCAACTGGAGAAAATTGCTTTTTATTCCAATTCAGTAAAAATTCCCTTGCAGTATGAACTCGCCGATAGGCTTGGTGAAGTTTCGGGTAAAAGGGATTACCAGTTATTTCTCTGTAATTCCGGTGCAGAAGCCAATGAAAATGCATTAAAGCTGGCTTCATTTTTTAATGGAAGAAAAAAAATTATCGCTTTTTCCAAATCATTCCATGGCCGCACCTCGCTTGCGGTGGCAGCCACAGACAATCCGTCCATAGTGGCCCCCGTGAATCAAACGGAAAATGTTATTTTTCTTCCCTTCAATGATGAAAAGGCTTTACAGAATTGTTTTGAGCGTGAAGGTGAAAATATTTGTTGCGTTATTATTGAAGGCATCCAGGGCGTTGGCGGAATCAATATCGCTCAATTATCATTTCTGCAATTGATAAGAAAATTATGTGATCAGTATAATGCAGTATTCATTGCAGACTCTGTGCAATGTGGCTATGGCAGAACCGGCAAATTTTTCTCGCATGATTATGCCGGCGTGGATGCAGATATTTATACAATGGCCAAGGGAATGGGAAACGGATTTCCCGTGGCGGGTATCCTGATAGCACCGCATATTCACCCAAAACATTTTATGTTGGGAACAACGTTCGGCGGTAATCACCTTGCCTGCGCGGCAGCTATTGCTGTTTTGGAAGTGATGCAAAAAGAGAGCCTGATGCAAAATGCACAGGCCGTAGGCGATTATTTGCTGGAAGAGCTGCGCCAAATCAGTGAGATTAGAAATGTGCGTGGCAAAGGGTTGATGATTGGCTTTGATGTGCCTGCGGAGCTGAAAGACCTGAAAAAAAATCTCTTATTTAAACATCACATTTTTACCGGTGAAGCAAAACCCGATGTAATAAGATTGCTGCCGTCCTTGGCATTGACAAAAGATCATGCAGATAAATTTTTGCAATCATTGCAGGCAGAGATTACCGCTTTATCAAAAAAGGCTGAGAAAGCAGGCGTATCCTGACTTTTTTTAATATTTTTATTCTTGTTACCTAATAGCCCTTCAATTGAAAAATTTTATTTCAGTCAATGATGTGAGCAACATTGACGCTTTAGTTCAAAAGGCGTTGGCCTGTAAAGCAAATCCTCTTGCCGGCAAAGCATTGGGTGCGGGTAAAAGAATTGGCCTGATTTTTCTAAATCCAAGTCTACGCACGCGATTAAGCACGCAGTTGGCCGCCGAAAACTTAGGCATGCAGCCGATTGTGTTTAATGTAGGTAATGAAGGCTGGGCGTGGGAGTTTGAGGAAGAAGCTATCATGAGCGGCAACACGGTGGAGCATGTAAAAGATGCTGCGCCGATCCTGGGTAAATATTTTGACGTGCTTTCTATCCGCACATTCCCGGGATTGAAAAACAGGGAAGATGATTACAGCGAACTCTTTATAAAACAATTTATAAAGTATGCGGGCGTGCCTGTGATCAGTCTCGAAAGCGCTACCCTTCATCCCTTGCAATCGCTTACTGATATTATTACAATCCAGGAAAACTTAAATAATACTCCTTTAAGGGATGGAAGCAACCCCAAAATTGTGCTCACATGGGCGCCGCATGTAAAACCTTTGCCCCAGTGTGTGGCAAACAGTTTTGCACAATGGATCAACGCGTGGGGAAAAGCAGAGTTTGTAATTACCCATCCCCAGGATTATGAATTGAAAGAAGAATTTACCAAAGGAGCCACTATTACTCACAACCAGGATGAAGCTTTGAAAAATGCAGACTTTGTATATGTAAAAAACTGGAGTACTTATACAGATTACGGAAAGATTTACGAAAGCGACCCGGGATGGATGCTTACCGGTAAAAAACTTGCATTAACCAATAATGCCAAAGTGATGCATTGTCTTCCTGTTCGCAGGAATGTAGAGCTGAGTGATGAGGTATTGGATGGTACCCACAGCATTGTAACGGAACAGGCATCGAATAGAGTGTGGGCTGCCCAGGCCGTTATCTCCCAAATTTTGAGCTCCTGTTTCCTGCAGGGGGAAAACAGGGTGCCGTAAATCATTCCGTTATGAAAGGGAATATGTTTTATGGTGCAAGCAATTTAATTTTTGAAAAAAGCAAAAGAGTTGCGGAATCGAATGACTCCTGCCGGCAACATCCCATTGCTAATTATGTTGCAGATTTTTATTGTCATGAAAAAAAATTGGTTATTGAATTAGATGGGGGCGTTCATAACGCAGAAGAGGTGAAAAAATATGATGAGTATAGAGAAGAGCATTTGAAGGAATCAGGGTTGACCATATTAAGATTCAAGAATGAGCAGATTTAACGAAAACAAATCAGTAATAGAGACCATTGCGAATTCAATAAGGAACATTCCCGATCCCCCTTCAGGGGATAGGGGCAAACTGTATATTATTAAGATAGGCGGAAATGTAATTGATGATGAAAAGAACCTTCATTCATTTTTAAAAGCATTTGCGAAGACCTTTGGTGCAAATGCCCCCTCCTTCAGGGGAAGAGGGCTTTTGGTGCATGGCGGCGGAAAAATTGCAACGGCAATTGGCGATAAGCTGAATATTCATTCCCAATATATTGATGGCCGGAGAATAACTGACGATGATACGATTGATCTTGTAACAATGGTGTATGGCGGTCTGATCAATAAGAAAATTGTAGCCACCTTGCAGGGGCTGAAATGCAATGCCATAGGCCTTTGCGGGGCAGACGGGAATAGCATTAAAGCAGTAAAACGACCTGTAAAAGCAATTGATTACGGTTGGGTGGGAGACATTGATTCGTCAAAAATTGATACAGGCATCTGGCAGCTTTTTATTGATAATGGATGGGTGCCGGTTGTAGCTTCGCTTACGCATGACCGTGAGGGGCATATTTTGAATACCAATGCCGATACTATTGCATCGGCTTTGGCAGCAGCATTAGCTGGTTTGTATGAAGTGCATTTGATTTTTTGCTTTGAAAAGAACGGGGTGCTCACAGATGTGAATGATGAAAACAGCGTGATTACAGAATTGAACAGCGCTGTTTATCAATCATTAAAAGAAAATAATAAATTATTTGCCGGCATACTGCCTAAAATTGACAATGCATTTGATGCAATACATAAAGGCGTGAAGGAGGTAGTGATTGGTAATTCAGAAAACTTTTTGCAATTGATAAATAACCAAAGCGGTACAAAAATAATTTAATGGAACAGGTAAAGGACACAGCGAAGGTGACGGATAAATTATTGTATGATGCTTTAGAGCTGTTGAAACAATTAATAGCGACTCCTTCCTTCAGTAAAACAGAAGACAGGACAGCAGATATCATTGAAAATTTTTTACGCCGCAATCAAATTCCTCCCGGCAGATTTTTAAACAATGTATGGGCGAAAAATAAATATTTCGATGAAGGCAAGCCGGTTATTTTACTAAACTCTCATCATGATACAGTAAAGCCCAATGCAGGATATGCTTTGGATCCATTTGATCCGAAAGAGGCAGATGGAAAATTATTCGGACTCGGGAGTAATGATGCCGGAGGTGCATTGGTTGCCTTGATTGCGGCATTTGTTTATTTTTATGGAAAGGAGGATCTGCCATTTAATTTAATAATTGCGGCCACAGCGGAAGAGGAAATTTCAGGGCATAATGGTATTGAAATTTTGTTGCCACAGCTTCCGTCAATAGCCTGCGGCATTGTAGGTGAGCCCACCTCTCTAAAAATGGCGGTTGCGGAGAAAGGCTTGCTGGTACTGGATTGTATTGCTCATGGCATGGCCGGCCATGCCGCACGAAATGAAGGAGTAAATGCAATTTATAAAGCAATAACGGATATTAACTGGTTTCAGAATTTTTCTTTTCAAAGAGCATCTCCGTTTCTCGGACCCGTGCACATGGCGGTAACTTCTATCCATACAAAAAATACGGCGCATAATGTAGTTCCTTCGGAATGCAGTTTTGTGGTGGATATCCGCGTAAATGAACTGTATACTTTTGAGGAAGTAATTTCAGAAATCAGGAAACACGTAACCAGTGAAGTGGCGCCGAGAAGCACCCGGTTAAGGCCCTCATTTATAAAAGAGGAACACCCGCTTGTAATTGCCGGGAAGCATCTGGGCCTTGAGTCTTACGGGTCGCCTACCTGCTCAGACCGCGCCCTGATGAACTTTCCGACATTGAAGTTAGGTCCGGGTGATTCCGCAAGAAGCCATAGCGCAGATGAATATATTTTTACGGAAGAAATAAAGGAAGGAATCGAATGGTACGTACAGTTGCTGCAAAATCTAAAATTTGAATGATTCGGATAATTCGTGAAATTCGCGTCATTCGTGTAATAACTAATGAAACTCTGGCAAAAAGATAATGATACCTCTTCAGGGGATGAGAGTAAAGAAGTGGAAACTTTTACAGTCGGTAAAGACCGCGAACTGGATTTGCTTCTTGCGCCTTTTGATGTGCTGGGTTCATTAGCGCATATTCAAATGCTCGGGTCAATCGGGTTGCTTGCCAAAAAAGAATTGCAGACTTTACGGAGAGGTTTAAAGGAGATTTACAGGAAAATTCAATCCGGAAAATTTTCACTGGATGATGATGTGGAGGATATTCACTCGCAGGTTGAATTGTTGCTTACCAAAAAATTTGGCGATACCGGTAAAAAAATTCACAGCGCCCGGTCGAGAAATGACCAGGTATTGGTGGATCTGAAATTGTTCATGCGGCATGAAATAGAAGTATTGGTCAGGGAGGTGAAAGAATTTTTTGATTTGCTGATTCAGCAAAGCGAAAAATATAAAAAATATCTGTTGCCGGGCTATACCCATCTGCAACTGGCAATGCCATCTTCTTTCGGGTTGTGGTTCGGCGCTTACGCAGAAAGCCTTGCCGATGATTTGGTCACATTGCAGGCAGCATGGAAAATTGTCAATAAAAATCCTTTGGGTTCTGCTGCAGGCTTTGGCTCATCCTTCCCGGTAAACAGAACCCTGACGACTCAATTATTGGGGTTTGATGATTTGAACTACAACGTAGTCTATGCGCAAATGACAAGAAGCAAAACTGAACGTATAGTAGCCCAGGCTTTGGCCAATATAGCCGCTACTCTTTCTCGTCTATCCATGGACGTTAGCTTGTTCCTCAACCAGAATTTTGATTTCATCTCCTTCCCGGATAATCTTACTACCGGCAGCAGCATCATGCCGCATAAAAAAAATCCTGACGTATTTGAGCTGATCCGGGCCCGGTGCAATCGTTTGCAGGCTTTACCCAATGAATTTGTATTAATATCCAACAACCTGCCTTCCGGCTATCACAGGGATTACCAGCTGATGAAAGAGCATTTCATCCCGGCATTTGGTGAGCTGCGCGATTGCATCCATATGGCTGTCATGATGATGCGGCACATCCGGGTCAAAAAAGATATTCTCAGCGATGAAAAATACAAATATCTTTTCACGGTAGAGGAAATGAACAAGCTGGTATTAAAAGGAATGCCGCTGCGGGATGCGTATAAAAAAATAGGGATGGATATTGAGAATAATACATTCACCTACGACGCCCATCTGCAACATACTCATGAAGGTTCTGCAGGCAATCTCCAGAATAAGTCCATCCAAAAGGCGATGAATAACATTATAGACGGTTTTAACTTTACCAGGGTAAATGACGCTTTACAAAGATTATTAAAGTAAATTGCCCTATTCGTACCAGCGCATGCCGGAGCTGATTAGATGCATGACTTAACAGAAACCATTATGGCTGAAATAACAAAGAAACGTGTTGCAATTTTTGGATCCACCGGTTCTATCGGCACCCAATCACTTAAAGTGATAGATGCCTATCCCGGCTTGTTCGAAGTAGAAATATTAACGGCACAGGCGAATGATACTTTACTGATAGAGCAGGCCCTTAAATACAAGCCCAATGCAGTGGTTATCGGCGACGATAAAAAATACAATGCAGTCAAATCTGCCCTGGCGTCTACTGACATTAAAGTATTTTCCGGCCCTGATGCATTGGAAGAAGTGGCTGACTTTGATACCTACGATATGATGCTGGCAGCCATTGTAGGCTTTGCCGGCCTGACTCCTACGTTAAAGGCGGTAGAAAAAGGGAAGGCGATAGCCCTGGCTAATAAAGAAACTCTTGTAGTAGCAGGAGATATTGTGATGCAAAAGGCGCTGGAGAAAAGAGTGCCTATTATCCCGGTAGACAGTGAGCATTCCGCAATTTTTCAATGCCTTGTCGGTGAAACAAGAAACAAAATTGAAAGGATTATATTGACTGCCAGTGGCGGTCCCTTTCTTGGCAAAAAGCCAAACTATCTTGTGAACGTGAAGAAGCATCATGCATTACAGCATCCCAACTGGAACATGGGCGCCAAGATTACTATTGACTCTGCCACCCTGATGAATAAAGGACTTGAGATGATCGAAGCCAAATGGTTATTCAATCTTTCGCCGGAACAGGTACAGGTAATCATTCATCCGCAAAGCATCATTCACAGCATGGTGGAATTTGAAGACGGGAGCCTGAAAGCGCAGATGGGCCTGCCGGATATGAAGCTCCCGATCCAGTACGCGTTGACATTTCCCTACCGGCTTCCTAATAATAACCCCCGCGCCGATTTCAGAAAGCTCAGCACTTTAAACTTTGAAGAACCGGATGTAAAAACTTTCAGAAACCTTTTGCTTGCACGCGCCGCGCTGGAAAAAGGAGGCAATCTTCCCTGCATACTGAATGCCGCTAATGAAATAGCTGTATGGGCTTTCTTAAACAACAGGATCGGCTTTCTTGATATGACAGCTATGGTGGAAAAAACCATGGATAAGATAAGTTTTATAGAAAAGCCAAATCTGGAAGATTATTTTGAAAGCGATGGGGAGGCTCGTAATTTCGCAGCCTCTTTAATAAATTTATAAGTTTTCATAGTAAAGCATCCTGAAAAGCTATTAAAGAAATCGTGCATCAAACATCGTACATTCTATGACATTATTAGCAATAAACTGGCCGCAGGTAGGGTTGCAGGCAGGTTATCTTATTTTTTCACTTTCCATCCTGGTTATACTGCATGAGCTGGGGCATTTTCTTACCGCTAAATGGTTTAAATGCCGTGTTGAAAAATTTTACCTGTTTTTCGATCCGTGGTTTTCACTGGTAAAGAAAAAAATTGGTGAAACCGTTTATGGCATCGGCTGGTTGCCTTTGGGCGGTTATGTAAAAATTGCCGGAATGATTGATGAAAGCATGGATAAAGAACAGATGAAGCAGCCACCCCAGCCGTGGGAGTTTCGCAGCAAGCCGGCATGGCAACGCCTCATCATTATGTTAGCCGGCGTAACGATGAATATTTTGTTTGCCTTTTTTCTATATGCCATGATCCTTTATAAATGGGGAGATACCAAGCTTCCTATGGCAAATGTGAAAAACGGGATCTGGATCACTGACAGCATTATGTACAATGTCGGACTGAGAAACGGCGATCATATCCTTTCCGTCGATAATAAGCCTGTCAAATATTTTGATGATGCAAGCCTTGATATTATCCTCGGCGATACCATAAAAGTTTTACGTAATGGCGGGGAATTGACATTGGTAAAACCCGTTCAGCTTATCGGCCAGTTGTCCGAAAAGAAAGGCAAACGGTCGCTGCTGCTCTCGCCGCGAATGCCTGTGATAGTGGGAAGCCTCGATGAAAAGAATTCCAAAAACCTGGTCAGGGCCGGTATAAAAGTAATGGATCAGATCATTGCAATCGATTCCACTCCTGTTCCCTATTTTGATCAGGTAGCGCCTGTTATCAGTAAAAAAAAGAATGATTCGGTAACGTTGTCCATTAAAAGAAATGATCAGATTTTTACAACAAGAACGGTAATAGACTCATCAGGTAAGCTGGGTTTTTACCTGATAAATCTTGATCAGGCAGATTCACTGGGCCTTTTAAAGGAGGAAACGAAAAAATATGGCTTTTTTGAATCTTTTCCTGCGGGAATTGTCAAGGCCGGAGATAAATTAAATTCATATATACAGCAGTTCAAACAGATTTTGAACCCGCAGACAGGGGCATATAAGGGACTTGGAGGCTTCAAAACGATGGCCTCAATTTTTCCGGATAACGGATGGGATTGGGAAGCATTTTGGAATATTACTGCTTTTTTCTCCATCATACTTGCATTTATGAATTTGCTGCCCATACCTGCGCTGGACGGGGGGCATGTTTTATTTACGCTCTATGAAATGATTTCTGGCAGAAGGCCCAGCGATAAGTTTTTGGAATATGCGCAAATTGCAGGGATGGTCATTCTTTTTGCATTGATGTTGTACGCGAACGGTAATGACTGGTTCGGATGGGGAAAAGGAAGATGAGGTTTATTTACGATGTGGGATATATGATTTACGATTTTATTATGGTTCGCCGATTTGCACCTCTTTTCAGTAATCGGCCTCTGAATAGGTTTTTTCAAGATAAATCAGAGATACTCAAATTTATCAGACCCCTTCAAATCGTACATCGTACATCGCAAATCGTACATCGTCTATAATTCAATCCCAATCTTCTTCATCAATATAGATGCATTCAGGCTATTGCATACTCCGGGTTTCAGGCGATAATCAAAATATAGCTCATCATTGCTTACCTGCACATCAAAGTGATAATTGATAATATTTTCAGGGTATTCGTTTTTTAATGTGGCGAGTTCCAGATCATGTGTAGCGATGATAGCTGCGGCTTTATGTTTTATCAATTGCTTCATGAGCGCCACGGATCCCGTGTGCCTGTCGAGAGAATTGGTGCCCCGTAAAATTTCATCAAGCAAAATGAAAACTTTATCTCCTGCATTTACCTTATCGATGATGGTTTTCAATTTTTTTAATTCGGCATAAAAAGTAGAGGTGCTCTCCGCCAGGTTATCTGCAATGCGCATGCTGCTGATGAGCTGCACATGCGACACCGTACATCCCGATGCGCAAACAACGCTGCCGGCCATAGCCAATATCACATTTACACCCCCACTGCGCAGGTAAGTGCTTTTGCCCGCCATATTGGAGCCCGTTACGAGCATGAGCTCGCTATTGTGTTTTATATCTATATCATTGTTTACTCTTTTGGAATCAGCAATAAGCGGATGCCCCATGGCTTTGGCTTCCATCATAAAATAGTCGGGAACTACTTTGGGAAAAACCCATGCAGGTTCATTGAAACGTAGTACGGACAGGCTATTCAGCGCTTCCATGTGACCAAGGGCATCGAACCATACGTGCATGGTTTTTTTCCGGGACGATTTCCATTTTTCCAGGTCAAGCACCTGCTGCAGGTTCCATAGCAGCAAAATATTCAGGGGAATAGAAACAAGAATATTATATCGCAGGTCAAGCCGGTCCAAAAGCTTTTGAAGGATGCTGATGTCGCGGGAAGCTTTTTGTTGCCGGTGGATAAAACCGGATTGTAATTGCTTCAACAAATCCGAAGAAAAGATCTCGTTTTCAATATGACGGATACTCGCTGAAAATATTTCGAGTTCGCCGGCGATTTTTGATAGTTGTTCATGAATGGGGGCAACGTATTTATTTATCTGGTAGGCAATCGCGGCGAATATGAACAATGAAAAATAGAATAATCCCGCGGGTATTTTATCGAAAAAATATAAGGCTACCACAGTAAGAATAATGGCAGGAAGCAGGTACCTTAGCCATTTCCACGGCTTGAATGGCGAAAATACCGGCGGTTCCTCTATCCATTTTTCCAGTCTTTCTTTGGTTGCAAAAGTTATCCGCTGTTCTTTTCCCTTTGCCTGGAGGCTCTGTATCCACTCAACTTTTTTTGATAATTCCTGTATTGCCTGCTGGCGTTGCAAAATGAGCTCTATTGATGCCGGCGCTTTTAAATAAGTTGCGAGTGAACGGCTTCCCATTTCGGAACCGGTGCGGTTGAGGTATTGAAATAAAGAAGACTTCCCGAAAATATCAAGGTCATTAGCGTATAAATGATCTTCATGAATAAACTCACTGCCGTCAGGAAACTGGTGAAAATCACCCTCCAGGAAGCTTAGCTCATCTTTGTTGATGTTGATAAGACGGTTTGCGTGTTCAATGGCTGATTTGTTTTTCAGGTCGGCGAACAAAACCCGGATAAATACCACCAGCAGCGCAATGCTTACCATTATCACATACCCTGTGCCTATGGACCATAGCACATAAAATGCAGCTATTATGGCAATGATGGAACCGAGTCTCAATATGCCAAAAGACGTCTTCTTCTGCTGAAGCTTTTTTAGCTTCTTTTCGAGCTCAAGGATAGTATTGGTATAAAAGACTTTTGGTTCCATTTCTTTTGGTTAATCACTTTAAAAATAGCTTACTATTTGTTCCCATGCCGGAAAATCCACGATTAAGATATTCTTTAGTTTTTAATTTCTAATTTTGGGTTTGAAATTTTTTCGGGGCTGACAGGTTTTGACAGCATAGTTCTTTGTAAGTATAAGCATGTAGTGCGTTGCGCAATTAGCACTTAAAAGTAAATGCGAAAACTTTAAATGGCAATAATTCATTTGCCATGGCTGCTTAATCGATAGATTAGCATCCATTAGGGCCGTTGTAGCTGGCGAGGCCCGTTGCCACGCTCTTCCGCCGACTCAAAATAAAACGGGTTGCGGCAATCACAGGCTGTGAAGATTGCTTAAGCCGATTCAGCTAAGGAAAAGGTTGGTTTGTTCTGCTCCTGCCTCGTCCCGACAAACAATGCAGAAATAAACATGTAGAAAGCTTATGGAGGATGTGTTTGGACCCGGGTTCGAATCCCGGCAGCTCCACAGAGCCAAGGATCTTGCTATTATTTGCAGTGAAGGCATACCTAATTGCAGCGAATATTTCCTTATAGGGGTAAGCTCCTCATCAAATGGCTTTGCGAGCGCTTGCATATTGATGGATGCGCAGGGATCCAGATCGAGAAATCCGGAATATTTATCGCCATAGACATAGAGCATGAGCAAAAATGAAAATGGATGAGCGGTTTTAAAAGAACAAGGAAAAAGGACCCGGCATTAAGATGCCGGGTAATGGTTAGCTGCAGCGGCTAACCGGGCAATTGATTCATCAAACTACAATAGTCTGATAGCTGCAAAACCTTTGGCGGCTTTATGAAAGCCGTTTTCTATTTTTTTAATTTGCGCTTCTGACACATACATATCCTTTTTAGTTTTGTACTGGCGCATAAGCGAAGCATTGATGCCACTATATGACGCGAACTTGCTAACATTGATAAAATCATATTCGTCAAACACAGAGGCCACATCATATTTAAACTCGAACTCAATATTGCGTAATTCTTTGGGTATCGTTTTTCCGAAATCGGTATAAGATGCTAACATTTCTTTGACTGAATTTTCAAAATCTGCTTTTGCCGCCTGAACCGATTTTCCACTACCGATAATGGTATGATTAATATTGGGCGTGAAGATGGAAAATGTGCCGTCTTTTGTTTTTTCGATAAGTGCTGTTGTTTTCATTTTATTTAATTTTTTGTTTGGAACAGATAAGGCTTTAATTAAAGCCCTATCTGTTTTTTAAGCTTTTGCAAGACCCGGAAAGGAACTTCCTGCGATGGGTGCCGCCCGATTTGAATATAGTAATCTTTTTTTGGATGCATATAAATATCATGGTTAGCTCCGTGTCGTAAAAATTGCCAACCCTTTTCTCTCGCTCTTTTTTCTAATTCAGACCATTTCAATTTTTTAAATTTTAGTTTTAAGAATCAATTGCATTACAAATGTATAACGTTTTTGTTATACAAACAAATTTTTATTACCTTTTTTAGCGTAGAAAGAAGAGGAAAATTTTTTAAAAAAAGAGAAGGCCTTATTTGTTCTTATCAATCCATTTTTCCAGTTTGCGGGCAATTAATTCTTTGTACCAATAACTTCAAACCTTTCTGAGTACTGGCCGATGTCATGGTAAACAACCTTAGGCTTGTAACACCTCCCATCGTAAATAATGAAAATATAAAATTCCAAAATAGCAAAAGTAGCTTAATTGATTCCGCTTTGCTTTTGTGAGCAGCGTTCAAGGCGCCTGCTGGTCGTTAATGTATCACACCCTTGTTACATTACCCTTTATCCCGCTCATATCAATGGCATAATGGCTCTCGTTATACCTGCAGATGCCATTTTCAATAATTAATATTTGTGGGGATTCATGGCGTATGCCAAAAGCTGCAGCTACTTTATCAGATACCCTTCGGTGGCGGATAACATCAAGAAAATAAAAATCGACTCCTTCCGGAGTTTCCTCTCTTTCCAGCCGGTTCTTTGCCATGCTGCTGGTACCGCACCGGATACTGTGTTTAAAAATTACCTGTGGCGAGCGAAAAGATCCGGCTTTGATTTCTTCTACCTGTTGTTCGGTTTCCAACGGAATCCAATTCATTTTGTCAGCGGTGCAAAGCTTTGATGATTAATGAACAATGCCCTGCGTCATCGGGCAGCCGGTCCTGCGTGAACTGGTGCAGGAGGAAAAGATAAAGGCTGCTGAAACGGCGAGAACAATTACCAGGATTATTTTTTTCATAGTGAAAAGTTAGGTTAAAACTTTATTTTGCACCGGTTTGCAAAGTTAAATTAAGTCTTTGGATGCAGGAATTTAAAAACGAATTAAGACGGCGTCTATTGTTAAAAATTACAAATAATTTCTTCTTTTAGCACATGCGAATACATTTTATAGCCATTGGGGGTAGTGTAATGCATCAGCTGGCCATAGCACTTAGCCGGAAAGGATACCAGGTTACGGGAAGCGATGACGAAATCTTTGAACCGGCAGCCTCTAACCTGAAAAAAGAAGGCCTGCTGCCGCTGCGGGAAGGCTGGTATCCGGAAGAAATAACAAAAGATATTGATGCAGTCATTTTGGGAATGCATGCCAAAGACGATAATCCTGAATTGCAAAAAGCACGCGAATCAGGCCTGCAGATCTTCTCATTTCCTGAATATATTTTCAAGGAAAGTGAAAACAAGAAACGGGTAGCCATAGGCGGCAGCCATGGTAAAACGACCACCACCGCTATGACCATGCATGTGCTGAAGCAGAATGGAATTGACTTTGATTATCTCGTCGGAGCAAAATTGGATGGCTTCGGTCAAAGTGTACAGATTACGGATGCCCCTGTCATCGTTTGCGAAGCTGATGAATACCCGGCAAGCGCGATTGAAAAGCGCCCCAAGTTTCATTTTCTGTTTCCCCATATCGCTGTTATTACCGGCATTGCCTGGGATCATATCAATGTATTTCCCACTTTCGGTTTTTACCTGGAGCAATTTTCAATTTTTATAGAAAAGATTATGCCCGGCGGCGTATTGATTTATAACGATACGGATGATGTTTTGAAAAAACTGATTGGTAAGAATATGCGGCATGATATTCAATACATCCCTTATAATTTGCCAACTTATTTCATTGAAGAAGGGATCACCCGTGTGATTATTGGCAAAGAAAAAGCCTTGCTCCGGATTTTTGGAAACCACAATCTGCTAAATTTGCACGCAGCATATTTTGTTTGCACGCAGTTGGGTGTGAGCGATAAAGGTTTTGCTGAGGCGATCGCAACATTTTCCGGCGCTGCTAAAAGGCTGGAGCTGCTTCTGCAGGAAAAAGGGTATAATATTTACCGTGATTTTGCCCACGCCCCAAGCAAGGTAAAAGCAAGCATTGATGCAGTAAAGCAACAATTCCCCGATAGAAAGCTGGTGGCCGTTTTGGAACTGCATACCTTCAGCAGCCTGAATGAAAAGTTTATGCAGGAATATGCCGGGGCTATGAACCGGGCGGATATAGCGATTGTTTTTTACAGCAGGCATGCGCTCGAATTAAAGCGAATGCCGGTGCTTGCGCCGCAAAGTGTGATGAATGGTTTTCAAAAGCCCGGCCTTAAAGTAATTACGGAGAGGCCGGCCCTGGAAGGTGAGCTAATGGATATTGACAAAGAAAATACCAGTTTTCTTTTTATGAGCAGTGGCAATTACGACGGAATGGATATTTTAAAGCTGATGCATAATTAACAACTTCATCGGGCATTGAATTTGCCCGTAATTTTTTAAAACCTCAATTAATAATTTTTAAACGACTAATGACCTTAGAATTAAAACGCCCCCTCGTATTCATTGACCTGGAAACAACAGGTACCAATCTTGCCACAGACAGGATAGTAGAAATAGCATTGGTAAAGATATTCCCGGATGGCACAAAAACGGTAAAGCACAAGCTGATTAATCCGCAGATGCCGATTCCCAAAAGCAGCAGCGATATCCATGGTATTACCGATGAAAAGGTAAAAGACGCACCGGTATTCAAGCAGGTGGCCAATGAGCTCAAACAATTTATTGAGGATGCTGATCTGTCCGGTTACAATTCCAATCGTTTCGATATCCCGCTATTGATGGAAGAATTTTTGAGAGCGGGTTTGAATATTGATATGTCTGACCGGAAGATGATAGATGTTCAGCAAATTTTTCATTTGATGGAAAAAAGAACGCTCGGCGCTGCTTATAAGTTTTATTGCGAAAAAGAATTGATAGATGCACACTCTGCCGAAGCAGATGCTCATGCTACCTGGGAAATTCTGGAAGCCCAGCTGGGACGCTATGAAAATTTAGGAAATAGTTTAGATTCCATTCTGCAATTTACAGGCGAGGATAAAGTAGTGGATTTTGCAAAGCGGTTTGTAATGGAGAATGATGTGGAAGTATTCAATTTCGGAAAGCATAAAGGCAGGCCGGTAGCGGAAGTATTAAAAGCTGAGCCGCAATATTATGACTGGATGATGAAGGGCGATTTTCCTTTGCACACCAAGCAAAAGCTCACTGAGATTTTAAATCGTACTTTGTTAAAGAAATAGCCCCTCCGGATAGTTTCAGGGATTATTTTGAAGATAAATTGTAATTTCATCTTAAATATTTACACACTTTTTGGACAAACTTCTGATTATACCGACCTATAACGAACGTGAAAACGTAGCCCCTATTCTTGATACTGTATTTTCTCTCGGAGAAGATTTCCATGTATTGATTATAGATGACGGCTCTCCTGACGGAACAGCAGAGATTGTCAGGAGCCTTATGCCTAAATATAAAGGCATGCTGTTTTTGGAAGAAAGGCAGGGGAAGCTGGGCTTGGGTACGGCCTACATTTTTGGCTTCAGATGGGCGCTGCAAAAAAGGTATAATTTCATATTTGAAATGGATTGCGATTTTTCTCACAACCCGCATGATCTCGACAAACTATACCGCGCTTGCAAAGCAGGAGCAGGTGTTGCTGTCGGTTCGAGATACATCAAAGGTGGCCGGATAGAAAACTGGCCATGGGGAAGGGTAAACCTCTCCAAAGGGGCGTCTGTCTATACCAGGCTCATCACGTTCATGCCGGTAAAGGATCCCACTGCAGGATTTGTTTGTTACAGGCGGGAAGTCTTGGAAGCTATCAACCTTGACCAGATCAGTTTTGTTGGCTATGCCTTCCAGATAGAAATGAAATTTGCCGCGTGGAAATTAGGCTTCCCGATCGTGGAAGTTCCGATAACATTTATCGACAGAAAATTCGGTGTTTCCAAAATGAACAAAGGAATTGTGAAAGAAGGAATTATCGGTGTGCTCCGTTTGAAATGGTTGAGTATGTTTAAAAATTACAGGAACCGCGTAAAGAATGTTCCTGAAGGCACTCCTTATAAAAATCCTCCGATTTTAATGGAAGGAAAATAATTTCCTTTTTCTCAATCTGCACCTCATTGCTTGTAGGCAGGGTGAAACTGATGTAATGTGCTTCTCAAATATTCCCGGTCAAGGTGGGTATAAATTTCAGTAGTAGTGATACTTTCATGGCCGAGCATTTCCTGAACGGCACGCAAATCGGCGCCGCCTTCTACAAGATGCGTAGCGAAGGAATGCCGGAATGTATGAGGGGAAATGGTTTTCGTAATACCTGCATTGCGGGCTGCATCTTTTATAATCATAAAGATCATAATACGCGAAAGTTTCCTTCCCCTGCGATTCAAAAAAAGGAAATCTTCCTGTCCTGGTATTACAGGCAGGTGTACACGAACATTGTTCCGGTAAATAGAGATGTATTTAACAGCAGCGCTCCCGATGGGCACGAGTCTTTCCTTATCGCCTTTGCCGATAATGCGCACATAGCCGATATCAAAGTACAAACACGACAAGCGGAGATTCACCAATTCACTTACGCGGAGGCCGCAGCTGTACAGCGTTTCTATAATGGCCTTATTTCTTGCGCCTTCCGGAGTGCTTGCATCAATACTATTACTGATCATTTCAATTTCATCGTAGGTTAATACATCCGGTAAATGTTTAATGAGCCTGGGAGTTTCAAGTAACTCAGTAGGATCTTTCTGCACAATTTGCTCCTGCAGGCAATATTTGTAAAAATTTCTGAGTCCTGAGATAATCCTTGACTGCGAGGAAGGCGTCATGCCGAGGCTGCTGATCCATTGTAAAAATTTTTCAAGATGTTTGAGTGTTATATCCCCGGGTTTTGTATCGTGGTTATCTATAGAAAGAAATTGCGTGAATTTGTCTACATCGCGTACATAAGCTTCTACGGAATTGGCCGATAAAGATTTTTCCAGCTGCAGGTAAGCCCTGAATCCTTTTTTATAAATATCCCACATAATATTCCGGATGCTTTCAGCAAATTGAAATTAAAATAAAATATGCGTTACTTTTATCTTTTTAACAATCAGTACCCCGTATTTCCGGGTTAATATACACCACATGCAGCAAATCAGTTGGAGGAGTTTCAAAAAAAAATTTGAAAGAAAAAAAAAGCATCTCAGGACTTTTATAACAAAAACTGAAAATAATCTTCCCAAAAATTTTAAATCCATAGCGGTAAAAAGAGAAAAAGAAGTATGGGAAGAAATCAATTGCCTGCATTGTGCCAATTGCTGTAAGAAGATGACCCCCACCTATACTCCTGCAGATATAAAAAGAATATCAGCTCATCTCGGAATGCGGCCCACAGACTTTAAGAAAAAGTGGTTGTACTATGACAAAAAAGAGAAAGATTGGATGAATGCCTCGCAGCCCTGCCAGTTTCTTGATAGAAAAACAAATAAGTGCACCATATACGAAGTACGGCCCGCAGACTGCGCAGGCTTTCCGCATCTTACCAAAACTCCCTTTTTGGATTATATGTATGTACATAAACAGAATATTGAATATTGTCCCGCAACCATGCTGTTTATAGAAAAAATTTACCAGGATATCCGGCTTGATCCGGTCGCTGAATATTGATTTCAATTTTCTGATGATACATAATCATGGGTTGAGATCGTTTTGCAGGATTGATCATTTATCACACCCGTGTCAGAGAAACATTTTAATAAGCTGATCTGACGATGGCAGCAATGTTTGAATTTGCCCGGGGTTACCTACTTTAAAAGTCATTTTTTATATTTGACACCTGACAGGAAATCACTTTAAAAATTGTATTAATGCACCGAAGAACTAAACTGGTTATACTTCCTCTTTTTGTATCACTGATATTTTTTTTGAGCCAGTGCAAAAACCGGCATTCGGTAAAAACTATTATCAAAAAAGAGATCGTCAAAAAACCCGAGCAAATAGATGATTTGATCACGGATAATATCAAAAATGTTTTAGACTATGCAGCCGATAACAATGGTAAAATTGACGATTCCATAACATTACACCTTCGGAATATCGATTCGGCATTTTACGCCAGAAATGATTACCATAACTTCTGGAGTGTAAAGGAAAAATGGCTGCCACTGGCAGATTCAATGATTGCTTTTATTCAAAATTGCAAATATTACGGATTATATCCTTCCGATTATCATTTCAAAGAACTGGACACTTTAATAAAAAAGGTCAATACCGATACGTTGGCCCGAAAGGATGTTGTAATATGGACAAAAGCTGACCTAATGCTTACGGATGCTTTCATGAAGACGGCAAAAGACCTGAAAGAAGGAAGGATACTTCCGGACAGCCTGTCTATGACCAGCAAGCCAAAGTATATCGCTTCCTTTTTTGTCAATGGTTTGAATAATGCACAAAATATATCCCTGGCAGATTTTTTCAATTCTTTGCAACCAACAAATGACCGTTATCAATCTTTAAAAGATTGTTTGAAAAATTTTGTTGATAGTATGGATACCACTCACTACCAGTATATTTATTATCCCCAGCCCGACACATTAAATTTCCTTAAGCAGGTCCAGATAAGATTATCCCAATCCGGTATAAAGACCACTGAGGACGCCTATCCTGATTCGATTGCTTTGAGTAATGAGATAAAGGAATACGAGAGTCTGCATAAAATAAAAAAAGACGGCAAGCTGAATTCAGCGCTCATTGCCCGGCTGAATAGTACGGATAATGAAAAGCTTAAAAGAATTGCGATTACACTTGACCGCTATAAACTCATGCCCGATTCTCTGCCGGAGAAGTATATTTGGGTAAACCTGCCCGGCTATTATCTGGATGTAGTGGACAGCGATTCAGTAGTGATCCACTCGAGGATAATCATTGGCAAACCGCTCACGCCCACGCCCACGCTTTCTTCGAAAATTACGGACATGATTACCTATCCTCAATGGACTATACCGGAAAGTATTATCAAAAAAGAAGTTTTGCCGGGTCTGAAAAAGGATCCGGACTATCTCACAAAAAAAGGATACAATCTCATAGACTCCAAAGGCCAGGTAGTAGATGCCGCCAACATAAAATGGTCGAAATACAAGAACGGTATTCCGTGGAAGGTAATGCAGGGGAGCGGCGATGATAATGCTTTGGGCATTTTTAAGTTTAATTTTTATAATCCTTACAGCGTATACCTGCACGATACCAACCAGCGTTATCTTTTCGGAAACTCTAAAAGAGCGCTCAGTCACGGTTGTGTCCGGGTACAGCAATGGGAGAAGCTGGCTTACTTTATTGCCAATAATGATAGTATGAATAATACGTCCGGCCGGCCTCTAAGCTACGGTATTGATTCTATCAAAACATGGCTTGCTGATAAAGTGAAGAAAACCATGTATGTAAGAAATAAGTTACCGCTCTTTATTCAATATTTCACCTGTGAAGCAAAAGACAGCAGGATTGTTTTTTATGATGATATTTATAATAACGACCAGGACCTTGCCGAAAAGTATTTTGCAAATAAATAGCGCGCTGTAACGTTATTAGAGACGGCAATCATTTTTATGAGAAAAATTATTCTTCCGATATTGCTGGTCGTAAGTTTTTCAGCTCTTTCCGCACAAAAGGTGAAGGAGCGCCATAAACGCTCCGCTCCGGATAGCACTGCATTTACCAGATATGGTACGGCGAGTTTCTATGCAAAAAAATTTGACGGCAGGCAAACAGCAAGCGGCGAAATATTCAGCTCTCAAAAATATACCGCGGCTTGTAACATACTGCCGCTGAATACATGGGTGAGGGTTACGAACATAAGAAATCATAAAAGTGTGATGGTCAAAATCAATGACCGTATGCATCCGAAAAACAAACGGCTGATTGACCTTTCAAGAATAGCTGCAAAGGATCTGGGCTTTATAGGTCATGGCCTTACAAGAGTAAAAGTGGAGGCTTTCGCGGATTATCATCCTGATATAGTTTCGCAATGACTCTATATACCTGCCTGAGAAATTATTAGTTTAAATAACTGCATTTCTTATCGCCAATAATTTTTCAATAAGAGGTTCCAGTAAATCCAGCCGAAGCATATTGGCGCCATCGCTTAATGCTTTTGCAGGCTCAGGATGTGTTTCAATAAACAGGCCATCAGCCCCTGTGGCGATGGCAGCTTTGGCTATGGTTTCTATCATTTGCGGATTACCCCCCGTAACACCGCCGCTTTGATTAGGCTGCTGCAAACTATGTGTGCAATCCATTACCACAGGTACATCGTGCCCTTTCATTATAGGTATATTCCTGTAATCTACTATGAGATCGGTATAACCAAAAGAATTGCCTCTTTCTGTCAGCATTACCTTATTGTTTCCGGCTTTTTTAATTTTATCCGAAGCGAATTTCATTGCCTCGCCGCTTACAAACTGACCTTTTTTTACATTTACGATTTTCCCGGTTACAGCCGCAGCAACAAGCAAATCTGTTTGCCTGCAGAGAAATGCCGGAATTTGTAAAATATCAACATATGCCGCTGCCAGAGCCGCTTCCTGTGCTGTATGTATATCGGTGGTGGCAGGTATTGAAAACTTATCTTTTACTTTTTTCAACAGCTTCATTGCTTCTTCATCTCCGATACCTGTGAAAGAATGGGCGCTTGTCCTGTTTGCTTTACGATAGGATGATTTAAATACGTAAGGGATTTTAAATTTCCTGCAGATGTCATATGCTTTTTCCGCTACCTCCATTACCAATGGTTCATTTTCTACTACACAGGGGCCCGCGATTAAAAAAAAGTTTTTTTCATTGTATTGCTGCTGCGCAAAAAGCTCTTTAAGAAAATCTTTCATGATTGGTTTTAATAGGTAAAGGTATTTTAAAGTAATGACTGTAATACAAAGGCCTGCCCTGCGGGAAGGAAGAATTTGCCCTCAAGGAATTATTTTGACCCGCCGCAGCCATACCATACTTGCCAAGCAGCAATTTTATAAAAATTTTGTGCGGGAAATTTTAATGAAAGATGGCGATTCCGGCCTGAAACAAAAATGATAAATTAATTGATTACGCCGTGCAGAGGCTGGGTATTGTTATTAAGCTTATTTCAAAATAGAGCGGCAAAAGGGGTTCGAACCCTCGACCCTTAGCTTGGGAAGCTAATGCTCTGCCAACTGAGCTACTGCCGCTTGTTGATATTATACCGTTTGGAAAAATAAAATAGTTCAATTTTTAACCATAAGAAGTCAGGAATACATGAAGCATGCTGCTTCTTACTGTTCTAACTAATCTCCATGGCAAAATATTCAGACTAAATTTTTTTCTGATTAATATTAAAATTAGCACTTTTTGATATTCCCGGAACTGCTTTATGGCATAAATATCTGATGCCGACTACTATAAAATTCTTTTCCTTTCAATAAAATTCTTATCTTGCGCTTTAACTGCATCCTGAGATTAACTGTTTGATTTTCATGGATGAATCGGCATTCGCTGTCATGATATTCTGTTGAATATGGTGGCAGATTTTTAGTACTGCATATGTTAGCCTGCATACGGTGAACTTACAGGTAAACTGTGGGGTATCCATTGTGCAAAAGTAATCCGCCCTTAAAAATCTTTAGTACTATGTGCCGATGAAAAAAAGATTACTTCTGGTCCTCGCCATTGCCGGTCTGCAGCTATTGCTTACCCCGTGCTCAATGGGGCAATGTGTTATTCGTGGTATGGTAAAAGATGATTTCGAAAAACCTGTTTCGTTTGCGGATATTCTTTTATTATACCCATCCGATTCATCATTGGTAAAGGGCACTATTACCGATGATAATGGCTATTTCCATTTGGACAAGGTAAAAAAGGGAAGCTACCTTATCGAAGTTTCCCATGCCAATTCCGCCATGGCTTATACCGGGCTTATTAATATATCTGCCGAAACAAGGGATTTCAATGCAGGCGTTATTCATCTAAAGCCACTTTTATTGGAATTGAAAAAGGTGACCGTAGAAACGCCCAGGCCCTTATTTGAGCAGAAGGCAGACAGAATGGTGATCAATGTTCAAAATAGCATTATCGGCGTAACCGGGTCAGTCCTGGATGTATTGGAGAAATCTCCCGGCGTTATAGTAGACCGTCAAAATAATTCTATTGCTATAAACGGAAAAAGCGGGGTAGAGGTGATGCTCGATGGCAAACTTTCTTACCTACCCTTCGATGCACTGGTTGAATTGCTGGATGGAATGAGCGCTGCCGATATAGAAAAAATTGAAATAATTACTACGCCTCCTTCCAAATATGACGCGGCAGGCAATGCAGGAATCATAAATATTGTTTTTATCCAGAACCCGTTTGAAGATGTCAGCGGCTCTTGTTTCGTTGCTGCAGGCTATGGAAAAAGACCCCTGGTTTCAGCCGGGGCTAATATTAATTATCATCACAACAGGTTAAGTTGGTATGGAAACTACTCCTACAATCTTGATCAATTTGTGCAAACCACCACGGGGTTGAATCAGTTTACGTCCAATGGAAAAGTAATTACAGAGAATTCATATACCAACGGCCAGCCGGTAAGGAATGTAAACAATCTGCAGGCAGGCCTGGATTACCAGATTGACTCATCCAATACACTGAGTGCGCTTGTCCGCGGATATAAATATAACTGGCGCAACCTCTCGAATAACGGCGCTGCTGTACAGGTGAACAGCTCAATAGACACCATTATTAGAACCAAACTCGATGAGAAAAATGACTGGAATAATCTGATGACCAACCTTAGCTTTTCGCACTCATTCAAATCGGGCAACCTGCTTGATCTGGAAGCTAATTATATTTATTATAATGATAATCATCCCGACCGGTATGACAACAGCTATTATGATGGCAGTAACAGCTTTTTATATGATGAAATGGTAAGAACTTATAAAATTACTCCCATAAATTTTTATGTTTTTTCCGGGGATTACACTGCAGGCCTTGGCAAAACAATAAGCCTGGATGCCGGCGCAAAAATTTCTTTAACCAGGTTTAACAATGATATAGGGCTGGACCGGCTGAAACAAAATAACTGGGTGACAGACTCCAGCCTTTCTGCAAATTATAAGATGATAGAAAATATTGCCGCGGCGTATGCTTCAGTGAGCGTGAGGGCCGGCGCAACGACAACAATTAAAGCCGGATTACGCTATGAATACACACGCTCTCTTCTGGATACAAAAAATGCTGCGGATGTTGTGAACCGGAAATATGGGCAGCTTTTTCCTACATTTTATTTTGCAAAGAAATTGGATAAAGATAACAACATTGATTTTTCTTATAGCCGGCGGATTACCCGCCCTACTTTTAATGATCTTGCCCCTTTTACTATTTTTTTAGATCCGAAAACTTTTTATTACGGCAATCCCGGCCTGCTTCCGGCAATAGCCAATGCAGTAAAGACATCCTATACTTATAAGGATTTTATCTTTTCCCTTAATTATACTTACGAAAATAATACCGTCGAGCACTTTCAAACACAAAGTGTAGATACGGTGAATAATTTAGTATATGTTTCTGCAAGAAATTTCAAATATGAACAGTTCCTTACTGCAAGCTTTTCTGCGCCGGTAAGCCTTACCGGCTGGTGGAACATGCAAAATAACCTGAATTTAAACTGGCACCAGGTAAATACTACTTATGAGAATAAAGACGTGCGATTGGGGATATACTTTTTTAATGCCCGCACCACACAAAGCTTTTCATTGCACAAAAATATATCGCTTGAGCTCTCTGGTCTGTATACTTCAGCGAGCTACTTTGGCACAGCAAAACTGGATCCTGTCTATCGTATAGATGCAGGGTTCCAGATAAAATTTGCCAACAAAAAAGATAATCTGCGCTTTACAGCAAATGATATATTCAATTCCGGTTCAAAATATAGGTTTGCAGATCAACTTCCTGTTCAGGGTACCGTTTTGAAAGGAAGCGGAAACTCAGGCCGTGTCGCCTTCAAACTTACGTTCACTCATAATTTTGGAGACAGAATCCTTAAATCCATACACCCAAGAACTACCGGGGCTGAAGATGAAATGCAAAGAATCCGGAACTGATATTATAAGTTCCGGTATGCCGGTTTGATTTTGTTTTTACCGACATTAGTAAAATAATTTAATCATAAACCGGTGAAGAAAAAATTGTTTTTCATTTTATTCTCTGCGCTTTCAGGCATCGCTTCTGCACAAAATAAGTCCATCAATGTACAGCATTATACTTTTCATATTGACCTGAACGATACTGATAATATCATCCGGGGAAATGCGGATATCGATTTTGTATTTGAACAGCCCTCCGGTAGTGTTTATTTTGATCTTACTTCAGTAAACAAAGCAAATGGAAAAGGGATGAAGGTGACTGCCGTATCCTGCGATGACCGGGATTTAAAATTTTCGCAACAGCAGGATCGCGTCCTTATATTTTTCGATTCCATATTTTCTGCGGGCTCTGAACGGATGGTGAATATAAAGTATGAAGGAATACCTGCTGACGGGCTTATTATAGATAGTAATAAATTTCACCATCGCACCTTTTTTGCAGATAACTGGCCTAACCGGGCGCACAACTGGATACCCTGCAACGATCATCCTGCAGACAAGGCGAGCGTTGAATTTGTCGTGACGGCGCCCGATCACTACCAGGTCATTTCCAATGGAGTGCTTGAAGAACAAACAGAGCTTTCAAATCATCTAAGACTTACACACTGGAAAGAAGATCTTGTGTTGCCCACAAAAGTGATGGTAATTGGCGTGGCTGATTTTGCAATGCAGCTTTCTGCAACAATTGATTGCATCCCGGTAACGTCATGGGTTTTCCCGGAAAACAGGATAGATGGATTCAGGGAATATTCGGTTTCACAAAAGGTGTTGTCGTTTCTTATTAATTATATCGGGCCTTATCCGTACCGGAAGCTTGCAAATGTGCAGTCGAAAACAATATTCGGAGGCATGGAAAACGCTAGTAATATTTTCTATTTTGAGAATTCAGTTACTGCCGATTCTTTAAAAGGTAAGCCCCACAGGTCGCTCGAAGAGCTTTTTGCGCATGAAACCGCACATCAATGGTTTGGCGACGAAGCTTCCGAATCGGACTGGCCGCATCTTTGGCTCAGCGAAGGATTTGCTACTTATATGACGCATCTTTATATAGAACATGAATACGGCAGCGACAGCTTAAAAAAACAAATGAGTCATGACCGGGAGGAAGTGATTGCATTTTATAAAAAAAGAAAAACTCCTGTGGTAGACACCAGCGCGGCCAATAATCTGATGCAATTGTTGAATCCCAATTCGTACCAGAAAGGAAGCTGGGTATTGCACATGCTTAGAAGAAAGCTGGGCGACAAAGTATTTCAAAAAGGCATTCAAGCATATTATGCTGCTTATAAAGGAAAAAATGCATCTACCGGTGATTTCAGGAAAATCATGGAAAATGCCGGCGGCCAGAGCCTGGAAGAATTTTTTAATCAATGGCTTTATACGCCGGGGCACCCGGTGTTGCAGGTAAAATGGAAGTATGATATTGCAGGAAAAAAGGTGCATGTTATTATAACACAATTGCAGAACAATTTGTTTACATTCCCGTTTCAATTTGCCGTCAGCCACGAAAAAAGCTCGGTAGTGAAAACAGTTGACATAAATAAGAAGGTAACCACTGTTGAGCTTCCGGTGAACTTTATCCCGCAAAATTTTATCGCCGATCCAAATGTGAATTTATTATTTGAAGCTTCGGTTACGGAGGGCATATAATTTTTATTTCCGCATTATTGAGCCGTTTTTTTTCGGATACCCGTCACTGTTATAAAAATTTTATCTTATCCGCAATCCGTTTTTTCCTCCGTGTCGTAAATGATAGAAACGTACAACTAAATTTTACAACATGAAAACTATCAGATTATTCGCGTTGCTGTTAGCTTCAGCAATCATGTCTTCGCACGTGTCTGCGCAGGAAAATACAGTAATGGTCGGGGGTGCAGCGATGTATCCGACAAAGAACATTATAGAAAATGCCGTCCATTCCAAAGATCACACCACCTTAGTGGCCGCGGTGAAGGCTGCAGGTCTTGTGCCAACGCTCGAAGAACTAGGCCCGTTTACCGTATTCGCTCCCACCAATGAAGCATTTGACAAATTACCCCGGGGAACTGTTGACAATCTCCTGAAGCCGGAAAATAAGGAGAAACTTACGTCCGTATTAACCTACCATGTGGTAGCCGGTAAATTAAATTCAACGGACTTAATGAAAATGATCAGGGAAGGCCATGGGAAAGCAACCTTGAAAACCGTTCAGGGAGAAAATTTGTATGTAACTATGAAAGGAAAAAAATTAATGATCACCGATGAAAGCGGTCACAGTGCCATGGTTACGATACCTGATGTAAACCAGAGCAATGGGGTTATCCATGTAATTAATACAGTATTGCTTCCCCAATAAGTTTTGAAAGGTGGTATGCTTAGATGAAGGCCGGAAGTTTTTCCGGCTTTTTTACTAAAAAAAGAGCCACCAATATTTGGCAGCCTTTTCGATTGTTTTCAGTGGGTTCAGAGATAAAACACGGGCCGGTAATAGTAGATCCAGGTAAATTTTAGAACCGGTCTTTATTAAAACGCACAAAATCTTCTTTTATTATAGATCAGATGCAACTAATAGTATTAAATTGTGCGTGGGGCGATTGTATTAGCAATTAATTGCTTACATATTTAACGAAACTTCTTTTAGCAATGGGAAGAAGTGTTTCTTCCAGCGGATAGACCAGCGAAGTCTGAATATTATAAACAGCAGGATTTGGTAATTGCGGACGATTTCTGATCAGTTCGGCCTTTATATTCTCGCAGGAATTGCTTACGGATCGTATCCATTGATTAATGAAGTCCGTGCGGATACCTCTGTATTGTTCATCGTGTTTTTCAAAAATGGTAAGATGATACTCATAAGCCACCGTGGTATTAAACCGGCCGTCATTGATAAGTAAGTATCCCTCTTTTACATCCAGGGGTATGATGCCGACAGGTTCTATCGAAAGTTGCGCCTCTACATATTCATAGATTTCCGTTCCGCTTTGTATAGTAGGTTTTATTTTTTGTGCAGCATAGTGAACAATTTCTTCCAGCTCTTTCATCAACTCACTGTCTTCAATAATTTTTTCATATTCCAGCTGCAGCTTCTTCATATTTATTTCAGACAGCTGGCGCGGAAATGAATCCTGCAAAAATTTACTGTTCTCCCGGAATGCTATAATATTATTGTAATGAAAAATAATATCTGAAAGTTCCGGATAAAGTTTGTTTTGGTTAAAATAGGAGTTTACATGCTGCAGGTAGGCCAGCAACGTATATTTTTTCAATTCGAAATCAATATAACCATCTGTGAACCAGGTTTCGGACAATGACTTCATGTGCTGTCAGATTTAAAAATAAATTTACTCAATTAGAATTAAATTTTAAAAACGCCCGAACCGGCTGAAATGTTTTAGGCGGTTAAGCATTTCAGGTTCAATGCATTTAAACCCGGTAGGTTTTCTTTTGTCGAAACTATAGAAATGATTGTCATGATAAAATAATTTTTTTCCGGGCAACAATAATTAAACCCGTAGTTAATCGTTTATATGAGGTTGGATATTAGGAAATTTTCGATACAGAAAGGTGGATTTACTTAGGAAAATTCCGCATCTGCCAATAATAAAAGATGACAAATTTTATTTTGGGATATTAAAACAAAACTGCAATTTTAGCATTGAATTGAAAGAGAAAATATTTAACTATGATAAAGCGCCCTTTGAAAGTATTTCTTTTTATTGGTTTAGTTGTATTTTTCTCCTCCTGCCAGAAAGAATATTCTATTGATAGTAATAGTACAACCAACTTTGACCCGGATACATGGGCGTTTATACAAAATAGCGGAATTACAGATTCTGCCGAACAAACGGCCTTAAATAATCTTGTTGCACAATTGAAGTATTATTCTCTTTGGCAGAAATTTTATGCCATCTATCCCCTGGTAGGAGGTACTGCGGCTACCACGAAATGGAATTTGAAAGACCCAAGAGATTTGGATGCGGCCTACAGGCTCACTTTTTCAGGATCGCCCGTTTTTACCCTAAAGGGTGTCTTGTTTCCCACCCCTACTGATTATGCAGATACTCATTTTAATGATTCAACATTTATTTATAACAGTAATTCAATTTCGTATTATTCCGGCACTCAGAATACGGTAAGCGGTTATGATATGGGATGTACCGATTCAGGCGGGATAAATAATGAATTTACAATTTATCATGGCTGGGATTCAAGTAACTGGTTTGGCTATTACGATTTTAGCCCAAAGCCATCCAATACGGTTGGTTTATTTATGATTTCTGCAACATCCTCCAATGTTACCCGCTATGATAACGGAGTCTTTAATAACTCGTCCGGACCACCGCGACCCGGCCCTACAAAACGCAATATTCTGATCGGATCAGTATACGGCGCACCGCTGGTAGGCCAACGGCGATGCGAATTTGCCACCATTGGCCAGGGCTTTTCAGACAGCGAAGCGCAAATTCTTTCTAACATCGTACAGAACTTTGAATTATCGCTTGGGCGATAAAAAGACCCGGCGTCATATTTCTCTGTGCACATTTAGCTTGTGCAATTCCAGAATAGTCGTTTTGCCATCATCACTTTCACGATACATGGGAATCCATTTCCTGTTAAATATAATTTCATTGTAAGTATAAGACGTTCGCTGTTGTACAAAATTTGAAAACACATCATCAAATCCACGCAGCATTACATATAACTCTGCGTCTGAATTCTTCATGTCCTCTTCAGTAAATCCCTTGAAAGGACTGTTATCATCTATAGGATGAACAACGGTCCAGCTTAGTGGCAAACTTTCAACTTTTGTACGTTCCAGTTCAAGGGTAAAATATTTGTAAACAGGCGTATCATTCTCAAGCACCAGGAGGCCTGTATTCACCCTGATATCAACGTCAGTAAGGGTGTGTTTGTCTTTAAATGCCGCAAACCTGAACATTAGTGCTGTGCCGCCCCGGTAAGGACTTATCAGGGCATGGTCACTGAACATCAAATAACTTCTTGGCCGGGAAAACCGGCCGTAAATAAGACCTGTGGCAATAGCAAGAGAAAGGAATCCTGTTAACGCTTCGATTGCCGCTACTATATTCACAGCATCTCCAACGGGGCTTACATGCCCATAACCTACTGTTGTCAATGTCTGGGTGCTGAAATAAAAGGTCTGCCGGGCCGCCTCCCACCAGTTGCCTGCCGGTAAGCCATTTAACTGGCCGACGCCAATCAGCAGATAGATCCCTGTAAAAAAAATATTGACAGCGATGTAAAAAATGAAAATAACAGTAATAAATTTCCAGAGGGAAAGATTGAGCATGTCCTGAAACAGGCTAAATCGTTTGATGAAAGGCATTCCTGTCTTTACCAGGTTATAAGTTCCGTCTTTATTGATGAACCGTCCGCCGGTATTATCGCTAATAGAGGCAAAGCCCGTATCATTATTCTGTTTGGAAAAGGGATTGATCCTTTTATGTATTGTTGCCATACCCGTGAGATTTGTCAGATGCAAATTTAGAATCCAATGCTATTAAACGAGCTTTGGAGGGGTTACAGAATATAGGTAGTAAACTTTAAATTTGAAAATAAATGTTCAATGAAAAGATCCTCATTTATTAACAGCATGGTTTTAAACGAACCACCCCCTGATATTTCATCTTATCTCAGGGCATTGTGGTATGATGCCAAAGGTAATTGGGATAAAGCGCATCATATTGTTCAGGACATGGATGATAAAAATGCCGCCTGGATTCATGCTTATCTTCACCGCAAGGAGGGAGATATATCCAATGCTGATTACTGGTATCATCGTGCCGCAAAGAACAGACATACTGAATCCCTGGAAAATGAATGGAAAGAGCTGGTAACTGCCTTCGCCTCTCCTGATTAATATTGGTATATCCGCTTTATTTTATGAAAAAAATCTATTTTGTTTTTCTTTTTAGCTCCGTCCTGCTTCAGTGTTTATCACAGAGTGATGTGCACCCGGATGTAAATAAATTTTATAAACCGGCCGAGAACCCGATCCTTCGGGCAGACTCCTCATTTATATTCGGAGACCCGGTAACAAAAAAAATGGTGAAATGGCAGCGTGCAGATGTCTTCAACCCGGCAGCGATAGCAAGAAACGGAAAAGTGTATTTGTTGTATCGTTGCGAAGATAATCCTGCGGCAGCCATTGGCGGCAGAACGTCCAGGATAGGGCTGGCCGAAAGTGAAGATGGCATTCACTTTAAAAAGTTCCCCACCCCGGTGTTGTATCCCGGTCATGACGCATTCAGGCAATATGATTACCCGGGCGGTTGCGAAGACCCGCGTGTGGTGCAGTCTCCCGAAGGTACTTATGTAATGGTTTATACTTCCTGGAATGATACGACTGCAAGGTTGTCAATAGCA
>CAZVKO010000045.1:0-5087 GCA_964627765.1 uncultured Ginsengibacter sp. | reverse complement strand
GATTTTCCATCAGCGCCGCGACCTCGGCCTCGAGTCTTTCGAATGTGCGGTCGAACAGGCCGCTGCGGGCAACGCGGCCGCGCCCTTCTTGGTAGAGCTCATACATGTCGGTATGGGGGCCGACGCGGCGTATGACGAATTGCATCCATGGGCGATAGGCGTTGGAGCGGTAATAGGTAAAGCTGCACGTTCCGGCCTCGAAATCGACGTCGACCGCGATGTCGTAGAGCGCCTTCACCGACGCGCCCCGGCTGAATAGGCCGGCTAGCCGCTTGAACTGGGAGTTGGTGAACCCGGAGCGTTTCCTGAATTGCTGAATTTCCGGATTGTCTATGACGATAAATGTCATTCTAAAATTATACCATAATGTTAAGCCTTTGAAAAACAAGCGGGCTGGTCTATATAGGGGTCGAAAAGCACGTTAGGATCTGACCATGGCCGTCGAAGCATCGCAGTTCGATATGAATTTCAAGGTCGCCGATTTCATGCTGATCGGCACGGATGGCAAGACGTACACAGCTAGAAAATGCTGGGGGGTCAAAGGGTTGCTTGTTATGTTCATTTGCAATCACTGCCCGTACGTACTCGCCGTAATCGATCGGCTGGTTGAGGACTGCAAGGTACTGCAGAAGGCCGGCATCGGCTGTGTCGCCATTATGCCCAATGACACGAAGATGTATCCCGAGGACTCCTTCGAGAATATGAAACTATTCGCGAAAGAGCATCGTTTTACATTTCCGTACCTGATCGATGAATTGCAGGCGACGGCGCGCACATATGGCGCGGTCTGCACGCCCGATCTTTTCGGATTCAACAGCCGCGGGCAACTGCGCTATCGTGGCCGGGTCGACAACGCCGGCAAAGACGAGCCGGGCGCCATGACCCGGCGTGAGTTGCGTGATGCCATGCTGATGATCGCGCAGACGGGCGAGGGACCAAAGTTGCAATACCCCTGCATAGGCTGCTCGATCAAGTGGAAACAATGACCAATGGAATGACTCGCAATGGAGGCAAATTTGGCTAAGATAACGCCCAGTCCGCAAAGAGGAAAAATGGACCGGCAGGCCACCAATACGAACGAACTTATCCACGAGGTCGAGGAGTCTCTCCGGCAGGAGAGAATCCACGAGATGTGGAAGGAATACGGCCCCTATATCATCACGGGGTGCATCCTCGCCGTGCTGTTCACGGCCGTCTCTTCGCTCTGGCGCAACCATGAGTATGAGATGAACACCGCGCAGACGGCCGCCGTCGTCACTGCGGCGGACGCCACCGATCCGGCCGCGTCGCTGAAAACGGCCGCCGCCGGACTGCGTGGCGGGCCGAGGGCCGTCGCGATGCTGACCGAGTCCGGTACCCTGCTGGAAAACGGCAAGAACGCCGAGGCCGTTGCCGCATACGAGCGCGCCGCAAACGATCCCGGCGTTCCCGAACCCTTCCGTAGCCTCGCGCTTCTGCAGGAGATTCGCGCCGCCTGGTCGACCACCAGCAAGATATCGACGCCCGTTGCCTGGCCGGTCGGGAGCGACAAGGCCGCGAACGGCCGCGCGCTGATCGCGCGCCTGCAGCCGCTTTTTGATCAGAACAGCCCGTGGCGCGGATATGCCCGCGTGCAGGCTGCGCTGATCGCCGCCCACGATCTGGGCGACTATACGCAGGCGCGTCAGCTTCTTTGGCCTGTCCGCACGGATGTTCACCAGCCGGCGGCGATCGTCAGCCAGGCCGACATGCTCGACCGCGTTTACGCGGCACAGGGCGGCAAGGAGCCGAAGCGATGAGAGCTTCTGCATTTTTCCGGCCGGGACTGGCGTTGCTTTGCGTTGCGGCGCTAGGCGCATGCTCGAGCTTCAGCAGCGATAACAAAAAACCGCTGCCCGGCGAGCGCCTCTCGGTCCTCGATCTGCAAAAGCACATCGAGCCTGACAATCCGGTGCTGAACGCCGAAGGCTTCGTAGCGCCGCCTTCGTGGCGCAACGATTTCTGGCCGCAGGCCGGCGGCTACCCAAACCACGCCATGCAACATCTGGCGCTGAACGAGGCGCCGCTGAAGAAAATATGGTCGGCCGATATCGGCGCCGGCGCATCGGATACGCTGCCGCTTACCGCGCAACCGATCGTCGTCGATGGCCGCATTTTCACGGTCGACACCGAGGACGTCCTGAGCGCATTCTCGATCAGTAACGGCAAGCGGATATGGCAGGTCCATATCGGCCCTGAGAAAAAGCGCGAACAGGTCATCGGCGGCGGCATCGCCTTCTCCGACGGCAAGCTGTACGCGACCAACGGCGGGACCGGGGTCATGGCGGTCTCGCCCGACGACGGCAAGATCGTCTGGCGCGTGAAAATCCCGGCGCCCTCGCGCGCCGCGCCGACGGTCGTCAATGACCGCCTTTTTGTGGCCACGCTCGACAACCATCTTTACACGCTGTCGACGGCGGACGGCTCGATCCTGTGGGATTTTGCCGGCGTGAGCGAGACCGCTGGCCTTGTCGGCGCCGCCAGCCCGGCCGCGAGCGCCGATGTCGTTATCCCGGCCTTCTCCTCGGGCGAAATTTTCGCGCTGCGCGCGGAAAATGGCACCATCGCATGGTCTGAAAATCTGGCTTCGACCGGCCTGTCGGGCGGCCTGACCGGCCTGTCGGCCATCCGCGGGCTGCCCGTGCTCGACAAGGGACAGGTATTCGCGGTCAGCTTCGCCGGCCGCTTCGTGGCGCTGGAAGAGCGCACGGGAAGCCGCCTCTGGCAGCGCGAGATCGGCAGCGCCGTGTCGCCTTGGCTTGCGGGCAATCACATCTTCGTCCTGTCGACCGATAACGAACTGGTCAGTCTGGGCCGCGACGACGGCACCATCAGCTGGGTGCGGCCGCTGGAGCGTTTCCGCAAGGGCTCGCACAAGGACCCGTTGTACTGGACCTCGCCGATTCTCGCGGGCGGCCGCCTGCTGATCGCGGGGACCAAGGGCGATCTGGTCGAGGTCGACCCTGCGAACGGCAAGGTCATCCGTACGACCAGTCTCGGCAGGTCCGTCACCATCGACCCTGTGGTCGCCGGCGGCGTGCTCTACCTGCTTGCCGACGACGGCACGCTGATGGCGTTCCAGTAGCATGTTCACGCTCGCCATCGTCGGGCGCCCGAATGTCGGCAAGTCCACCCTGTTCAACCGCTTGGCGGGCAAGAAGCTCGCCATCGTCGACGATCGGCCCGGCGTGACGCGCGACTGGCGCGAGGCCGAAGGGAATCTGCTCGGCCACCCTCTGCGCCTGCTCGACACCGCCGGGCTCGAGGAAAGCTTCGACGACAGCATGGAAGGCCGGATGCGCAAGCAGACCCAAAGCGCGTTGAAGCAGGCCGACGCGGTGCTGTTTCTCGTCGACGGGCGCGCGGGCATCACGCCGATGGACGAGCACTTCGCGCGCTGGCTGCGCAAGCAGAAGATCCCGGTCATCCTTGGCGTCAACAAATGCGAAAGCGACAAGGCGTCGCAGGCCGCTTTGGCCGAGGCGTATGGGCTTGGCCTCGGCGACCCGGTGCCGCTCTCGGCCGAGCACGGCGAGGGGCTTCACGATCTTTACGACATGCTCAAGCCCCACTTGCCGCCGGAACAAATTGAAGAGGGCGAGGACGAGACCGGGGAAGTCGGCGAGCCCGAGGATATCGACGCGCTGGAGGGGCGGGAGGATTACGAATTCGCCGACGTGATTTCCGGCGAGAACCCGGTCAAGCTCGCCATCGTCGGCCGCCCCAATGTTGGCAAGAGCCGGCTGTTCAACCGGCTGGCCGGGCGTCGCATTTCCATTGTGCACGACATGCCCGGGGTCACGCGCGACGTCGTCAGCACCGAGGTGAAGGACGGCGGCTACACGCTGCTCGACACCGGCGGCCTCGGCCTGACGGGATCCGACACGCCGGCGCGGATCACCAAGGCCTCCGAGGAGCAGGTCGGTTTCGCCATCGCCGCCGCGACCGTCATCGTGTTCGTCATCGACGCCCGCGAGGGCGTCACCGCCCTCGACGACCGCATCGCGCAACTGCTGCGCCGGAGCGGCAAGAAGATCGTGCTCGCGGCCAACAAGGCCGACCGGGGCGAGGAGAAGATCGCGGACATCTCCGATTTTCACCGGCTCGGCTTCGGCGATCCCTGCTATGTCTCGGCGGAGCACGGCAACGGCGAGGCCGAGCTCCGCACGGCGATCCTGGCCGGCCTCGGGCCCGAGCCGGAGCGCACCGAACCCGACCGGGAGCGGCTCAGCGTGTGCTTTGTCGGCCGCCCGAACGTCGGCAAATCCTCGCTCAGCAACCGGCTGCTCAAGAGCGACCGCCTGATCGTGAGCGACCAGCCGGGCACGACGCGCGACGCCGTGGAGTTGGACTTCACGTACCAGAGTCCCGAGGGAAAGCCGTGGCTGTTTCGCCTGATCGACACCGCCGGCATCCGCCCGTCGACCAAGCTGGGATCATCGGTCGAGTATTTCTCCCGGTTGCGCTCGCTCAATGCGATCCACGAGGCCGACGTCATCTTCATGGTGCTCGACGCGCTCGACGGTGTCACCCAGCAGGACCAAGCCATCGCGGGCGAGGTGATCAAGGCGGCCAAGCCGATTGTCGTCGTGGTCAACAAATGGGACCTCGTGCACCAGGCGTTCAACCGCCGCCAGCTGACCAAATTCAAGACCGAGCGCGCCTACCGCGAGGATTACGAGCAGTCGCTCTTCGAGCGGCTCTTCTTCACGCCGGGCGCGCCGGTGATGTTCGTCTCCGCGCTCACCGGCCACGAGATCACGCGCATGCTCAAGGCGGCGCGGGCGCTGCACCGGCGCCTCGATACCAAGATTCCCACGGCCAAGCTCAACGCCGCGATCATCCGCCTGGCCGACCGCACGCCGCCGCCCGCGATCGGCGGCCAGCGCTTCAAGATCTACTACGCCACCCAGACCTCCACCCGGCCGTTCCGGATTCGCGTTTTCTGCAACCAGGAGCGCAACCTCACGGAATCGTACCGGCGCTACCTCGAAGCCGGCCTCGTGAAGGAGTTCGGGCTGGACGGCTGCCCGATCCACTTCGACCTCGTCGGCAAGAAGAAGCAGACC
>CAZVKO010000044.1:0-91327 GCA_964627765.1 uncultured Ginsengibacter sp. | reverse complement strand
GCAGGCCCCCATGGTGTATATACCAGGATAGGGATGGCGTGAATTTCTTTATTTCATTTTCCCAGTTATAAATAAGTGTGGTCGGACAAACGACCAGGGCTTTAAGCTGATGATTTTCCTGCTCATAATGCCTCAACATGCTTAAGGCCTGCACTGTTTTTCCCAAACCCATATCATCTGCAAGAATACCTCCCCACCCCACGCTATTTAAATAGTGCAGCCAGTGTAACCCTGCAATTTGATAAGGCCTTAATTTATCTCTTAGTTCTTTAGGAACGTCCGTTTCGGGAATACTTTTGAAATTTCGTAGCCGGTCATATTTTTCATCGAGCTCAAATTGAATTTCCGTTTCATCCCTGTTTTCATACAAATCATCAATTACGCTCAGGTGAAATTTGGAGAGCTTTAGCTTGTTGTCTTTTCCCTGGCCCACCTTAAAAAGAAGCGCGTATTTATTGATCCATTCTTCGGGCAAAATACCAAGCGTACCGTCATTCAGCTGTACAAAAGATTGCTTGTTGCTTAACGCCTTTTTTATCTCGGATACTCCTATTCTTTGTTCACCAAAAGACAGCTCCACCCTTGCATCGAACCAGTCAAGCCCGCTGCTCAAATGAATATGGGTAGCCGGTTTTGCCGTATTGAAACGGAAATTTTTCAATGCATTAAATCCATATACCGGCACTTTCCATTCCTTCATGGTATCAATAAATAAAAAGAACCAGTTGTTCTTTAGTACGTCGGTTCCTTTTAATATAAGGCTGTCGTTTTCTTTATGGGAAAATTGCGAATGCAGCCCTTCGAGCCTGTGTACAAAATCCTTTTCTGCCTGTATGTTCCGGTGAACCTGTAAAATTTTATCATTATCGGGTACAATGATATTTTCTTTATGGTCCGGCTTTACATTAAATCCTTTATAGCTGAATACGGGTTGAAATGAAAGATAATCGCCTCTTTCTACCAGCAATATTGTAATATCCGGTTCGCCTTCTTTTACGTCCCTGATGAGAGATCTATCAAAGTTTACCTTGTAGTCTTTGGTGAGCGGCAGCACCACGTCTTTCAACAATACGGGCCATTCTTCTTTGGGAATATGCAGCGGCGAATTAAATTTTTTTGCTATTAAGGCGTCTTCCGTTTTATCCCACAAAAAAACTTCGCCGTCATATAAAAGCAATAAATAATTATTCCACTGGTTGCCGGAAACCCTGAGCTTATCGCCCCCGACTGAAATTGTTGAGCTCAGGACATATTCATCTTCCTGTGCCGTAACATCAAAATACAACACCGGTGCTTCTGTTGAAACAAAAATGTTTTCAAGATTTTCAGTTGTAAACTTTTTACCTTTTGGCAGATATAAAAATACCTTTCCGCTGAGAAATAATTTTTTCAGCTTCGGGTGAATGAATTCCGTAATTAAAATCCTGGTTTCTTCGGTAAGCTCTTCTCCTTCGGAATGAATGATGTTTTCCCAGAAGCCGCTGAAAGGAGAATTCCGGTTTAAATATTTATTTATTTCCGCCTGCTGGAGCTTTCGAATCAGCAGTATTACCTGTTTATCCGCCTCGCAAAACAAATCGAGGTTGATAAATTTCATTATATCCAGTTTTTCTACACGCCCGATAAATATTTCCTGTTCCTCATCATAATCGCCCTGCACAGCATCTATTGTAAAAAAGGGGAAAGTATTTTGATTATAATTAAAAACAATTCCGATTCGTTTGCTCTTTTGTGCGACCAATACTTCCGGAGGGTTTTCCGGTTCAGAAAATGAAGGGGCTGACTTTTGCGGGGCAGTAATTTTTTTAATAGACGGATCCAAAACTTTCAGAAAAGGCTTGCCATCTTTATAAATAAATTCAAACTTTCCGGTAAGCTCTTCATTTAAATTATAACCATATAATTCAAGCAGTTTATTTTTTTCTTTATCCCAATCGCGTATTGTATCAAAATAATTAGGGCCATGTGCATTCAGGAGCTGAAGAAAAAGAGCCGTCTTGTGCTTACATAAAGCGTGCATGGTTTCATCGCAGGTGCAGGATGTATCAAAATTCCTTTCTTCATTTTTTTGGATGATTATGGGAAAAACGTGGCCTCCAGCCTCCATTTCTGCTTCCACTCTTTCATTGGCAGCCGAAAGTATGTTTATTTTATTGGTTCGCAACAGTTCTTCAGCCTCATTAAAATTGTCCGGCCCCGTCAGCATGCGTATTACCTTCAGATCAATAAATTTTATTTTGATTACTGTATGCTTTTGGTTGTAAGTGACTGTTTTGGCTGTGGCCAATAAATTTCTGTCTACCAGATCCTGCAGTTGAAACAGCGCTGCGGCTTCGTGCCTGCATATATCGCCGAGATTATAAGGACAGGTGCATCTTACTGAAAGCGTTTTGAGGGAATCAAATTTCTGAACGGATACTTTATAGTAAGTGGAATAGGCGTCATCCTTAACCCTGAAATTTACCGATTGCATAAACTCATCATAGTCGATAAGCTCTACATACCCGAAGGAATGGATTTTTTTCCCTCTGCGGATTACTTCGTCGGTGCCGGAATTATAGATGTACTTAATTAAATGTGGTAAAGCCAAGGCTGATCCTGTTTACTTTTGTCCTTTTTCAGTATGAAAGGATGAAAAAAGAGCAATTTGCAAAAGTAAGAAAAATGTACGGTGTTTTTTAAATAAAAGAAATGATTTTATAAAGGCGCTATACTTTTACCAGCCTTCCTTCTTTATACAATACCAGCGCATTTGCCTTGTCAATGGTGAGGCAATAGCGGATATCCTGCTCAAGGCCATATCCCATCAGCCGTTGGTAATGTGAGGCATTTTTTTCTTTCATAAAGGCAAACAAATCATCCTGGGCCAGGTCATACAAACTCTCGGCTATCCGGCTTGAATCGCAATTCATCCGGAACCTTTCTTTTATTCTGCTTATGACAGCGCCGGCAAATAAAGTATCTTCAATATTTATGCGGTCTTTCCACGCGGCACAAGCGAGTATTACGTTCTTATTTTGAGCAAGCAAATGCTCGCACACCGCCGAAAGATTAGAAAATGCACCCGTCATAATTTCCAGTGCGCCGTTAGAGAGCGCCATGTGAAGCAGCCGTGTGCCATTGGTGGTAGTAAGAATGAGTATCTTTCCTTCAATAAAGTCCTGCGTATATTGTAAGGGCGTATTGCCGTACTTTAATCCTTCTGCTATTTTACCGTCTCTTTCACCTGCTGTAATGGCATCCATTTGTTTTCCCAGCTTGATACATTCCGCAACGCTATCCACAGGAATAATATTTTTTGCACCGTTGTGCAGGGCGGTAGCGATAGTAGAGGTGGCCCTGAGTATATCAATTATCACTACGATACTGTCGCTTACATTGTATAAATGCAAAAGTGACGGAGACAAACACGTATACAGAGCGGGAAAATTATTTTTTTCTTTCTTCATTAAGTTTGGGTGTTGTTAAACAGGATAGTTGATTATTCAAAAGGCATTTTAACTACTTTGGCAACAAGAAGTTTCTCCCTCACTTTTATATATATTTCTGTATCAGGTTTTGAATGATTAATATCAATGTACCCCATAGCAATTGCCTTATTTAAAGAAGGAGATTGTGTACCGCTGGTAATATGCCCAATGGTAGCGCCCCTGCTGTCTTTTATTTCGTACCCATGCCTTGGAATGCCTCTTTCTACCATCTCAATCCCTACCAGTTTTCTGGTAACGCCGCCCTGCCTCTGTTTTTCCAAAATATCTTTTGCGGTAAAAGTTTTTGAAAATTTGGTGATCCATCCGAGGCCCGCTTCCAGGGGAGATGTGGTGTCGTCAATATCATTGCCATAGAGGCAGTATCCCATTTCCAGCCGCAAGGTATCTCTTGCCGCAAGGCCAATAGGTTTGATTCCGTAAGAGGATCCCGCTTCGAAAATTTTATTCCAGATGATATCTGCATTATCATCTTTGTCCCCGAAGTAAATTTCCACCCCGCCTGAACCTGTATAACCTGTGGCGCTTATTAAAACATTATCTACTCCTGCAAACTTTCCCTTTTTGAATGTGTAATATTTCAGATTCATTATATCAATATCAGTAAGCGGTTGCAATATTTTTGTTGCATTCGGCCCCTGGATAGCCAACAGGCAGGTACGATCTGAAATGTTATGCAGCGCTGCATTCTCCGTATTATTTTTTTGAACCCAGTTCCAGTCTTTTTCAATATTGGCGGCATTTACTACCAACATGTAGACGCCTGCCCGCCCGGCCGATGGATCATTTTCCTCAATACAATACACAATCAGGTCGTCGATGATACCACCACTTTCATTGGTAAAACAACTGTATTGCGCTTTGCCTTCTGAAAGCTTGGAAGCGTCGTTGGTGGTAATCCGCTGAATAAGGCCGAGCGCCTTGTCTCCTTTTAGAATGAATTCTCCCATGTGGCTGACATCAAATACTCCTGCATTTTTTCTGACGGCAAGATGTTCATCATTTACGCCGCTATAGCTGATGGGCATGTTGTAGCCGGCAAAGCCGGCCATTTTTGCGCCAAGCGCAATATGTTTTTGCGTAAAGGGTGTATTCTTCATGAACAATTTATTGGTTCAGCAAAAATAAGAGAGATGATAACGAAGAAAAAATTATTGCAATATTATTGTTTCGATTGTACTTTTTGAAAAGCCTGCCCGACAAAAATGTAGTAAATATAAAATTATTCGCCTTATAAGAAAGGTGTCTTAATAAGCTGTTTTACTTGCGAGAATATTTTTAATCCCTGCGCACATTTTTTTTATTCTTTGATAAGATGCTTCCGAATTTTTATGCTTGTTGAATATTATTTTCAAACGTCCCGGGGTCTCTTTTATATAAAAATTTGTTGCGTCTTCCAGCGTGGTTGTAACATCAATGTAATCGCCGTCAAGATTGTCGGGTGCAATATGTTCGTTGATATAATTTTTAATTTCCTGCGATTGTAATTTATTGTACAAAGCAGAAAATTTATAATAATCGTCGTCTTCATTTATCGAAATGCGGGTACTGTGATTGAAGCACGATGTAAAGCAAACCGAACAACACATAGTACATAAAAAAAGTAAAAAAAATTTTTTCATTTGATATAATATTTTACAATGAAAATTTTAAGGGAAGAGCTCCACGTTGCAGGCAACGCAGAGCTCTCTTTTCAACTTCAACCTTAAAAACTCTTCATTAAATATGCATTACGAAGTTGTTTGCCTGGTTTCCTATATGAATATAGGCCTGGGAAGGAGTTTTATCCTGATCATCAATTTTTTGAATTTTTTGTTCCAGATTTTCCTTGGCTCTGTTAAGAGAATCCTTCAGCCTTTCGTCTGCCTTTTGCTTTTCCTCACGTAAAGAATCAATAGACATCTGCACTTTTTGCTTCTGCATTTGTTTTTGGTTGATCAACGAGTCGATTTTGTCCGGCTTATTGTATCTGTAGTTTTCGGGATTTGACACAGGCGTATTTTCGTCGTATTCGTCATCCCAGTTTCTGCGATATTCATTTTCTTTATTGGCAGGAATGCCATCCAGTGTATAAAGACCGTCCTGTTTCATGATGTAGGTTTCGCCATATTTGAAATTGTAATCATTATCATCATCGTGATACCAGTTATCCCAATCTCCGTCGTGCCACCAGGGCCCGTTAAATCGTATTGGATTATAGGTCACATTTTTTTCAACCCTGATTTTATGATTTACTGGTACGTACACGGTCAGCTCTACATATTGGTTGCGGAATTTATCTGTTGTATTAATAGCAATAGCCCGGTCAATCATTAAAGTGGAATCGGTTTGAAAAGCCTTAAAGTGGATCAGCGAAGCCAGGGTATCAGCATCTCTACGGGTTCCCCCGTTACACATTTTTATAACCCCCACCCGGAAGCTGTCCGTGAGAGATTTTTCAATACGTATACGCACATTGCCTATATAAGCAGTATCATCATCAAAATAGGCAAATGGCTCCAAACGAAGCCAGCTATTATAGCGATGATACCTGTTGTTATCAATAGAGCTTACGGTAAGGAACGGAACCGAAGCATTTGTCAATGCAATTTTTTGTTCATTAACAGAGCTTGTTCTTCTGAAGTCATTAGCTACTGAAGCGATTAACGCAATAAAACAAATGATTCCGAGCACCCATAATCCTACGAAAGAAAAGCGCATGGTTCTGTTGGTACTTTTTATTCTTGCCAGCCGTCTTATGATGAAAGTGATAACCCCTACTACCGGAACCCCGATAAAAAATATAAGGGTTCCCCAGGCATAGGCGCTTTGCCAGCCATCCGTGAGTATAAAATCTTTTAAAGGAAATACGCCAATAGATACTACCGCAAGCGAAAACAATGCGACAATCAATCCTAATGCAATGCTCCCCAGGATAAAGTAGGCGAAAATTTTAAATATTGTTACTATGATATTTCCGAAAGCGCTGCCGGTACTTCTGGCCGCATACCGCATTTCCTGGCCCATTTGAGCTCCTCTTTCTTTCGCAAAATTTCCCGCTTCCGCGCCCATCTTTCCTACTCTTTCTTTTACTTCCTTCATTTCCGCAATTACAGAATTCTTAATAGAATTGATATCCACCTTTTCTCCCTTCATCTCCAGCTTTTCAGAAGTAGTCATTGCTTCCGGTATTACCAGCCATAAAATAATATATATGAGAAAGGTGCCGGGGCTGAAAGTAAATGAGATAAAATGCGGAAAGGTAAGCGGGCCTACATGTCCCCAGCGAAAAATAAATGTAATAAATGGTATCAGGAATAAAAAGCGGATGAGCCAGGGGTTAACGTCAAAATAGCTGCCAATACCACTGCATACGCCGCCTAGGATTTTACCATCGGGATTGCGATATAATCTTCTCCGCACGCCGTTTACGAGGGCATTGCTTCCGGGAACGAAGATCCATAATAATAAATACACGAACAATCCTATACCCGAAACAATGAAGAGTATTCTTACAATTACGGGATCAATATTAAAGTATGCCGCGATACCGCTACAAACACCGCCGAGTATTTTATTGTTCTCATCACGGTAAAGACGCCTGCCCCTGAATTCCCAGTTAGGCTGGTAATGGGTTTGTTTGCTTTCGTTTGCCCTGGCAGAATCAGTAGTTGATGTATCTGTGCCCTCTTCGTTTTCAAAATCCTGCGGCCGGCCAATGCTTTTGATAATAGCATTTACATCATCATCCGTAATGCAGGTAGCGCCTTTCTTTAATCTTTCCTGAAACAGCTCCCCTATACGGCTTTCGATATCATTGATAATTTCATTTCGTCCTTCTTCCTTTGCAAAGTATTGCCGGAGGCTTTCGATATATTCTTTCAGCAGTTCGTAGGATGTTTCCTCTATCGGAACCACCATTCCCTGGAAATTTATATTGATTACTTTTTTCATGTCCTTCTGTTTAGTTTTGTTGAAGTTGATTTTATTTAGTTCTTTTTACCGGTGATCTCTTCCACAGCGTTAGCAAGCTGTTGCCAGGTAGCTTCAAGCTCGTTATAGAATTCTGCACCTTTTTCAGTAAGAGAAAAATATTTTCGTGGAGGGCCGCTATTACTTTCTACCCACCGGTAAGTCAAAAAATCAGCATTCTTTAACCGGGTGAGCAGCGGATACAAGGTGCCTTCCAGGATGTTCAGGTTAGCGGCTTTCATTTTATCAATAATATCACTGGGATAGGCTTCTCCCATTTTTATTATCGACAGAATGCAGAATTCCAAAACCCCTTTCCGCATTTGGCTTGCTGTATTATCAATATTCATATTTTAAATTTTTTCTGATAAGCCTGAAAATGTAATTACGATGTAAAGATAAGGCATTTCACAATACTATGCAATACATAATACCTTATTTTTTAAGGTAGCAGTTATTATAAAATGATAATTTTTGGCTAAAACGCTTTACCAACAAGGATCTGGAGAAAATATCCTGCACTTTGGAAATTTTATGGAGGGAAAAAAATGTTGATGAGCGGTATATATGTAGCCAGGACACAAATATGGGGATGTACATTTAAAGAAAATGAGAATATTCTTTCTTTGCTTTGTTCTTATCAAAATCTTTGTTTAAGTACGGATTATATTGTTCTATTGGTAATGGTAAAAAATAACCTCTAATCAACGAGGTGTTAAGTACAGCTATTTCAATATGTAATCCTTCTGTAAAATTAGAGCCCTCATAAACAGCTAATCCTTCGTGAAATGGACTTCTAACGGTATCATACATGAAGCCATTTCCTGAATTTTCCAATTCGCGTCGATTTGATTCATGGATTGATTGTATTACTGCACAATCTAATCGTCGATTACTACCGTTATTTACGGGCATATTTTTCCCGGCCTTTTCGGTAGTCACTTTGAGTTCATTATATGCAGCTTTTACGATTTTTAATGACTGTGGTTCGACCAAGTTCAAACAATTACCGAGTTCAATAATTGCTCCTATAACGAAGGGGGTATTAATTTCTCCTGCAAATTTTTGCTTATTTAAAGCACATTTAATTGAATATTCCAGCGATTTTTCTGGGTTGTGTTCCCAGAAATAGACCCCCTCTCCAAGCCAATCCCATGGATTTTTACTTGGCTTTAACTGATCCCCTCCGTTTATTATTCGCATTCCAACCTCCTTATCGCAACTATGGAATCCTAATACTTGAAAAGGTAGGTGATGAGCCAATTATTTCTTCTTTTTAACTTCAGGTTTGGGGCTTTCTTTTTTCTCAATAGCCCCTACGTCTTTTAAAAATTTTACTGCTGATTCATTGGTTTTACGAACTTCCGAATTAACTTTCTTAATCACCGCAATCTGCCTTTGGATTTGTTGTTGGAGAGCAATCTGCGTCATAGTGGATAAAATGTTGGGTAAAATAATGTTTTTTCACTCAAATGGTTTTACATTTGAGGAACAATATTTATCCCCATAAATATATTGCGCGGGGGCTTCCAACTTATAAATACACGTATAGCCCCCATGACGCGGCAGGAGTTTCAAATTTACTTTATTATACAGCATGTTTAAATTAGTTTTTCCACAACGTGTTATCAAATTTGTTTCCTTATATAGGGATGATGATTTTTTATCCGTTTTTTAACCATTCAGGAGCACCAATTATCTTGTTGTATTAGCAACTCTCCGCAGCCATTAAATGAGCTGCCGTTTTAAGAATTGACTATAACTATCCTTTTATTTGAATATGTGATAAGCAGCAAAACTGAAAATATAAGCCATACCGGTCATGTAAGAGAGCATGATCAGAGGCCATTTCCATGTGCGGGTTTCCCGCCTGGTAATAGCAAGCGTACTCATGCACTGCATAGCAAGGGCATAGAAAATTAATAAAGACAGCCCCGAAGCGAGGGTATACACCTTGGTTCCGTCAGGCCTGACGGCAGCGCTCATTTTTTGACGCAGCGTTTCATTGTCTTCATCTTTTCCATCACCGACACTGTAAAGCGTAGCCATAGTGCCAACAAACACTTCGCGTGCCGCAAAAGAAGTAATTAAGGCAATGCCGATTTTCCAATCATAGCCTAAGGGTTTTATTACCGGCTCAATGGTTCTGCCCAAAATACCGGCGTAGGAATTCTCCAGCAATTCTGTTTTTTTAAGCTTATCATATTCACTGGTTTTCCCAGGGTCACTTTTTTCCAAAGCGGCATATTTTTGGGAGACCGAGTTTAAGCGCCGCGACGGACCATAAGAGCTAAGCCCCCACAATATCAGGCTTATTACCATTATTACCTTTCCGGCCTGCAGCACAAAAACTTTTGCCTTTTCCACCATAGTGTAGAAAATATTTTTCCATCGCGGGCCCCGGTAAATAGGCAACTCAAGAATAAAAAAACTTTTTTCCTTACTCTTAATAAACCGTTTCATAACATACGCCGAAATCAAAGCCATTATTGTTCCCAACATATACATCAGCAGCATTACCATGCCCTGCAAGCTGATGAAGCCCAAATAAATCTTATTCGGAATAATCAACGCAATCAATATAGTATAAACAGGGATTCTTGCGCTGCAGCTCATCAGCGGTGTACACATTATAGTGAGCAACCGTTCTTTTTTATTTTCGATTCCACGTGCGCCCATGATGGCGGGCACCGCGCAGGCAAGACCGCTAATCATAGGCATTACGCTTTTTCCATTTAGCCCGGCTTTTCGCATAACCCTGTCCGTTAGAAAGCTGATACGAGCCATATAACCGGTATCCTCCAATAAGGTAATCAATCCAAATAAAATCATTATCTGCGGCACAAAAACCAGAATGCCGCTTAAGCCGGCAACAATTCCATTTATAAAAAGATCGCTAAACCAGCCGGAAGGCAATACGTCTGACAGCCACGCTCCTGCCTTTGCAAAAGTCCATTCTATCCCATCCATGGGATACTGCGCCAGCAAAAAAATACTCTGGAACAAAATAAATAATACTCCAAATAAAATAATATAGCCCCATGTGCGGTGCAGTAATATATCATCCAGCTTCTGCGTAAAGAGCGTTTTTTGCAACGGATCGGTCTCTACTACCGTTTGTTGCATGATACTCTTGATTTTTCCATAGCGCTGTAATACCTCTTCCGCCTGTGTTTTGGAAGGATTGAAATTGGTTTCTCTTTCTATGCTTTCAATGGCCTCCTGCATTTTTTGCGGCAGGGTAAACGATTCGTGATTGGTTAAATAGTGAATCGAAAGATAATTGCTGACTCCCGGGAACAGCGCCTGTATCTTCGGAATGGCTTCCGGCGCATACGAAAGAGAATTGACGAAATCCCGCTCGGGAACTTTACTTAAATTTCCGGCGGTTTGCTGTATGGCTTTTTTTAGTTCCGCTATTCCCTTGTTTTTTCTTGGGTTTACCGGTATTATCAAAATGCCCAATTCTCTTTCCAGGCCCGGAACATCAATCTTAATGTTATTTTTCCTGGCTATATCCATCATGGTTAATGCAACTACCACCGGCTTTTTTAAATCGATGATCTGTGAGCAAAAAAGAAGATTTCTTTTGAGGTTGGAGGCATCTGCAATGAGCACTATGACATCTGCTTTTACTTCACTATCCTGGTCCAGCAAAACCTTATAGGCAACCCATTCATCTCCCCTTTTAGGATACAGGCTGTACGTACCGGGCAAGTCAATAATATTGGCAACAAGATTTTCAGAAATCTTACTCTGGCCGGTTTTTTTATCAACCGTCACCCCCGGAAAATTTCCTACTTTTTGATTGAGCCCGGTAAGACAATTAAACAATGAGGTCTTTCCGCTATTCGGATTGCCTACCAATGCAATATTTATATTTTTGGCCAAAGCTGCTTTTAAATAATCTGTAAAATTAACTGTTACACAATACGTGGCTTTTACGAATTAAGAAAAGAGATAGAAACCTTATTCTTTTCGCCGGGTTATTAGCCTTACTTTTGTTGCGAAAAATTGTTAAATGAAAAACTTTTTTTTCTTCTTACTGATCATCAGCCAAATTGTATCCGCCCAAAGATTAAAGAAAAGCGACAAAATTGTCGTGCAAAATTTACGGGATGAAATTGGCTACCTGGCCAGCGACAAGCTCGAAGGACGCCGGGCCGGAACGCCGGGAGAAAAACTGGCTTATGAATATATCGAACAGCAGTTTAAGGGCTTAAACCTGATTCCTAAAGGAGATAATGACACGTACATACAAACATTTGAAATAAATGAAGGAAAACAAATGTTGCCCAATACAGGGTTAAGCATCAATGAGAATAAACTTGTCGCCGATACCGATTTTTTCCCTTTCATCTTTAGCGCCAATGCCTCGGTGGATTCATATGCATCACCTTCATTATCTGAAAAAGGCGCACCCTGGTTTTTGGATATAAAAGATCTGCTGGAAAAAAATAAGGATAATCCACACTTTGACCCGGAACAGGAAATAAAGAATAACGCAGCAGATTTTGCTTCCAAGGGAGCCACTGCTGTCATTGTCTTTAACTCCGGCAAAATTGACGACGGGTTACAGTTTAACGGGAAAGAAAAATCTGATCCATTGAAAATTCCTGTTGTCTTCATTACTAGGAATGCTGCTTCAAAATTTTTGAATGACAAAACCGCTACCTACGAAATAAAACTTAATGTAGCTATTGGCGACCGGAAGAGGACGGCGCATAATGTCATAGGCTATATCGATAACGGCGCCGCCTACACGATAATTATCGGTGCGCACTATGACCATCTTGGCTATGGAGAAGATCACAATTCGCTCTGGACGGGCCCCCCGGAAATTCATAATGGCGCGGACGATAATGCCAGCGGAACCGCAGCGGTGATTGAGCTGGCAAGGATGTTAAAAAATTCGAAGTATAAAAAAAATAATTATCTCTTTATTTGTTTTTCCGGCGAAGAGCTGGGATTATTTGGCTCCAAATATTATACGGAGCATCCAACCATCGACATAGGCAAAACCAATTACATGATCAACTCGGATATGGTTGGGCGCCTGAATGACAGCACCCACGCCATCACGATTGGCGGCTATGGAACGTCGCCGGAGTGGGGCAAAGTTCTCGAAGAGAAAACAAAAGCCTTCAAAGTAAAATTTGACTCAAGCGGAATTGGCCCAAGCGATCACACTTCTTTTTATCTGAAAAATATTCCCGTTTTATTCTTTTTCACCGGTATACATGCCGATTATCATAAACCTACCGACGACGTTGATAAAATAAATTTTACAGGGGAGCTGGATGTGATCAAATACATTTATCACGTAATTGAAGAGACCAATAATGATGGTAAACTGGCTTTTACAAAAACACGTGAACCTAAAATAGAAGCGAAGCGGTTTACGGTGACGCTCGGCATTATGCCTGATTATACTTTTGACGGCAAAGGTGTTCGCGCGGACGGAATAATCGATGGCAAAATTGCCGACAAGGCCGGAATGAAAGCGGGTGATATAATTATCCGCCTTGGAGACAACCAGGTATCTGATATGAACAGCTACATGTCTGCGCTGGGTAAATTTAAAAAAGGCGATTCAACTACTGTTACTATTGTAAGAGATAAAAATGAAATGAGCTTCAACATTACTTTTTGATCACAAACAAGTGCAACGATGAAACTTCGCATAGACAACGATGTGATGATCGGGGATTTCTTCTCAGATACCCGCCTGCTGGGCATCGTTGCACCGATGGAACCATACAGGTTTTGCTGGTATTTAAACAAACTGCTAAGCTTTAATTTCAGAATCAATAACAATATAGAAATTCAACTGAACAAAAAAACAAGGAAATATTTTTTCTCAATCTATGAGTACAATAACCCGGCTGCTACCATAAAACATTACCTGTACAACAACAAAGACGATGGCGAGTTTCTTTTGCCAGAATTTAAGCATCTGGACTTTTTATGGCTGCTAAAAGATGATATTATGCCCGAGAAAGAAATTTCACTACTCATTGGTTCTATCAAAACCATTCCGGCTGTCCAGCTTGTAACCGAGTTAACCCACGAAAAGATAAAAAACAAACAGCACCTGATTTTTTAAATTAAATAATAAATAATGTGGAACGAAGAAAATAATGCTCTTCACAAACAATTTAAGTTCGCGGATTTTTCCGAAGCGTTTGCTTTTATGACCCGGGTAGCATTGGCCGCCGAAAAGATGAATCATCATCCAAAATGGACCAATGTATATAACACCGTAGACATTTGGTTATCTACGCATGATGCCGGAAACACAGTAACGGAAAAAGACCGGAAGCTGGCAAGAACAATTGATGAGCTGTTATAAGCTATTTACTTGCTTTTCAGATAAACAAGCTTCTTTTGGGGTTTGGTGAAGCGCCCAATGGGTTCAATAAATTTTTCAAGACCATTTTTTCTGAAAATCTTTTCAATTCTCTTTACTGATTTTGGATCCGCAGCAATTAATAATCCGCCACTCGTTTGCGGGTCCGCCAGAATAGTTCTTTGAAGATCACTGATGGCTGCTACTTTTTCACCATAGCTTTCCCAGTTTCTGATAGTACCGCCCGGCACACATTTTTGTTGTATATAAAAATTAAGGTTCTTAACAATTACGGGAATTTTTCTAAAATTTATTTCAGCGCTTAAGCCACTTCCTTCAGCCATTTCAATTAAATGACCCAACAGGCCAAAACCTGTTACGTCTGTCATCGCATGAACACCTTCCATTGTACCCAATAATTTTCCCACCTTATTCAGCTGCATCATTTGATGAGAGGCAATATTTTTATGCTCCTCTTTAAGTACGCCTTTTTTTTCTGCAGTGGTTAATATACCAACCCCCAGAGGCTTTGTTAAGAATAACAAATCGTTCCTGCGGGCAGTATTATTTTGTTTGATATACTTTTTAGCGACTATCCCGTTAACCGCAAGTCCGAAAATCGGTTCCGGACTGTCAATACTGTGTCCCCCGGCTAAAGAAATTCCCGCTTCTTTACAAATGCTGCGGGCGCCTTCCACTACCTTTTGTGCAATATATGCGGGTAAGGCATTCACAGGCCAGCCTAAAATTGCAATAGCCAAAACCGGCTTACCGCCCATGGCATATATATCGCTGATCGCATTAGCGGATGCAATCCTGCCAAAATTGAAAGGATCATCCACAATCGGCATGAAAAAGTCTGTAGTTGAAATAAGCGCTTTATTTTTTGAAATTTCATACACAGCGGCATCATCTCTTGAATGATTGCCTACCAACAGCCTTTTATTATCGGGAAGCGCAAGATTGCTGTGCAGAATTGTTTCAAGCACCTTTGGAGAAATTTTACAACCACATCCTGCACCATGTGAATAGTGTGTGAGCCGTACTGCATCACTTATATTTTCAGTTGGTAAACTATCAGTCATGCACAAACGCTATTTCTTTTTTCTCTTCAAAACGATGGCGGCATTTTTTTGTAAATCGCCGCTAAAGCGAATTTCATAGGCATCATCGCCGTCATGTACTACCAGTAGTCCTGTATTAGGCGGAATACTCCCCAGATTCTCGGCATACATGATCAGTTCCAGCGAATCGCCCATTTCGGGTGTAAGATAAACAGTTTTGCTATTTCCCTTTGCAGTGAGGCCCTGTAATGGCCAGATCACCTTTCCGTTCAGTAACACACTTACCGTATCTCCGTCAATTTCTCCATTATCATAGAGGGTCAGCCTAAGGCTGTCGTTTTTTATATTTACACTTTTCACGGTTTCGATTGTTCTTGAGTCGAGGTCGGCTGCCGCGAGGTGAACTTTTGCCATTTCCTCCCGGCTCTCTCTTATTGCATCGAATGCGGGATCGTCTTTTGTAATTTTTGATGTTGTTTTTAGAGGTCCTGATACATTGTTGGCGCTGATAGATGAAACTTTCACGGTTTTATCATTCAGCGTTACAGCCTCCTCTTTTTTCTGACCAGGGTTGTTTTGTTGTTTATCTGCTTCTGCTAAACCCGTTGGATTTTCGCCTGAAAATTGTTTTGAATTGTTCTGATTGGCTTCTGATTTGTGATTCCCCGGCGGCGTGTCTCCGTCACTTTTATTTGTTACTTGCTGCTTTTGCTCTAAAGATTCATTTTTACTGATGGGGCTTATATCGTTACTCACGGATTCGCCCGATTCTGTATGGGTATCTTCCATAAATGAAAGCGACCTGGCAACGCCCAGTTCTTCCAGCTTTGGAATGATTAAAGACTTCTGTATTTGCTTTTTCCTGTGAAGTGAAATGGTACCGGTAATGCTTCTGTAATGGCTGGTCTGGTTGGTTTTCCAGGGGCCCCGCAGCATCATGGATGTATCACTTTCTGCCAAGGAAAGCTTGCTAAACATTCTTACTCCTTTTGCCGGTGGGTCAGTATAGTTATTATAAATGAGCTTTTCATCTTCAATAAAATAGTTATCACCAGACCTTTTAATTTTTACCGATTTCACTCCAATGTTTTCAATATTGTCAATCATGAAAATCGTGTACGAATATCCGCTCAATCTTCCATCGTATTCACTGATGGCCAATTCATATTTCAAATATTGCCTGGTGGTGTCATTGTATAAGGTACCCGTCCATACCCCTGCAACATCCTGGGCAACCATCTTAAGTGGCAGAAACAAAAACAGCAATAATAATTTCATCGCATTGGTTTATAGCATCACGCCGGTATTCTTTCGCGAAGTTTTACGGCATTATCTATATCAACGCTGGTACAGGGTATTTTATTTAATAATAAATTCAGATTTTCGCGGTTATGAAGACTTATAGTATAGAGTTTATCGTAATAGCGAAGCAAAACGGAAAAGCATTCCTGCATCTTACCCTCCTGTAAAAATCGCAGGGCATTTTTCGTTTCCAGTCCGCCAAGTCTTTTTTGTATTTTTAAAATACATGCTTCAAGCTGCGGTTTTTCGTATTCACCATACCCGTAAACAATATTTTTCAATCTCTCTTTAAAGGGAATATCAAAAAAAAATAAACTGCTTTGGCGCATTTGGGCCCAAAATACCCTGGGAATCCCAATGGAGCCAATATGCATGCTTTCATCTTCAATCCAAATTGGATCATTCTCTTCCCTCGTGTATTCGTTACCGTTAATTATTGAAGCAGGCCGATGAGCTTCCTCGCAGAGTTCCGCTGCCAGCATATTTTCAAACATTTCTGCTGAAGGCTGCGCCTGCTGGCCGAGCGAACCAAAAGCTGAGCCTTTGTGATTTGCCAGGGCCTCAAGGTTAATTACCCTTTGTCCATCCTGTTTCAGCTTTTTAAGAATTTCGGTTTTGCCGGATCCGGTAAAGCCGCCAACTATATTCAGGTTGTATCTCTTTTCAAACTGTGCAAGCGCCCACCGGCGAAAGGATTTATATCCTCCGGTCAACGTATAAATCTTGTAACCATACAGGCTCAGCAACCAGGCCATTGCACCGCTGCGCATGCCGCCCCGCCAGCAATACATAAGTAATCCATTGGGTTCGCCCTTTTGAATTTTGCCTTCGTCTTTCCACCTGATAAGTATTCCACTTACCTCATCAAACACTTGCTTCATACGTTCGGAGAAATATTGAAGACCGGTATTTACAGCCGCCTGCCTGCTTTGTTTGTTATAGGCAGTACCAATAATTTTTCTTTGTTCATCTGTAAACAGGGGTAACGAAAATGCGCCGGGAACATGTGCATGAGAAAATTCACCCGGACTCCTGACGTCCAGTACCGGCAAGGCTTTCGCCAGTTCAATAAACTTATCAATATTAACCTGCTCAACTGGCATCAGGCAAAATTATTTACGATGGGCGAAACAAAAAAACCACTGAAATCAGTGGTTTGTATATACAAACTCTTTTCGAAAATCAACCATTCATGGAAGTAAGGAATTCCACATTGTCTTTCGTTCCTTTCATATTTTTCAACAAAGTATTGATGGCTTCTTCCGGATTCATGTCCGCAATATGGTTGCGCAAGATCCACATACGCTGCAACACTTCTTTATCAAGCAGCAGGTCATCGCGCCTGGTAGATGATGCCACAATATCAATTGCCGGGAAGATTCTCTTGTTTGACAATCTGCGGTCCAGCTGCAATTCCATATTGCCGGTTCCTTTAAATTCTTCAAAAATAACTTCGTCCATTTTGCTTCCTGTATCTACCAGCGCCGTTGCAATTATCGTAAGAGAGCCGCCATGCTCAATTTTCCTTGCTGCGCCAAAAAATTGTTTTGGCTTTTGCATTGCATTTGCTTCCACACCACCGGACAACACTTTTCCGCTGGCCGGCGCTACTGTATTGTGTGCCCGCGCAAGCCGGGTAATGCTATCTAATAAAATCACCACATCGTGTCCACATTCCACCAGTCTTTTTGCTTTTTGCAAAGCCATTGTACTTACCTTCACGTGTTTCTCGGCTGGTTCATCAAATGTGGAAGCAATTACTTCTGCTTTCACGCTTCTTTCCATATCGGTTACTTCTTCCGGCCGCTCATCTACCAATACAATCATCAGGTAACATTCCGGATGATTTTCAGCAATTGCATTCGCAATTTCTTTCAGCAACATCGTTTTACCTGTTTTCGGCTGCGCTACAATCAATCCCCTTTGGCCTTTCCCGATGGGGGTAAACAAGTCTATAATTCTTGTAGAAAGATTATTTGATGAAACAAACAGGTTGAGCTTTTCAAAAGGAAACAGGGGGGTAAGATAATCAAAGGGAACCCTGTCTCTGACCTCATCCGGGCTTTTGCCATTTATTGTTTCCACCTTTAATAAAGCAAAATATTTTTCACCTTCTTTGGGTGGCCTCACCGAACCATAAACGGTGTCCCCTGTCTTTAATCCAAATAGCTTTATCTGGGACGGAGACACATAAATATCATCAGGAGAAGAAAGATAGTTATAATCGCTACTCCTCAAAAAGCCATAGCCGTCGGGCATCATTTCCAAAACCCCTTCGGCAAGTATTACCCCGTCAAACTCAATATTAAAGGGCGAATCCTTTTTCTGTTGATATGATTTGGTCTGGCCCTGAGCCCCATTCGTTAACGGAGGCTCCAGGGCCTCTTCGTCCAAATCATCATTCAAAAGTTCTACCAGGCCGGGAGCGATTAGCTTTGGATCGCCCAGGTCCTCAGCCGGTTTAAAATCTTCTGCTGTTTCTTCCTCAGGAATTACTGATTCTTCTTCTCTTGTTTTTTTAACCTGCTTCTTTTTATCATCCTGTTTTTTATGCTTTGCTTCGTTCAATAATTCATTGCTGACAGAATCTTCAGGCAGCAATGGTTCAGCGGCCTTTGGCTTCACAATTCTCTTTCGCCTTGGCTTAGGCTCATCAGAGGATTTCTTTTCGCTATTATTCATTATTGTTTGTTTATCAAGAATCCGGTTAATTAATTCTTGTTTTTCTAAAGTATGTGCGTTTGTAATGTTTTGTTGCTCCGCAATATCAAGCAACTCAGGAACGAGCATCTCGTTCAGTTGTGCGATGTCATACATAAAGTGACGTGTAGATTAATAATCAAACGAACCTAAAATTGTAAATCTGATTTTGATGATTTATGATGGATGGATTCTAATTAAAACTTTCTTAGAGACCGTAGCAAAAGGAAAACAGTCAGCTTTCTTTTGCAAGTATACATCATTTTTACAAAAAAAGAAAATATTGTTGATTATTAAACTCTTTTGTACAAGTTTTAGAAAATATTTTTCAAATGCATACAAGCCCCCTCGTACCTGCCAATTCCTTGTAACTTTTTACTGATATTCTATATTTGCAACAATTACTATTCCAATGTTTAATGACAGAATAAAAATTAAAACCATTTTGGATAATGAGCTCATTAATCACAGATTCGTGATTATGGGGTGGGTACGAACCTTCAGAAATAATCAGTTTATTGCACTAAATGATGGCAGCACCAATGACAACCTGCAGGTGGTTGCAGCGCTGGGAAAATTTGATGAAGCGTTATTAAAAAAAATCACCACCGGGGCTTCATTAAAAATTTCCGGCGAATTGGTTGCTTCTTTGGGTAAGGGGCAAAAAGTAGAGCTAAAGGCCGATACTATCGAAATTTTAGGAGAAAGTGATGCGGAAAAATTTCCATTGCAACCCAAAAAACACAGTCTTGAATTTTTAAGAGAGATCGCTCATCTCCGTTTCAGGACAAATACTTTTGGTTCAATATTTCGCATAAGACATTCGCTTGCTTTTGCCATCCATAAATTTTTCAATGATAAAGGTTTTGTTTATCTGCACACCCCTATTATTACCGCATCTGACGCAGAGGGAGCGGGCGAAACTTTTCACGTAACCAGTTTCAATCTGGAGGGCCCGGCCAAAAATGAAGACGGTACAATAAATTATAAAGAGGATTTTTTCGGACGTGCTACCAACCTTACGGTGAGCGGCCAGCTGGAAGCAGAATTAGGCGCTATGGGCCTGGGTGAAGTATATACTTTTGGCCCGACATTCCGGGCAGAGAACTCAAATACAGCAAGACATCTCGCTGAATTCTGGATGATAGAACCGGAAATGGCGTTTTATGATCTGGAAGACAATATAAATCTTGCCGAAGAATTTATCAAGTATCTTATAAAATATGTGTTGGAAAACAATAAAGAAGACCTTGATTTTTTAGCCAACCGGCTTGCCGAAGAGGAAAAACAAAAACCTCAAAATGAAAGAAGCGATATGGGGTTGATTGAAAAGCTGGAATTTGTTATGAACAACGATTTCGAGAGAATAACCTATACAGACGCTATTGAGATTTTGAAGAATTCAAATGAAAATCGGAAGAAAAAATTCAAATTTTTAATTGATAAGTGGGGAATAGATCTGCAAAGCGAGCATGAACGATACCTGGTAGAAAAGCATTTTAAAAAGCCGGTCATTATCATAAATTATCCTAAAGAGATAAAAGCATTTTATATGCGTCAGAATGATGACGGCAAAACGGTAGCAGCCATGGATGTGCTTGCGCCCGGCATTGGTGAAATTGTCGGTGGTTCACAAAGAGAAGAAAGGCTGGATGTGCTGGAACAAAGAATGAAAGAGATGAATATTCCTGCAAAAGAATTGTTTTGGTATCTTGATACCCGTCGCTTTGGAACCTGTAAGCATGCCGGCTTCGGGCTGGGTTTCGAGCGGTTGATTCAGTTTGTTACCGGGATGGGCAACATCAGGGATGTAATCCCTTTTCCAAGATTTCCCAAGAATGCAGAATTCTGATTTTTTGCAAATTTTCATTGGTAAAGCGCCTCTGCAGGGAATTTATTTGTAATTTGTTTCTGTAGAAGCCTGTTAAAAACTTAAACCGATTTTGATATGACAATCCCTGTTGTTGATTTATCAGATTTTGTCAATGGTATACCAGACAAAAAAGCCGCATTTGTTCAGGATCTCGGGAAGGCATATGAAGAAGTAGGATTTGTTGCAGTTAAAAATCATGGTATACCGGCTGATTTAATTGCGGAACTCTATAGGTGCGTTCAGCAATTTTTCTCGCTGCCCCTGGAAAAGAAAAAAAAGTTTGAAATTCCGGAATTGGCCGGTCAAAGGGGGTATACCTCGTTTGGAAAAGAACATGCAAAAGGAAGTGAGGCGCCTGACCTCAAAGAGTTTTTTCAATTTGGCCAGATTGTTCCCGGCGACCATCCTCTTAAATCAGAATATCCTGATAACGTAAAAGTAGACGATATTAAAGAGTTTGATAAGACATTCGTAAAAGCCTACCGGGCTTTCGAAAATTCCGGTAAACATTTGTTGAGGGCGATAGCCTTATATCTGAATTTAGATGAACATTATTTTGATGATTTTGTAAGTGAAGGGAACTCTATTGTCCGGGCCATACACTACCCACCGATAACTACAGAGCCCAAAAGCGCTATCCGGGCGGAACAGCACGAAGATATCAACCTTATAACCCTGCTTGTAGGCGCATCGGCCGACGGCCTGCAAATCCTTACTAAACAAAATGAATGGGTGAATGTAACTTCACTCCCTGATCAAATAGTGGTAAATGTTGGCGATATGCTGCAGCGCCTGACCAACAACAAATTAAAAAGCACTACGCACCGTGTTGTAAATCCGCCGAAAGAATTGTGGCATACATCAAGATTTTCAATTCCGTTCTTTCTCCATCCAAAATCTTCAATGAGCCTTGCGGCACTTGAAAGCTGTGTTGATGAGCAACGTAAAAAAGCTTATGAAGATATTACTGCCGGGGAATACCTTGATGAGAGGCTGAGAGAAATCGGCCTTAAAAAATAATACTTAATTAAACCGGTAAAATTCATATACCTTTTATAAAACATTCATGGTATTATTCAGGCATGTTCCGTTTTTAAAAACTGTTTTCTTTTATACCATCTCCGCCTTTGGTGGCCCCCAGGGTCATTTAGGAATGATGATAAAAACATTTACGGAGAGAAGAAGAGATGTGACGAAAGAAGAGCTAATGGAATATGTTTCTTTTTGCCAGCTGCTTCCAGGCGCTACTTCTACACAGACCATCACATTAATTGGCTATAAAAGGGGTGGCGTGCCCCTGGCTATTCTTACCTTGTTGGTCTGGATTTTACCGGCAAGCATTATTATGGGTGCTTTTTCTTTTCTGGTTCAATACGTCAATAACTATCATGTGACCCTGAATGTTTTTTCTTATGTTCAACCAATGGCTGTAGGTTTTATAACTTTTGCAGCTTACAGGATGTACAGAATATCGATAAAAAATACTATCACATATATCATTATGTTGGCGAGCTTGTTTATAACTTATTTTTTATTCAAGACCCCCTGGATTTTCCCGGTTTTAATTATCCTCGGCGGTGTGGTTACAAACTTCAGTGATAAGCGCATCCCCGAGAAAGAAAATATTAAACCAAAGCAAATAAAATGGACAAACATCTGGTTGTTTTTGCTCCTCTTTGCCATCGTGGGATTTTTGAGTGAGTCTGCCCGCAGCCATAACTGGAAAAACAAAAAGGTCTATAATCTCTCTGAAAACATGTATCGTTTTGGAAGTCTCGTTTTTGGTGGCGGAGATGTTCTTATGCCTATGATGTATGAGCAATATGTGCTAAGAAAGAAAACTCAATATATTACAAAGGAGGAATATTTAACGGGATGGGGGCTTGTAAGAGCCATTCCCGGGCCCGTATTTTCGGTGGCAGCTTATACCGGCGGAATGGTCTTACGCGATGAGGGAGTCAGTATGCAGCTTTTGGGTTGTATAATCGGCTGTATTGGCATCTTCCTTCCCACGGCATTACTGGTCTTATTTTTTTATCCGGTATGGCATAACCTGAAAAAGTATGTAGTGGTTTTTCGTGCGCTGGAGGGCATTAATGCCGTGGTGGTCGGAATTATGTGGGCCGCCTCTTTGTATTTGCTGAAAGACATTTCTATTACAGAGCTTAAAACAGTAAGCTTCGTAAACGTTTTTGTAATTCTGGCAACTTTTATTTTATTGACCTTTACAAAAATCCGCTCCCCCTATATTGTATTAGGATGCCTTCTTCTTGGGCTTATAATCTGAATAATAATGCTGTTTCTCAATTTCTTCCTTTACGCTGTCAGGAACTAAAAATCGTATGGATTTTTTTTCCTGTATCTGCTTTCGGATATATGTACTGGAAATATCCAAAAGAGGGGCTTTTAATACGTAAATTTTTGCACCGTGTTTGTTTTCTATCTTAAAATCCGGCCGCTCATAGATATAGATTTCATAGCTTTTTATTAACACCTCATAATTTTTCCAATTGGCTATATTGCTGAAACTATCGCTGCCCATAATAATAGAGAATATATGTTGCGGATACTTTTCAGCCAGGTAAGCCATTGTCGTAACAGTAAAGGACGGCCGGGGCAGCCTAAATTCTACATTAGATGTCTTCAACTTTTTCTCACCTTCAATTGCCAGATCAATCAGAAATTTACGATGCTGTTCATGGAGAAGAGTGCCTTCCTTTTTTAAAGGATTTTGGGGAGATATAACAAACCAAACCTGGTCTAAGCCTGAATTGTTTGCAAAATAATTAGCAATAATCAGGTGGCCGATATGAATTGGATTAAAAGAACCAAAATACAATCCTATTTTCAAATTGATTGATTATCAATTGTTTAAATTGTTTCTACTTCGATTTTCTCTGCTTCGTCAATGCGAAGACTAAGAGAATAGCCGGCAACCAGTATATAGATTGGGTCTCCCAGGGGAGCCTTTTTCCAAACTGTAACTTCTTCCTCCGGCAAGCAACCCATCTCCATTAATTTCAATATGATTTCATCCTTTTCAAAGGACTTAATTTTTACTTTTGTTCCCGGTTTTACCTGAGATAAATTCATCCATTTCTTTTATGGTGTAAATATATTATCTGGACTCTTCCATTCATTCCGACTTTAGAAATAATTTGACTAAAATATCTTTTATAAATCATAAAGTTACACCTCGTCTTACCGGAAAGAAATTATTGAAAGCCCTTTTATTGGCTCTTTTCGAGCAAGAGAACAAAAAAATTGAGCATCTGACCTATATCTTTTGTTCCGATCGATTTTTAAAAAACATTAATAAAGAATTTCTTCAACACAATTACTATACAGATATTCTGACATTTGTTCTTTCCGAAAAAAAAGCACCTGTAATTTCTGAGATATACATAAGCATTGAACGGGTGCATGAAAACGCTAAAATTTTTGGATCCTCGTATTTAAAGGAACTTCAAAGAGTTATTATACACGGGGCGCTCCATTTATGTGGATACAGAGACCATACAAATAAGGAAAAGCTATTAATGCGTAAAAAGGAAAATGAATATCTAAACTTATTGAGTTCCACGTGAAACGTTTCACGTGGAACATCTGTCTACACCAATTTGGGTAATTTTGCCGGATGTTCCCAAAATATGATGTTATAGTTGTAGGCGCCGGTCATGCCGGATGTGAAGCCGCTTCTGCTGCTGCCAATCTTGGGAGTAAAGTGCTTCTTATAACTATGAATATGCAAAACATGGCACAGATGAGTTGTAATCCTGCCATGGGAGGAATCGCAAAAGGTCAAATAATAAGAGAAATTGATGCTTTAGGTGGATTATCCGCGATTGTAACAGATGAAACTATGGTTCAGTTTCGAATGTTAAATAGAAGTAAGGGGCCTGCAATGTGGAGTCCGAGGGCCCAAAGTGACCGTATGCTATTTTCAATGAAGTGGCGGCAGTTGCTTGAAAGCATTCCCAATTTGGACTTCTACCAGGCTTCTGTTACGGGCCTTTTAAAGAAAAATGGCCAGATATCCGGAGTAATTACTTCCCATGGAGACGAAATTTGTTCAAAATGTGTGGTGCTGACAAATGGTACTTTTCTAAATGGTATAATTCATATTGGAAACAGACAATCTGCTGGCGGCCGAATGGCCGAAAGGGCAGCAACCGGAATTACAGAACAATTGGTAGAATGGGGATTTGAAAGTAACCGGTTAAAGACAGGGACGCCTCCAAGAATTGATGGCCGGTCGCTCAACTACTCAAAAATGGAGGAACAAAAGGGAGACGAAACAATTTCCGGGTTTTCTTTTCTGAATACTAATAAGCCTAAAAAGCAGCTAAGCTGCTGGATAACATACACTAACCCAAAAGTCCACAAAATACTTGAAACCGGTTTTAAAGATAGCCCGATGTTCCAGGGAAGAATTCAGGGGCGTGGCCCAAGATACTGCCCCAGTATTGAAGACAAAATCAACCGCTTTGCAGAAAAAGAACGCCACCAGCTCTTTGCCGAGCCAGAAGGGTGGAATACAATTGAAATCTATGTAAATGGTTTTTCCTCCTCATTACCGGAAGATGTTCAGTATAAGGCACTTAAGGAAGTCCCTGGATTTGAAAACTGCAAAATGTTCCGGCCTGGCTATGCTATTGAATATGATTTTTTCCCTCCAACGCAACTCAAGACAAGTTTGGAGACCAAACAAATAAAGAACCTGTTTTTTGCCGGGCAAATAAATGGAACTACCGGGTATGAAGAAGCTGCCTGCCAGGGTCTTATAGCTGGTATAAATGCACATCAATCTGCTTTTGAACAAGAGCCGTTAGTGCTTGGGAGAGATGAAGCTTATATCGGCGTTTTAATTGATGACCTTGTCAGCAAAGGCACTGATGAACCTTATAGAATGTTCACAAGTAGGGCAGAATTTCGCACATTATTGCGCCAGGACAATGCCGATATGAGATTAACAGAAAAAAGTTACCGGATGGGGCTTGCTTCGGAAGAACGCATGCAAAAGCTACTTCAGAAAAGGTCCGAAGTTGATGCCGTTCTTCAAATTCTTCGTAACACCAAACTTAGCCCGGATAACACCAATGCTTATTTAAGCGCACTTGGATCATCTGCATTACGGCAGGATATCCGGGCAGAGCAAGTGCTGCTTAGGCCTGAAATTAATATTAAATCATTGATTTCCATTGTTTCTATATTAGGTGATCTATTAAATCATTACCCTGAGGAAGCTTTAATGGAAGCAGAAATAGAAATTAAATATGCAATCTATCTTGAGAAGGAAATGGAGCTGGTTGAAAAGATGCGTTCACTAGAAAATCATAAAATACCTGAAAATTTTAATTACGATAAGGTGGCTTCTCTGTCTTCCGAATCCCGCCAAAAGTTTAATAAAGTACGGCCGCAAACTTTAGGCCAGGCAAGCCGTATCAGCGGTGTAAATCCCAGCGATGTGCAGATACTTATGGTGTATATGGGGAGGTGATTATCCTTGGGTTGGTCGGAACGACAATCATCAGTAAATTTCGTATATGCGTTACCGTTAGTTTTGCCTTTTTAAGAGAACGAGATAAATAAAAAAATTTTACTTCTTCCTATAGTGGAGGCTACACTATTAAGAATTGAGGTACAGCAATCGATAAAGGAAAAAATATCTCCACAATTTACACAATAGTTGGCAAGTTATTCCACGACCCCAAGCATCAACTGTTTTAGTCGCAAACTACTTCTGACCCTCCAGAAACGCTTTTTGAAGGAACTTCATTAATTTGGCGTTCAACTGATTCTATCAGTCTTTTTGTCAACAGGTGAGCCATTTCTTTGGGTGTAGACGATTCGGTTATGACGTCAGCACCGGAAGTCTGCATAACAATGTTGGTAGAATCGATGACGTGCGCGCTTTCTCTTACTTCTATTTGAGGAGACAATAAACTGTGCGGCAAGTGTTTCATGTTTATAATGCAATTTATCTGAAATAATTCGAAAAAAAGTGAGCGTTAAGTTCCGGCTTAAAATAATGTTTTCTCTTGATCCAAATAAAACCATCCCCTTTCGTTAACAGGGCGACATCGATCGGACCTCCTACACTTTCCTCAGCGTTTGTTATTCTTCTTTTTATATAAGTCAAGTAAATCAAACTCTCTGCCATTTCCGCCAAGTCTTCTTTCGAAAGGAGAGCAACAGCGTCAAATAGCGGGTTTACATATTTGTTAAAAATAATTTCTTCCATTGTACGATTCATGTCGTCGACAACCCTTTCTTTATCTACCTTCTTAATCAACGCGTCAATATCTGTTTTATTTCCTTCCACGTTCTTTAACAAAATATCATCATAACTCTTTAAAAAATCCTTCATAGCTATAGAATAAGCCTCCCTGAGCTCTGGTGCGATACCCCTCAAAATTGTATGCATCACATCATATTGTGCATAAGTTTTTATATCACTATGACGCTCATGAGATATCACTGCGCTGTCATCTTTAAAATATCGAAGCCGGTTGTCGAACGCATTGTATATTTTCAATGAGTATAATGAAGGAAAAAACTCTGCATCTCCATAGCCGGAAAACACAAGTCCCGTATTTATCGTAATGGTGTCTTTGGTGCGTAAGAAATGATAATATAGTTCTATCAGCAATTCCTTTGTTTCATTGGCGATTGCCAGTTTTTTGTGGTAATAGGAATAATCCAAAACTTCGTCAAGTATGGTTGCGGCATAAGCCTTAAACGATTCGAACGAATAATCTTCAAATTCCGGCGGCAGCACTTTGTTCTCTGAAAATTCCTTTATGTATGAATGTAATTTACCTTTCATTTTTTCAACAACCTTGCCCCTGCTTTCTTCGTCATAAATTCCAATTCCCTCAGAGCATTCTTTAATAAAAATCTCATTAATCTTGGTCAATGTGTATTTTAGGCCGTTCAATTGCTGCGTGTGATCACAAAAAAAATTCTGCTCGTGTAAGTATTTTATAAAGTCTTCCTGGTACTCCTGAAGTGTACTGTAACTCCGATCATTAAGATGTTTTCTGTACATCTTAATGATCGTTTCCCAAGGCGTTAACATAAAACTATCCGTATTGTGGATCATTATACCTACAGGTTGGTACTTTGAAAGGGTGAATATTTTATTAGCCCGGTTAATGATCTTCCCATTTGAGAATGTTACCGCACTATCGGCCGCGATTGCAATCGCTTTCTTATTGAGAATTCCAACTACAGCAGTCATGACTTTCAATCAATATGGAATATTCGTACAAAATCGTGGATAATGAAACTCTGATTTTTCAACAGATATACGCAGAAGTGTGAACAAGTTTATTGCACCTATCAACTAATTTGCCAACTAAGAAAACACCTGTTCGGGCAATAGACTGTAAAACATAGGTTTAAGTGCACTTACTGTGGTGTGGGGCGGGATCGAACCGCCGACACAAGGATTTTCAGTCCTTTGCTCTACCGACTGAGCTACCGCACCAATGGGCGGCAAAAATATAATTATTCAGTAAAATTAAAAATTACTTTTTGCTGGCTAATTGCCGTACTCGCTTAGAAATTTAATGCGCATTATTTTTAATTGCTCATAAGTATAGTTCCTGTCGGCCAGCTCTTCTTTTGCAATCTCGAGGCTGGAGGTTTCACATCCCTTAAAATAATCCAGTATTTCTTCACGCTCATATTCTTCCACCAGCTCTTCAATTGCATAATCAAGGTCCAGCTTTGTTCCGCTGGCCACTATGGTTTCCATTTCTTCAAGCAGCTCGTCTAACTTCAGGGTCTTGTGCTTTGCAATGGTTTCCAACGGCATCTTTTTATCTACATTCTGTATAATGAAAATCTTATTGCTGTTTTTATTTACAACACTTTTCATTACAAAATCATCCGGCTTTTCAATGTCGTTTTCTTCCACATATTTTTCTATAAGACTCACAAAAGGTCTGCCGAACTTCAATGCTTTTCCTGTGCTTACGCCCTGGCACTTCTCAAGTTCTTTCAATGTAGTCGGATATAAGGTCGCCATATCCAGCAAGCTGTTTTCAAGGAAGATAACAAACGGAGGAAGGTTTCTTTTTTTGGCTTCCTGCTGGCGCAGGCTTTTCAATAACTCAAAAAGCCTTTCATCCGTAGCCACGGTCTCGCTGCCATTTTCATCGTCATCATCAAGAGAATCATCAAATACATGATTCAACGCTATTTTAAACGATCCGGGCTTTTTAATAAATGCCTCTCCCTTGGGCGTCAGCTTTAAAACCCCGTAGTCTTCAATATCTTTTTTCAAAAGCCCGTTTAATAACAATTGTCTTATCAAAGAATTCCAGTAATGCTCATCTTTCTCCTTGCCTGCACCGAATGATGTCAAATCATCGTGGCGATACATCTTTATTTGCGGATTGGGCTTGCCCAAAATGACCGGTATAACATAGGTAATCGGGAATCGCTCATCCAGCTCCTTTACTGTTTTAAGCGCAACCAACGCCTCCTGTTTGGCCTCCTGCACTTCTTTTGGATTTTTACAGTTATCACACATTCCGCCACAATCATCGAGCGCATATCCTTCGCCAAAATAGCTTAATAACATCTTTCGTCTGCAAACTGCACTTTCGGCATAAGAAACGGTTTCGTTTATCAACTGCGCCCCGATTTCCCGCTCGCTTAAAGGTTTATCCCTCATCAGGTGCTCCAGCTTCTGAACATCTTTGTGAGAATAAAACAGTATGCATTTTCCCTCCAGCCCGTCTCTTCCGGCCCGGCCTGTTTCCTGGTAATAGTTTTCAATAGACTTCGGAATATTATAATGAATCACAAAGCGGACATCCGGCTTGTCTATACCCATCCCGAAAGCAATCGTAGCCACAATTACCTGCACCTCTTCTCCCAAAAACTGGTCCTGCCTTTGTGCCCTCGTTTTAGCGTCAAGGCCGGCATGATAAGCCACGGCTTTTATGCCATTCGCCATTAACATTTGCGCCAGCTCTTCGGTCGTTTTCCGGTTGAGCGTATAAATAATCCCGCTTTTCCCTTTATTCAGCGATATAAATTTTACAATATTCTTTACTGTTTGTTCTTTCTTCAATTTAGGTTGCACCTCGTAGTATAGGTTTGCCCTGTTGAAAGATGAAATGAAAATGTTGGGATTTCGCAAACCGAGATTTTTAATAATATCGCTTTGTACCTTGGGCGTAGCGGTTGCGGTCAAAGCAATAACGGGAATATTCCCGCTTATCGCGTCTATAATTTCCCTGATTCTCCGATATTCCGGTCTAAAGTCGTGCCCCCACTCGCTGATACAATGTGCCTCATCTACTGCAAAAAAAGAAATATCAAGACCTTTGAAAAATTCAACGTTTTCCTCTTTGTTGAGCGTTTCCGGGGCTATGTACAACATTTTTGTTTTTCCCGAAAGGAGGTCGTCCTTTACGGCTTTTTGCTGCCCCTTATTCAAAGAGCTGTTTAAGAAGTGGGCAATATCATCGGTGCTGCTATATCCTCTTACCAGGTCTACCTGGTTTTTCATTAATGCAATGAGCGGTGAAACAATAATTGCACAACCAGGACTGATGATTGCCGGCAATTGGTAACAAAGGCTTTTACCGCCCCCCGTGGGCATTATTACAAACGTGTCTCTGCCGCTTAAAATACTTTGAATGATGTCTTCCTGTGAATCTTTAAATGCATCGAAACCAAAATTCTTTTGCAAATGGGATAAAAGGTCTGCAGATTTTCTGTCTCCGGGTTGTTTTTCTTTTGGTTTCGCAGGAGTTTGGGGTTTAGCTTTTGTTTTAGTTGCCATGTTGTTGTTTCTTCTTCACGATTCAATAAATGGATTTCAAAATTACTTTAATCAGTTTTCAAAACACTTCGCACAGAAAAGATTTTGGCTTTTCTATAACCTTCTTCCAAAATTTATTCCAGTTAAGATACGAAGAAAAACGGTTGCAGCCGTAAATTCCGTTACTTTGCCAATGTTCCAAAAAGAAACGTCTTCAATACTGATAATCGTGGCCGTATTGACAATCTCTTTCTGATGAAAATAAATCTCCTTGATCTTGCCAGAAAAACGATTTTACAGGAGGCTTCTTCGCTCCGAGAGCTTTCCGAATTACTGGATGACAATTTCGAAAAGGCGATCCTTGCAATCAGCGGATGTTCCGGAAGGGTTATAATCAGCGGGATTGGAAAGAGCGCTATAATAGCGCAAAAAATAGTAGCCACCCTTAACAGTACCGGCACGCCTTCTGTTTTTTTACACGCTGCTGATGCTATTCATGGAGACATCGGGATGGTTCAGCAGGGGGATGTTGTAATCATCATGAGCAAAAGCGGCGACAGCCCGGAGATAAAAGTATTGGTTCCGCTGATAAAAAATTTTAAAAACACAATTATTGCCATCTGCGGTAATATGCAAAGCTACCTGGCAGGCTGTTCAGACATTGTGTTGAACACAACCGTCAAGGAAGAAGCCTGCCCCAATAACCTGGCCCCCACCACAAGCACCACGGCACAACTCGTAATGGGCGATGCTATTGCTACCTGCCTTATGGAATTGAAAGGCTTCAACTCAGATGACTTTGCGAAGTTTCATCCGGGTGGAACTTTGGGAAAGAAGCTTTACCTTAAGGTAAGCGATCTTATTGTAAACAATGAACGGCCGCAGGTAAAAGAAAACAGCCTTCTGAAAGAAGTTATTATTGAGATGACCCGAAAGCGTTTAGGCGCCACCGTTATATTAAATGACCAGGGCGATATTCTTGGAATCATTACCGATGGAGATTTAAGGCGCATGCTGGAGAAAAACCTTGATATGACCACAATAAAAGCCAGTGATATTATGACCCGGACCCCGAAAATGATTGAAGCGGCTTCACTTGCTGTAGAGGCTCTGGACCTCATGCGGAAAAAAAATATAACACAGCTGGTAGTTACAGAGGATAATAAATATGCGGGTATATTACATTTGCACGACCTGATTCGCGAAGGGTTAATTTAAATACTACTATTAATGAAAAATAACTACGTAGCAATAATGGCGGGTGGCATTGGTAGTCGCTTTTGGCCCGTAAGCCGGCAAGACTATCCAAAACAATTTCTTGATCTTCTTAATACGGGCCGGACCCTGATCCAAGCAACATTTGATCGCTTCGCGCAGTTCATACCCAAAGAAAATATTTATGTAGTAACCTCGCTGCAATACAAATCAATTGTAGAGAAGCAATTACCGGAAATCAATCCGAAAAATATTCTCTCTGAACCCTCCAGAAAAAACACGGCTCCCTGTGTCGCCTATATTTCCTACAAACTGCACGAGCTGGATCCAAAGAGCAATCTCGTTTGCGCGCCGGCAGATCATTTGATTTTTGATAACACGTCTTTTACGAAAGTTTGTCTGGAAGCCCTTGGCTTCACGGAGAAAAACAATGCGCTGGTCACTCTGGGTATAAAACCCACCTCACCCAACACAGGGTATGGCTATATTCAGCACGAACAATTTGCGGTGAGTGACAATGTATATAAGGTAAAAACTTTTACAGAAAAGCCCGATCTTGAGCTCGCTAAAAAATTTTTAATCAGCGGGGATTTTTTGTGGAATGCAGGCATCTTTGTCTGGAGAACGGAAAGCATCATTGCTGCTTTTGAAAAATACCTTCCGGAAATCCATGAATTATTTGACGGCGAAAAGCAAAATCTCATTACCGGCCAGGAGCAGGCTGCTGTCGAAAAAATATATCCTCAATGTGCAAATATCTCTATCGACTATGGCATTCTTGAAAAAGCCGGGAATGTGTTTGTAATACCTTCTTCTTTCGGATGGAGCGACCTCGGAACGTGGGGCAGCGCCTATGACAATCTCCAAAAGGACTATTTTGAAAATGCCGTTACCGGTGACCATGTTATCGTATTTGACTCTTCAAAAAATATGATACATGCTGAAAGGGAAAAGCTGATTGTTCTGCAGGGGCTCCAGGATTTCATCGTAATTGATACGCCGGATGTTCTGTTGGTCTGCAAAAAGGAAAACGAACAAAATATAAAAGAATATGTCGCCGAGGTAAAAAGAAATAAAGGAGAAAAATTTCTTTGACATTATTACCTAAAACTCCCGCGTGAACAACTTTTCTATCAGAAGCAAATTGCCGGAAACGCCGCCTACTATTTTTTCGGTGATGAGTTCGCTCGCCCAACAAAACAATGCCGTTAATCTCGGGCAGGGATTTCCGGATTATCCAATGAGCGAAAAACTGATAAACCTTGTGCATAAAGCAATGAACGACGGGCACAATCAATATGCCCATATGAACGGGGTGATACAGGTGCGGGAAAAAATACAGGAAAAAATAAACTTTCTCTACCAGGCTTCTGTGAACCCTGAAACAGAAATTACGATTACCCCCGGCGGAACATATGCTATCTACACAGCGTTAACTTCCGTCCTTAATCCGGGAGACGAGGTCATTGTCTTTGAGCCTTGCTTTGACAGCTATATTCCAAACATTGAGATTAACGGGGCGAAGGCTATTAATATTCCTCTTAAACATCCGGAATATAAGATAGACTGGAACACGGTAAAACAGTCCATAACGCCGGCCACAAGAATGATCATGATCAATTCTCCCAACAATCCGACAGGCAATATTCTTGAAAGGGAAGACATGGAGCAGCTGCAGGCTCTTGTACAGGGAACCAAAATTTTAATCCTGAGCGATGAAGTATATGAACACCTCGTTTTTGATAGCAAGCAACATGAAAGCATTTTAAGATATCCTTCCTTATTTGACCGGAGCTTTGTTGTTTTCTCTTTCGGAAAAGTGTATAACTGCACCGGATGGAAAATCGGATACTGTATCGGACCGGAAAAGCTGATGAAAGAGTTTAGAAAGGTGCATCAGTTTAATTGCTTTACCTGTAATGCACCCGTTCAATATGCACTTGCTGAATTTCTTAATTACAAAGAAGAATATCTAAATCTGCGGGAAATTTTACAAGCTAAAAGGGATTATTTTCAAAATCTGATGAAACAAGCCGGTTTTAATCCGCTTCCTTCTCATGGCAGTTATTTTCAACTATACGACTACTCCTCCATCACTAATGAAAAAGAAAATGATTTTGCAATAAGATTAACCAAAAAGGCCGGCGTTGCAACCATTCCTTTATCTTCTTTCTATAAAACTGGTGTGGACAACAAGGTGCTCAGATTTTGCTTCGCCAAAAAAGAAACAACGCTAAAAGAAGCCGTTGAAAGATTAAAACGTTACCTGGATTAAATCTATAATCCATACTTCTTACTTATTTCCAGCATCCGTTCTATTGGCTTTTTTGATGCCATCAATAATTTTTCGTCCATGATAATCTGCGGCTCTTCATATTCCATACACAGGTAGAGCTTCTCCAAAGTATTTAACTTCATGTAGGGGCAATCATTGCAGGCACACATATTATCCGGAGGCGCCGGTATGAAGGTTTTATTGGGTGATTTTAATTGCATCTGGTGAAGAATTCCCGTCTCGGTCACTACTATAAATTCCTGTGCATTGCTTTCCATGGTATATTTTAAAAGCGCCGTAGTGCTGCCGATAAAATCAGCAACTTTCAATACAGGATCTTCACATTCAGGGTGGGCTATCACTTTAGCATTGGGGTGTCTTACTTTCAACTTTGTAATTTTCTCCAGGCTGAATATCTCGTGAACAATGCAGCTTCCGTTCCATAATACCATATCGCGACCCGTTTTCTTTTTAAGATAAGCGCCTAAATTTTTATCCGGAGCAAAAATGATCTTCTGTTCTTCCGGCAGGCTGCTGATAATGGCTTCTGCATTAGAAGAGGTGCAGATAATATCGCTCAGGGCCTTCATTCCGGCAGAACAATTAATGTAAGTTATCACGATGTGATCCGGGTATTGTTCCTTAAACTTCTTAAACAATTCAGGAGGAGCGGAGTCACTTAATGAACACCCGGCCTTCAAATCCGGTAAAACCACTTTTTTATTCGGGTTAAGAATTTTAGCTGTTTCCGCCATAAAATGAACGCCGGCAAATACAATAAGATCAGCCGAAGTATTTTGGGCTTTCTGCGCCAGGCCCAGGCTATCTCCAATAAAATCTGCCACATCCTGTATATCCGGCTCCTGGTAATAATGCGCAAGTATGACGGCATTCTTTTCTTTCTTCAGCCTTTCAATTTCAGAAAACAAATCCAGGTTCACATCAATATCTACATCCAGAAACCCCTTTTTTTCCAAATTGCGTTTAGCTTCATCAATGTTTATAATTGCCATAATATTTATTATTAATTCTTTTTTTATTTAAAACCTTATTATTATTAGGCGTGTTAATTTGTGGATAGATTTGATATGAAATTGATACAAAATTAGAACTTCTGTTTTACCCACATCTATTTAACAATTAATCAACACAGGAGTTTCGCAATAATTGAGCCTTATAGTTAGTTATAAACAGCCCTTAATAATAAAACATGAGGAAAAAATATTTTATTATTCGTCCACATTTTTGTGAATGAGACATGAAAAAGTTGTGGTTTTTATTTGACAAAAAATACCATCATTTATTCGGACAAATAGTTATTAAAACTTATTAAGAGAAAAACCGGGAAACAGCTGCCTTATCCACCAAATGAAAACTTTAATAACATGGGGTTGTTAATAAAAGTTTACACCCCAATCAGTTCAAATATTTTTGCGGGCAAATAATATGTAAAATGCTTACGAGCCTTTAATTTCAGGAGTTTTCCACAGTTTGTTACTATCTTAATTTACATTATTTTTGCCCTCCATTTAAAAAAAGGTATAGATATCATATGTCAATCATACAAACAATACGTGAAAGAGGGGCTGTAATAGTCATTGCCATTATAGCATTGAGCCTGATAGGTTTTATATTAATGGATTCGAGAACAAGAGGCATGGGCGCGCTGTTTGGCGGAGGTAATACAACAACCATCGGAAGCGTAAACGGGGATAAAATAGCATATGCGGATTTTACCCAGAAGGTGAAGGATATGGAACAGCAATATCAGAATTCCGGCGCCGACGATCAGATTCGTGAAAATGTTTGGGATCAAATGGTGGCGGAAAAGTTGCTGGATCAGCAGTTTGATGAACTGGGCATCACCTTTACTCCTAAAGAAATGAGCTCGATAATGTTTAGCGATGATGCTCCCCCGGTATTAAAGCAGGCGTTTACTGATAAAGAAACCGGCATGTATGATATAGCTAAAGCCCAGCAATGGTGGGCACAGGCAAAAAAAATAAAGAGCGGGGAACAAAGAAGACAAATAGATGAGCAGGTAATAGAGCCGATGCGGCTGCAATCTTTGTATACCAAGTATACTTCCCTGATTGCGGCAAGTGTATATATACCAAAGTGGCTTTCAAAGGAACAGGAAGATGAGAAGAATGGTTTTGCCAATATTTCTTATGTAGCATTACCCTATAGTATAATAAGCGACAGCACCATAAAAGTAACCGATGAAGATGTCGAAAACTATATTGATAAAAATAAGCTGAAATATAAGCAGGAGCCCGGCAGGGTGATTTCCTATGTTTCGTTCTCCACTAACCCAACCAGCAAGGATAGCGCGGCAACGAAAGATGCTTTAGTGAGCCTGAAGGCAAGTTTTGAAAAAGACACCAGCGCCACCGCCTTTTTAGCAAGAAATGCGTCAACCATTTCCTTTTTCGATGGATATACAGCAAAATCAAAAATGCAGATGCCATTTAAAGATTCTATTATTGCGCTGCCTGATGGTGCTGTTTTTGGTCCATACCTCGATCGAAGTAATTATGTACTGGCCAAGAAAATTTCAACAAAAATATTGCCCGACTCTTTTAAATGCCGGCATATATTAATTGGCACCAATGATCCGCAAACAGGAGACCAAACGATGGCTGATAGTACAGCACATAAGCTGGCCGACAGCATCGCGACCGCCATTAAAAATGGTGCAAATTTCGATTCTCTGGAAACAAAATATTCAACGGACAAAGAAGCACATAAGGACAAAGGGGTGATGACATTTGACCTGGCAACCATTCAGGGAGATAACTTCGCAAAAGAATTCGGAGATTTTTTACTGAATGACAAAGGAGAAACAAAGGGAGTGGTGAAAACCCAATTCGGATACCATTATATAGAAATTCTGGATAAAAAGAATCCCGGGCCTGCATATAAAATTGCCTACCTGGCAAGGGAAATTACACCAAGCGACGAAACCATAAATAATGCAAGCGCTGCGTCAACAAAGCTTTCCGGCCAGGCGCGGGATAAGCAGGCTTTTGATAATTACGTTGCGAAAAACGGATTAAAAGAAATAGACGCACCGGGGATCATAAAAGAAAACGATTTTCAGTTAGGCGGTCTCCAGGACGCACGGCAAATTGTAAAATGGGCGTTTGATGCAAAGCAGGGAGAAGTTTCTGAACCTTTCTCAATGAAAGACGCTTTCGTTGTTGCCGTGGTTGACAGGGCAATCAAAGAAGGCACACCAGATGTGCAAACAGCAAGACCCCTGGTTGAATCAATTATCAGGAATAAGAAAAAGGGAGACGAAATTGTGAAGAAATTGAATAATCCCACCACCCTGGATGCTGCTGCAAAATCCTATAACCAGCAAGTGCTGAATACAGGCGCCGACTCAACACTTACATTTGATGCACAACTGATAAACGGAGTAGGAAATGAACCGAAGGTTGCGGGTGCATCATTTGATAAGGATTTTCAAACAAAAGTATCCCCGCCCATTGAAGGAAATACGGGTGTTTTTGTAATCAAGGTAAACAGTATAGGAGCCAAGGCTGCTCCAACGCAGGCTATGTTGGATCAGCAGAAAACAGCAGAGCAAAACAGGGAACAGCAGGCCGCTATCGGGCAATCGTTTACGGCACTTAAAAAGACGGCTAACATTAAGGATTACAGGAGTAAGTTTTTCTAAGACAGGTTTAAATATTAATATTGCAAAAGCCATCAATTGATGGCTTTTGTGTTATGAAGACAGTTGTTTGTAAATTTGCATTTTGAATCAAATGGAAGATATCATTATAAATAAAGTTGCACAGAGCGCGCTTGAAACAATTGATTTGGAAACCTTCTATCCGAAAGAAGAGGTAGCGGTTTTTGATCTCAAAGATCTGCTGTTCATGGGGTTAATTTTAAAAGAAAAAGAATACCGGGAAAATCTTAAAAATATTGATTGGTCTTTATACTCCGGTAAGATTGTCGCCATTACCTGCAGTGTGGATGCCATAATTCCATTATGGGCCTATATGCTTGCAACCACCTGCCTGCAGCCTGTTGCAAAAGATGTGATGATCGGAACAAAAGAACAGGTCATAGAAAAAAGTATTTTAAAAAATATTGATGTAATTGATATAAAAAATTATAAAGGAAAGAAACTGGTAATTAAAGGATGTGGCGACAAGGAAATTCCTGCCTCTGCCTATGGTGAAATCACAAAGCTGTTACAACCCGGTGCGCAGAGCATCATGTACGGAGAACCCTGCAGCACGGTACCGGTGTACAAAAAGAAGAATTAGAACCAGCCCTTTTTCCGGAAGATATATAACATCCAGACAGGAATCAGCAGCATAAACCCTACCGCAATATAAAATCCAAACTGGTTATGAATCCAGGGAATGGAGCTAAAGTTCATTCCGAAGATACCGCCGATTACTGTAGCAGGGGCAAGCAGGCAGGTCACGATGGCCATCACCTTCATCACATTATTCATCTTCAGGTTTAGGTTGTTCAAATAGAGGTCCTGGAGATTTATGGTCATATCACGGTAGTTTTCTGAAAGATCGTTCGCCTGCACCACGTGGTCGTAAATGTCTTTAAAATACTTCTCCGTCTTTTCATCTATTAATGGGCTTTCACTTCTCAATATACCGTTTACCAGCTCTCTTACCGGAGTTACATTTCTTTTCAGAATAATCATCTCCTTTCTTACAAGATTGATTTGAGCAAGAGATTTGGTGTTGGCATCCCGGATGATATTCTCTTCAATAATTTCAATTTCATCTCCTAATTTTTCCATCACGGTAAAAAAATTATCAACAATAAGATCAATAAGAGAATAAAACAAAAAATCAGCGCCGGCCTGGCGCACCTTACTCCCGGCAATTTTCAATTTATCGCGCAAAGGATTAAAAACATCCCGTGTTGTATCTTCCTGAAAACTGATTACAAAATTTTTCCCAAGCACGATACTGATTTGTTCGGTCTCCACAAAATGACCGTCGTTATTGAAGTACAGCATATTCAACAGGCAAAATAAAATTCCACCCAACTCGTCAAACTTGGGACGCTGGCCCACGCTTAATACATCTTCTGCGATCAGCGGATGGATATTAAAATGTGCGCAAATATTGTCTACATCGTTCCTGCTAATTCCGTCAATATTTATCCAGGTTGTATTGGATGTTTCAAGAAATGAAAAAGTTTCTTCTATGTTTTTATAGTGCTGTTCATTTAATGAACTATTGTTATAATCGTAAACAGATATATTTATATCTATGGCATCTTTCCTGGCCGAGTTAAGTGTCGGATTTACCTGCAGCACCTTCTTCGTGCTCCATTTTGCTGATGGATAAATCTTCTGTAAGAAATTTGTTGCTTTCAAATAAATAAAAAGTTATTCGTTCAGCGATATGTTTCAAGTAATTTTTTTGCCCGCTCAAGACCTTCCGGGGTATCAATTGATACGGGAGATTCATCTGTAATCACCATTTTTATAGTTACCCCGTTTTCCAGGTACCTGAGCTGCTCCAGCTTCTCAATTACTTCAAGCCTGCCTGCCGGCCATTTGGTGAAGCTCATCAGGGCCTCTTTGCGGTATCCGTAGATCCCGATATGTTTATAATAAACGGGGGTTATGCTTTTATCTCTTTGAAAAGGAATAACGCTCCTGCTGAATAAAAGAGCATTTTGATGCCTGTCTACCACTACCTTTACTGTATTCGGATCATGAATCAAAGCTCCTCCGTGAATTTCATGCATTAACGAAGCAACCTGTACATTCTTGTCAACACTAAAAGCATGAAGCAGGTTTTGCAAAGGTTCTTTTTTTACAAAAGGCTCATCTCCCTGCACATTAATGATAATGTCAACTTCCACATCCGCGGCAGCTTCTGCCACTCTATCGCTGCCGCTTTCGTGTTCTGTTTTGCTCATAACAGCGTATCCGCCATGTTGTACAATTTCGTCAAATATGATCCGGCTATCGGTTACCACTATTACTTCATCAAACAATAAGGTGTCTACCGTATTTTCATAGGTATGACGAATGATTGTTTTATCACCCAGCAGCTGCATCAGCTTTCCCGGGAAACGCGTTGCAGCATAACGGGCGGGGATAAACGCAATTGATTTCATTAAAAAATTTATTTGCTGTAAATAAAAGGCTAATTTGATTTTTCCGGGTCTGAAAAATTATCATTGGCATCTACCGGTTCATTGAGAATATCGCTTTCATAACCACAATCATTACACTTATAGACATTTTCAGCAGAAACAGCATAGCTCGAAAAAAGCCAGCTTAAAATTGCAGCCACCATATTGGCAGCGCTTCTTTTAGGCACGAGATCAATATTATGAGAGCCGCACCGCGGACAAACCGCCTTGTTCCTGTACTCATTATCAAATTGCTGCAGAATTCGCAACACTTCCGGAACGTCTTCTTTTTTTACCAATAGCTTGATTCCGCCAACAGCAACGGTCAGGAGCGGATCCATCGTTACGGTGTTTTCATCTTTGAGATAACATTCAATGCCTCCGGCCCTTAGTTTCGTCAATAAGATATTTGCGGAAACATAATTGCTGAACGTTCTGATCGGGACTAAATCCATTTGAAAAGCGTGGACTAACTGTTAAGCATAAGCGGCATAACCAGCATCAGCAAAACTTCATTTTCATTTTGCTCTGAAGGCTTGATAATTCCTGCTTTAGTGGGGGTGCTCAGTTCAAAAATGACCTCACTGGTTTCTGCAGCATTGAGCATTTCAATTAAAAATCTTGCATTGAAAGCAATTTGAAGATCTTCGCCGTCGTATTGGCACGACATGCGCTCATTGCCTTCAAAGCTGAAGTCTACATCCTGGGCTGCGAGCTGTAATTCTCTTCCGCTGATAGTAAGTGCCACCTGGTTGGTGCTTTTATTACTGAATACACTAACCCTTCGCAGCGCATTTTGAAAATCTGTTTTGTTTACTGTTAACTTATAAGGATTATCTGTTGGAATTACTACTTTATAATCAGGGAAACGGGCGTCAATTAAGCGGCAGACCAATTCGGTGCCATTATGCCGCACAAACAAATGATTGCTGTTGTACGATATCTGCAGTTCATCTTCGTTGGAAGGTAAGGCGCTCTTTAATAAATTCAACGGTTTCCTGGGTGCAATAAATGAGTCTGTTTTCGGGCATTTAATATCAGACCTTGTAAAACGCACCAATCTATGCGCATCGGTGGCTACCCACGTAATTCCTTTGTTTGACAATTCAAAGAAAACCCCCGTCATAGCAGGCCGCAGGTCATCGTTGCTCACGGCAAACAGGCATTTGTTAATTGCCGTTACCAGGGCAGACGAGGGCATAGTAAAAGAGTTCGTCGTATCCGGTACGGGCTCCTTGGGAAAGTTATCCGGGTTTTCGCCCATCACTTTATACTTACCATTGTCGCTGGTAATTTCTACACCAAAGTTTTTGTCGATTGTAAAGGTGAGCGGTTGCTCGGGAATATTCTTGAGGGAATCCAATAATATTTTTGAGGGAATGCAAACCCTGCCGTTATCCTTTGCCTCAATATCCATGTGTATTTTCATTACCGTTTCAAGATCAGTAGCCACAACGGTCAGCTTATTTTTTTCTATTTCAAACAAAAAATCTTCCAATATGGGCAATACGGTATTGGCATTGATAACACCGCTGATCTGCTGAAGATGCTTTAATAACTGCGTGGATGAAACGATAAACTTCATAAAAGAATTTTGAGAATACCAAAGATAAAAGAATAGTGTTTATGAAATTAAGATAGAAAATATAAATGGAAAGAAATTTTACCCGGGGACAAAAATATGCAAGAGTAGTAACAAACCGCCTTTACCGTACCTTTGCGCAATATATTTTATGGATTCAAAAAATCAAAAAATAGCCCTGCTCGTAGATGGTGACAATGCACAGGCAAAAATGATGGACCTGATTCTTGAAGAGGCGTCCAAGTATGGAAAGGTAACGGTCCGCCGGGTATATGGCGACTGGACTACGCAGCACATGAATCACTGGAAGAATATTTTGAACGAAATGGCGTTTAATCCGATTCAAAAGTTTTCCTATACTTCCGGCAAGAACTCTACCGACAGCGCGCTCATCATTGATGCAATGGATATTTTGCACGATGAGCTGGTGCAGGGTTTTTGCATCGTTTCCAGCGACAGTGATTACACCGGTTTGGCAAAGCGCCTCAGGGAAGACGGTGTTTTTGTAATGGGCATCGGGGAGCAAAAAACACCCAATGCATTTGTAAAGTCCTGCGAGATTTTTACCTACATTGAAAACCTTGAGCCCAAAACAGAGAAGCAGGAGAAAAAAGAAACAGAGAAGAAACACACCGAGAAGCCTCACATTGATATAAGGCTCATCAATAAGGCCTATGATATGAGTATCAACGAAAGCAATGAAGCCTATATTTCCACGCTTGGAATTAATTTACGCAAGCTCGACCCCAGCTTTGATGTAAGAACCTACGGATGTAAAACGCTCACGCAGTTTTTTTCCAAGCTGAAAAATTTTGTGGTGGTGGATAATATTGTGAATGGATTGAATAATCCGCTGGTGAAGAAGAAATGAATGTTTTTTAAAGGAGTGTCACATAATATCCAGGATTCGCCCAGCCCGGGTCAACGCCTGATTGAAGCTCATGCTCACTCGTCTAAAAGTTTTTCGATTTCAATTTTGAGAACCGGCAAATACTGAATCACAATACTCCAAATAATTTCATCAGATACTGTGTCGTAGCCATGAATGATTCTATTCCTCGTATCAACGATCTTGCGGGAGTTTGAAAGCTCTATAGCTTCATCTTTTTGAAGAATACGGTTTGTCGCTTCACCAATAATTTTGATGTTTCTTTCAACAGCCCGTCTTATTCTTGTATCATTTTTATACGCAGAAAATTCTTTAGGCTGGCCATTAAAGAAAGAGTCAATTTCTGAAATGGCGTTTAATATGTCGTATAGCCAGGTTTTGATTTCAATGTCCATAAACAAGTTTTCGCTGGCTGTTTACCACTTGTTTGAAATAAGGGTTTTTAATAGCCTTTTCTTCAATTAGGTCTATAGGTCTTTTTAAAATTTCCTGTAATGAAAACTTGAAATCAAAATAATTATCAGCATAATTTTTTATGTCGGCAGTGTTAAAATCAACGAGAAAATCAATGTCGCTTTTCTCTGTCATTTGATCTGAAACGACTGATCCGAATGCATACAGCGACTTTACATTATGCAAGGTGCAAAGTCTTTTTATGTCAGCTGAATATGTATCTATATAAGTCATTTCACTGTCTAAAATACGCAAATTGCTTTATAGTAGGAAACTTCGCCTTTAGGATGCAGTATGACTACCCGACGGACACACATTGATGTCATCGATTAAATCTTTGCCAATATAAATTTTTCCTGTCAGGATAAATGATTTTATAGATAACCCTCATTTTTTGCCCTGATACGAAATTGTTAATAAAGCAACTAAACCTGTCGGCGAATTTCAATGTTTGGACATTTTGTAGTTAGAGGCTTTATAATCTTGTTCATGAAATATTTGCATAGCGGTCATGATGTTTGTACCCGTCCGTTAAGATATTCCAGAAGTTTAGTTGCAGATAGTTTCCCAAATTCATTTGCCGCCTTCGGGCTTGCTCCTGTTATCAATTTTCTATCGGCAAAACAGGTCTTGTCAGCTTTTGAGTTAACAATACTCACGCCTGACTTTTTCAACTGCTCTCCGAAAAACCAGGTCAACTGTCCGGGCAGGTAGCCGATTAAAGGAGCTCGTCTGTCAATCTTATCGGGAAAAGCAGCGATTTTATATCCGTTGTAAATGAATGGCTCGTTGTCGTTTGCAGGTTTAGCAGAAAGCAACGCTGCGGGTCCGTGGCAAATGCACAAATTGAACAGGTCTTTTTTGAATGCCCACTTAATTAAGTCCCCAACATTTTTGTCGTCAGGCAATCCAAGCAAGGCACCATGTCCGCCGGGAATATAAATAGCAATGTAATCCTGACCATTGTTAAAGTTGTTTTTTACAAAGTCGGCTATGCTGTTCGGTTTGTCAAACTGATTTTTATACTCCTCAAAAATTGCCATTACATTTTTATCGTTTGTCGGCATTGCCCACATCTCTATTTTAACCGGCTTACCCGTCGGAGTAAAAATGTCAAAATCAAAGCCTGCGTTTTTCAAATGCAACATCGGCACAAGCGTTTCCACAGGATGATTACCGGTAGAAAACTTCTTCCCGTTGGCCACTGTCAGGTGCGATTGCTCTGTACACGCGACTAAAATTTTGAGATGCTTGTCCTTGTTAGGGTTACTGAAATTTATAGGAGCATAATCTGTTACGTCGGAAGTCGCCAGCTTCAGCGAAAGGTTTGAAGGGCTAAATGCTCCGTCATCTGTCGGGTTTGGACTCAGTCCTAATAGTTTCTTTATCATCATGCAAAGTTTAATAAAAGGCCGTCAGTTCAACGTTCACACTGCCATGTGAGCATTGCCGCCAACACATGAATTTGGTATATGAAATCAATATTTACAAGAAAAGCAATATTTGATTTTTCAACATCTTTGTGTTACATAATTGGTATTGTTATTAGTGCAATCTGATTTCACAAATTGAACAATCAAGATTGAAAGAGTATTAAAATATCATTCAAACGCAATCATTCCCCATCCTTCCAACCCCACAAATACAGGCAGGCGTAAGTGCGATACGGCGACCATTTCGAAGAGATCTTTTCAAGCTTTTCCCGAAGCAGCTTTTTATCCGTCACTTTTATTTTATACAACCTGATTACCGATTGCCGTAAGCCCAAATCATCCACAGAAAAAACATCTTCTCTTGCTAAAGTAAACATCAGGATCATTTCCACCGTCCATTTGCCCACCCCCTTTATTTGCGTAAGCAAAGCAAGTACTTCATCATTACTGAGCTTATGCAGTTTGGCATCCGTAAGACGGTTCTCAATAAAAAACCTGCAAACGTTATGAACGTAAGAAGCCTTTGCATTGGAAAAGCCAATGCTGCGGAGAGCAGATACCGGCGTTTCAAGAATTTGCTTTGCCGTTGGTTCTTTGCCGCCGTACAGATCAAGAAATCTTTTTCGCAACACACGCGCCACCCTGGTACTCAGTTGCTGGCTCAGGATGGAATAGCATAGCTGCAGGTAAATTTTCTTTCGTTTTGACAGAACATAAGGCTGCCGCCCTTCTACCAGCGATTTTAGCTTTTTGTCTTTCGAAAGATGAATGACGTGTTCCATGGTTTGATTAATTAACGCTCCAGCTTATTGAACCATCTTTTTCATCCTTCATTTCTATACCCAGCTCGCCAAGCTGCTTTCTTATCTTATCCGAAGTTTGAAAATCTTTTCTTGATTTTGCTTCCCTGCGAATGTCTGCAATCAATTGCATCACCCCTTCAAGGGTTTCATTGTTTTGAGAAGAATTGGTAAGCCCGAGGATGTCTTCTATATAAATTTTGAAGCTGTCTTTCATACGGCGAAGCGTAGACGAAGAAAGAGCGCCGGGTTTTATATTACCATCTTTCAGTGAATTGATAACCGGAACTATTTCAAACATGCTGGCCAGCACCTTTGCAGTATTGAAATCGTCATTCATAAATTCGCCGAGCTCATTAATGAGTGAATTTATCTTCAGATCAAGCGCCGCATCAGCTGGTGTACCGAAGCTTCCTTCATCCATTTTTCTTAAAATTTCATAAGCATCCCAAAGACGCTTTAGCCCGCGCTCTGCGGCTACCAACGCTTCATTACTGAAATCGAGCGTGCTGCGATAATGGGTCTGTAAAATAAAAAACCGGATCACCATTGGCTTGAATGCCTGCGTCAGCAGCGGATGATTGCCACTAAACAATTCGGTGAGCTTAATAACATTGTTATAGCTTTTCCCCATCTTCTTACCGTTAATAGTGATCATATTATTGTGAATCCAGTATTTTGCCGGCTGCACATGATTGCAAATAGTGCTTTGCGCTATTTCACTTTCATGATGTGGAAACTGCAGGTCCATACCGCCGCCATGAATATCAAAACGCGCCCCCAAATATTTAGTTGCCATGGCGGAGCATTCGATGTGCCAGCCCGGAAAACCCTCGCCCCACGGGCTTTTCCAGCGCATGATGTGTTGGGGGGGCGCCGCTTTCCAAAGTGCGAAGTCTGCTTTATCGCGTTTTTCCTCCTGCCCTTCCAGGTCTCTGGTCGTTTCCAACAGATCCTCGATTACACGGCCACTGAGCTCTCCGTAATTATGAGTTGCGGCATATTTTTTTACATCAAAATATACAGAACCATTTACCACGTAAGCATAGCCGGCTTCAATGATTTTTTCAATCATATTTATTTGCTCTACGATGTGGCCGGTGGCTGTGGGTTCTATGCTTGGCTCCAGCGTATTGAATTCTTTCATGGCCCAATGAAACAGGTTCGTGTATTTCTGAACCAGCTCCATGGGCTCTACCTTTTCAATCAATGCTTTTTTTGAAATCTTGTCTTCCGCTTCGCGCCCTTCTTCTTCAAAGTGACCGGCATCTGTTATATTACGCACATAACGCACCTTATAACCGAGGTATCTCAGGTATCGGGTTATCACATCAAAAGTGATGTATGGCCTGGCGTGTCCGAGGTGGCTTTCACCACTAACGGTGGGACCACACACATACATACCAACGTGATGGGGCGTTATGGAAATGAATTCTTCTTTTCTTCTCGTTAATGAATTATATACTTTGAGCGGCATAAAAATTTTGATACTTAAATTTCGGGAAAAAACATTTAATTGAATCAGGGTGCAAAGGTAGGAGCTGCAGCCTCAGCAGGAGCAATAACAGCAAATAAATGAAGGATAATAATTATTCATTGCGCCAAAGATAGAATTATTTCCCTGCACGGGAAAAAGTCATGTCTGCGAGTATAGGAAAGTGATCGCTGAGCAGCTTTTTTACCCTTATAAACTGCGTTACCGTAAAATCGTTACCGGCAAAAATATTGTCAATCCTCAATGTCGGCGATATGGTGCTGAAAGTTCTGGCAATACCAAATCCTTTTTTTACAAAAGCATTTTGCATCCCGCTGCCTATGGTTTCATAAGCGTACGAATTAGGTACATCATTAAAATCGCCACAGAGTATTACCGGGTAAGGGCTGTTATTAACCTCATCCCGGATAAAACGCGCCTGTACCGAGCGTTTTATAAAAGCTTTTTTGATTTTTGAAATAATGCTTTTAGACTCTGTGATAGTGCTGTCGCTGGCAAGCGTGGTATTGTCCAGGTAGTTCAGGTTGGATTTGGTAAACTTCAATGACTGCAAATGAATGTTGAAAACCCGGATCGTATCATTTCCCTTCAAAACATCTACATACTGAAAGGTGGCGTTATAGTCGTTGGGGTCATTTACTACCGTTTGTTTATTAATGATGGGAAGTTTTGATAAAATGAGCCGGCCAAAGTGATGGTCCCTGTCAAAATCGTCTTTTACACTGTATGAATAAAAATAGTCTGCAAAGTGCAGCGCTTTCAGGATGGCGGGCAAATAATTAATCCCCGTTGTTTTATCGCTGGCTACCACTTCCTGGAAGCAGGCGACATCCGGGTCATATTGATTGATCAGGTCAATCATTTCCTTTTTTACTTCAGGATGCTCTTTATGGTGCAAAATGTTGAACTGCTCTACATTCCAGCTCATCACGCGAATGGCGGCACTATCTTTTTTCAGTTTAAATGACGAGGAAAATCTCAATGGAAAAATGTTCAGGATGGCCCCCCATCCTGCAAGGATGGCAATGAGGGAGATGAGAAACCAGCCTTGTTTTTTGAATAGCCAGAAAAAAAAGAAAAACAGCAACGCAATAAGCAGGTAAGCCAGTATAAAGGTGAATAAACCAAAGAACCACCAATGTTTGGGATCGAAAAATCTTACATAAGCACCAAGCAGGAAGCAAACAGCAACGATACCATTAATAAATATGAAAGTTTTTTTTAGAAAACTTCTCAATGGATTTGAGTTTTAAATTTCTGCCGGATAAATGATGGAATTTAATATAATGCAAATTAGTGTAAATCGGATTCCGCAGCTCTTTTCAGGATGCTTTTCTCCTCATCAGATAAATGATGGAAGCCTTTCTGGTTTATCTTGTCAAGGATCTCATCAATGCGCTGCTGTGTTATCATGGAATGCTTTTCAAACGGCTTTTGATTTCCTGCTTTATAAAATAATTTATCTCTTGTCTTCTGGGGCGGGGCTTTCTTTTTGTCCGGGTCAAACAGGTTTATAAACCAGTCATACATATTATTCATCCATGCTCCCCAATCATAGCCCCTCCTAAGCTGCATAACATAAAGAAAACCGATTAATGCACCGGAAATATGAGCCAGCAGGTGTGCCGGGGCCGCTGTGCCAAGGTCTGCAAAATCCACAACAACGAATAAAATGGTGAGCACCCAAAGCGGAATTCCTCCGTTCAGCATTCTGAAAATGCGATAATCCGGAGCCAGCGTGGTGGTGGCAATCGCAATAGCCATAATAGATGCTGAGGCCCCTTCCAAATAGGCCACGTTCATATTAGCGTGCAGAACCGGCATTGCATAATTGGCTGCCACAAACACAACAGCGCCTGCAAACCCCCCATAGAGGTAAATTGGTATAATTTTCTTATTGCCGGCCATGTCCTGTAAAATAGACCCGAAAGCCCATAACCAGATCAGGTTGGTAATCCCTGTAAGTACTCTTGTATGAATGAACATATACGTCAGCACCGTCCAGGGAGCCTTTGCCAATGAAAGCAACCTGGCAGGCAGGATGGACCACGGTAAAATTTCACTGGCGAAACCCACGGTGCTGTTGCCGATAAATAAATAGAGGAGCTTGATAATACCGAATACTGCCAGGCAAACAATATTGATGCTGATAAGTGCTATTAGCGCATTGTTGTCTTCACCAAGGGATATTTTTTTAAGTCGGCGGTCAATATATCTGTCGGATTCACCCATGCTCTTTCATAGTTTTTATAAGGAAGGGGATATAAAATTACCAAAATACTTTTAGGAAAAGGCGGGTGACAAAAATTTAATAAAATCTTTGTTTATCGGTTTTGTTCCAGATGATTACCAGGATAAATCCCATTGCCAGGCCTCCAAGATGTGCAAAATGCGCAACATCATCTCCTCCTGAAAAGCCGCCAAAAAGATCAATGGCTGCATACACGGCGGCCATATATTTTGCTTTTATGGGAAAAGGAAACGGGATTATAAAAAACTGTGTGTTTGGAAAAAGGTAGGCAAAGCCGGCAAGCAGTCCCATTATTGCGCCGGAAGCGCCTATCGCTGCACCATTGGTCAGAAACATTTGCGCCAAACCTGAAGCAAGACCGCAAATCAGGTAAAAAATTAAAAATCTCTTTGGCCCCCATACCCTTTCGAGCGGGCTCCCGAAAATCCAAAGAGCATACATGTTAAAAATGATATGAAAAAAATTATCCGGCGAATGGGTGAACATGAAGGTAACCAGCTGGTAGGGCTTGAAAAGACCGCTGTCGTATGGGTACAAGGCAAATAATTCCGTGAGGTGAAAAGAACTGTCAAAAACAAGCTGTGCAACAAAAACAATCACATTGATGATGATCAAATTCAAAACAATCGGCGGTATTCCCCTCGAGGGCCTGTAATTATATGACATTCCAAAATTTTTTAATTATTAGTTCGCAAATTTCGGAAATAGTTGGAGGAAAAAAAGAAGTACCCGCTATATTAACATTCGGGGCCGGTTCATAAAAGCTTCGACACCCTGCTCATACCTTTTAACTATCATAAAAACAACTAACGGATCAGCATATACGAAATACAGCGCCCTGCTTCTATGGTTCCAATAAAGTATTTCCGTTAAAAAACCGGACAGATAGCCTGCGCGGCATTAAGGGCAGCAAGGCAATTATTTTTTTTAATGTTATGCTTTGTTCACAGAAAATGATTTCATCTGTATTGCTGCGCCGCAGGGCGGTATTTATTTTTTTAATAAACCCGTCAACGTCGCTGGTTTCATCCGGGTCTATTCTGTCCATCTGTTTTTCTGTTTCCGTATTTTTTAAAAGTTGGGAAAGGGAAATTTTGTCTGCCTGGGCGCCTATCAAAAGGGTTCGCCCTTTTACAATGCCGTTCCCTTTTTTACTGCTAAAAAGTTTTTTGGCAAATCTTGAAAAGCCGGATATTCCTGCACGGAAATAAATAGCCAATTGAATGAAAAAATTATAAATGCCCGCTTTGGCAGACCCGAGGTGTTTCCTGGCAAAAATGCTCATTGCATTATAAAATAACTTTACATACTTCAGGCTTTCCTTATTGGTGCTTTCTCCCTTGAAATGGATAACACAGGTTTCAGCAAAATAAAAATTTTTATAACCGGCCTGTTGGATCCGGTAACTCAGATCAATATCTTCACCATACATAAAAAAATCTTCATCGAAGCCGCCGGTTTTATCTAAAATTTTTTTAGGTACCATCATAAAGGCCCCGGCCAATACATCTACTTCATGAGTGGCGTTTTCATCTAAAAATCCAAGATGATATTTTCCAAATACTTTTGAACGGGGAAATAACCTTGACAAACCCGAAAGCTTATAGAATGAAGTGACGGGCGAAGGAAATCCCCTCTTGCTTTCTTTTAAAAATACGCCGCTGCCATTAATCATTTTTACGCCGCAGGCAACAGCGTTGTTCTTTGTTTTAATAAATGAAATGCATTTTTCAAATGCGTCTTCTGCTACCAGCGTGTCGGGGTTTAAGAATAATATATATTCTCCCGTTGCCAGCGCCAATGCGCGGTTATTGGCCTTTGAAAAACCTTCATTTTTTTCGTTCCAGATGAACCGTACACCGGGGAATTTATCCTTAAAAAAAGGCTGGCTGCCATCGGCTGAATTATTGTCCACCACAAAAATTTCCGTTTCGATGTTTTTAGCCGCTTTCTCCACCGAGCCAAGGCAATGCTCCAGGAAATATTTTACATTATAATTTACTATGATTACGGAGAGCTGCAAACAGGATCAGTTGATTAAAAGTTAAATAATTTGCGGCGAATTTTGCGGCAGCACAAAATAAATAAACTATTAAACAAACATTTACAATCTTTGCGGAATGTATAAACAAACTTTAATTAATGCCGTACAGGCAGGCGCTCATGAGCTGATGCGGTTTTTCAACGGTTCATTCACCATCAGCAATAAAGAAGGCGTAAACAACCTGGTTACAGAAGCAGATCATGCGTCGGACTATGCCATACAGGCTATCATAAAAAAGGATTTTCCGGAACATAGCATACTAAGCGAAGAAACAGCAGAAAAGGTAAGCAAAAGCGAATTTAAATGGATCATCGACCCGATCGACGGCACCGTGAACTTTGCCAATGGCATTCCTATTTGTTGTGTCAGCGTTGGCCTGGAGCAAGGCGGTAAAATGATCATGGGAGCAGTATATAACCCCATAATAAAAGAATTCTTTTTTGCAGAAAGGGGACGGGGAGCCACCTTAAATGACAGGAAAATATCGGTAAGCAATAAAACCGAAGTCTTGAAAAGCTGCCTTGTTACAGGCTTTCCCTACACGTATATAAATCAGCCTAACGGACCGCTGGAGGTTTTCGGAAGGTTGATCCGGCGGGGCGTTCCGGTTAGAAGACTGGGTAGCGCAGCAATAGATCTTTGCTGGGTAGCTGCCGGAAGGTTCGATGGATTTTACGAGCATAAATTGAATGCATGGGATAGTGCGGCGGGTTTCCTGATAGTAGAAGAGGCCGGCGGCAAAGTTACCGACCTCAAAGGCAATCCGTATTCACTTTACCAGCCGGGCATTGTGGCAACCAACGGCGCCATTCACGAAGAACTGATAAAATGGATTCAGGGAAACGCGGATTAATGTACAATTTCCATTATTTCTAATGAGATCACAACATTTATTAAAACAATAGAAAGAATATGAGCGAAGATAGAACAGAGGTATCATCATTGGGTGAGTTCGGATTGATTGATCATCTTACAAGAAACAATGAAACAAGAAACGCTTCCACCATCGTAAGCATTGGCGATGATGCCGCTGTGCTCGATCATTTCGGAAAGCAAATTGTGGTAACTACTGACATGTTGGTGGAAGGTATTCATTTTGACCTGATGTACACTCCGCTGAAGCATCTTGGTTATAAAAGTGTGGTGGTAAACCTGAGCGATGTGTATGCCATGAACGCAATACCGCAACAAATAATAGTAAGCATTGCATTCAGCAATCGTTTCAGCGTGGAAGCGTTGGATGAATTTTATGACGGAGTATATACTGCGTGCAATCATTACAATGTGGACCTCGTTGGCGGAGACACCTCTTCATCGCAAAAAGGGCTGATTATTTCAGTAACCGCCATCGGCGAGGTGGCGCCGGATAAATTTGTAAAACGCAGCACCGCGCAGACAGGCGACCTGGTTTGCGTAAGCGGCGACCTGGGAGCGGCCTTTCTGGGCCTCACCATTTTGGAGCGCGAGAAAAAAATTTTCCTGGAAACAAAAGGCGTACAACCGGATCTCGAAGGACAGGATTATATCATCGGGCGATTTTTAAAGCCCGAAGCGAGAAAGGATATCATTGATTTTTTTGCAGAAAAAGAAGTTGTGCCAACATCCATGATAGACATCAGCGACGGACTCAGCAGCGAGATATTGCATATTTGCAGGCAAAGCAAAAAAGGATGCAGGCTATATGAAGAAAAGATCCCGGTTGATGAGCGGGCACGGCAGTTTGCTTATAAGCTGGAAATAGACCCTACCGCATGTGCGCTCAGCGGCGGTGAAGATTATGAATTGCTTTTTACCATCCGGCAAAGTGATTATGATAAGATAATTACCAACAATAATATCAGCATTGTCGGGCATATTACGGAAAAAGAAAACGACTGCCTGATCATTACCAGGGGCGGCAATGTGCATAAGCTGATAGCGCAGGGATGGAATGCGTTTAAGGAATAACTTATTTATATAATAACGGGAATAACAATCCATTGAGCTTTTTGATACATGAAGTCATATTTCACCCTCATATTTATCCCGTTTTTTTTCTCATGTTCGGTATCAAAAAATTATAATCCAAATAAAAAATACACTCCCGAACAGCTCCGGGAAGATTATACACTACTGAGAACAGCCCTGGAAAAGAAGCATCCTTCTCTCTATTGGTACACCCCAAAAGATACCATGGACCGGTATTTTGATGAAGGCTATAATGCCATACAGGATTCTATGACCGAGCTGCAATTTGGCTGGAAAATTATTGCACCCATTACTTCCGCGATTCATTGCGGCCACACCAGCTTCAGCATGAGCAGGGGTTGGAATAAATTTATCCGGAACAAAGTAATTCCTTCATTTCCCTTGTTTCTTAAAGTATGGAGCGATACCATGGTGGTGATGTATGATTTAAACAGAAATGATTCTGCTATACACAAGGGAGACATCATTACTTCCATTAACGGGATAAAAAGTGCTGACATCATCAACATTATGTTTGATTATATGGTGGAAGACGGGTATGCTGACAATGTCAACTACATCCGCCTTAGCGAAAGCTTTCCCTACTTTTATCGCAATATTTTCGGGCTATATAAAACTTATCATGTTGGATTCATTGACAGTACGGGGATTGAAAAAACAGCCAGCATACCGTATTATAATCCTTCTGCCGATTCGATTGCGAAAAGGAAAGAAATAGCAAAGAATATCAAAAGAATGACCTCTTATCAGCGCAGGCAAAACATACGCTCCCTGCAATTTGATACATCTTTTGCATTAATGACCGTCAATAGCTTTTCAAACGGGCATTTAAAACATTTCTTCAGAAAATCGTTCAGGGAAATTCACAGGCGCCAGTTACAAAATCTGATTATAGATATAAGGGCCAACGGCGGCGGCGATATCAATAATTATGTTTTGCTCGCCCGGTTTCTGCGCGATTCTTCTTTTAAAGTTACTGACAGCGCATATTCTATTGCCAAAAATTTTAATGGCTTTACAAGGCATATAAGCGCCGGTATTTTTAACAATCTGGGTTTAATTCTCCTCTCACACAAAAGAGGGGATAACACTTATCATTTCGGCTTTTGGGAAAGGCACACGTTTACGCCAAAAAGAAAAAATCATTTTTATGGCAACACCTATGTTTTAATAAACGGACTGACCTTCTCAGCCTCTTCTCTTTTTTGTAATGCAGTAAAAGGCCAGCCGGGTATAACGCTGGTGGGCGAAGAAACCGGCGGCGGATGGTACGGCAACTCGGGAATCATCATTCCCGATATTATTTTACCGAATACCAAACTTCGTGTACGGCTTCCTTTTTTCCGTATTGTGCAGTATCATCATGTTGCCGAAAAAGGAACAGGTGTAATGCCGGACATTTATATTCCGCCCGTATATAAAGATGTAGTAAACGGTACAGATACCAAAATGGAACGGGTAATTGAGATGATTCGTACTGCATGGCAATAGCTATATGCATTTTATTACATCCAGGTCTTGGTTGAGCAAAACCAGGTCTGCCCGGAATCCCTTTTCTATTTTCCCGGTGATATCATCTAACCCCAGCACCTGCGCCGGGTAAAGGCTTGCCATCCGCAGCGCCTCATCTAAAGGAATATCGCATTTTTCAACACAATTCTTCGCAGCCTTTGCCATCGTCAGGGCAGAGCCGCTGAGTACTCCGTTGCATTCATATTTATCGCCCACAAAATGGTGCTGATATGGGCCTGTGGTAGTTTCAGTAACGGCATCAGTTATCAAAAACAGTCTTTCCTTCATTACTTTTTTTGCAAGATTAATTACTGCGAAATCTACATGATGGCCGTCGGCGACAATGCTGCTTCTTACCTTGTTATTGATCATTACCGCAGCGGGCAAGCCGGGTTCGCGATGGTGCAGCGCGCTCATGGCATTGAAGAGATGTGTTGCCGCATGAATATTTTCAAAGAATTTTCCGGCCTGCTGAAAGGTGGCATTGCTGTGACCGGCAGAAACAATGATTCCATAACTTTTAATAAGGTCAACGATTTCTTCAGCACAAACCTCAGGCGCCAGTGTTATCATCTTAATGGCGCTTTTTCCATAGTCCAGTAAATCTTTCACTTCCTCAAAGGAAGGGCTGTGAATAAAGCTTTCCATATGAGCGCCGCGTTTTATTTTATTGATCCAGGGGCCCTCAATATGAAGCCCGGGGATGCTTTTGCCGCCTTTGTTCCAATAATCACGCAGGGCGTCAATTCCTTTTTTGAATACTTCAATCGGATTGGTTGCCAGCGTGGGCAAAAAATATTTGGTGCCTCCCCGACGGCAATGTTCTTCCATTGCAAAAAGGGTTTCTGTGTCAGGGAATACCGCAAACAATCTCGAAGCCGCGCCGTAAATCTGGATGTCAATAAACGCCGGCGCAAGTATAGCTGCATGATTACTAACGGTAACGCGTGAGCGAAGATCGCTTTGGTGAACAATGTCAATGATAATATTGTTTTCAACAAACACCGCCGCATCTTCTATAATGGCGGCGCCGGTGTAAATTTTTTTTGCAGAATACGCTGCGGGCATGTTACATATTTATATTAAAAGAATCCGCGTCTTTCCAGAAAGGGAACCGCTCTCTTACCTGTATTAGCTTTTCCTTTTGTAAGGTGTACGTAAAAATATCTTCGTCATTTTCCCTGCTATAAAGTATCTCCCCGAGCGGATCCACCATCATGCTGCAGCCATTGTGATAAATATTATTGCCATCATTACCTACACGGTTTACGCCGACTACATAACATTGATTTTCGATGGCGCGTGCAACTAACAAGGATTTCCAGGCATAAATTCTTTGCTCCGGCCAGTTGGCAACAAAGATGAGGAGGTCGTATTCACCGGCAGAAGATTGCCTGCACCATACGGGAAACCTGAGGTCATAACAAACCTGCAGGTTTATCTTCCATCCCTTTACTGAGGCAATTAATCTTTTACTGCCTGCGGCATATTTCATGTGTTCGTTGCCGTAGGCAAATAAATGCCGTTTGTCGTAACAGCCATGCTCGCTGTTGGGCAGCATCCAGACGAGGCGATTATAGTATCTTTTATTTTCTTCAATAATAAGGCTCCCGGTAATGATCACTTTCCTGTCTGCAGCCATTCTTTGCATCCATTGTATCGTTTCGCCGTTTATGCTTTCGGCAAGCCTTTCCGGATGCATGCTGAAGCCGGTGCTGAACATTTCGGGTAAAATGATCACTTCTGTTTTTTCCTGAATGCTTTCAATTTTTTTTGAAAGCATATCAAGATTCGCTTTTTTATCTTCCCAATGAAGATCAGTTTGGAGGAGCGTGATGGTGAGAGAAGACATGGTGTAAAGGTATTGGATTTGGGTAAGGCAATTTATTTTGCTCCAATCTTGTTAACTGCATCATTTACCAGCTCATGCTCAAAACCTTTTTGCAACAAATAATCCTGCACCTTTCTTTTTTTAATAAAAATATTTTTTTCGCTTTTGAGCGTCTTTAGTTTTTTTTCGGCAATTTTCTCAAAAACTTTTCTATAATCTGCATCATTAATTTCTTTCAATGCTTTTCTGATACAATATTCGCTGATCTGTTTTTGTTTTAGCGCCTGCTTTATTTTGTTCCTGCCCCATTGCTTTATTCTGAATTTACCACTGGCCAATTGTTTGGCAAAGCGTTCTTCGTTGAGATAATTTTCGCTGATGAGCGTGGCAATTATTTCATCAACCTCGTTTTTGTGCAGGCCAAAAGAATATAATCTTTCTTTTACTTCTGCATGGCATCGCTCCTGGTAAGCGCAATACTGTTTTATTCTGTGAAGCGCCTGTTCGGGTGTAAGTTTTTGTAATGCCATTTGCAAAAATAAAATGTAAAAAGCGATTGTCCTTAATGACGCTATGGCCCTCTCCTTGGTATAGGGATAGGGTGAGGCTTCAACAAGAAATGCGTTGCCATCGTGGCAACGCATTTAATTCTCATATATAATTTTGTTAGCGAACGAGCTTCAGCTCGTCAATAATATTTTTTGCACCGCCTGCCTTATCAATGCACCAAAGCACATAGCGAATGTCAACACAGATAGTCCGGTTCAGGTCTTTATCAAACTGAATTTTATGACTTAGTGCCTCATAATTGCCGTCGAATGCAAGACCAATAAGATTTCCGTTGCCATCAATTACCGGCGAGCCGGAATTGCCACCCGTAATATCGTCGGTGGTGATAAAGTCGGTAACCAGGTCATTCCGCTTCTTATCAATATACTGACCGAAATCGCGCTTCTTTAGCAAATCAATTACTTTTTGCGGCAGATCAAATTCATAATCGCCGGGGATATATTTTTCGAGCACGCCTTTTTCTGTGGTTTCATAATCATAATGCACGGCATCTCTCGGGTTGTAGCTTTTTACATTGCCATACGTAACCCTCATGCTGAAGTTGGCATCCGGATACATTTTTTTTGCAGCAGCAGGATCCATTTCCATAATTCCTTTCATATACAACCGGCCCAGCTCATTGTTCTTTGCCGTGAAATCCGCATACTGAGCCGCATACTTCGATAAATAATCTTGTATAAATACAGCCGCATACGCGTAGGCCGGATCGCCTTGCAGGGTAACGGCATCAGGGTTTTTCATAAAAGCATTCCACTTTGCTGAATCCAATATCATCGTGCTGGCAAAAACGTCGTTAGCCCATTTGGTAAATGTAGCTTCATCATCAGGCGATCCGTATTTGTCCCTGATAGCTTCATAAAAGCCAATAGGATGCTGGCTCTTATCAATATCAGTATAATACATCATGGCAGTAGCCGCCAATATTTTTTTATCGATGGGAATATCTTCTTCTGCCAGAAATTTGGTTCGCTCGGCATCTTCGGCAGCCAGCGCTTTTTGTACGTCGGCATCTGTTTTACCCTGCTGTGTCAATGCCCGGTTTACCTGCACCAGCGATGCGGCGAAGTCAGCAAGCGGAGAACCCAAAACGCCTTCGATAAGGTACACGCGTTCTTTTGCATAGGGCGTCCATGCCTCGTAATTTTTTGCATAATCACTTAACACATTTTCATATTCCGGTTTACCCTTTGCCCATCCGGCGAACTTATTTTCGGCAGCCAGCTTATTATCGTATACATGATGCTTTTCCAATTGCTTTGTTTCGCCATCATAGAACTTCCAGTAGTTGGCTATCGATGCATAGTTTTCAGCGAGCTTTAATTTTACAGCAGGGTCTTTTATCATTTGGGCATGCATAAATTTCAAACGAACATCGCGAAGGCCCACCAATGAAGGATTATCAATTTCTGTTTTTAGCTTAATGCCATAAGAGGTTTCATAACGGTTGGTACCGCCGGGGTAACCGAAGATCATTGCAAAGGAACCATCGGTATAGCCTTTTAAAGAAACCGGCAAGAAATATTTGGGTTTCAAAGGAATATTGTCAGGGCTGTAGGTCGCCGGCTTCCCATCTTTTGCCGTATACACCCGGAAGATAGAATAATCGCAGGTATGGCGCGGCCATTCCCAGTTATCAGTGTCGCCGCCAAACTTGCCCATGCTCTCCGGCGGAGCGCCTACAAGCCGTATATCTTTATAAATTTTGTACACATACAGAATGTACTGATTGCCTTTGAACATGCTGTACACTTTTCCTGAAATACCATTTGCCGTGTCCAGTACCTTATCGGTAATTTCTTTGTACACATCATTAAGCTTTTTAGCGCGGGCTGCATAATCCAGTCCTTTTAACTGGCTTTCTACCTGGTCTGTTACGTCTTCGATTCTTTCTAAAAAAGTAACGGTAAGGTCAGATTTTATTTCCTGGTCTTTGGTATAGGCATAAAAACCATCTTTCAGGTAATTATGTTCTACCGTACTGGATCCGGCAATGACGCCATACCCGCAGTGGTGATTGGTAAATATCAACCCCTGGTTGCTTACAATTTCACCGGTACAGCCTCCTCCGAATATTATCACTGCGTCTTTTATAGATGGTTTATTGATGTTGTACAATTGTTCTTTGGTAAGCTTTAACCCATGCTTCACCATATCATCGTACACCTGCTGACCGAGTAACAGGGGCAGCCACATTCCCTCATCTGCGCTTGCCCTGAGAAGAGCAAAGCAAAAAACAAAAGCAATCGAAATTTTTTTCATCGTAAAATTTTTGAATTATTGAATGACTATAATGAAACTTCTAAAGCTGTTAAACACTTAAATTAATAATTGATTACCTGCTCTTCCATCATTTCAGGAATCTCCCTGAAATCATACTGCTGGTTTCTCAGCTGGGGTTCAAAGCCGGCTTCCCTGATGGCGTTCTGTATACCTTTACTTGTAAAGCGATGCGGAGCGCCTGCGGCGCTTACCACATTTTCTTCTATCATGATGCTTCCGAAATCATTAGCGCCCGCGTGGAGACATAATTGCGCCACCTCTTTACCCACGGTAAGCCAGCTCGCCTGGATGTTTTTAATGTTGGGCAGCATGATCCGGCTCATGGCAATCATCCGGATGTACTCTTCCGGCGTGGTGAGATTCTGAACGCCTCTTATTTTGGCAAGCAAGGTGTCCACATCCTGGAAGGTCCATGGAATAAAAGCGATAAAGCCTTTAGCGCCTTCCGGTCTTTGCGCCTGCACCTCCCTTATTTTTACCAAATGCTCAAACCGCTCTTCAATGGTTTCCACATGGCCAAACATCATCGTGGCAGATGTTGTGAGTCCGAGTTGATGGGCCTCTTTCATTATATCGAGCCATTCCTGTGCTCCGCATTTGCCTTTGCTGATTAATCGTCTAACCCTGTCCGTTAGTATCTCCGCCCCTGCGCCGGGAAATGAATCAAGGCCGGCCTCTTTCAGCGCTGTCAGTACTTCGCGGTGAGTGAGCTTTGATAGTTTGGTAATGTGTGCTACTTCTGGGGGGCCGAGCGCGTGCAGCTTTAAAGCAGGGTATAATGTTTTCAATTGTTTAAAAAGGTCAACATAAAATGCAAGTCCGAGTTCGGGATGGTGGCCTCCCTGCAGTAACAATTGCTCTCCGCCATAGCGGAAGGTTTCATCAATCTTTCTTTTGTAGGTAGCTATGTCGGTGATGTAGGTGTCTTTACTTCCCGGAACACGATAGAAGTTACAGAACTTGCAATTGGCAATGCAAACATTCGTGGTGTTTACATTTCTGTCGATGATCCAGGTTACCTTACCATGCGGTACCTGTATCTTCCTGAGCTCATTGGCCACCAGCATCAATTCGGATAAAGCAGCATTGTTGAATAAATAAGTGCCTTCTTCAACGGATAGGTTCTCAAATCGCAATGCTTTTTGAAGGAGCCCGGATGTATTCATGATTTTTCTTTATTTAAACAAGACCTGTTTGCCGCTCACAAAAAATGGAGTACAAAAATACGGGCATATGATTTAATTTCAGTTTTGCGATATGAGAGGATTTCTTTTTGTAATATCACTTTTTTCCGTTTGTTTTTTACGGGCGCAGGATACGCCCGGGGAGCCGCCTGCCCGCTTTATAACCAGGTTTCCGTTCAAGCAGCTTACCGGGGGGGTGATGTTGGTTCAGGCAAGGTTTAATAATATTTCTACTCCGCTGAATTTTATCCTCGACAGCGGCAGCGGGGCCATATCGCTTGACTCTTCCACCGCCGAAGAATTCCAGATTCCACACTTCCCTTCCGGAAGAACGATCAACGGAATAGCGGGAATTGAATATGTGGATCATATACCCAACAGTACGATTCATTTTCCCGGCCTCACTGTTGACAGCCTTGATTTTTATGTTAACAATTATAACATCCTTACCAGTGTTTACGGTGTAAAAATTGATGGTATCATGGGATATAGTTTTTTGAGCCGGTATATTGTGAAAATTGATTTCGACAGCTTGCTGGTGGAGGTATATACCAAAGGAAATTTTACCTACCCGCGAAATGGTTATTTGCTGCATCCGTTGTTTACTGCGCTGCCTATTCAAACGCTGACGATAAAAGATGCAAAAACGATAACGGCGAATTTTTACCTGGATACCGGGGCAGGTTTATGCTTTCTGATGAGCAAGCAATTTGAGGGAGACAGCGCGGTGTTGCTGAAAAAGAGAAAGCCGGTCTATATCCAGGTACAGGGACTGGGGGGCAGAAAGGAAATGCGGCTGACCCTTATTAAAGAAGTTCAGATTGGTCCGTATAAGTTCAGAAAGGTGCCGACCGATCTTCTCGATGATGAGTACAATGCAACTTCTTATCCTTTTATCGGGGGGCTCGTAGGCGATGATATTTTGCGCCGGTTCAATCTTATTTTTAATTATGATAAAAAAGAGATTCATCTTTTGCCCAATACCCATTTTAAGGATGAGTTCGATTATTCCTATACAGGCCTCAATATGTATTATGATAGCGGAAAGATAAAGCTGGACGAGGTGATTCCCAAATCGCCGGCATACAGGGCCGGACTGAAAAAAGATGATGTAATAGTAGCTATAAATTCCAATTTCAGCAATGATATTGAAATTTACAAAAACCTCATGCAAAATGTGGGCGATAAAATCACCATCGTGATTACAAGAAAAAATATTCCGATGATTTTTTCCTTCAGGGTAGGGCGGATATTTTAAAAATTCTTTTTAGGAAAATGGGATGGATTGGCGGAATTTTGCAACCATGATACACTTTGAAAAATTTGTTTTGGATAATGGGTTGCGGGTAATTTTTCATGAAGACAAAAGTACTCCTATGGCCGCCGTGAATGTGCTCTATGACGTAGGTGCACGCGATGAAGATCCTCACCAGACCGGCTTTGCGCATTTGTTTGAACATTTAATGTTTGGCGGCAGTATACATGTTCCTAACTATGATGAGCCGCTGCAGATGGCCGGAGGCGAAAACAATGCCTATACCACCAATGACATGACGGACTATCACCTGCAGCTTCCGGCAGAAAATATTGAGACAGCTTTATGGCTCGAAAGCGACCGGATGCTTTCTCTTGCATTTGATGAAAATTCACTGGAGGTGCAACGCAAAGTAGTAGTGGAAGAATTTAAGGAGCATTATATCAATAAGCCTTACGGAGATGTATGGCACAAGCTTCGCGAACTTGCTTACAAAAAGCATCCGTACCGGTGGATGACGATAGGAAAAGAATTGAGCCATATTGAAAATGCAGGCCTTCAGGATGTGAAAAATTTCTTTTTCAGGCACTATACACCTGTAAACGCGATACTAACGGTAGCGGGCAACCTGAAACCGGAAGACGTAAAAAGACTCACGCAAAAATGGTTTGGTGATATTCCTCCCGGTAAAAAATATCAGAGGACGCTGCCGCAGGAACCCGAACAAACAGAACCCGCCTTTCTCGAAGTAAAAGCCGATGTTCCGCTGGATGCCTTGTATAAATGCTGGCACGTGTCGTCAAGGCTGGATAAAAGATATTACGCGATGGACCTTATTACCGAAATACTTGGCAACGGAGCCTCATCCAGGCTGTTTCAAAGCCTGGTAAAGGAACAACAGCTTTTCAGCAATATTCAATGTTCGCATTTTGGAAGCATCGATGCGGGGTTGCTGTACATTGACGGCAGATTGATAAAAGGCGTTCCGGTGAAGAGCGCCGAAGCCGCATTGCTTGCTGAGCTTGAAAAAATAAAAAATGAGCTGGTGAGCGAAGCCGAGTTGCAAAAGGTAAAGAACCGGACAGAAAGCCTGATGGCGTTTGAAGATATCAGTCTTACCAACAGAGCCAACAGCCTTGGCTTATACGAATTGCTCGGCGATGCACAGCTAATGAATACGGAATTGGAAAAATACCAGGCAGTAACGACTACGGATATACGAAATGAAAGCCGTACCATTTTTTCAGAAAATAATTGCAGCACGCTGTATTATCTGAGCAATAATTAACTATTGCGCTAAAATTTTTAAAAAATGATTTCTTCTTTAGATACGCAATCCACCCTTGACAGAACTGTTCCGCCACCTATAAAAGACGCCATTGAGTTCGATCTTTTCTTACAACCATATAAAAAATCTTTCCTTTCCAACGGCGTGCCTGTTTATTATATTAACGACGGCGCAGAAGAAGTAGCCATGATCGAGCTGGTTTTTAATGCCGGAAACTATTATGAAAATAAAAACTTGGTTGCCTCCGCGGCCAACCAGCTTTTGAAAAACGGAACTAAAAGCAAGTCTGCTTTCGAGATTAATGAACATTTTGAATATTACGGCGCTTATCTGAACCGCAGCTGCCACCATGAAACGGCCGCCATTACACTGCATTGTTTATCGAGGCATTTAAGCGAGTTGCTTCCCGTAATAAGAGAGATACTTACCGAATCTGTTTTTCCGGAGAAAGAACTGGATATTTTTAAACAAAACAGCATACAACGGTTGCTGGTAAATCTTAAAAAAAGTGATTTTGTGGCCGCCCGGCTGATTGATGAATACCTGTACGGAGCCGATCATCCTTACGGAAGAATAAGTTCCGTGGAGGCCATCCGGGCTATAACACGCCATGACCTTGTGAACTTCTTTTCAAACTATTATTTGAAATCTTCCTGCCGGATATTTGCCGCAGGAAAATTGCCGGACGATTTTGAAAATATTGTAAACACGCACTTTGGAGATCTTGCTTTAAACGAAAGCATATTACCAGGCGCTTTCAAAGTGCAGCCCGCGGAGGAAAAGAAGTATCGCATATCAAACGATCCTAATGGCGTGCAAGGCTCTGTTCGTATAGCACGACCGTTCTTTAACAAGCATCACCCCGACTTTAAAAAAGCGTTTATTTTAAACAGTGTGTTGGGCGGCTATTTTGGCTCAAGATTAATGAGCAACATCCGGGAAGAAAAAGGATATACGTATGGTATCCACAGTTATATTCAAAATCACATTCACGAATGCGCCTGGGTAATAACCACCGAAGCAGGGAGAGACGTATGTGAGGCAACAGTGGAAGAAGTATATAAGGAGATGAAAATTTTGCGGGAGCAATTAATTGATGAGGAAGAGCTGTTGCTGGTGAAAAATTACATGATGGGGCTCAATCTCGGCGATTTGGATGGACCCTTCCAGGTAATAGCGAGATGGAAGAATCTTATTCTTAGCGGTCTTGATGAAATGTATTTCTATGATTCCATTAATACTATAAAAAGCGTAACCGCAGCAGAGCTGCAGGAGATTGCGAATAAATATTTGATACCGGAAGATTTTTTTGAGTTGGTGGTAATTTGATGTAGCTTTTATAAAAAAATATTTATGAAGTTTATCGTCAACCTTCTTATCACGGCAGCGGTAGCATATGGATTATCAATGTTGTTAAAGCCACATATTCTTATTGATTCCTATACTACAGCCATTATATTTTGCCTCGTGCTGGCCTTTCTGAATGCGATATTGAAGCCATTATTGATTTTACTTACCCTTCCGGTCACTATACTTACATTTGGAATATTCCTGATTATATTAAATGTGCTGATCGTAATGCTGGCCGACAGAATGGTGAATGGAATTTACATTCAGGGATTTTGGTGGGCATTGATCTTTGGCGCGCTGTTATCATTTGCCTCTTCTCTGATAAACAATTTTCAAAATCAGGCATCGCGATAGCAGTACTTTTTTCTATTTTACCGGTCTTTAACAGGAGCAAATATGGTTTTTGATAAAAAAAATCTTGGAGAGGAAACACTGATTGATCTGTATAGAAGATTGCTGTATCCCCGCATGATAGAAGAGAAAATGTTGCTTTTGCTGCGGCAGGGAAAAATTTCAAAATGGTTCAGCGGTATAGGCCAGGAAGCCATTTCTGTGGGCGCCACCTATGCCCTGGAAGCTGATGAATGGATCATGCCATTGCACAGAAACCTAGGTGTATTTACCGGGAGAGACATGCCGTTGCATACGCTGATCAATCAATGGCAGGGGGCTCAGAATGGTTATAGCCAGGGCCGGGAAAGAAGCTTTCATTTCGGCAGCCGGGAACATCATGTCTGCGGGATGATTTCTCACCTGGGGCCGCAACTGGCAGTGGCAGCCGGGGCATCGCTTGCATATAAATTAAAAAAGGAAAAAAAAATTGCTCTTGCTTTTACCGGCGATGGCGGTACGAGTGAAGGGGACTTTCATGAAGCGCTGAATATTGCTGCGGTGTGGGATTTGCCGGTAATTTTTATAATTGAAAATAATGGTTACGCCCTCAGTACTCCTCTGAAGGAACAATATCGTTGTCGCAATCTGATAGATAAGGCAATCGGCTATGGAATAGAAGGCGTGCAGATTGATGGCAATAATGTTTTAAGCGTGTATGATACGGTGAGAGGCGTTCGTGAATATTGTATAAAAAATCAAAAGCCTTATTTAATTGAATGTATCACATTCAGGATGCGCGGGCACGAAGAGGCAAGCGGCATAAAATATGTTCCTAAAGAAATGTTTGCCGAGTGGATAGAAAAAGACCCGATAAAGAATTATGAACGATTCCTGACAGAAGAAGGCTTGCTGGATAATATAACGATCGCGCATATCCGGAATGAATTCAAAGAAAAAATAGAAACAGAGCTTGCGCAAAGCTCTCTTGCGGAGAAAGGAGAAAAAATAGCCGTAAATACTTCCAATGAAATAAACGATGTATATGCGCCTTATACCAGCGCTGCACCGGTAAGCGACAATATTTTTTCTGATCGGGAACTCCGGTTTCTCGATGCGATAAAAGAGGGTTTGCTGCAGTCGATGAAAATACATCCCAATCTCATTTTGATGGGACAGGATATTGCGGAGTATGGCGGAGCATTCAAAATAACCGAGGGATTGGCAAGCGAATTCGGAAAAGAAAGAGTGCGTAATACACCGTTGTGCGAAAGCGCTGTGGCGGGCTCTGCTTTAGGATTAAGTCTTGAGGGTTTTAAGAGTGTAATGGAGATGCAGTTTGCGGACTTTGTTTCCGTGGGGTTCAATCAGATTGTGAACAATCTTGCCAAGATTCATTACCGCTGGGGACAAAATGCGGATGTGGTAATAAGAATGCCGACCGGCGCGGGTGTTGGCGCAGGACCGTTTCACAGCCAAAGCAATGAAGCATGGTTTGTGCATACGCCCGGGTTGAAAGTGGTGTATCCTTCCTCTTCGTATGATGCAAAAGGATTAATAATTGCCGCGATAAACGACCCTAACCCGGTACTGTTTTTTGAACATAAAGCTTTATACAGAAGTGTCAGCGGATTAGTGCCGGAGCAATATTATGAAGTAGAAATTGGCAAGGCAAAGAAAATTCGTATAGGCTTTGACGTTAGTATTATTACATACGGCGCCGGTGTATGGTGGGCCATAGAATATGCAGACGGGCACCCGGAATTATCTGTTGACATCCTTGACCTGAGAACGCTTGCCCCGCTGGACTATCGGGCCATACGCATGTCGGTAAACAATACCGGTAAGGCATTGGTGCTGCATGAAGATACTTTGACCGGCGGCATAGGTGCGGAAATCGCAGCATGGATTGCGCAAAACTGCTTTGAATTTTTAGACGCCCCGGTAATGCGTTGTGCTTCGCTCGACACACCGGTACCTTTTAATACAGAGCTGGAGAAAAATTTTCTTGCCAAAGCGAGATTAGCGGAAACAATGGAAAAACTTCTCGGTTATTAATGCCAACAATGTATATTATAGCAGGAGCGAATGGCGCGGGTAAAACAACTGCTGCATTCAATTTACTGCCGGACGTTTTTGAAACAGTGGAATTTGTGAATGCAGATGAAATAGCGCGTGGATTATCGCCTTTGAATTTTGAAGGAGTAACATTTCAGGCGGCGAGAATTATGTTAGAGAGGTTAAATGAATTGGTAAAGGGGAATAAAAGTTTTGCTTTCGAAACAACTTTATCGGGGTTAACTTATCTCTCATTTATTGAAAAAGCAAAAGAACAAGGGTATGAGATTATTCTCTTTTTTATCTGGCTGGAAAGTGTTGAACTGGCAAAAAGCAGAGTGGCTGCAAGAGTTTTGAAAGGCGGACATAATATACCGGTTGAAATAATTAAAAGAAGGTATGAAAAGGGGGTTAAAAATTTTAACCGATACACCAAAATTGTTGATGACTGGTACATTTTTAATAATTCAGGACCGGGATATGAGTTAGTAGCCAGGGAAATTGATTCAGTAAAAGAAATTTTTAACTTTGATATCTGCAAAAAAATTATCGGATCATGAATGCCCCGAAAAAAGAGAGAGATATAACAGAAAAAATCCAAAAGGCTTTGGACAAAGCCATTCAAAAACTTATTGCCGAAGAAAAAGCCCGCGACGGTTACTTATATATTTCTGATAAGAAAGGCGGTGTATTAAAAATTCGTGCCCGCGACTTATAATGTCTTGAGCACAAGACTAACAAATATTTTTCTTTCTTTTACTTTTCAGCCATTACTTTGTAAACTTTTGTTTCATTGACCAAACATATTCCTATGTATTTAAAGAGAGTTTTTTTTGCCGTAGCATTCGTATTTCTTGTGCAATCGTCCTTTTCCCAACAGGAAACATTCAAAAGCAATTACTATCCGCAGGAATTATTTGCACAAAATTTTTACAACAATAATGGCAATGAATTTCGTTCTGCAAAAGGGTCTCCGGGACCAAAGTATTGGCAGAACCGTGCCGATTATGTGTTACGCGCAGCAATAGATACACTCACAGATGTATTGAGCTGCGATGAGGTAATTACCTATACCAACAACAGCCCGGATTCCCTGCAATCATTATGGTTGCAAATGGATCAGAATACTTACCGCGAAGATGCCCGCTCTAATTTTTATTCGGGCTTCGGTGCCGCAAAACATACGCCAGGATACGAGCTGGACAACGTAATGATTGAGCTCAACGGTAAAAAAATAAAAGCAGATTATATCATAAATGATACAAGAATGCAGATACGACTTCCGGAAAGCCTGTCATCAAAAAATAAAATGCAGATCATTATAAAATATCATTACCTGATTCCGGGAGACTTTGGCGGCCGTACTGATTTTCTTTATACTAAAAACGGAAAGATTTACGAAATAGCGCAATGGTTTCCGCGCATGTGTGTGTATGATGATCTGGAAGGATGGTCCACATTGCCCTTTCTGGGCAGCGGCGAATTCTATTGTGAGTACGGCGATTTTGATTATTCAGTAACGGTTCCCAACGGCGTGATTGTGGCAGGCAGCGGTGAATTACAAAATGAAAAAGAAGTACTTTCTGCCGAGCAGGTTCAAAGACTGGAAAAGGCAAGAAACAGCGATGAAACAGTAATGATAAGAACACCCAGCGAAGTGAATAAAAGCGCATCGCGTGTGATCAGCAATGGTACAAAGACGTGGCATTTTATTATGCACCATTCCCGTGACGTGGCATTTGGCGCATCAAGAGCGTATGTTTGGGATGCGGCAAAAGTGAATTTGCCCGGCGGAAAAAAATCTCTTGCTATGTCTGTTTACCCTGTAGAAAGTGCGGGAGCAGATGCATGGGGACGTGCAACAGAATATTTGAAAAAATCTATTGAGTTCTTTTCAGAAAATTATTTCGTGTACCCGTGGCCGGTAGCAGTAAACGAAGCGGGACAGGCGGGTGGAATGGAATATCCCGGAATTGTATTCGATGGCTGGCAAGACAAGTCCGGCGAATTGTATTGGGTAACGGCGCACGAGATCGGTCACAACTGGTTCCCTATGATTGTGGGTAGCGATGAAAGAAGATATGCGTTTATGGATGAAGGATTCAATACATTTATTGATGTGTATGCTGCTGATAATTTTAATCACGGCGAATACGCGCCAAAGCGGGATGGAGAGTATGCGCCACATAAAGGAAATCCTGCGGATGAAATTGTTCCATTGACTCTCGATAGCACTGCTCCTACTATGATGTGCCGTGCCGATATGTTTCCCGAAAAATATCGTCACCCCGTTGAATATTTTAAACCGGCCTTTGGTTTGGTATTGCTTCGTGAGGTAATACTCGGGCACGACCGGTTTGACTACGCATTCAAAAAATATATTCAGTACTGGGCATATAAACATCCGTCGCCGGAAGATTTCTTCAGAACCATCAATAATGAAGCAGGTGAAGACCTCACATGGTTTTGGCGCGAATGGTTTTATCACAACTGGCCTTTTGATATAGCAGTGCAATCGGTTTCTTATCCTGGCAATGACTATGCAAAAGGAGCCAATATCACCATTGTGAATCTGCAAAAAATGGCGCTCCCTGCAACGGTTGAAATTACGCTTAAAGACAATTCCGTAAGGACGATTCAGTTGCCCGTGGAAACATGGCTGCAGGGTGCAGAGCGCACCATTCATCTGGCCACTACGCAACCATTGCAATCGGTAGTTATTGATCCGAAAAACTTACTACCGGATATGGATAGACGAAACAATACCTGGAAGCAATAAACAGAGGGCTGCATTGCTTATTTTCTATCTTCGTATGCCGGAGTAGGCGGTACTTTGAAGGCCTTATCCTTTAGAAGATTTTTAATTTCAGTAACAGCACGCTCCAGTTGCGGATCAGTTCCTTTTGATATCTGGCCCAGGTCTTCATCTACTTCGATGTCAGGGTCTACGCCATGGCCTTCTTTGAACCAGGTGCCATCTACGTTGAACATCCTGAATGAAGGAGCCGTAATACCCCCGCCGTCAATCAGCTCAGGAACACCGCTGATGCCAATTAATCCACCCCAGGTCCGGTTGCCTATTAATGGACCTAATCCTGCCTTTCGGAAATAATCAGGGAATGCATCCCCGCCGGAGCCGCTCCATCCGTTGATCAGCATTACCTTGGGGCCGAAGTTAGCATACGGCGGCCACGGATAGCTCGGCCCATCGCGCATGGCCCAGTAGGAAAGAGGCTTGCGGTTCAGTATTTCTATAAAACGGTCAGGTATCTGGCCGCCACTGTTGAAGCGTTCATCAATGATCAGCGCTTTTTTGTTCCATTGTGCATTAAACTGCCTTATGAGTTCGTTTTGTCCGTCAATGCCGGTGCTGGGTACATAAATATACCCCGCCTGGCCCTGCGTTTCTTCGTCTACCCGTTGCCGGTAGTTCTCTATCCAGTTCAGATAACGTAATCTTGCCTCATCGCTCATTGCTTTTACCACCGCGGTTTTTGCTCCAATAAATGTTGGGGAAGAATTATAAGTGAGCTCAATTGTTTTGCCTGCTAGCCCCTGGAAGGCAATATAAGGTTCCTGGTCTGTGGTGACAGGAACGCCATTTACTGCGAGCAGGTAATCCCCTTCTTTTATAGTAACGCCGGGCATATCCAGCGGAGAGCGCTCTTCGGCATCCCAGGAAGCCCCTTTAATAATATTTTTTATTTTATAAAAATTTCCAGCGGGCTCATAGTTTACGCCCAGGTATCCCACATCTTCCCTCTTTGCTTTTTCAAGATCGCCACCGCCTTTATAAGTATGAGAAGAGCTTAGCTCCCCTAACATTTCGCCGATAATATAATTCAATTCATCACGCGATCCGGCACCGGAAAGCATTTTCAAATAGCGCTCTTTTACTTCATCCCAGTTTACACCGTGCATGCTGGGATCATAAAAATAATCGCGTTCAATGCGCCAGGCATCGGTAAGAATTTGTTTCCATTCTTCCATAGGGTGTATTACCATTTGCATTTCGCCAATACGCAAAGGCTTTTCAAATTTTTGCCCTTCGGCAGGTTTTATTATGGCAAATGCTTCGTTCTGTCCTGCCAAAATTTTCTCCCTGTTGGCCGATAGCATATATCCACGGACATTATCAAGAATTGTTTTTTCTTCTTTTTTATCTGTATCAAAAATCTTCAGTGAAGGCTTTCCTTCATTCTCTTCGTGCGGCGGATATTTTATATAGATTATTTTGCCTTTTACCGAGCTCAAATGATTGTAATTCCCGGCGGATACCGGTAATAGCTCAAGCCTGGATTCAATATCGTCAAAGTCAATAGTAACGGGACTTGCCTTCGGCTTTGCAGTAGTGTCTGATTTCTTTTTCGACTTGCTTTTTGTTTCTTCTGGTTTTGATTCGTCGCTTATGATTTTTACTGTATCATTTTTGGGGAGCAAGATAGAAGGAGTCGTTTTTTGCAAAGCGATTGCGGCCACCTGCGTGGAATTGGTATATACAAAAGAATTATCTATGTCGCTGTAATCAGGCGAGAAAGACTGGTTGGTTAACAGGTACAAATATTTTCCTTCACTGTCAAATACCGGGTCAAATGAATTATAATATCCGCTGGTAACCTGGTGCAACACCTTATTTTTATAGTCGTAAATAAAAACTGCGTGATGAGTATTACTCAGGTCATGGCTGTATACAAGCCATCTGCTGTCGGCAGACCAGTCGCAGGTGAAGTTTTCCAGTTCGCCCTGAAAATAATGCAAGGCATGATCTATATTAGTAGTAGTGCCGGCTTCCACGTCATAGATCATTATCTTCATGGCTTTATCAATAAAGGCCAGCTTCTTGCTGTCAGGCGACCAAAACAACTTGTAACGAAATCCGGGTCCATAGCTGGTAAGTTTTCGGGGCTTGTATTCATTTGACGGGGTGATCCATAGCTCATATTCACCCGAAGCATCGCTCCAGTAAGCAATGCTCTTTCCATCGGGCGACCATGCGGGGTAACGTTCCGCGGTACCTGAAGTTTGAGTGATGTCTTCCACAAAACCATTTTCAGCCGGTAATGTAAAAATATCTCCGCGTGCTTCAATCAATGCGCGATTGCCATCGGGGCTGATAGCTACGTGCTGAATGTATTTGTCCACTTTTTCAATCTGTGGCTTCAGTAAATTTTTATCGCTAACTACTGTAATCTTTACTTCACTGGTTTGCTTTGAAGCAAAATTGTACAGGTATAAATTTCCCCCGTCTTCAAACACGATATCGGCAGGTCCCGCAGAAGGAAAATGAATATCGTAATCCGTAAAGTGGGTGACCTGTTCCGATATTTTTGTTGTAAGATCATAGCGCCATAGGTTCATACGTTTCTCCGGGCCGCGGTCTGTAAGAAAATAAATTTCGTTATTATGCCACATCGGGAATTCGTTTCCTGCTTCGGTATTCAGAGCGGTGATGTTTTCTGATGTACTGTCGGCCAGATGAAACAGGTGAATATCCGCTTTCCAGCCACCACGATATCTTTTCCAGTTGCGAAATGCTTGCGTACGGAATGTAACTGCCAGCTCTTTTCCGTCGGGCGAGTAAGACGCAAACTCAGCATAGGCCATCGGCAGTTTTTCTGCAGGGCCGCCCGCAGCAGGTATGGTGTACATTTGATTGAATCTTTGGCTCCCGCTTTCTCTTGACGAGGCAAACAGGATCCGCTTTCCGTCCGGCTCCCAGCCTACCACCCTGTCGGGATATCCGTGCGAGGTAAGTCTTAGGGGAACCCCGCCTGCGGCAGGCATTACATATACATCTTCATTGCCATCATAATTGCCGGTAAATGCAATTGATTTGCCATCGGGCGAAAATTTTGGAAAAACTTCCACGCCCGCGGGCGAGCTTAATTTGATGGCTTCGCCGCCTTCTTTTGGCACCACCCAGATGTCGTTAGCATAGGTGAAAACAATTTGCGTTGCCGACACATCGGGATAGCGATACAGCCCGGAATTGTTTTGTGCAAAAAGGCAGATACAGAAGAATTGTGTAAATGAAACAAAAAATAGCTTTTTCATTAAAGTGCTTTTAATAATTAATCAGGAAGAAATTCAGCGGTCAGCACCGGTAATGGGTAATATAAAAGTAAAATAATAATTCTGCAGAATCGGATGGTGGCAAAAATTGTTGAATGGCAACAGTACAGTATAACCGGGCTTATATTTTTTGTCTGTGTATATTTTTGATACACTCCGCAGGAAGCTCTTTCATTTCGTTTAATCATACCCGTTAGTTGGACACCTGCCGGCTTTCATTTGCCTTTAATACCCGTATGAAATTGCCGCCCAATATTTTTTCAATATCTCTCCGGCTGTAGCCCCTTTCCAGCAGCGCTTTGGTAATAAGCGGGTAGGTAGCTACGTCATCCAATTGCTGTGGCGAAGAATAAATACCGTCGAAATCGGAGCCAATGCCCACGTGATCTATACCGGCCAGCTGTACCATGTAATCTATCTGGTCTATCAGCTGCGACAAGGTGGGGCGCATTGCATAAGATTCTGCCGGATATTCAGCAAAAAGCATTTGCCGCACCTCATCTTCATCAGTATAAATTCTGGAGAGAGAATCAAATTCATTTTTATGTTTTTCTATAAACGCTTTTTCACGCGGTACAAAATTGCTGTCTACAAAAGCTGAAAAGAAATTGATATCGATCACTCCGCCATTTTTGGCAACCGCTTTTATCTGGTCGTCCTTTAAATTTCTGAAAACGGGGCACAATCTGTAAGCACAGCTATGGGATACCAATACGGGCTTAGTAGTGGCAGCAATAGCATCCCAAAAGGTTTGCTCGCCCACATGCGATAAATCGACCAGCATACCCAGCCCGTTCATCCTTCGTACCACCTGTTTACCAAAGTCACTTAGCCCCTTTGGCTGATGCAGCAGCGAATCATGTGTTTCTTCCATTGCTGATGTGGCCCAAGGATTGGAATTATTCCATGTAAGGGTCATGTATCGTACTCCCCTTTGAAAAAATGTGTCGAGTTTTCTAAGATCGTTTTCCATCATGTGGCCGCCTTCCACGCCAATCATGGCGGCCAGTTTCTTTTCTTTTACTGCGCGCAATAATCCGGATGAATTTTTTACCAGCACCATTTTATCAGGATTGCGTTGTATGGTAGCATACAAAGTATCTATCTGGCTGAGCGCATATTCATAGGGATGTTGCTTTTTGCCGTCGCACCAGACGGAAAAGACCTGCACGTCCACACCGCCCTGCTTAAACCGGCGCAGGTCCGATTGTGTAATGCCTTTCAGGTTTTGATCGAAGCTTACCTGTTTTTCGAAACATTCGGTAAGAATATCATTGTGCGTATCTACCAATATGGCTCTATAATGAATTCTTTTATACCGCTGCGCCTCCGAATGTGAAACGAAAATTATTAAAGTAAAGAATGCAAAAAAGTACTTCATGATGCTTTGTTGATGTAAAAATAAAGGTTATTCGTTTTTGAAAGAAGACCGGATAATTTAATGGATAACCGGGCCTGAAAGTTAATCATGAAAAGTTCCGTTATGAATCTATGGATTACCTGCAACAAAAAATCTCTTTTATTTTAGCAAATACTTAATGAACATTACACTAACTTTAGTTAAAACATTTAATCATGAGAATTTATACTACGAGAATTTTTTATGTAGCCTCTCTTTTAATTACTCTTTGCTCACTTCCGACGAAATTCACTTTTGGACAATTAACCGGGAATGATCTTGACAATGCAATAGCCTCTAAAAATTTTGCATTTACCGTTCTGCATGAATCCGGCGGCGACTATGCACTTGGTAATTATTATTTTCATATAGTAAATGATTCCCTGAGTGTGGCATTACCTTATTCAGGCAAATCCGGTACAGCAGCCTATACTATCGATGACAATGGTATCAATATTCACACAAAAGATTTTACTTACCAGTCTACATCCGGTAAAAAAGGCGGTTATACTATTAAAATCCTGCTCAGTAATGACAGGAACACCAGGTCTTTTTCATTAAGGATAAATAAAAAGGGCTTTGCCACGCTGACTGCCGATTGCATGAACAGAGAGGCGCCCGTGTTTTCAGGGGCCATCCAGAATCTCTGATATTTGCTTAGCCCGGTTTATTTTATTTCTTCAAAAAAGCCGGTTTGTTTATTCTTCCGCACATTATCCCAGTTAAAGTAACGGCCGTTCATAGCAACATACACGCCCGGTGAAAGCGTTTGTGCAAATGCAAGAGCGCTGCCGAGATTAAATAAGCCATCCGAGCTGCCAAATTTTATAGGGATCATGGCGCCGGTAAGTATAATTGTTTTGTCCGGTACTTTTTTCGCAAGCGCCTTAGCGGTCTCTGCCATGGTATCGGTACCATGGGTAATTACAATTTGGGTTTCCCCGCAGTTGTTGCACTGGTGTATGATCAGCTCGCGATCTTCATCCGTCATTTCAAGGCTGTCTATCATCATCAGGGTGCGGATTTCTACATCTACCCTGCAGCGGCCCATTTCCAGCAGGTCGCTCATGTGCGTATCTTTAAAATACAACTGGCCGTTCAATTCGTTATATTCTTTGTCAAACGTGCCGCCGGTAATAAAAATGCGGATTGCCATTAACTGTTTTTTAAAAAGTGAAGGTACAGAATAGCCAAAGACAAATGAAAATGCCATCATTTCCGGTTGCTTGTCACGGGCAGGCAGTCATGTTGCCGGATGATGCCGGTCATTAATTTCTCCTGGTAACATATTTTTCTTTGTGATGAAGCTCAAAAGATAAAAATGAGAAAAAGAATATTATTATTTAGTGGCATTCTCTCTTCGGTGTTATACATAAGCATGAATATTTTTATACCGATGCTGTATGCTGGTTATAATTCTGCCTCACAAACTGTAAGTGAATTGTCTGCCGTAGGCACTCCTGCCAGGGCATTGTGGATTGCATTTGGTGTGGCGTACGCTTTACTTATAATCGCTTTCGGATGGGGCATGAAACAATCGGCCGGCCATAATAAAAATCTACGCGCAGCGGGAAACCTCCTCCTTCTTTATGGAATGGTGAGTCTTTTCTGGCCCTTTGCACCTATGCATCAACGTGAGGTATTGGCAGCAGGAGGAAAAACAATGAGCGATACGATGCACCTGATATTGGCTGCTGTAACAGTAATTCTTATGGTCGCTGCGATTGGATTTGGCGCTGCATCATTGGGAAAAAGGTTCCGCATCTATTCCATTATAACGATTCTCATGCTGCTGGTTTTTGGAATTTTAACTGCTAAAGATGCGCCACTTGTTCAGGCGAACCAGCCTACACCGTATGCAGGAATCTGGGAGCGCATTAACATAGGGGTTTTCATGCTATGGATTATCGTGCTGGCCTTAATACTTATGAAAAAGGGAAAAGCACTATCCGGGTTGCTAAAAAACTGATGAAGATCTTCCAAAAGAAAAACCCGTTAGCCATATTAACTGAGGTATCACTAAAATTTATGCTGCAATGGAATGCGGGAATGAACCGCATTTTCTATTATCAAAATAAATACGGGAACTTTGGCCCGGGCTGATAAGCTCAATTTTTAAATGGCAACAGTATCTTTAAAAGATCGCTTTTCCGCACTGGGTAACCTGCCGCGTTTTTTTAAGCTGGTATGGCTTACCAGTCCTTCTCTTACTATTGTAACTGCTTTTGTCCGTATAGTTCGTTCTGCCATTCCTGTAAGCATTCTGTATGTAGGTAAGCTTATCATTGACGGAGTAGTACATCTGAGCCAGGGCTCTCATACCGCGAACAGCTATGTATGGAAGCTGGTGGCTATAGAATTCGGGCTGGCCATACTTTCAGACGCTTTGGGCAGGGCTTCTACATTAATTGACAGTTTGCTCGGCGACCTGTTTGCCAATTATACTTCCATCAAAATAATGGAGCATGCTGCCACGCTGGACCTTGAGCAGTTTGAAGATTCTGTTTTTTATGATAAGCTGGAACGGGCCCGGCAACAGACTATCGGGCGCACCATCTTATTAGGCCAGGCGATGGGCCAGGTTCAGGACTTTATAACAATGGGTTTTCTTGCCGCAGGACTGGTTGTGTTTAACCCCTGGCTGATATTGTTGCTTGTCATTGCCGTGCTTCCGTCGTTTCTCGGAGAAGCGCATTTTAATGATCAGAATTACTCGCTTAACAGGAGACAAACACCCGAACGCCGCGAACTGGATTATGTGCGCTACATCGGGGCCAGCGATGAAACTGCAAAAGAGATAAAACTGTTCAACCTTTCCGCTTTTCTTATAGACCGGTTTAAAGAATTATCCAATAAATTTTATCGTGACAATAAAAGGCTGGTGCTTAAGAGATCGCTGTGGGGTACTATATTTTCACTTTTTGGTACACTCGGGTACTACAGCGCGTATGTATACATCATTTATAAAACCATACAAGGGAAAATCTCTATTGGCAGTCTCACGTTTCTTGCAGGTTCTTTCCGGCAAATGCGAAGCCTGCTCGATAGCATCCTTTCCCGCTTTACAGCCGTGTCACAGGGCGCTATTTATTTAAAAGACTTTTTTGATTTCTTTGAAATAGAGCCGCGGATTATTCCCAATGCGTCAGCATTACCCTTTCCCAATCCTGTCAAAAAAGGATTTGTTTTTGAAAATGTGGGATTCAAATATACCAATTCCGATGCATGGGCCAATCGTCATATCAGCTTCACACTGGGAGTGGGTGAAAAACTGGCATTGGTAGGTGAAAACGGAGCCGGCAAAACCACGCTGGTAAAATTGCTTGCGAGATTATATGATCCTACCGAAGGCCGCATATTATTGGACGGACATGACCTGCGTGAATATAATCTTGAAGAAGTAAGAAAAAATATCGGTGTCATCTTCCAGGATTATATCCGCTACCAGATGACTGTTTCGCAAAACATTGCTGTTGGCAATATTGACGAAAAAGAAAACCAGGAGCTCATTATGGAAGCAGCAAGAAAAAGCCTTGCTGACCGCATTGTGCAAAAGCTGGCCAATAAATATGACCAGGCACTGGGCAAGCGGTTCAATCAGGGTGTGGAGCTCTCGGGCGGCGAATGGCAAAAGATAGCACTGGCCAGAGCGTATATGAAGAATGCACAGCTGCTGATATTGGATGAGCCGACATCCGCTCTGGATGCGAGGTCCGAGTATGAAGTATTCCAGCGCTTTGCCGAACTCACCAAAGGAAAAACAGCCGTGCTGATTTCACATCGTTTTTCAACCGTTCGAATGGCTGACAGGATATTGGTATTGGATAAAGGGAGAATCCTTGAAACAGGAAGCCATGGAGAACTATTGAACCGAAACGGCCGGTATGCAGAGTTGTTCAACCTGCAGGCTATGGGGTATCAGTAAGATGAATTAAAATGATTAATTTACTGTTTAAGACAAATTCATCAGAAGACAGAGAAGATAACAAATATCACAACCCCATGTTAATGCAACTCCTGTTAAGCCGTGCCGGCACAATGGTTACAATAACCGGTTATGAATAAGTTAGTTCCTGTCTTAGTAAAGTTTTTGGGCAGATGAATATCAATATGGGATCGCTTCAACACGAAAATTTCATTGCAATTGGAACACCTGAAGTATATGGCCTCTTTTTTTCTGCTGCTGGTTGAAATAAAAAATGGATTCTGATCATTAAAGCAATAAAAGACTTTGTTATGTACGTCTACAATTTTCCTGATGATCTCTTTATCCAGTAAAACATTCAGTATTCTATAAACCGTAATACGACCGGCATTCACATGCTTTTGTATTTCAGGCAGGTCGAACCATCGTTTTTCTCTTAAAAGCAGCGAAATAACCGATATGCGCGGTGCTGTGGCATTCAGGCCGTGTAATTGTAAAAGCTTTGCGATATAAGTGTCTGGTTTTTCCATAAAATCATGTTTAGGATGGTGCATGTTGTTTGCTTAGTGTGAAAGGGATTTTGATTCTTAAAATGAAACTTCTGCCAAGGCCATCAATGTAATAGCGAAAAATGTCCAGGTAATCCCGGTAAACAGTATTGGTAAGATTGGTTACTGAAAGGCTAATGTCTATATTCGATTGATGCAGGGGTATAGAACAACCTACCTCTGCATTCCACAGCATGTAACCGCCGGGAGCGGCAATTAGTTTATTGTAAACCTGTTCCGGTTTCGTCAGAGATTGACCTTCTTCAGGCATAATCCGCGGTGGCGTTCTTGTCTGTCTATCCACCACAATATTGCCGAGATTAACATACACATTTTTCCAACGGCCCAATGAATCCCATTGATACCTTAATGAATTGTCGTATCGGTCTGGAGGTACATCAATAATCCATTCGCGGGTATTCAGATTGCGGGCGCGGAGAAGGCTTGTTTTAGAGGTAAGGGTAAAATGACGGAGAAAGCTGTAATCGAAAGTAAAATCTGTTCCGGTGAATAAGGCATCCCTGATCTGTGTATAATTAAAGGAAGGAAATTGTCCTGCTGCAGTATAAGCCGGAAGACTGTCCGGCTTTGCATAAATATAGTTTCCAAAATAATTGGCATAAATGCCCAGTTCCGCATTGAAGTGCCGGGTTTCATACCTGACAGCAATGCTTGTATTATAAGCCTTTTCCACATTCAGTGCAGAGTCACCCCTTTCCCATACCGCAGCGGCCTGGTGAATACCGTCTGCATATAACTCCAATACACTGGGCGGTCGCCAGGCGCTGCCAAAGTTAAATGTAGCGGTGAGCTTATTATTAAACTGGTAGGTAGCCCCAAGATTTACCGTTGCATTTTGCCATCTGTGGGTGGGCTGTTCTTCTATAAGAGTGGCAGGTTGCAGCATATAGGCCCGCAACCACCTGTAGTCATATCTTAAACCGCCCTCAAGGATCAGCTTGTTTTGCCTCCATTTTTCAATTGCGAATATCCCGCCTCCGTAATCGCGGAAGTTGGGAATAAGCTGAAGGTAAGTGGTTCCCTGCTCGAGATTGCCGTGCGTAATAAAATTGAGCCCGACGCTGCCGATAATTTTTTTATTTATTGCCGGATGTTCCCAAATAAGATCCGCAGTTGAAGTATTCAGCCTTAGATCCACATCGGGAATTTTGTCTATATCATTCGTATTGCTATTGGCATTGGGAGCTGCATCATATTCTTTGCGGACATCATGTTGAAAAGCATAGACCCCTTCCAGCTTGCCGCTATTGGGCAGGTTCAAAAATCCGCTTGCTTTGATCAGTTGGTGGTTAACGGATTGATAAGGTCTCCTGATCAGGTAAGAAAAATCTGCCGGCACCGCGGGTTCTGCAGGAATGCTCAGGAAATCCTGGCCCGACCCGATCACAGAAGCGTCTGCAATGCCAATTTTTGTATCAAACTTACTATAGTACAGCCCGGCCCCATAAGTCTTTTTATTGTAAGCAACGGTTGCCGAATAATCGTCTTCCCTGAGAGCAGTATTGCCAATAAAATAATGGGGTGTCTGTACATTTCCAGATTGTTTCACAGTGCCCTGTACTCTCCAGCTCAGGCCTTCCGGCTTTTTTGCTGCTGCGCCTTCTATCATGCCGGATGCAACGCCCATTCTGCCATTGCTCATTCCCACAATATTCAGGTCGCCATCTACTCCTGGTTGTGTGGGCATATCTTTAGGCTCCACAGATACGACCCCGCCAATAGCATCCGATCCGTAACGAATGCTTGCTGCTCCTTTTATCACTGTGAGCTTTGTTGCAATAAAAGGATCTATTTCAGGAGCATGGTCGTTACCCCATTGCTGGCTTTCCTGCCGGACTCCATTATTCATAATAAGTACCCGGTTACTGTAAAGACCGTGTATAATAGGTTTCGAAATGGACGGACCATTTTGTAGCGTAGTTACGCCGGTTATTCCCTTTAGCGATTCTCCCAACGAAAGTCCCCGCGTTTCTTCGAGCGCCTTTCCGGAGAGTGAGCTTTTAACTGCTGTGGTAATATTGTCTTTTTGTATGATCTCCTCCCTGACAACGACGCCTTTTAAAACTTTTGCAACATTTGATAAAGTAACATTAACATTTACGTCATCATTTTTTATTTGCACGAGGGTATCTGCGGTATATCCCAGGTAACTTATCCTGAGTTCAAGTTTTTGCATACATTTCGACAGAAAGCTAAAATTTCCAAGACTATCGGTTAAAACGGATACATTGAGCTTTGGCACAGTAACGGTTGCTTTAACAGCAGATATTGGGTTGGCGTTACTTTCAAAACTTATGTGCCCATACACGGTTACTTTACATTCATCCTGTGCGTTGACGATGCGAACGCTCATTGCCAGCAAAAAAGCAAATAACAAACGTTTATGCATGTGCGAAAATTTAGTGATGGCTCCCGGCAGGATTACCGGGGGCCCGTGTGTTTTTTATTTTCCAAAGAGATACGCTAATCCGAGACCGATGTTAACGCCGGCAAGCGGTTGATCATATTCGGTAATTTCTCTTCCGGCGGAGTTTTGCCGCATGGTGTTTTGAATTGTAAAATCAGGTTTTGAATAAAAATAATCTGCGTTTAAATTGACGGCGAGATGTTTGTTTAAGGAATAACTCAGTCCGGCACCCAAATCAAATCCAAAGGCAGATTTGCTTGCTGACTTTTGTTCGAATGTACCATCATCAATTCCTCCGTCTTCAACATCCACCGTTATCAGAGGTGTAGAGCCTGATGTAATGCCTGCGAGGGCGCGGGCTGTAAAAGATAGTGTATGCTGTAGCTGAAAGTTGAAATACAAACCCGGCATAAAGTTCCATAGCTTGTAACTGGTGGCAGTTGTCGTTACCTGGTCTACATCGAAGGATTCCTGGTAACCCGCTGATAGCTCCTCCACTTTTGTTTTATAACCAGCGAAGCTGATAAATCCTCCCACGCCAATATGTTTCGAAAAGAAATAAGCGCCGCTTAAGGATACGATCGGACCCGCTGCTGCATATCCGGAAGGATCGCTGACAAATCCATCTGTGCTCGATACTTCTGTGGATTTCGCCCAGTTGCCGGTTGGTAAGGAAATACCGCCATTGATGGCGATAAAGCTTGCGCTCTTTTGCTGTGCAAATGTAGTTGCGCATATCAGCAATGCTCCCATTGAAAGAAATATTTTTATTTGTCGCATACTATTCATTTTTTGATTGGAGTGTTTAATATTAATTAATGTTGACCTGGAAGTTGCCGTCGAAATCTGTTGAGCCCGGAGCATACGTGCCGTTTTTGGCATTTGGCTGGTGCCTCAATACCACTCTTACATAACCGGTACTTGCGTCGCCTGTGGTTAATTTATCCGTAAGGCCTATTTGTAGCGGCGGATTATTGGTATCGAGGTCGGTACGGGTAACCACCAAATTCAGATAGGGCCCCGAAGCGCTGGTTACCGTTCCGTCCTCAACCGGAATATCTGTTGATGTGTTGCTGATGACTAAATTTGATGCAGAGATGGGCTCCGGCTGAAAAAAGAACAAGTGATAATTCTCCCGGTCTTTAATTTCATTACTGATAGTGTCAACATTTGGGGCATCCGAAATTTCATCCAGGATAAGTACTTGTGCATTATAGGTGCTGTTGGCCTTTAAATTAAGTATTGCAGCGCTTGTATCCGGTAAATTAACCCCCGTAAGATCAAGCTGCCGCCAGATAGCACGCCCCGTATCAGATGAATTTACTGTATTTTGATATATTAATTCAACTGTTGTTAAGGTCTCATTTCCGGGAGGAGCCGGTGTTACAACAGATTCCTTATTACATCCCGTATTAGTTATAACAGTGAATAAAGCGGCCCAAAGAAGTATGCGGTGGGCACGGAAAAAATGTGATTGCATTTTAGTGGATTTGTAGTGGTTGAATAATTTATATCCGCTATATACAGGTATATAGCAGGGTACTCCTGTTAAGGTTCAGATTAAAATATGTAAAACGGTATTTGAAAATCAGCAAACAGGAGGGCCCCTTAAGGACGGGGATGATGGCGCAACCTCAGGAATAGGGCTCTTGTAATTATTAAAATAGAGATCAATTGCCTTACATAAAGCAGAGGTAAATATTATTTGTTCTGTAAAAGTTATCGGGATAAAAAAATCGTCCACACAGTCACAAGGCTGCGCAGAGAACGATGGGGATGTATCACTTTTTGAAGATAATTTACCTTCAATGGCGCACTCGTGATAATGTGTATGTATCCATAAACGAACACCGGCCTTTTCCAGGAAAAGAAAAAGCAGGAGAACAGCCGATATTCTTTTGAAATACGTAGGCATTAATTTATGCAATGATGTTGCAAATATAAGATTTGCAACAATAGTTCAAAAAATTCTTTTGTTACGGGGCCATATGAACGCATTTTAAAATAATGAGATTAGAGACACACAGACTTGCTCAGCGGCAGGCGGACCGGGGAATGCATTTATCAACTTAAATGAATAAATGAAAATAAGCGCTTGTATGCCCGTAAGGAGGCATAAAATTATTTATATAAAAAGCTTTTTCTGATTGCCTGAGATATTCTTGACAAATTTCGGTTTAATAAGATTCAACCCGCATTCTTTATTCATCTTATCAACGAGATATACCGTCAGCTCAGGCGAGGTGGCTTCATTATGCATGTGCATGAAAAAATAAATGTCTTTTATGCCCTGATCCAACCAATATTTCATGCGCTGTACCCACGCATCAATGCGCGTATAATCTGTAGGATGAAGGCTGTTGCCTACGTAACGGATAAAGGTTTTGGGAACTGTGAGATACATATGTGCGCAATCTCTTCTTCCGGCGGTATCTGTTATCACTGCGCCTATATTCAGCGCCCGTAATTTTTCAAACAGTTCTATAGCGATATCTTCTTTAAACCACCCGGAATGCCGCACTTCCAGGAAGAACTGCATGTCTGCCGGCAATGATTCCAAAAATTGCAGCAGTTCATCTTTGCGAGAGGGGGCATAAGCTTCGCTTACCTGTATAAATATGGGTCCCAGATGTTCTTCAAATGCCAGCACGCCACGGAAAAATTCTGTGGTTAAAAAATCTTTACCGGTAAGCTTGCCAAAGTGTGTAACACCTTTGTACATTTTTGGGCAAAAGACGAAATCTTTCCCCTCTGCCTTTTGTTTCCACTTTTCAATTCCTTTGGCGCCATATATTTTGTAATGGGTTGCATTCAGTTCAATGGCATTATAGTGCTGCACATAGTGCTGTAAAAAATCTTTCTCCTTTGTTTTTTCAGGATAGATCTTTCCTAACCATTCCGCCCTGCCCCACTTGGCACAGCCGATATACACTTTTGCATTTGTATTCTTACTGCCATCTAAAATATTTTTATTAAATGCCGGTTCTGCAGGCAGACTAAAATCAATATTATCCAGTTCCCCCGGATCAACACGTCCGAATTCCATAAAAAGTTTTTCTCAAGTTACTAAGTAAAATCTGCCGGAAATGATGACGGGCTGTTTAAAGCCTGGCAAGGTATAATAGATTAGTTATTGCCCCTGCAAAGAAGGAACATTAGAAGGAATAACTTTTCAGCAAATTATTTTTGTTACATTTTTGATTTCACAGGTTTTCACTGTATTTTTCTGCAATTTATCATGCATGCGATCATTCCTGTTTATCATTTTTGCTTTTTCAATGCAGGCCAGCGGCCAGCAACTGCATATGTTCTATGATTACCAGTGGAAACCTTGTGATCCGGGGCAGGCGCGGTTTGTATCTGAAGTGATTAAAACCGACAGCGGCTGGCTGCGCTATGATTATTTTGTAAGCACTCACAAGTTGCAGATGAAAGGATTGTATGAAGACAGCAGCTCAAAGATGGCTAACGGTTTCTTTTATTACTATTACGCCAATGGTATGCCCGAGCAGTTCGGAAAAAACGTGCACAATAAAAAGCAGGGCTTATGGCTAAGCTTTTATGATAATGGCGCCATGCAGGATTCTACTGTATATGAAGAGGGTCGTCCGGCAGGTACCTCTATCGGATGGCATTTTAATGGATACCAGCAGGATTCCATTGTATATAATGATGATGGCACTGCCGTAGAAGTTGACTGGAGCACCAATGGTATTCCTTCGGCAGCAGGGCGATGGAAGTATGGAAAGATGGATGGCCCGTGGCAATTCTTTCATAACAATGGCAAGCTTGCAGCACAAGAGGTATACGATACGGGAAAGCTGGTAAGTGCTGCCTACTTCGACAGAGAGGGTTCTGTCCAGGACAGCGCTGCCGCCGGTAAAAGCGCAGAATTTCAAGGCGGCCAAAAGGGATGGCAGAATTTTCTATACCGCAATATTTATTTCCCTGATCAATATCGCATTACCAATGCGGAAACGGTAACCGTAGTTATTGCAGCTTTGATAGATGAAGACGGTAACATACAGGATCCGTATATAAAAGTTCCTTTCAATAAGGCGTTTGACGATATTGCATTAAAGGTTTTCAAAAGGTCGCCCAGGTGGCTTCCGGCTGTGCGGCACAATCATGCCGTGATAAGCGGCATCATACAACCGATCACCTTTTCACAGGAAGAATAAGTACGAATGTAAGCCCTCGCAACCTGCTTAAGAGGCAATAACAATACTATTCTATAACAGGGGGAGATACTAACGTCTATCCGTATACGAAGAAAACATATTGCCTAATATGGCGGATCAATTATTTTAAAGCAGCTTTACTGATCCCAGAAAAGATGAATGCAGCGTTCAGTAATTATGAGCTGCAGCTTCTGTTTAATGCTTCAATGGTCGTTTTTTTATCATACCGCCCTTGGTATCTTTTATACTGCTCATTACCACAAATGCATCCGGGTCAATCTTTTCAATTTCACTGTTGAGCTTGCTGATCTCGAGCCGGGTGATCACAGAGAATACAATTTCGATCTGGTCGGTATGCCCATGCTTGCCAAACCCTCTTTTGCCATTGTATACGGTAACTCCGCGTCCCATCTTTTGAATGATCATTTCGCGTATTTCTTCATGGCGGGAAGAAACAATCGTAACGCCAATATATTCTTCAATTCCCTCCACAATAAAATCAAGCGTTTTAGAAGCTGCCAGGTAGGTAATCATAGAATAGAGGGCGGTTTCAACTGATAAAAGATAAGCTGCTGTGGAAAAGATCATCATGTTTATTACAATGATGATATCGCCAATAGTGGTGCCGATCTTGCGGCTTAAAAAAATAGCCAGTACTTCTGTTCCGTCAATTACTGCTCCGCCCCGCACAGCGAGCCCGATACCGGCGCCAAGAAAGAACCCGCCGAAAACCGCAACTAATAAATTATCGTTGGTAACATTGGGGAAAGTAACGGTGGCCAGGCATACGGCAAGGCCTGTTATAGCTAAGGCCGTTTTGATGGCAAACTGCCTGCCGATAACAGTAAAGGCCAGTATAATAAAAGGAATGTTGATTAAAATTATCAGGTATTGAAGCGGAATTTTTGTTAAAGCCGTAATCAATAATGAAATGCCTGTGGCGCCACCATCAATAAAACCATTGGTAAGCAAGAACCCTTTAAAACCAAATGCAGCAGAAAATATACCGGCTGTAATAAGAATAAGATTTTTCAGTGATCTTTTTGCACCGATAAAAAACTCCCGGTATCCCTTTGCAAGCCGGTAGCCTGAAACAGATTTATTTTTAATGGCATCCTTTCCTTTATGCTTTAAAGTAGTACGCAGTATAAGTTGTGTCCAAAATGGATTCATTTCTGAACTTTTTGTATTTATACCAATAAAAAAATTTAATCTAAATATTTTACCATTAAGGTTAGTTAAGGAGTTAAGAACATTAAGAAGCAGAACGTTTAAAATTTTTATTCTTAACTTCTTAATGGTTTAAAATTGGACGATTTTAATTTTCTAAACGGTATCATACTATTCGTTTATGTTCCGGTCTTCACCAGAAATATATTTACTTGGCTATACCGTTGCAGCGCTGCAGCTCAACTATGCAAAAAAAACGGTTAAAAAATTACTGCAACGCCTGCCGGTAATGCGGACGGTATGTTTTGTCTTAGCGGGCGTAAGCTAAAACCCTTCTTTTACTATGAAGCTATTATTGATTCCCAATGAAAAAATGTGCTTTTCTACTGCTGCCATCATGGGGTCTGGTCCACAGAGGTAAAAATAGCTGGTATGCCCGTCCATGTGTTTTTTGATCAGCTCTGCTGAGACGTATCCATGCTCATAGCCTGCAATATTTTCGTCGGAGAGTATTTTAATGAAATTTCTCCCCAGAAGTTTATTAAACCTCCCTTCGTCAATAATATCCGCTTTCGTTTTATTGGCAAAGATAAGTTTGTTGTTCCCGATGATATTATTTTTTTCAAGCTGCTTCATAATGGCAATAAACGGAGTCACCCCTGCTCCTCCTGCAATAAAAATGCCTTCGCCTTTATAAGCGATATCTCCGAAAACATCGTGAAGGAGTAATTCGTCTGCTGCATTGAGCTTTAGTAACTGTTCGGTAACACCGTGATGAGAAGGGTATGTTTTAATGGTAAACTCAATATGGGCATCGTCCGGCAAAGAGGTAAAAGTAAAGGGTCTCTTTTCCTGTTCCCATCCGGGTTTGTGAATGGATACATCCACCGCCTGCCCCGGCTGGTAAGTTAAGGATGCGGGTTTTTCTGCAACAATCCTGATAACATCGTGTGTAATATGGTCTTTAGATAATATTGTAACGGGGTTCCCCATCAATGAAATTTTTCTCTGCAATATACCGCAACATACAAACCTATATTTTTTCTGTATACTGCCGGTAAGATTCTTTGCTTTTAATGTGAGCTATACAAAAATCCCGCCGGTATTTTAAACCCTGTTTATTTTCCTCATTACATTCTCCACCATTGCATCGCAATAGATCAAACTAAACTCAAATATTTTGCTGGCAGCATACATACCCGCTATTTCATTTCTTAACATCGTTTTTGCCCTGTTCAGCCGCACCTTTACATTGGCTTCACTTATGCTGAGCAGGGTTGCTGTTTCTGATACCGTCAAACCGTTTATTTCCCTGAATGAAAATACCATGCGGTAATCGAAAGGTATTTTACACAGTGCTGTTTCAATAATGTTTCCCAATTCCCAGTTTTGAATGATGTTGGCTGTATCATAATTTAAACTTGTAAACATTGGCTTTGAGTTGTCGTTAATTTGTTTAATCCTCTCATTTTTAAAGCCTGCCCTGTTTCTTTTCCTGTAACAATTATTCATCATTATCCTGATGATCCATGTCTTAAAATCCGAACGACCTTCAAACTGTGCCAGGCTCTTATAAGCATCTATAAATGTATCCTGCATTAAATCCTGTGTATCCTCATGATTATAGTTATACGATCGCCCTGTTTTATACAAATAAGGATTGTAGCGCCTTACAATAATCTCATAGAGGGCCGTTTCTCCCTGTAAAATCCGTTCAATGATCTGTACTTCCGTAAGTTTTTCAAATGCTGTCATACCCCGGCAGTTTCTACTGAACAAGTTTGGATATCCTTGCCGTCGCATAAGCGGCTACAGCCATTACCAGGTCACGGACTGCTACGTCTGCATACCTGAAACCAGCCAGTAATGCTGCTGCAATTACCACAAGCCATGCAGCAACAATATAGCTGCCAATTTCCGTTTTTTTCAGCACAATGATACCCGCAATAATTTCAATAATGCCCGCTATCATCATAAATACCGACGGGGAAAAAGGCAGTATGCGGACAATTGACGGGTTGATGTATTGTTCCCAATGGGTAAGCAGGTTGGTGAATTTATCCAAGCCCGCAACGACAGGCACAATCACAAATGTGAGCTTTAACAGGTGAAATGTGGGTTTCAGCGACTGTTGTAAATTGATACTTTCCATTTTATATCTTTTATGTTGATACTTTACTTAGGGTAAGTGAACAACGGAAAGGTTACAAACAATTCTATCTTTTTTGAAGGAAGCTTTAACCTGACACATGCACCTGTCAGCCCTGTTGCAACGGGAAGAAATAAAAATACATGTCTCTTTCCTGCACCCGGGTTTTGCCCTATCAACTTTATCATTGTTGCAAATGCAAAACCCGGGCTGGGCAGAAAAGTATATACCAATCATATAATCCCGCTTCCTCTCATTGCTGCTTTTCTATAGCAGTTGTAATTTCCTTTTTTTTGGAACCCGGATGTGGTGAAGGATAGTATATAGCCTGAGCGGATTTCTTTTTATCGAACCGCTGGTTCATCAGTTTATTCAGCATCGATTCCCATCGCCTGGCCTTATTCTCCAGGTCAATTGCCTCGCCGGGCCGGTTATCAATATGGTTGTAAAAGGGAATGTCTGTACTTCCGGCGTGGTACAATTCCAGGTGCAGCACAATTTCCTCCAGGTGCTTTTCCAGCCGGTTGTTTTTTAAATCCCCGGCTTTTATAAAACCGTATATCTTTTTTACTGAGCAGCTCTGCACATTGTTAATATCTATAGTAAAATCGAAGTAGTCGCCGTTTTTGAAACGGGTCAGTACGAGCAACTCACGGCGCAATCCGTCTAAACCAATAGCTATATCTTTCAGCAGTTCCTGGCCGGAGAAGCTTAAATTGTTGGAGGATCCTGCCTGGCTAAGGCGATTGAGAAATGTATTCATAGCATTACGTTTTTGTTTGTTGTTAATTGAAATAAGAAGCAGGCAAATGCCGGCAACCACCGCTATCAGGGCGGTCGCTATAAGTAAGGTTGACATATTTAAAACTTATAGTAATTAAAGCGGTCCGTATACAGAACCGTAACCATGCAATGCTTACAGGCTGCGGGAACCGAATTAAAACAGTATGCAGGCGTGCCTGGTAAATCATGATGCATAACCGGAGCCGCTATTATCCGGTTGGTTATGCAGTCAATAAAAGTTTCTAACAAAATATCAGGCACGCAGGCTATCGTAGAAATCCTTGTAGCTGGAGAAAAAGTATAAACGTGAACAGAAAGGAATAAATTCGGGGAATGACCACGTATAACAATCCGTCATATCCAGTACCAGCCGGATACCTGAGCAGATGGTTGTATTATATATAGCATGCGTGTTCATCGTGTACAAATCTATACGATAAAGTGATGTGGAATGCCTCACCTGTGATAAAAATGAGTTAAAGTGATGCTAAGGAGAAATATAACGTATACGAATACACGAAGAAAGAAGAGCGCAACGATGAATATATAGCAAGCAGCGCATCCGTTACTGTTTCCGCGTAAGGTTAACAGGAAACTTTTTACGATTAATACCATGAATGTAAAAATTCAGCACCGGTCATGCTGTCTTACATCTGCCTGTTATATTCATCTACCACTTCTGTATCGCTGTCGCTATATTCGATGAGCCTGTATAGTTGCTGATTGGATATTGTGATGCCGTATAAGCGCTCGCTTCCGTTGAATAATTCCACAATATTTTTTATTTCAGCTCCCGGGTAGCCGATAGATACCAGCCTCTCTAATGTCTGAGGATAATTTTTCCCGTCATATATAATAACAGACAAACGAAATATACCTTTTTGATTATAATAGATCCGGTATATTTCAGAGTTGCTGGTAAAAGAGGCGACAAACCCTTTGGACGTTATGAACCATTTCTCATTTTGCACATCCGGGTAATGTTTAATAAAGTGCCTGACTGCCCTGGTACTGATCGCATTCAGGGAGGCATTATTTACCGATATGGTTTCCGTAGTATCAAACTCCGGCTTCTGGGCACGGATATTTTGAGAGTATGCCAAAAGACCGGCTATCAGCACAATAGTTGCCCGCAACGGCATATAGATTTTCTCTAAATATAAGAAATATTTTGCCATAGACCTACATGGAAGAAGATGATAACTACCTCAACGATGAAATATACATCCGGGTTGGCACCCAATACCGCAATTTGCTTTATACTTCAATTACGTATTTCTCCCCATCCCGGATTTAATAAAGCAAAAATATTACCTGGCAGCGTGTTTAAAGAAGACCAATCATCCTGGCCGGTGCAAGCGGCGGCGGCTCATGGCACTATCACCAAACGCTTGCCCGCAAGTTCCGTCCGTTGCCATGCATTAGCGATATCTTTTAATGGAACCCGCTCAATATCCATGTATAATTTATTTTCTTTTATCCAGTTCCAGATAGTGTCTGTTTCTGCTGCAAGCACTTCATTGGTAATTCTTCCAATGCCCATCATTTCCAGACCGGAGGTGCGAAAGGCAGACCCTGTTATAGAGATATGCGAACCGGCTTTTTGCCCGATTTGCAAATAACGTATTCTTTGCCTGGCAAAACCGGCTTCTTTTGGAATGAAGGTGTCGATAAGCACTTCTGCCGGATGACCCCATAAAAAGTCGAGCACTATATCAAAGCCCTTTTCGCCCTGTGCGGTTGTGAAATTCTCCGTCAAATGCTCGTCGCTCTGCAATAAATTGATGGTTTCGTCTGCCCCTAATGTGGAGACCAGGCCTAATGACGTTTCATTTCTGCCTGTTGCAATTATTTTTCCTGCCCCAAGCAGTTTGGCTACCTGTACAGCTACTCTTCCCGAAGCGCCGGTGGCGCCGTTAATGAAAACCGTTTCACCTGGCTGTAGTTTCGCCGCATA
>CAZVKO010000043.1:0-2666 GCA_964627765.1 uncultured Ginsengibacter sp. | reverse complement strand
CCCGGCTTGGTGTTGGTCACCCCCGACCTGCCGAGGCCGCCCGACCGGCGCCCCGGCTAGGACTACGTCGGGTTTATTCCGGGCTAAGCCTAGGCGCCGGCGCCGGCGCCGACCCGCTCGAAGCTCGCCGCGTGGTCGGCGATCAGGTCTTCGGGGTCTTCGAGCCGGATTTGGACCCTGATCAATTGCCGGACCGCCGGCCTGGGGTTGACCGTGCGCGTCAGGTTCTTGCTCGCCAGCGTCGCGAGGCTCTCGTAGCCGCCCCACGACGCGCCGATGCCGAAGAGCTCCAGCCCGTCGATCAGGCGCTTCGCCTCGGGTTCGCCCCAGGCGGCGAGGGTGAAGGCGAAAAGGCCGCTCGCGCCGGTCATGTCGCGTTTCCAGAGCGCGTGGCCGGGATCCTCGGGGAGGGCAGGGTGGAGCACGCGGCCCACCTCCGGCCGGTCCGCCAGCCACTCCGCCACCCTCAGCGCCGAGCGCATCTGCCGGTCGAGCCGCACGGCCAGCGTGCGCAGGCCGCGAAGGCCGAGGAAGGCGTCATCGGGCCCGACCGCCAGACCCATCAGCCGCTGCGTCTGGACGAGGTTGGGCCAGGCTGCCGCAGTTGCCGAGGCGGTGCCGAGCATCACGTCGGAATGGCCGCCGAAATATTTCGTCCCGGCATGGACGACGATGTCGGCGCCGAGCGCCAGCGGCCGGTAATAGAGCGGCGTCGCCCAGGTATTGTCGACGATGACGGTGGCGCCGCCGTCATGCGCGGCGGCCGCAATCGCCGGCAGGTCCTGCATCTCGAAGGTGAGCGAGCCGGGCACCTCCAGGTAGACTGCCCGCGTGCGCGGCTGGAACAGGTCGCGGATGCCGGCGCCGATCGCCGGATCGAAGAACGTCGTCTCGACCCCGAAGCGCTTCAGCACCGTCTCGGTCAGGTGGCGCGAGGGATAGTAGGCGCAGTCGACCATCAGGAGGTGGTCGCCGGCGGAGAGGCAGGAGAGCAGCGCGGTCGAGATCGCGGCGAGCCCGGAAGGCGAAAGGACGGTGCCGGCGGCACCCTCCAGGTCGCTCACCGCCTGCTCCATCGCCTCCAGCGTCGGCGTCCCCCAGCGCCCGTAGAGATAGCGGCTCTTGCGCGCGATCATCTCGTCGACGCTGTCGAACAGCACCGTGGAGGCGTGCACCACGGGCGGGTTGACGAAGGGCCCGGTCAGGTCGGGGTCGCGGCCGGTACGGACGAGGCGGGTGGCCGGCCTCCAGCGATGGGGGTCCTTGTCGGACTTCTTCATTGCGGCCCGCCCGATGGCTTTCTGATCATTCTGCCGATCATTTCGGCATGGGTACAACCAGCTTGACCGATCCGGCATATTGCCCTGTGATGACAGGGTCAACCGCCGCTCGCGGGCTTGGTGAGGGCTGATGGCCGCAAGCGCCTACAAGAGCGCTGCATCGGGTGCTTTTTCGACAACAGGCTAGAGAACGAGAGGTTCGACCCCATGAAAAGATACATCCTGCCGATTGCCGCGGGTGCCGCCCTGTGCCTGACCGCCGGCGCCGCCAGCGCGGGCCCGACCCTCGACAACGTCAAGTCCAAGGGCTTCATCCAGTGCGGCGTCAACCCGTCGCTCCTCGGCTTCGCCGCCACCAACGATGCCGGCGAGTACCAGGGCTTCGACGTCGACTATTGCAAGGCGGTCGCGGTCGCCATCTTCAACGACCCGACCAAGGTCAAGTACACGCCGCTCAACGCCAAGGAGCGCTTCACCGCGCTGCAGTCCGGCGAGATCGACATGCTCGCCCGCAACTCCACCTGGACCATGTCGCGCGACACCCAGATGGGCATCATGTTCACCGGCGTGAACTATTATGATGGCCAGGGCTTCATGGTGCGCAAGTCGCAGAACGTTTCGTCGGCGCTGGAGCTGAACGGCGCCACCGTCTGCGTGCAGACCGGCACGACCACCGAGCTCAACCTCGCCGACTACTTCAAGGCGAACAAGATGGACTACACGCTGGTCGCCTTCGAGAACAACACCGACGTCAACAATGCCTACGAGGCCGGGCGCTGCGACGTGCTGACCACCGACGCCTCGGGCCTCTACTCGACCCGCCTCACGCTCTCCAAGCCGGACGACCACATCGTCCTCCCCGAGATCATCTCGAAGGAGCCGCTCGGACCGGCCGTGCGACAGGGCGACGACCAGTGGTTCGGCATCGTGAAATGGGTGGGCTTCGCTCTCGTCAACGCCGAGGAACTCGGCATCACCAAGGAAAACGTCGACGAGATGAAGTCCTCGAACAACGAGGACGTGAAGCGCCTGCTCGGCGTCGAGGACAAGTTCGGCGAGAGCATCGGGCTCGGCAATGACTGGGCCTATAACGTCATCAAGACGATGGGCAATTACGGCGAGATCTTCGACCGCAATATCGGCGCCGGCTCCAAGCTGCAGATCGCGCGCGGCCTCAACGCGCTCTGGTCCAAGGGCGGCATCCAGTACGCTCCGCCGATCCGCTGATCTGGCCTCCGGGCGGGCCGCTGGGCTCGCCCGGATCGATCACGGATGCGAGGGACGGGGGAATGGCCGTAGAGGACAGCGTAGCCGACCGGGACATACGACTGGCGTCGCGCGGGTCGCTTCTCAACGATCCGCTCTTCCGCTCCATCACCGTCCAGC
>CAZVKO010000042.1:0-3547 GCA_964627765.1 uncultured Ginsengibacter sp. | reverse complement strand
GGTTTCCTGCTCGGCTCGCGCGGCGTCGGCACGCTGATCACCATGATGGTGGCGCCGCGGCTGATGAAGCACATCGAAGTGCGCTGGCTCATCCTGTGCGGCCTGCTGATCACCGGCACCACGCTCTGGTTCTTCACCGGCTTCTCGCTCGACACCACCCAGTACACGATCGTCACCACCTCGATCGCGCAGGGCGTCGGCCTCGGCCTATTGTTCGTGCCGATCACCACGGCGGCCTTCACCACGCTGCCCGGACACCTGCGCACCAGCGGCACCGCGATCCTGACCCTGGTGCGCAACATCGGCTCCTCGATCGGCATCTCGATGGTGATCGCTCAGCTCACCAGCGAGACGACGTACATGCACGCCCGGCTGACCGAGGACGTCACGCCGTTCAACAACGCGCTGCAGATGCCGGACGTGCGCACGCTGCTCGACATCACGACCGACGCGGGCCGCGCCATGCTCGACGCGATCGTGACGCAGCAGGCGAGCCTGATCGCCTATCTCAACGACTTCAAGCTGCTGATGTATCTCACGCTCGTCGTCATCCCGCTGATCTTCATCTTCGGCAGCTCGCGGCAGAAGGCGGCGCCGGCCGGCGGCGGCCACGACGACGAGCCGATCGTGATGGAGTAGGCGGCTAAAGCCCGCGTGCGGCTTAGATGGCGACGCGTGTCAGGAACCGCTCGACCGCGCCGCGCAGTTTCACGCTCGCATCCTCGACCAGCTCCGACGCCGAGAGCACGGTCTCGGCCGAAAGCTGCGTCTCATTGGCGGCGCTGACCACCTCGCTCAGCACAAGGTCGATCATCTTCGAGCCCTCGGCAGTACCGATGACGTTCTGCGAGATCGAGCCGGTGGCCTGCGTCTGCTGCTGCGCCGAGGCGGCGACCGAGGCCATGTAGCTGTCGACCTCGCGGATGCGGTCGGCGATGCGGCTGATCGCCTCGACCGAGGCCTTGGTCGAGCTCTGGATCTCGAGGATCTGGGCCGAGATATCCTGCGTGGCGTTCGCCGTCTGGATGGCGAGCGCCTTCACCTCGGCGGCGACCACGGCGAAGCCGCGTCCGGCGGCGCCGGAGCGCGCCGCCTCGATGGTGGCGTTGAGCGCCAGCAGATTGGTCTGGCCGGCGATATCGCGGATGAGCTGCACGACGTCGCCGATCTTCTGCGAGGTCTTGGCCAGGCGATTGATGCCGTCATTGGTCGCCTGCGCCTCGTCATGGGCGAGGCGGACGACCCGCGTGGCGCGATCGAGCCGCTGGTCGACCTCGGAGGCGGAGGCCGACAGCTCCTCTGCAGCGGCCGCGACGACCTCGACATTGGTCAGCGCCTCGTTCGACGCCTGCAATGCGCTCTCGGCCCGCTGTGTGGTGTGGCCGGACACCTTGAGCAGGCCCGCGGCGGTCTCGCGCATCTTGCCGGCGCTGAGTGTCACGGTCTTCAGGAGGCCTTCGGTGCCGGCGCGGAATTCGACGATCGCATTTTCCGTGGCGGCGCGGCGCTCCGCCTGCTGCTCCAGCGCGATGCGCTGCTGCTCGTCGCGGCGACGCTCGGTGATGTCCTCGTGCGTGGTGATCCAGCCGCCGCCTTTGATCGGATGGTTGGTGATCAGATAGAGCCGATCGCCGGCCGACTTGACCTCGTTCACGGTGGTGCGGCCCTCGCGATAGGCCTTGAGAAAGTTCTCGCGGTATTGATGGATGTCGACGAAGAACGCGCTCTTGCTCGCGCGGCGCTCGAGCACTTCGGTCAGCGTCGAGCCGGGCCGCACGTCGGCCGGCGCGAGATTGTACATCGCGTAGTAGCGCGAATTGCACACGACCAGCCGCTCGTTGGCATCGAACATGCTCAGGCCCTGCGTCATGCTGTCGAGGGCCGTGCGCATGTGCGCATTCGTGTGCACGAGTTGCTGCGCGACGCGGGCGTTGACGAGGCTCGCCGCGATGTGGCCGACCAGTGCCGCGACCAGCGCGCAGCCGATCAGCGCCGTCCGGTCGGACGCGCCGGGCCAAAGCGCGGTGGCGGCGCCGGGGGCGAGCAAGTCCAGCGCAGCGAAGCTCGCGAGGAATGCAACGATGCCGACGGCCGGCGCGAGCAGCCGGCCGCGGTCGACAGCGGAAAGGAAGGACGCAGTCCGCATTTTCGGAGAACCCATTGTGCGGCAAAGGTATCCAGCATCAGTTTACGTCCGGTTAAACCTTTTTTAGCGATCTCTCAATTGCAAATGCTGCGGTTGCGAAGAGCCGCAAAGTTGAACATCGCTTGTGTCGTGTATCGCGCCCCGCGACGGCGCAATGGCAGGCGACGCGCTGCTATTTCGGCCCGAACTCGCGGCGGATCTTCTCGGAATGCGCGCCGAGCGCCGGGACCGCGCCGTAATGGCGTTCGTCGCCGGCCACGATCGGCGCCGGCGCCGGCGTCTTGACCGGGCCTGTCGGCGTGTCGACGGTGATGCGCCGCAGATGTGGGTGCTTCAGCAGCAGCTCCCAATCGTTGACGCGGCCGAAGCCGATCTCCGCTTTCGCCAGCATGGCCTCGAGCTCGGCCGCATCGTGGCTGGCGAAAACGCGCGCGACGATGCCGTCCGTTTCCGGCCGGTTGGCGACACGTTTGATGTTGGTGGCGAAGCGTTCGTCGGTGCCGAGCGAGGCGTCGCCGAGCACCTTCTCGGCCAGCACGCGCCACTCGCGATCGTTCTGGATCGAGATCAGGATGTCGCCGCCGTCGCGCGTCTTGAACACGCCGTAGGGCGAGATGCCGGCATGGGCGAGGCCGATGCGCTTGAACGGCGTGCCCCATTCGCCGTGCAGGAGCGGCACCGTCATCCATTCGGCCATGCCGTCGAACATGGAGATCGAGATCTCCGCGCCTTCGCCGCTCACGCCGCGCGCGATGATCGCTTCGAGGATCGCCATGTAGGCGTTGAGGCCCGCGGCGATGTCGACGATCGACACGCCGACGCGCGCCGGCGCTTCCGGCCCGCCGGTCACCGAGGCGACGCCGGACTCGGCCTGGATCAGAAGGTCATAGGCCTTGCGCTGCGCGTAAGGCCCGCTCTCGCCGTAGCCGGAGATCGAGCAGCAGATGAGCCTCGGATAATCCTTGCGCAGCCGCGCGACCGCGAAGCCGAGCTTGGCGAGCGCACCGGGCTTGAGATTCTGAACGAAGACGTCGGCCTTCGCCAGCATCGCTTCGAGCAGCGCCTTGTCCTCGGCCTTGCCCAGATCGAGCACGACCGACTCCTTGCCGCGGTTGAGCCAGACGAAATGCGTGCTCTCGCCGTGCACGACGTGGTCGTAGTCGCGGGCGAAATCGCCCTCGGGCCGCTCGATCTTGATCACGCGCGCGCCGGCATCGGCGAGCCGGCAGGTGCACTGCGGCGCCGCAACCGCCTGTTCGATGGAGACGACGAGAAGGCCGGAAAGGGGGAGGGGCATCTTCACCTCTCCCCGCCTGCGGGGAGAGGTCGGGGTTCGCCCCACCCGGCAGCCCGGGGGGGGGGCGCCGCCGCGTGCACGGCTGCTGCACAAGCCTCCCCGAC
>CAZVKO010000041.1:0-107308 GCA_964627765.1 uncultured Ginsengibacter sp. | reverse complement strand
CTGATCGCACAGGAACCACACTCGCTCTTTCAGTTTGATATTCCATATTACGCGGCAATATTTGTTTTTGTGGCACTCATTCGTTTCCCTTGTCCATTTACTTACAACGGCCAGTTTCGACACGTTAATTATTTTTTGATTAATCATTTGTCTTTTCCAATAGCTCACCAGCTGCGGGCTCATGGCCCAGCTGCCGGCAATTGTTTCGCAACTTCGGTTCACATCGCTTCTAATGTTGATCAATATGTCGTGCACTTCTGTACCGGTTTCGAAATCTTCCAAATAGAGGCGGAAGAGGCGTCCGGTATAATATTCAGGATCCTTTATCCTGGTGATATTAAAACCGCGCTTTATCATTGCCTCTAAAAGAACACTTGCTACGTCCGAATTTTTGTTCACTTTCCTGATCACAGCATTAGTTTGTGATGCCTGGTTGCCTTTGATTTCTATGGCGGCAAACCACCAATGAATTTTCTGTGTCTGATCATAATTAAATTGAATTGAAATTTTTCTTTGAGTATTTATCTCCAGCGCGCGTCCGAGTTTATCCCATCCTACTATCCTTATCTTATTATTCTCCCGGAACGCGAGCTGCATTTCTTCAAGCTCTTTTATGTATTTATAAAATGATCGCTCCGATATATTAAAGTTCCTGGCCAGCGCCGGCAGCTGCTCTGTATAATTTTCTATCCAGCCGGCGCCGGGTGATTCAGCTTTGAGTAGAAGGTAAAAGCCGATCACCTTTGCCAGGTGATGCGTATGATATCCATTCTTTCGCTTCTTTACATATCTTCCACAGTAGCGCGTTTCGCTCATTACATATTGGGCAAGGCGCTCCGGTATCAGAACTTTTACAAATTTTTTTTCTGTCATTTATAATACACTTTTCCTGTTTGCATAATTGTGGTTATGCATTACCATTAGGACAAAACTTTATTGTGTCGTTCAAATAAAATTGTTAGGTATACGTTGTAATACACAAATCCCTTTCAGACATTTTCCAAGACTCCGGAATATCTACTAAATGGAGTAAGGCGTAGCCAATGCTCGCCTCGGGAAAGGGTTGTCTGTTCTGTACATTATGTACAGAATCAATTTTATTTTTCGATGAAATAAAATTCTATGTCATTGCCTGGCCAGGGCAATTAGCCATTTATTTTTTTGTTTAGTAAATATTTTTGAATGATATGATGTGTCCTGGCACCAAGGACAAAGAATGTTGTAACGTGGGATGAATCAGCATATAGAGTTGGATATAAAGATATGGGAGCAAAACTATTGCTGTTTTCTTCTATATGGTAACGTATGAAAGATAAAGGACGACACATTTCTAAATCTTTCCGGCCCTTGGCTTTATTTATTTCTTCGTTCATTATATCAATCACACCGGCGATTTCGTCAAGCATTTCGCGATTACCTGTGATAGTAAATTGTTCATTCATGGTTTTTCATTAAAAATTTGCAATGCTTGTCTGTATGCTTCTCCGAGCTCCGCGAATCTGTCCGCACTGCCACCATGTCTATCAGGATGCACTTTATGAGCAATTTTTTTGTATTGAGATCTGATTACAGTAGAATTGTCGGGCTGGCCCGGAAGTTCAAGTATTTTCCAAATGTTTGATGATGATACCAGGGGAAGTGCTTTAAAACCGGTAAATGCCTGGTTAACTATATCGCTGCATTTCCATCTGTTAAGAGCACGAAGTGCTTCCAGGCTAAGATTAATTGCGTGCATATTGTCATCAAGAGTATGGAATGCATCACAGCAGATCACCTTTTGATCGCCCTTAAGCATAAAGTAAACTGCAATCCCGGTATCATTTGTTACGGAATTGCTATTCCCATAAGGAACAGCATAAGGAATGCCATCGCGCTTTAAAGGGACATTGGAGCTTATTACTACATTGTCAGCGCCGAAAGCTTTTAGCTGTTTAATGATGCCATCCCGAGCTCTTGCAAAGGAAGTATAAAATTGAGCGTGTTTGAGATCAGATTTTGCTGTTCGTTTATAGCCCGCAGGCCATTGCAATGGATAAGCTTCGTACATATTAGGATATTTTTATAGCCGCAATAGAACCTAAGAAATCAGCACAAAGTTCAACTATGTTCCCGGCCCGGGTACGAATGGGAATAATCTTAATATGTTCCCGCAAAGGGCCGCTGTCAGGCAGCCCTTTTTCTTTATTTAAGTATCTTGGCTCTATACCGGAACAACTCGTTTAAGTTTAAAAATGCAGACTACTTACATTCACAATCTACGTTTGGATTTCTTTACTGGTATGATTTAATTGATGAACCTAATTGGTTTGATTTTTTTTATAAAGATGAAAAACAATCAAACTCTAAAAAAAGCTGTCTGAATAAGGGGTGCTTACAAATGAGAAAACTGAATAGTGACGTGAAAAACATCTGTTCATTTCTCAAAAGACCCTGCCGGGCGAACACCGAAAAATATTAATCTGAGCATGGTGATATAGTAAATTGCCTAAATGAAAAAGTAAACACCATTAAATGATTATTCGCTTAACTTCACATTAAATTTCGTTAGATGAAAAATTTATATTTATTTGTGACGTTCCTTATTGCCTTTGTACTTTTTGTAAAGGCTGTTAATGCCCAATCCGTCGATGATATCATCAATCAATATATAACCGCGCGTGGCGGAAAAGATAAGCTCGATGCCGTTAAAAGTCTTTACCTCGAAGGTACCCGCCAGATGATGGGCAACGAGGTAGATGTAAAGATAACGAGGGTACAGGGTAAGCTGAGCCGGGTGGATTTTGAAGTGGGCGGAAATGATGGCTATACCATTGTTACTCCGGACAAAGGCTGGATGTATATCCCCATGCGGTCTGATGAGGTACAGGAAATTCCTGCGGAAAGATTGCAGGCGATGCAGGATCAGCTTGATATTGCAGGGCCTCTCGTGGATTACACTGCCAAAGGCTACAAAGCAACCTTGTTGGGAAAAGATACCGTTAAAGGAAATGATGCATGGAAAATCCAGCTGACGGATTCTGCCGGTAAGAGCAATACTTACCTGATTGATACCAAAACAAACCTGCTTGTTCAAACACGCGTACTAACGTCTATGGGTATGCGAAATAACAATCAGCAGGTAGAAGTCGTTACCGATTATAGTGATTACAAAGATGTAGATGGGGTTATGTTTCCTCAAACCATTACTACCGAAGGCTCAGGAATGGGAGCCGGGGCCATGATGTTTGATACAATCAAAATCAATCAGCCTGTGGATCCTGCGCTGTATAAGCCTTCAAAGTAAAAATATAAAAATTGCCGGTAAAAAGCCGGCAATTTTGTTTGGATAATTCGCCCATTTTTTTCATGCACACTTAATAAATTTACCTCTCTCATTAATTCCTGAAATGAAAAAGTTATTTTTTTTCACAATTACTACATTCATAAGTTTATTTTCTGCTGCTCAAAAAAAAGGAGCTACCGTTACTGAAAATTATGACAGCATTTTACTCAGCACTACCCAATACAGGCTGATAGGCCCTTTCAGGGGAGGAAGAAGCTGTACCGTGAGCGGAGACTATAAGGATAAAAACACTTTTTATTTTGGCGCTACCGGTGGCGGTGTCTGGAAAACAACTGACGGCGGAAGCAACTGGAAAAATATTTCTGACAAATTTTTCGGAGGTTCCATCGGCAGTGTTGCAGTGGCCCCTTCCAACTCATCCGTTATTTATGCAGGAGAAGGCGAATCTACCCTCCGGGGAAATGTAAGCGAAGGACATGGCATGTGGCGCAGTGATGATGGTGGCAGAAACTGGAGACATATCGGCCTTGATGATTCGCGGCATATCGAACGGATCGTAATTCACCCTACCAACCCGGATATTGTATGGGTAGCAGCGGGCGGACATTTATTCGGGCCTTCCCAGGAGCGCGGAATTTATAAAACAACCGATGGCGGTAAAACATGGAAGAAAGTTTTGTATAGCAATGATATCAGCGGCGGCGAAGAGCTGGTAATGGAACCCGGAAATCCAATGGTATTATATGCTTCTACATGGTCGGCACAGCGCACCCCCTACGATTTTACAAGCGGCGGTAAGGGAAGTGCTCTCTGGAAAAGTATTGATGGCGGTGAAACGTGGATGAATCTTAACAACAAAAAAGGGTTACCGGGCAATACAACTTTAGGAAAAATTGGTATTGCTGTATCCGCTTCCGATCCGGAACGTGTATTTGCATTGATTGAATCATCCAAAGGAGGATTGTTCAGGAGCGACGATGCCGGCGAAACATGGAATCTTGAAAGCACCGACGCAGATGTCAGGCAGCGGGCATGGTATTTTGGCAAGATATACTGCGATCCGAAAAATGAGGATGTGGTGTATGCATTGAATGTTGGTATGTATAAAAGCAGCGACGGTGGTAAAACATTCAGACCTGTCAGTACTCCTCACTCTGATCATCACGATTTATGGATCGATCCCGAAAACCCGGAGCGAATGATCGTTGCCAATGATGGCGGGGCACAAGTCAGCTTTGACGGAGGTAACGACTGGAGCACCATGGACAATCAGCCAACAGCCCAGATTTATCGTGTTTCAACAGACAATCATGTTCCATACAGGATACTTGGTGCGCAACAGGATAACTCTACTGTTCGCATTTTGTCGAGATCAGAAGGAAGTGAAATAACCCAGGGCGACTGGTCATCCACCGCAGGATTCGAAAGCGGATATGTTGTAGCCGATCCGCTGAATCCGGATATTGTTTATGGAGGTAACTATGGCGGGTCTGTCTCGCGATATGATCATAAAACCGGCGAAAACAGGGCTATTGATGTGTGGCCTGTTTATGATTTGGGCAGCGGCGCCGGCGTTTCCAAATACCGGTTCCAATGGAACTTCCCTATTTTCTTTTCACCCAACGATCCCAAAGAGCTCTATACCGCCGGCAATGTTTTATTTAAAACGGAAAATGAAGGTGCTTCCTGGACAGCCATTAGCGGCGATCTTACCACGAACGATAAGTCAAAACAAAAATCAAGCGGCGGCCCTATCACGCAGGACAATACAGGTGCAGAAACCTACTGTACGATTTTTACCGCGGCAGAATCACCGCTGGAAAAAGATTTGTTATGGACGGGCAGTGATGACGGGCTCATTTATGTAAGCGAAGATGGCGGCGGACACTGGGAAAATGTAACCCCTCCGGCAGCAGGAAAATGGATGATGTGGAACTGCGTGGAGCCCGATCCCTTCAAAAAAGGAACCGCCTACTTTGTGGGAACAAAATATAAAATGGATGATTATACTCCCTACATTTTTGTTACACACGACTATGGCAAAACCTGGAAAAAAATTACTAACGGTATACCACAAACGCACTTTGCCAGATGTCTTCGTGCAGATAAAAAGGTGCCCGGGTTATTGTATTGCGGTACCGAATATGGAATGTATGTCAGCTATGACTATGGTGAACATTGGAAATCCTTCCAGCTTAATTTGCCGGTGGTGCCCATTACTGATCTCACCATAAAAAATAATGATCTTGTTGTTGCTACGCAGGGTAGGGCCTTTTATGTATTGGATGATCTCACAATAGTACAAAAGCTGAGCGCGGATATATTGCAAAAAGACCTTTACATTTTCCCGACAGATACGGCCTATCGTTTAAACGGATCGCGAAACCCTGACGCAAAAAACGCCGGTATGAATCCACCGAACGGTATTGTAGTGAATTATTACCTGAAAGATGTAAATGACAGCAGTGCTGTAAAAATTTTTGTATTGGATAAGGATCAAAAAGTAATCAAAAGTTTTAGCACCCGGCCTTCCGGAGATACGGAAAAAATAGAGGTAAACAAAGGAATGAACCGCTTCGTGTGGAATATGTATTATGCTCCCGGAGAAAAGATTCCCGGTATGGTGTTATGGAACGGAAATGTCGGCGGCCCCAAAGCTATTCCGGGGAAATATTATGTACGAATTGAAGATGATAAAAACCATAGCGCCACCGCTGACGCTTTTATCAAGGCCAATCCCGAATACAAAGAAACACAGGCTGAATACGAAGAGCAGTTCAATTTCCTGATCACTGTCCGGGATAAATTTTCCGAAGTACAAAAAGCAATTAAAAATATTCGTGACCTGAGAGGCCAGATTAATAGTTTTATAGGCAGGCTGGGGAAAGATACCGCCCACGACGTAAAAATGATGGCGGATTCGATCAATAAAAAAATGACTTTGATAGAAGATTCATTATGCCAGACGAAAGCGAAGAGCGGGGAAGACCTGTTAAACTATCCCGCAAGGTTGAATGATCATCTTTCCGAAGTTTATCATTACGCCGAATCCGGCAATTATCCGCCAACACAGCAGGTAAAAGATGCATTTGCTTTCCTGAGCGCAAAGGCAGATAAAGAATTAGGCCAGCTGAAAACTATAGTGGATGTTGATATTCCGAAATTCAATGAATTGATCCGGGAAAAACAGTTACCCCTGATTGGAGTAAATAAAGAATAAGCCTAATCTGACAGATCCGGCCGCTTTTCTTTAGTGCGCAGAACGGATTGTTCGTGGCGCCACTCTTCAATTTTTGAATGATTGCCACTCATTAAAATTTCAGGAACTTTCCATCCGCGAAATTCTTCGGGCCTTGTGTAAACCGGAGGCGCTAATAAATTATCCTGGAATGAATCCATCAGGGCAGATGTTTCATCATTCAATACCCCCGGAATTAATCTGCCGACAGCATCTGCAAGTACGGCAGCGCCTAATTCTCCGCCACTTAATACGTAATCGCCAATCGAAATCTCTGTAGTTACAAAATGATCGCGTACTCTCTGGTCAATTCCTTTGTAATGCCCGCAAATGATAAGCAAATTTTTTTTTAATGATAAACTATTGGCAGTTTTCTGATTGAATTTCTCTCCATCAGGAGTAAGAAAAATTATTTCATCATAAGACGTATTTTTTTGCAACGACTCAATCGCATTTACCAATGGCTCTATCATAATCACTAAACCTGCCCCTCCTCCAAACTGGTAGTCATCTATCTGCCCGTGCTTGTAGGCTGTATAATCTCTCAGGCTGTAAACATTCACTTCCAGCAATCCTTTTTCCCTTGCCCTTTTTAAAATAGAATGAGAAAAAAAACTTTCCATCAATTGCGGTACAGCCGAAATAATGTCCATCTTCATGCTGCAAACTTATGATTTTCGGCGCGAGGCCCTGCTAATTGGCTCCATGCTTATTCAAAAAAATCATCCAGATCGCGGCGATCTTTTTTGGTGGGCCGGCCCTGCCTGCTCTTTCTTTTCCCGGTATTAAATACAAATGCAGACATCTGTATACGCTGTTTTTCTTCTTCCGGAGTAAGATCAGCATAATATTTTATTGCTTCAGCATATTGAACGCGATGATGCAGCAATCCTGTCACTTCTATCAGCCATTTTTTTATCTCTGTTTTTATTTCATATTGTTCACCGACATGCACCGTTTTGGAAGGCTTAATATTTATCCCATTGCATTTCACTTTACCGCTATTACATGCATCGGCAGCTACGCTGCGGGTTTTGAAGATGCGTATGCTCCATAAGTACTTATCGATTCTTAATTTTTCTTTTTCATCCATACTCAAATTTATAGCCGATTTATATAAATGGTGTCCTCTGTAATGGGCATTTCAGTATTTTTACTTATAAACTGCACTCAATGGCTACAATACAACCAAGGATTCCGGTACTTATTATTTTCTTATTATTTTCCTGCTTTTCATCCGGTCAGTTTCGTGCAAAAGAAATAGATTGGACTGCAGATGGTACCGCCTATTTGAAAATTAAAGAAGGAGGCATTGTAAAAACAGATATAAAGACAGGCAAAGAAACTGCACTTGTAACGAGGGAGCAACTCACACCTGAAGGAAGCAGCCTGCCTCTGTCTTTCAGAATTTATAGTTTCTCTCCTGACTATAAAACTTTACTGATTTTTACCAATACCGCCAAAGTATGGCGCTATCATACCCGGGGCGACTATTGGATATTGGATATACCCGATAGCAAGCTAACCCAACTGGGAAAGGGATTGCCCTCACAATCGCTGATGTATGCAAAAATTTCTCCGGATGGAAAAACTGCGGCTTATGTGAGCGGGCATAATTTATATACAGAAGACCTTGCTTCACATAAAATAACTCAGCTAACGACAGACGGTACACGAAAATTTATTAATGGCACATTTGACTGGGTTTATGAAGAAGAATTCGGATGCAGGGATGGTTTTCGCTGGAGTCCCGACTCAAAGAAGATTGCTTTCTGGCAGGTAGACGCAACCAGGATCCGCGATTATTATATGCTGAATACAACGGATTCACAATATTCAAGGGTAGTTCCGGTAGAATATCCTAAAGTGGGATGGCCACCCTCTCCTGTAAAAATCGGGGTGATCACAGTAGCGGATGATAATATAAAATGGATGGATATTCCGGGCGATCCCCAGGAACATTATTTGCCGAGGATGGAATGGGCCGACAATGCTGATGAACTGGTAGTGCAGCAGCTCAACAGGAAACAAAACGAAAGCAAATTATTTTATTGCAACGCGGTCACGGGCGTTGCTACCAACTTTTACACCGAAGAAGATAAAGCTTGGATTGATATAAAATCAAGATGGAACGATGATGACCCGACCGGATGGGAATGGCTTAATGACGGGAAGAATTTTTTGTGGGTTACTGAAAAAGACGGCTGGCGTCATATTTTTCTCGTAAGCCGTGATGGTAAAAAGGAAACTTTGCTGACCAGGGGCGACTACGATATTGAAACTATCAAATGCATCGACGACAAGAATAATTATGTCTATTTCATGGCGTCTCCGGACAATGCCACCCAATTGTATCTTTATCGCGTAAAGGTGGACGGAAAAGGAAAACCGGAATTGCTCTCTCCTTCAAATATGACGGGCACTCATGATTATAACATTTCTCCCTATGCAAAATATGCATTACACAGTTTTTCAAATTATAAAACCGAACCCGCTGAAGAATGGATTACTTTACCCGATCATAAGCCACTGGATGAAAGTAAAAGTATTGCCAAAAACATGAAAGTGGATGAGAACACGAACATCCGTTATTTTAAAGTGACTACAGACGATAACATCACCGTGGATGGCTGGATGAAACTTCCTGAAGATTTTGACTCAACAAAAAAATATCCTGTTGTCTTTTATGTATATGGTGAACCTGCTGCTTCTACGGTAGAAGATGAATATGGCGCCCAATATGATTTCCTGTTTCGCGATAAAAACCGCGATCTCAGCAGCGACGGATATATTTATGTTTCTACCGACAACCGCGGTACCCCGTCATTGCGTGGCGCCGCATGGCGCAAGGCTATTTACGGGCAAATCGGGCGGCTCAATATCCGCGACCAGGCAATGGCCGCAAAAAAGCTGCTTGAAGAGCATTCGTATATGGATACCAGCCGCGTGGCGGTGTGGGGGTGGAGCGGCGGCGGCTCTTCCACACTCAACCTGATGTTTCAATACCCGGATATTTATAAAACAGGGATCTCTGTTTCAGCTGTTGATAATCTGTTGTTTTACGATAATATTTATGAGGAAAGATACATGGGGCTTCTTCCGGGAAACCTGGATAATTATGTAAAAGGATCGCCCATATATTATGCTAAAAATTTAAAAGGAAATTTATTATTTATTCATGGCACCGGAGACGATAATGTACAATATGATAATGCCGAAGCATTGCTGAATGAATTGATCAAATACGACAAAATATTTCAGTTTATGCCATATCCCAATCGCACTCACAGTATTTCGGAAGGCGAAGGAACCAGGAGGCATCTGGCAACGTTGTATACGACATATCTTTTAGAACATTGTCCGCCGGGGCCACGGTAAAATAGCTATAAAAATGTATAGCCGGACTTTTATATCAGTTGCCTGCCTGTTCATTTTGTACAGTTGTCAAAAGCCTTTTCTTGAACCTGAGAGTACGGCGCCTGCAAAACCATTGGCTGAATTTAAAGCCAGGGTGAATGGCGCTGACTTCATAGCTGAACTAACGGGAGCCACTATACGAAGCAGCGATAGCGTAATTTCTATAACCGCCGAAACAAGCGACGGGCAAAAGATCGCCTTCGCAGTTCGGGATTCAGGGGAGCATGTATATGATCTCCCCATTTACAGCACTACCGAAGTAGGTACTTATGTGAGCGCGGTAAGTATCGCCTATTCATCAAATGCCGGCTTTTATCCCGGAGATTCGGGAGGTACGCTGGAAATTACAAAATTAGACCGCATAAACAGGTTGATCAGCGGTACTTTTAGCTTTAAAGGATTTCACGAAGATGATATGACCTACCGGTTAATAACAGAAGGTATATTTAATAACATCAGTTATTAGCGCATGATCCTGTTTAAATCTCTGCTATTCCTCATCCTTGTATAGTTCTTCCAATGTGCTTTTTAATGCAGAAACCGGTTTTGAATCCACCTCAGTGTCATTTGAGAAAAGTTCTCCGGAAGTTAAATCTTTTCCATAAAAGGATTCATTGCTTTTACTATCTACAGAAATCGCCGAACCGCTTAAACTAATACCCGCAAATAAACCTTTGCTCCTCGAATAAGAATATACTTCTGCTTCCATCTTATAATCAGTGCTTGCAGTAGAATTACGACCTACCGGCCCTGCCGTTGCTGAGATTTCTCCGCCCAGGGTAAAACTTCCCTTCCCGATATTCTGGAGTGTTGCTGCATGCTTAAAAATTAATACCAGATCAACAGACTGGACTCCTGCCTGGAGTCCGACGCTACCCCCGGTAATAGTTACAAAAACAGGATTGCTCCATGATCCGTCCGGCAGCCTTACCATAGCAACTCCCTTTCCTCTTTTTGCCGCTAAAACAAATCCTCCATTTAGCAATTTGGGAACAATAATAATTCCCTGGGTAATCTTTAATAATTCTGCGGGGATATTCTCCTTCATATCACCAAAATCTTTGAGTACCTGTGTGGCCGCATTAATCTTTTCCTCCTGCTTTTCCTGGCTTTTAGCCGTACTAAAAATGAAGGCTGAACAAGCCAGCATTAATAAAACTTTTGAAAACCTGCTTCTTTTCATCGTAATTGTTTTGAATAAATGATACATCTTTATTGATGTATGAATTGTCTGATAAATTACAACATTGATGCCATTGGTATTTGAGTTACTTTATATTTAAGATTTCTTTAAGCCATACGCTGGAGAATAAAAAAACCGCATCATTTATTGATGCGGTTTTGAAAATATGTTGATGAATAAAAAGATTATTCTTCCTTATTGCTTGTTTCATTTGCAGGCGCAGATTCCTTTTTAGGAGCCTGTGGCACTTTTCTCACCGCCTGCTTTCCGCCGGCAGCCTTTCCCTTTTTGTGAGCTTCCTGTCGTTTTGCAAATTGGGCATCATGTTCTGCGCTCCACTTGGTAAATTTTTCCATAGCAGTAGCTTCATCGAACAAGCCGAGGGAAACCCCGCGAAGCAAATGCTTAAGGTATAATACCCCTTTAAAGCTTAAAATTCTGCGAACTGTATCCGTGGGTTGCGCTCCTTTATGAAGCCATTCCAGCGCCTTCTGGCGGTCGATCTGGATAGTAGCAGGAACAGTAAGCGGATTATAAGAGCCTAATTTTTGGATAAATTTACCATCACGTGGGCTACGGGCATCGGCAACTACGATAAAATAAAAAGGTCTTTTTTTAGAACCATGGCGTTGCAGTCTCATTTTTACAGCCATAAAAAATAGAAATTTTTCCTGGGTTGTGAATTAATTTGGTTTTTAAAAGATTGCGAAGATAAGCGTCGCAAATGATATTTACAAATCAAAAATATACAAAAATTATTTTACTAAAAAAAATTTTGCTAAAGTTTTTTATAGAGCCCTATCGGTGGCCAAGCCCTGCCAGTTTCCCCATCGGCATTTTATTCATCATTTTCATCATACTTTTCATTTGTTCGAATTGTTTGATGAATTGATTCACCTCCGCAATATCTTTTCCGCTTCCGCCGGCAATTCGTTGCTTACGGCTGGGGTTAATAATATCGGGGTTACGCCTTTCTTCGGGTGTCATTGAGTTAATCATGGCCTCTATTCCTTTAAAAGCATCATCGTTTATATCAAGGTCCTTTATTTGTTTACCCACACCCGGTATCATTCCCATCAGGTCTTTCAGGTTCCCCATCTTTTTTATCTGCTGAAGCTGTGTTTTGAAATCTTCAAAGTCAAATTGATTTTTCCGGATCTTCTTCTCAAGCTTTGCGGCCTGGGCTTCATCAAATTGCTCCTGCGCTTTTTCCACAAGGCTTACAATGTCGCCCATTCCGAGAATACGCTGCGCCATGCGGTCCGGATAAAACACATCCAGCGTATCCATTTTTTCGCCGCTGCTCACAAACTTGATAGGCTTGTTTACCGTAGATTTAATAGAAATTGCAGCCCCGCCTCTCGTATCGCCATCCAGCTTGGTAAGCACTACTCCTGTAAAATCCAGCCGCTGATTAAAGGCAGCCGCCGTATTTACGGCATCCTGTCCCGTCATACTGTCTACTACAAATAAGATTTCTTTTGGATTTACTGCAGCTTTTATATTGGCCACTTCTGTCATCATCGCTTCATCTATTGCCAGACGGCCCGCAGTATCAATGATGATAATATTCTTATTTTTTGATTTTGCTTCCTTAACGGCATTTTGAACTATCGCAACTGCATCTTTATTTTCAGGTTCACTATATACGTCCACATGTATTTGTTCTCCCAAAATCTTTAACTGATCAATAGCTGCCGGCCTGTAAATATCGGCAGCCACCAGCAAAGGCGATTTTCCTTTTTTGGTTTTAAGATAATTGGCAAGTTTTCCGCTGAAAGTGGTTTTACCGCTGCCCTGCAAGCCGGCAATCAATATGATGGCGGGGTTGCCCGAAAGATCCAGATCCGACTCGGTACCTCCCATTAATCTGGTCAGCTCGTCCTTTACAATTTTTACCATTAGCTGGCCCGGGCTGATTGCATTGATTACCTTTTCACCGATGGCCTTCTCTTTAATAATATCCGTAAAGTCTTTCGCAATCTTATAATTGACATCCGCATCTACCAGGGCCCGTCTGATATCTTTTACGGTAGAAGCAATATTCAGCTCGGTAATCCTGCCCTGGCCCTTGATATTCTTAAACGCCGTCTCTAAACGATCACTTAATGATTCAAACATTTTTAAAAATTAATGACTTAAAAAACGATAAAAAATAAATTAGTACTGAAATGCAAATTTACAAAAGAGAAAGGGGGTTGTCCCACGAGGATTCGAACCTCGACAAACAGAATCAAAATCTGTCGTACTACCTTTATACTATGGGACAAAGGAGTGCAAAAGTAACATTTCGCCTCTACAATTTCAAAACAGAAAGAGCACAATTTCAGAAATGCTTTGCAGGGATAAAAGCCAACAGAAGTATCACACGGCTTTAACGAGGTAATAATTTTTCTTTCCCTTCTGAACCAGTAAATATTTATCATGCAGAAGATTTTGTTTGTCCAGCTTCTCATCAACACTGTTTACCTTTTCCTTATTGATGAATACGCCACCCCCGGCAAGCATTTTGCGTGCTTCTCCTTTACTGGGAAAAATTTTGGTTTCGGTTAAAAGCGTTACGATATCAGAGGTAAATAATTTATTTTTTTCCGTTTCTACAGAAGGAACGCCTTCCAGCATCTGCAGCAGTTGCTCTTCGTCCAATTGTCGTAAAATCTGCGCCGTATCATTGTTAAATAAAATGGAAGAGGCTTTTACGGCAAAATCATAATCTTCCTTTGAATGTACCAGGGTAGTGAGCTCCTGCGCCAGTCTTTTTTGCAAAATTCTCGTGTGTTCATTGCCGTTATGTTGTTGAATAAGCTCTTCAATTTCCTCTTTTGGTAAAAAAGTAAACACTCTTAAGAATCTTGCTGCATCTGCATCTGCCGTATTTAACCAAAACTGGTAAAAGCTATAGGGCGACGTTTTTTCGGGGCTCAGCCAGATATTTCCTTTTTCGGTCTTGCCAAACTTACCCCCATCTGATTTTGTCAATAACGGACAGGTAAAGGCAAACGCTTCAGCGCCGCTTTTACGCCGTATTAACTCCGTTCCTGTTACAATATTCCCCCATTGGTCGCTTCCGCCAAATTGCAGCTTGCAATTTTTATGCTGATGCAACCAATAGAAATCATATCCCTGCACCAGTTGATAAGTGAATTCTGTAAAGCTCATGCCGTTTTCTCCTTCCAGTCTTTTCTTCACACTATCCTTTGCCATCATATAATTTACCGTGATGTGCTTGCCGACGTCTCTGATAAAATCAAGAAAAGTCATCTCTTTAAACCAATCATAATTGTTCACCATTTCTGCGGCATTTGGCGTACCCGGGCTGAAGTCTAAAAATTTTTCCAGTTGCTTTTTTACGCCGGCAGAATTTTTGGTTAGTACTTCAAAACTCAACAAATTTCTTTCTTCGCTCTTTCCGGAAGGGTCACCCACCATGCCGGTTGCCCCGCCCACCAGTGCTATTGGTTTATGGCCGCATCGCTGCATGTGCATTAATACAATTATCGGGATGAGACTGCCAATATGAAGACTGTCTGCAGTAGGATCAAAGCCAACATAGCCTGCAGTAGGTTCCTTGCATAATTGCTCTTCTGTACCGGGCATAATATCCTGTAAAAGCCCGCGCCATCTTAATTCTTCAATCAAATTTTCCATGGGTTCAAAAATAAATTAAATCACCATTATGCCGGGAAATAAAAAATCCTTTTCAGCGATGAAAAGGATTTGAGAAAAATTTATTGAGATGCTTTTAATAATCTCTGCTATAGCCGCTGCTCCTGTTGCCGCCGCCATATCCGCCACCGCCTCTGTTGCCACCGTAGCCGCCGCCTTTTTTAAATCCGCCACCGCCTCTGCTGCCGCCGCCGTAACCGCCACTTTTCTTGAATCCGCCGCCGCTGCCTTCTGCACGCGGTTGCGATTCATTCACTTTCAGCTTGCGCCCCTGAACTTCTGTTTCATTCAGATTAGCGATTGCATTTTTTGCGGCTTCGTCGTCTTCCATTTCTACGAAGCCAAAGCCTTTACTGCGGTTTGTATTTTTTTCTTTGAGGATTTTAGCGCTGGTAACTGAACCAAACTGGCTAAATAAATTGTGCAAATCGTCATCTGTCATTGACCAGCTGAGATTGCCGACATAGATGTTCATTGTAAAAACTTTTGTTTAATAAAAAATAAAAAATTCAATTAATGAATTAGGCCTACAATGAACTGAAGAAACTTCTAAAAAAGAAAACTGTCAGCTAAAGGAGATACAAACTAAACCCATTAACTATTGTAAAGATAATCATTCCCGGGAAATTCCATAATCAAATATTGAGCAGGGGTTTTCCCTTAGGAAATTATCTGTGTCAGAACTATTCTGCTACTACTTCAAAATCAATTTCCACATCCTGGCCTTTGCCGAAATCAATTTTCGCTTTGTAGGTTCCAAGTTCTTTCACTTCGTCAATTATATGAATGCGGCGGCGGTCAATTTCATAACCCTTCTGCTCACGGATGGCACGCGATATTTGTACGGAAGTAACACTTCCGAATATTTTACCGCTGGTTCCTGTCTTCGCACCAATCTTTATCGGGGATTCCTTTAAAACATTTACCACATTATTTATCTCCGCCAGCATTTTTTCCTCTTTCTTGGCCAGCACCTTTTTCTTCTCTTCCCATTGTTTCAGGTTCGAAGGATTGGCTTCCACGGCTAATTTAGAAGGAATAAGATAATTGCGACCGTAGCCGCTTTTCACAGTTACCAGCTCGTTAGCGCTGCCGAGGTGATTTACATCCTGAATTAATATTACCTGCATAAAATACCTCCTTATTTTAAAAGATCAGTTACATAAGGTAAAAGAGCCATCTGGCGCGCCTTCTTGATTGCGGTGCTTACTTTGCGCTGGTATTTCAGCGAGTTTCCCGTAATACGGCGGGGCAACAGCTTACCCTGTTCATTCAGAAATTTTTTCAAAAACTCGGCGTCCTTATAATCAATATAACGGATGCCCAGCTTTTTGAAGCGGCAATATTTCTTTGGCCTTTTCTCCGCTTTGATAGCGGTGAGATATTTTATTTCGTTTGCTTTAGCCATTTACTACCTCCGCTTTTTCTGTTTTGGATGATACGCCACTTCTCTTTTTGGCATTGTACTCGACGGCATATTTATCGAGTGCAGTGAACATATGACGAAGTACTGATTCGTCGCGAAGAAGCTGCACTTTCAGCTTCTCATTGAAGTCGGATGGCGCCTCATATTCCAAAACCCAGTACAAGCCCGTGGTTTTTTTGTTAATGGGATACGCCAGTGATTTTAATCCCCATGCATTTTCATGCACCAGTTTACCTCCGTGCTCCTTAAGGAAGGAAGTAAATTTTTTCTGGGCCGCTTTGTATTCGTCCTCAGACAGTACCGGGGTAAAAATCACCATCAATTCGTAATTCTGCATTTACTTGATTTTTTGCCGCCTTAAAGCGGCACGGTGAATAATTAAATTTTTAAGGGCTGCAAAAGTAAGGTATTTTGGGGAGAGAAAAAAGAAAACAAACATCTACTTTTCTATCCTGTAAACCGGGTATTTCAGGTGCTCCGGCTCATACCAGGGGGAGTGTTTATAAATGTAATCATACTGAGCTTCCGGATTTTTCGCAAAGGAGGAGTCAGCGGATTTTTTCTGTAAAAAGTTTTGACGCAATGTGGCATCTTTCTTCAAAATCCGGGCAGCAAGAGAATCCCATCGATAATCTGAATAGTATTCTTTTTCCTGCAGCACAGCGTCGAAAAAATTCCAGGCAAAAAATCCATCCTCCCCGGTCGGCTCCAGGGTTTCCGCAAGGTACCGGTTAGCGGGCTGATCCATCCTGATAAGATAGTCGCCTTTCAGGAATTTCATTTTACCTGTGCTTTTGGAAACCTTTACATTATAATTCATGTGATGCTTTTCATACGCCCGTGGCGAAGATTTATACTCATCAATGTGATACCACGTCACTTCTATGACCGTATCCGCATTCAGCCTTGTCATCCGCACATGATTCAGCCTTAGCAAATCAAGTACCGTCCACCATCCCTGCGGGATAATATAAGCCCCGGGCTTCTGAACGGTATCGCCGGGAGCATACACATCGTAAAACCTCACTTTTTTAGTAAACGGCTTATTATGATCGTAGAACAAAACCGGCAGCCCCGTTGCATCACTGATTCTTTTCCCTGCCTCGTAGCCTTCAAAAGTGATCTCGTCATATTTTGAAGTATCAGGCTTCCAGCTCAATGGAAATCCTGTTTGACTGATCACCTTATTGATGGTATTTCTCCGTTTTGCCAGTAATTCCTTTTCGTATATGCCTGCCTGTTGTATCATCGTTATCATCAGGTCGTAATCAGAAAGCACCCGCTGCTTGTATGGCTTTAGCATGTGCGTCTCCGGCATAAAGCTGATTGTGCTGAAGAGCGCCGCATAGCCGGATGAATACCGCGGTGAATCATAAAACTGTGTAAAACCCTTTGAAGGATCGCTATCCTCCACATTTACATAAGGCACCATATCCCAGCCCTTATCATGCATGCCTTTGTATAGCGCCGGCTCAAATGTATTTTTGAGCCATTCTCCCAATTCGCCCCCGAGCTTTTCATATTGGGTGGTAATAAGGGTCATCACGTGCCGGTAATCTGCTCCATCGCTCACGTGATTATCTATTAAAATATCCGGGTTCACATAATGAAAAATTGCCGCGAAAGAGCGCGCATTTTTGCTGTCGCTCTTTATAAAATCCCGGTTCAGATCAAGGTTTTGGGCATTGCCCCGAAAACCATAAGACTCAGGGCCGTTTTGATTGGCCCGGGAAAAGCTGTTCCTGTTCAAAGCGCCGCCGATGTTATAAACAGGAATTATTGCCAGCGCTATATTATCGGGTAAAGGAACTTTTTTATTCAAAATATCTCTTGCCAGCATCATGCTTGCATCAATGCCATCCGGCTCCCCGGGATGAATACCATTGTTGATGAGAATGACCACTTTATTTTGCCTGTGCCATACTCCTGGATCAAATTTGCCATCATTGCTGATCATTACAAGATGTAACGGGTAGCCTGCATCGGTGGGGCCTTTTTCTTTAACAACAATTTTTTTTGATGATTTCGCTAAATTCTTATAAAAGCTGATAGCCTGGAAATAGGTAGCCGTACGTATTCCGTTACTTTTTTCAAATTCTGTTTGCTGGCCTGCCGCCTGTAACGAGACGAAAAAGGCTGCAATAAAAAGAAATCTTTTCAATTTGGCGTGTAGTAGGGTTTAAAATAAAAAAGTCTGCCAAAGGTATTGACAGACTTTTATAAAAAAATTTTTGAATTATTATTTTGCCAATGCATTTACTTTTTTGGCAATCTTGCTCTTCAGGTTGGCAGCTTTATTTTTATGAATAAGCCCCCGCTTGGCCATCTTATCAATCATGGCCGAAACCTCGGGAACCTTTTCCAATGCAGCAGCTTTTGTATCAATTGCCTTCAAATCCCGTATTGCATTGCGCATGGTTTTCCCATGATAACGGTTGCGTTCATTTCGTGCCCGGCTTTGGCGCACATCTTTCTTTGTAGCTGAATGGTTGGCCATTACATTTTTTTTAGGGGTGCAAAGATAGTATTTCTTCTCAAAAAACCATCTTTTAATTCAAATTGATGGTAACGGCAGCCTGCCCCGGAAAATACGGGCTCATTACCCCATTTAATCCTGCTTTGCACTTTGCGGATTTTTTAATAAACTTTTTGCAAAAAGCATATATCGAAAACTCACGATATTTGCAGGCGGATAATTTACCAGAAAAAAATATCGTTATTACATTCTGATATCTTACGAATTGTTGAATAACTCTCTTGCATGAAAGATTTTTCCTTTATAACAAATTCTCACCCGGAATATATTGAGAATTTATACCGTGATTTCCAGCACGATCCTGCCAGCGTGGATCCTGAAATGAAAAAGTTTTTTGAAGGCTTTGATTTTGCAATGACCAGTCTTGCCATCAAGCCATTGAACGGGTCTAATGGTGCTGCCACTGTTGTTGATAAACAGGCAATAACCGAGGACACTTATGACTGGATGCGTGAGATAAGAGTGTATCGTCTCATACTTGGTTATAGAAATAAAGGACATCTGATTGCAAAGACAAACCCGATACGTCCCAGAAAAGACCGGGGCGCCAATCTGGACCTGGCTTTTTTTGGCTTGCACGAAGAAGATTTGGATAAGGAATTTGCAGCAGGTAATCTTATGGGCCTGGGCACTACTACCTTAAGAAATATCTACAACCATTTGCAGGCATGCTATGCGTCTCACGTAGGCATTGAGTTTAAGTATATACTCGATCAGAAAAAAATTGATTGGCTCACGGAGCAGATGGAACGAAAGTTTACCAATCCATTACCTATAGAAAAAAAGAAGCGCGTTCTTCAGAAACTGAATGAAGGCGTAATGTTTGAAAAATTTTTACACACAAAGTATATAGGGCAAAAAAGATTTTCACTGGAAGGAGGCGAATCCACCATTGCGGCGCTGGATACCATTATAGATACTGCAACCAAAAATGATGTGCAGGAAGTAGTGATCGGGATGGCGCATCGCGGGCGGCTCAATGTGCTCGCCAATATTCTTGGCAAAACGTATGAGCAGATTTTTAGCGAGTTTGAAGGAAACACCACACCCGATACCACGATGGGCAGCGGCGATGTAAAATATCATCTCGGATACAGCAGTGAAGTGGAAACGCCTGCCGGCAAAAAAGTGTACCTGAAACTTGCACCCAACCCTTCTCACCTGGAAGCTGTCGACCCTTTGGTGATAGGCTTCGCAAGAAGCAAGGCCGATGTCATTTACAACAGCGATTATGACAAGATTTTACCCATTCTTATTCATGGCGACTCTTCCATTGCAGGCCAGGGTATCGTGTACGAAGTGCTGCAAATGAGCGGCCTCCGGGGATATTATACAGGCGGAACATTACACTTTGTTATCAACAACCAGATCGGCTTTACCACGGATTTTGATGACGCCCGCACTTCTGATTACTGTACCTCTATTGCATCCCTGGTTCATGCTCCTGTATTTCATGTAAATGGGGATGACGCGGAAGCCGTGGTAAAAGTTGCAGAAATTGCAACAAAATACCGGCAGGAATTTAATTCAGATATTTTTGTTGACATGCTGTGCTATCGCAAGCATGGCCATAATGAAGGGGATGATCCCAAATTTACCCAGCCACACCTGTACGAGCTGATAGACAAGCACCCCAACCCCCGCGAAGTATATGTAAAATGGCTGATAGAACATGGAGACGATGCTACCGCACAGCTCGCAAAGGAAATGGAGAAGAAATACTGGAGCGACTTACAGGAACGGTTAGACGAAATCAAACAAAATCCGCTGCCGTATCATTACCAGCTTCCTGAATTATGGTGGCAGAGCCTGCGCAAGGCGGTTCCGGGAGATTTCGATTCTTCTCCGGTAACGGCTATATCCAAATCTGAAGTGGAAAAGTTATTTCATGCAATTATGAAATTGCCGGAGGGATTCCAGCCTTTGAAAAAAGTAGAAAAGATTCTCCAGGATAAAATAAAATTGTATTATGAAGAAGGAAAGCTGGACTGGGCAACCGGGGAATTACTGGCATACGCCAGCATCATCGCAGAACAAAAAGACGTCAGAATGAGCGGGCAGGATGTCTGCCGCGGTACATTCAGTCACAGGCATGCAGTGGTGCGCGATGAAAAAACAGATGCGTCTTACAACAGGCTAAGCAATATTGCCGAAAACCAGGGGCATTTCAGAATTTATAATTCACTGTTGAGCGAGTATGCCGTGCTGGGATTTGAATATGGCTATTCTATGGCCAACCCGAATACATTGGTGATTTGGGAAGCTCAGTTTGGTGATTTTGCCAATGGCGCGCAAACCATCATAGATCAGTTCATTTCATGTGCTGAACAAAAATGGAGGAGGATGAATGGGGTGGTTCTTTTACTTCCTCATGGCTACGAAGGACAAGGGCCGGAGCACAGCAGTGCCCGCATGGAAAGATATTTGCAAATGTGCGCAGAGCTGAATATGGTAGTAACCAATATTACCACTGCGGCTAATTTATTTCACTGCCTTCGCAGGCAGATAACATGGCCCTTCAGAAAACCCCTGATTAATTTTTCGCCGAAAGCCAATCTTCGCCATCCAAAAAGCTACAGCAGGATTGAGGAATTCACTTCCGGCGGATTTAAGGAAGTGCTGGATGATGCTTCAGTTACTAATCCTGATGCTGTTACTAAAGTATTATTCTGCAGTGGTAAAATTTATTTTGATCTTTTGGAAAAGAAAGAAAAAGAAAACAAAAATGATGTTGCCCTTATCAGGCTGGAACAATTATATCCGCTGCCGCTGAAACAAATTGAAGGACTGTATAAGAAATACAGCAAAGCCATATGGTACTGGATACAGGAAGAGCCTTTAAACATGGGCGCTGCGTCATTTTTGCGTATGAATCTTACTTCAATAAACTATGGAATCATCAGCAGGCCGGTCAGTGCTGCTACTGCATCCGGCTACGCCAAGATACATGCGAAAGAACAGGAGGAGATATTGAATACGGCGTTTTCTCTGTAATACGACCTACCTTTGTATTTTATCATTTTATAGTAGGTTTGTACTTCTTAAAAATAGCACATGTCTGTAGAAATAAAAGTGCCTTCTGTGGGCGAAAGCATCAGTGAAGTAACGCTCACCAAATGGATTAAGAAAGACGGGGAGTGGGTAGACCGGGATGAGGTAATTGCGGAACTGGAAAGCGAAAAGGCAACTTTTGAGATTAACGCTGAGAAAGCCGGTATCCTCCATACAATAGCAAAGGAAAATGATACGCTCAAAATCGGGGAAATAGTTTCCACTATTGATGACACTGCCGAAAAACCTGCCGCGGCAACTACTAACGGTGAAGAACAACCGAAGAAAGGAACAAAGGCAAAAGAACCTGTTGCCGAAGCCAAGGAAGTAAAGAAAGAAACAGTTCAGAAAAGCGTTTCATCCGCCCCTTCAGGGGATGGGGGCATCAAAGCCACGCCTGTCGCCGCGGCTATCTTAGCTGATAAAAAAGTGGATGTAAAGAAAATCACGGGCACCGGCTCTAACGGAAAAATCACCAAGCACGATGTAATGGATGCCCTTTCCACTCCGGGAAGGCCGCCGGGAAAAGAGCTTTTCAGCCGTACAGACCGCCCGGAAAAAATGAGCGTATTACGTAAAACTATCAGCAGAAGGCTGGTAGAAGCCAAAAATACTACGGCCATGCTCACTACTTTTAATGAAGTAGACATGAGCGCCATTATGGATCTGAGAGCTAAGTACAAAGAAGTCTTTAAAAAACACCATGAGGTGAATCTCGGCTTCATGAGCTTTTTTACCAAAGCCTGTTGTTTTGCCCTGCAGGAATGGCCCGCAGTAAATGCAAATATTGATGGCGACAATATAGTTTATCATGACTACTGTGATATATCCATAGCCGTTTCATCTCCGAAAGGATTAGTAGTGCCGGTAATAAGAAATGCAGAGAGCCTCAGCATGGCTGAAATAGAAAAGGCAGTGGTAGATCTTGCTGTCAAGGCAAGAGAAAGCAGGCTTACCATTGAAGAAATGACGGGAGGAACCTTTACTATTACTAACGGGGGCATTTTTGGCTCCATGATGAGCACACCGATCATCAACCTTCCCCAAAGCGCTATACTCGGTATGCATAATATTGTTGAACGCCCGGTGGCCATAAAAGGCCAGATCGTTATCCGGCCCATGATGTATGTGGCGGTTAGCTATGACCACAGAATCATCGATGGCCGTGAGTCGGTAAGCTTTCTCGTTCGCGTGAAGGAAATGCTGGAAAATCCCGCCCAGCTCCTGTTTGGCAAGGATCCGGTAAAAGCCCTTCTGGAGCTTGAATGACGGCATTCCCGTTAAACTCATGCAAATGCAGCAGAATGAAAATGCATCTTCACCCATAAATAATCCGGGACGTTTTCACAGTTATTTGAACGCTGCTGAACTGATCGTCCAATCCTATGACGGAAACGGGCCATTTCATCTCTTTTTAAAAAAATATTTTTCGCTACACAAAAAATATGGCTCCCGGGACCGGAAAGTGATTACCGCTTTATGTTATTCCTGTTTTCGTGCAGGCCTTGCCGTCAGAGAAGATATAATTTTTTCAGAAAAAATTTTAATCACCTTCTTTTTATGCCATACAACATCCTCAAACGTCTTGGCATCCCTGCATCCGGACTTTAACGAGGCAATTGCATTGCCGTTCGAACAAAAGGCCGGACTATTGGGCAACAGATTAAAAGCTGATAATTTTTTCCCTTTTCCGGAAGAGCTTAGCGATCAAATATCAGGAGATCTCTTCGCACGCTCATTTTTAAGTCAGCCCAAATTATTCATAAGGATCAGGCCGGGTTATAAAAGCGAGGTCCTTCATACATTAAGAGAGGAAAATATTTTCTTTGAATATATTAATGATGAATCTTTAGCCTTTACCAATACTGAAAAAATTGACCAGCTACTTGATACAGATAAAGAGGTTGTGATACAGGATTACAACTCTCAACAAACCCTGGGTCTTGTGAATGCAGTTATATCTCAATTTCCGGGTGAAATGAAAATTTGGGATTGCTGTGCCGGCAGCGGCGGTAAATCTATCCTTGCTTCCGACCTGTTTAAAAATATAGAACTAACGGTAAGCGATAAACGAAAACAAATTCTTTTTAATCTTGAAAAAAGATTTAAAAAAGCTGGCATCAAAAATTACCGGCTGTTTCTTTCTGATCTTGAAAAAAAACCTGCAGCTATAAATCAACAATTCGATCTAATTATTGCCGACGTCCCTTGCTCCGGCTCAGGCACCTGGGCACGAACGCCGGAACAATTATATTTTTTCAGGAAAAATAAAATCCGGGATTATTCACTGCTTCAACAGAATATTATCACCCATGTTTTGCCTGATCTTTCTGCCGGAGGATATCTTTTATACATTACCTGCTCTGTCTTCAAAAAGGAAAATGAAGAAAACGTTTGCCTCTTCCGGGAACAGCATCATCTGAAATTGATAGCGATGGAATATTTTAAAGGCTATGAGATGCGGGCTGACACATTGTTTGCGGCTCTTCTGAAAAAAGAAGGATAATTTATTGCATTACCAGCCTGATTGTTTTTTTACTCTGGCCATCGCTGAATTTGAGTATGTAAATTCCGCTTTTCAGCGGCTGCATATTATTGAATTGAACCAACTGGGGTGTGCCTTGTATAAGCGAAACCTGCCTTGTAAGATATAATCTTCCGGATATATCATACAAATGAAAAATACCGGTTGCTGTACGGGCCGGCTTAATAGCCACCGTGAAATTATCTCTGAAAGGATTGGGATATACCCTGAATGTTTCATTTCCCAAAATGGTGTTGATATTGCGCAATGCACGCTGCTCACTCAGATCATTATAAGCTACCCGGAAATCCGGGATACCATATCCTATACGATCGTCAGGAGAATTATATATACTGCTGCTTCTTTCAACCGCCCGGATTATGTCCATGTTGGAAAATTCCGGGAATGCCTGCCATAAACAGGTAACCAGACCCGCCATATTGGGTGTAGCAAACGAAGTTCCGTTACCGGTAATGAATGTACCCGAAGTGGAGCAAATATAAGTTGCCACTCCTACCGAAGCCACCTCAGGTTTTACACGGCCATCGCTCGAAGGGCCATAGCTGCTGAAACTGCCCACGTTTCCATTCACGTCCACTGCACCTACTGTCAGGCAACTATCAGCATCCGCAGGAGTGCCGATATAATGCCATGCATCACTGCCGTCGTTGCCTGCTGCAATCACTACTATCATTCCCTTTTTTGCCGCCATGCCTGCCGCTCTTGCAGCAATCGTAGTATGACCATTCATGTCAGCATAAGTATGACTGAGTGCCGGATTATCAAATTGAGTATACCCAAGAGAAGTGGAAATCACATCCACGCCGGCACTGTCGGCATGCTCTGCAGCAGCTGCCCAGTTTTGTTCTTCGGCCGGAGACTCGGAAGTAACATCTTCTGTAACGTACAAGTAATAATTTGCTTTCGGGCACGTACCCACCATTTGCCCGGGCACATTGCTCGCCATTATCGACAAGCATTCCATGCCATGAGGATGATCCAGATTTACGCTGGTATCATTTCTTACATAATTATAAGTTTCCATCACACGATTATCATTGCGCAGGCTGTCAAATGCAGATAAGTTCTGATAATGATAAAATCCTGCATCCAGCAACGCTATCGACATTCCTTCACCATGAAACCCGAGATTATGTAAATACTCACCTTCATGCAGGTGTATTTGCGCGTAAGAATTTTCATAATTGTAATAATCATTTATGCCGGTGGCTCCGGTCATGGAAGCTGCTGAGTCAAGTTGCTCATTAAGCTTGTTATTCACCACCTGCTGCAATCTCACCGGCTCCTGGACGGGCTGCGAAACTATTACAAACGGGAAGGAATTTATTTTTGCCAGGGCTGCCGAATCAGTTGTGGCAATGCCAATCTGATTCAGCCATTTTGATTCATTTAATATAGTAACATCTCCTGCAAGTCTTACGCTGTCAATATAGGCAGGATTTACCGGAAGATCTGTTGAATCAATGGGTATGTTTTGTTTTTGTCTTCTTGCAATGGCCCTTTGCGAGAGATATGCCGAAGGGTTAGCCGTGGTATAAGGCGTTCCCGTTTTATCCTTGAATTGGATAACATACTTTTTATATTGTGCATGTGCAGATAAGTTGAAAACAATTGAAGCGAAAAGCAGGAGAAAAAAGTTTTTCATAAAGGGTATCCATATGAGTTTGGATGCTTATCCAAACAGGTCGTCGCTAATTATGATCAATAATACTTAATCTTATTCCATAGCCGGTATACCCCTGGTCCGGGCAGCCGCCGCAATTCTGGTATTCCCAATGCAAAAAATCACGATAGATCAACCCGATGCCCTTGCCATATTTTTCTTCCGAAAAAGTTTTTTCTGCATAGACGGTCGTGGGGTCATTCGGGTCACCAACAGAATCATCCCTTTCCTCTACTTTAATAGTACTGTCGATGCTGATATTATTGATGGTAAGCGGAACATCCAGGCTATCGTAAATGTAATCCCAGTCATCGAGATAGGTCACGTCTGAATTAACAGAATAGGTGTCAATGTATGAATTTCCTTTCCATGAAAAATCCTGCCTGACGGGCATTTCCAGCTTCAGGAAACGAAGGTTATTTTCGATATACTCTATTGAATTACCGGCAGGCACTACTTCAAAAGTATTATTGGGTTGCCATGCCTGCGAAGTATCCTGCCGGATGTACCGGATAATGCGATACGCAGGGCGGCCAAGGTTATCCGTGATCTGTGCATCTACGACATCCTTCGCCTGGTAGCTCACTACAGTATCCTTTGTGCCGAAGTTGATAAACAAGGTTGAGTCGAGCTGATAGGTAATGTATTTACCTATCGTCAGCGGTAAATAATCATTGATATTTTCCGTGGAGTACGTTTGAGTTTCTTTGGCGCACGAAACAAAAAAGAGTGATGCAATCACCAATCCTGTTACATATTTTATCATAAAGTATGATTGAGACTTTTATAAACAAGAGTATAAAAGTCAATGAAAGCCCTGTGTAAAATTTTTATGTCAATTCCGCTGAATAATACCGCCGCCAATCAGGTCACCACCTTCATAAAAAACAGCGCTCTGCCCGGGAGCAATACCTTTTACGTCTCCATAAAAACGCACTTTCACCCCCTTTTCGTATGAAAATAAGTTGGAAAGCGCACCTTTATCCTTATACCTGATTTTGGTAAGGGCTTCCATCCCCTCCGAAATGCCATCATACTTTATCCAGTTAATTCCGGCTACATTCATCTCGCTGCGTTTCAGGTCTTCTTCATCGCCTAAAATTACAGTATTTGTTTCCGGAATTATTTGCGTCACATAAGCCGGCTTTCCAAGAGCAATATCAAGGCCCTTTCTTTGACCCACAGTATAAAAAGGATATCCTTTATGGGGGCCTAAGATTTTTCCTGTTTTATCTGCAAAAAGACCCCCGGATACTTTTTCTTCCAGGCCTTCTACTTTTCTTTTTAGGAATCCGCGATAATCATTATCCGGCACAAAACAGATTTCATAGCTTTCGCTTTTTTTCGCCAGATCCGGATAGCCAAAGTCATTGGCCATTTGCCTGATTTCAGTTTTACGATACGTGCCCAATGGAAACAAAGTACGGCTCAGCAAATCCTGCTGCAGCCCCCAGAGCACATAACTCTGGTCTTTTGTTTCATCAATTCCTTTCCTGATAAAATATCGCCCGTTATCATGCTGCAGCACCTGCGCATAATGGCCGGTAGCAATATAATCGCATCCCATGGCATTGGCTCTTTTGAGCAAGGCCCTCCATTTGATATGAGTATTACACATTACGCAGGGGTTGGGTGTGCGCCCGGCAAGATATTCTTCCACAAAATTTTCAATCACGGCATCGCCAAACTCATCCCGTATATCCAGAATAAAATGAGGAAAACCATGCTGCACCGCTGCCGCACGGGCATCATTAAAGCTATCGAGGTTGCAACATCCGGTTTCTTTATGGCTGGTACCAACACTCGTTGCATAATCCCAGGTTTTCATGGTAATACCTACTACTTCATAACCCTCGTTGTGAAGCATCAATGCCGCTATGGTACTATCAATACCGCCGCTCATCGCCATCAATACCTTTCCTTTCCTGCTCATATTTTAAATTGACCTGCAAAGATAACACAGTTCCGGGTTTTGATAAATTATGGGCTGTCAGCCACCGTTCGCTAATCAGTTACAGTACCGGCTGTTCGCTTCAAGTCCTCGCCGCAAAACCCCACCCGCAAATCCTCAGCTGTGGGCTTTACGCTTCCATCCGTAGCCCGTCAGCTATGTACCCTTCCTCATCAGAACACACATACCCGCTAAACTTCTAACCCAATTAACCAATCAACTAATAAACCAGTAAACCAACTCCCAAAACTTATCAACCAACTCCCATTCAACCTCTCATTCCGAAAATCCCGGTCAAGACGTAACTTGCACCAATGGAACAATACCTGCAGCTTTTACAAAAAATAATCAATGAAGGCGCCGGCAAAGGCGACCGTACGGGAACGGGTACACGAAGTTTATTCGGCTATCAGATGCGTTTCCATCTCCGGGATGGGTTTCCTTTGGTAACTACAAAGAAACTGCATTTAAAAAGCATCATTTACGAATTGCTCTGGTTCTTACAGGGCGATACCAACATTAAATACCTGAAAGAACATGGCGTAAGCATCTGGGACGAATGGGCAGATGAAAATGGTAATCTTGGCCCGGTGTATGGCAAGCAATGGCGTAGCTGGCAAGGCGCTGATGGAAAAACCATTGACCAGATCAGCGATGTTATCCGCCAGTTAAAAACAAATCCTGACAGCCGGAGAATGATTGTGAGCGCATGGAACGTAGCCGATTTGCCCGATATGAAACTGATGCCTTGTCATTGTATGTTTCAGTTTTATACAGCCCCCTCTGACTCCCCCAAAGGGGGAGAAAAGCGCGTGCTCTCCTGCCAGCTATACCAACGAAGCGCTGATGTCTTTTTAGGCGTTCCTTTTAATATCGCTTCCTATGCTTTGCTTACCATGATGATGGCGCAGGTATGCGATATGGAGCCGGGCGAGTTTGTTCATTCGTTTGGAGATGTGCATTTATACAATAATCATTTTGAGCAGGCAGAACTGCAATTGACAAGAACTCCTTTTCCGCTCCCGAAAATGGAAATCAATGCTGCGGTAAAAAATATTTTCGATTTTAAATATGAAGATTTTGAATTGATCAACTATCAATGTCATCCTGCTATTAAGGCACCGGTGGCCGTTTAAAGCTATTAACCATTTAACAATTCAACCATTCATCAATAAATCATGCTTTGTCACATCGTTGCAGTTTCGGAAAATAATGTAATTGGCTCCCGCAATGGGTTACCGTGGAAGCTGGCAACAGATTTTGCCTATTTCAAAAATAAAACATGGGGCTTACCGGTAATCATGGGGAGAAAAACCTATGAATCGATGGATGTGGAGCTGGCAGGGAGAATTAATATTGTGATTACTAACCAACCGGATTGGCAGAGAGATAAGGTAGCTGTTGTAAAATCGATAGAGGATGCGATAGCAAAAGCCAAAGAAAGTGATGCGAAAGAAATTTTCATTATCGGCGGCGGAGAAATTTTTAAACAAACAATCGGTATGGTTGACCGCATCTATCGTACACGCGTACACGCCCATGTGGAAGGCGATACCTTTTACCCGGAAATAGATGCTGCAAATTGGAAGCTTACCAGCGAGCGTTCCTTTCCTGCAGATGAAAAAAATAATTACCCCTTCACATTTGAGGTATGGGACAAACTAACCATACCTTCCTGATTCATGATGTATTCTTCGTTTCAGCTTGCACAGAAATATTGTAAATATTTTATCACTGCCCAAAATGGCAAAGGCCATGGAATACACTCTCCTTTTGTATTTGAGTTTGTAACAAAAATTTTAAATGACAGGAAGCATTACGACTGTTATAATAAAATCGAATCGCTTCGGAATGATCTGCTGAATAACGGTACACTGATCAGCGTTGAAGATCTTGGCGCCGGCTCCTCTGCACTTTTATCTGAAGAAAGGAAAATAAAAGATATTGCCAGGTCATCCCTGAAAAATAAAAAATTTGCCCGGCTTCTTTTCCGCATTGCAAAATATTACCAGTCAAAAAATATTATTGAATTGGGAACTTCTCTGGGGATAACTACATCCTACCTGGCAAATGCCAATGAAGAGGCACAGGTTTATACATTGGAGGGCTCCAAAGAAATTGCTGCTGTTGCAAAGCAAAATTTTGATTCATTGCAACTAAAAAATATCACCCAAACCGAAGGCAATTTTGATGAAACGCTTGAGCCGGTCTTATCAGATATCAGCAGCATTGACCTCGCTTTTATCGATGGCAACCACAGAAAGGAGCCCACTTTGCGATATTTCGATATCCTTTTAAAAAGATCGGGAAATAATTCTGTATTTATCTTTGATGATATTCACTGGAGCGCGGATATGGAAGAAGCCTGGAGATGGATACAGGAAAGCAGTGAAGTTACTTTAACAATAGATCTTTTCTTCATAGGATTGGTCTTTTTTAATAAAGACTTTAAAGTAAAGCAACATTTTTCAATAAGGTTTTAAATTTTAAATACCTTAGAACTATATTTATCATTATGACGATAGGAGTTTTTAAAGAATCCTCCCCTGAAACCAGAGTATCCATTTTACCTGAACATTTACCGGCCTTTAAAAAAATGAACGTTGATGTGGCAATAGAGACTCATGCAGGTGAAAATGCATTTGCAACGGATGAAAAATATATAGAAGCCGGTGCTTCAGTCGTTTCAAAAGATGAATTAATAAACAAAGCCGGTATTCTTTTATCAATAAATCTCCCGGATATAAATGCTGGAAAAAGTTTTGATTCAAAAATTTTTTTAGGAAATTATTCTCCGCTATATAATTACCAGGCGATGAAAAATTTTGCTGAAAATAATATAACCATTTTCAGCATCGACATGATTCCGAGAACCACGCGTGCCCAAAGCATGGATGTATTAAGCAGCCAGGCGAATATTGCAGGCTACAAGGCAGTATTGGTTGCAGCGAATTTATTTCCCAGATATTTTCCCATGTTTATGACTGCTGCAGGAAGCATCCCGCCTGCTAAAGTATTGATATTGGGTGCGGGCGTCGCCGGGCTGCAGGCAATCGCAACAGCAAGAAGATTGGGAGCGGTGGTGGAAGTATTTGATACACGGCCTGCAGTAAAGGAAGAAGTGATGAGCCTTGGCGCCAGGTTCATTGAAGTGGAAGGCGCCGCAGATGCAAGCAAAGCCGGAGGATATGCGGTGGAACAATCTGAAGAATTTCTGCAAAGACAAAAAAGTAAGATTGCTGAAAGCGTGGCCAAGTCTGATATCCTAATTACCACGGCACAAATTCCCGGTAAAAAGGCCCCGGTGCTGGTTACAGAAGAAATGCTTGCTTCCATGAAGAATGGTTCTGTTGTGATTGATCTTGCTGCTGCCACCGGTGGTAATACTGCTGTCACAAAAAATAATGAAACTGTAAAATATAAGGGCGTGAGCATTGTCGGCAATTCTATGCTGCCTGCATCCATGCCTTACGATGCAAGTAAAATGTATGGGAAAAACATCATTAATTTTTTACAGCTGATCATTGACAAAGAAGGAAAGCTGAATTTAAATTTTGATGATGAACTCGTAAAAGGGACGTGCGTGGTACATAATGGTGAAATTGTAAATGAAAGGGTGAAGGGATTGGTGGGCTGAACTGCTCAATGGTTCAAATGGTTAAATGATTTTTTTGCAAAAGCAGTAATTAAATACAATGGCTGACAGAATCTTGCATTGGGTAGTGCAATCAGGATAAAAGTTAACAATTCAACAATAAAACAATTCAACAATAAATGGACTCTATTATTCATTTTTTCCAGGCAAATATCCAATACCTCTACATCGTAATACTGATGATATTTTTAGGTATTGAAGTAATTGGCCGCGTACCGAGTGTATTGCACACCCCATTGATGAGTGGTGCCAATGCAATTCATGGTGTGGTAATTATTGGCGCCATCATTGTAATGGGGAAAGCGGATAGCAGCAACTATATAGCTTTAATTCTCGGATTCATAGCGGTAGTACTGGGAACGTTGAATGTGGTAGGCGGGTTTGTAGTAACCGATCGCATGCTGGAAATGTTTAAGAAAAAGAAATGATAGCGCTGCTGATCCTGATCGCGAATGGTATGAAATGAATTTATCATTCTGGTAAATTCTAATAACAAATCAACTAATTGACCAATTAACAAGTAAACCAATCAACCTTAATGTCAGGCATTTTATCTATCAGTTATCTCATTGCTTCTGTTACTTTTATTATTGGATTAAAAATGTTATCTGCGCCTGCAACGGCCAGAAAAGGAAATTTAATAGCGGCCTGCGGAATGACGATAGCTATTGTAGCTACCATTTTTTTATATGAAAATGACGGGAAAAGATTAGGCAATTATCCCTGGATATTTTCAGCTATTGTTATAGGAGTCATCATCGGCGCCACGATTGCCAAGAAAGTCAGGATGACTGCGATGCCTGAACTGGTAAGCTTTTTCAATGGTATGGGCGGCGCATGCGCCGCCCTGATCTCTGTCAGTGAGTTCAGGGATATGGCTTTAACCTCAGCACAAGGGCAAGATATTAGTTACCTCACGGCAGGCGGCCAGGGTAAGTTCCTGGTGATTCTGCTTGGTTTGATTATTGGGTCAACATCCTTTGCAGGCAGTATGATTGCCTGGGGAAAATTAAATGGCAGAATAAAAGACTTTGCATTTAAAGGACAGCATTTAACGAATATTGTACTGCTGGCCTTAATATTAGTTACTGCCGGTTATTTATTATACAATATCAACGGAAGTAATTTTTATTTATTCTACCTCGTATTATTTGCCTCGCTCCTGTATGGTGTATTATTTGTTCTTCCGATTGGCGGCGCTGATATGCCCGTTGTAATATCCTTACTGAACTCTTTCACCGGTGTTGCAGCGGCATGCGGAGGTTTTTTGTACGATAACAAAGCGATGTTAACAGGCGGTATCCTGGTGGGCGCTGCAGGTACATTACTCACTATACTGATGTGTCGTGCTATGAACCGGAGCTTGATGAATGTTCTGATTGGGTCTTTTGGAGCTACTGAACACGCACACGGGCCATCCGGGGCACAAGGCACTTATAAAGAAATTTCCCTGAGTGATGCCGCTATGGTAATGGCCTATTCAAAAAAAATAATGATCGTACCGGGCTACGGATTGGCAGTGGCGCAGGCGCAACATACTTGTCATGAACTGGAGAAAGCGCTTGAAGAAAAAGGCGTAGAAGTAAAATATGCAATTCATCCCGTTGCAGGCCGAATGCCCGGGCATATGAATGTATTGCTTGCAGAAGCTGACGTGAGCTATGATAAACTACTCGAAATGGACGAAGCGAATGAAGAATTTAAGACCACGGATGTAGTATTGGTTTTGGGAGCTAATGATGTGGTAAATCCCGCCGCCAAAAATGACCCCTCATCCCCCATATATGGTATGCCCATACTGGAAGTGGAGTTGGCTAAAACAGTAATCGTAAACAAGCGAACCATGAAGCCGGGCTACGCCGGTATTGAAAATGCCCTCTTTTACCAGCCAAAAACATCAATGCTTTTCGGCGATGCAAAGAAGGTTTTGCAGGACCTCATAGCGGAAATAAAAACGATATAATATTTAACTGAATTTGCTCTTCAATATTTCAGGATAGGTATTTGCTGCTTTTATAATAAACTCTCCAAAAAGTGTATTGGCCCATGCAAACCATTTTCTTGTAAATTTTGTTGCGTCATCTTTATTAAATGACTCATGCATAAATCCGGTACCTGCATTGGAGTTAACCAGCATCTGAATACAGTTGCGGATTTCTGCTTTATCTGTGCTTGTCAATCCCCGCATGATAATGCTGAGCGGCCAGATCATGTCCATGCCGGCGTGAGGGCCGCCGATTCCTTCACCTGCTGCTCCTTTAAAGAAAAAAGGATTGTCCCCGGATAAAACAAATTTTCGTGTAGCCCTGTACGTTAGATCGTGATTGTCTACTGCATTTAAATAGGGCAACGACAGCAAACTTGGTACATTGGCATCATCCATCAGGTTGAAGCTGCCAAAACCATTCACTTCGTAAGCATATATTTTGCCTGATGTTTTATCCGGAATGACAGCATATTGCTGCAATGCCTGTTCTACTTCATCGGCCAGGCTGTTGCATTCACTGGCGAGACTTGCATTGTGCGAAATTTTATTAACCATCCCGGCTGCCTGTCGCAGACTGACTACCGCAAAGAAATTCGATGGAACCAGAAAGGGAAATATAGTGGCATCATCGCTGGGCCTGAACATGGAGCAAATGAGCCCGACCGGTTTTACCGGGTAACCGTATCCGCCCAACGGTACGCCGTCTGTTGCCCATGCTGTGGTTCGTTGAAAAGTATATGGCCCCTGCCCGTGTTTTCTTTGCTGCTCTTTAAATGTTTTTAATATCAGACTGATCGACTCTTCCCACGCAGAATCAAAAGGTGTGATATCGCCGGTAAGCTTCCAGTATTGATACGCCAGGCGTATCGGGTAACATAACGAATCTACCTCCCATTTCCGCTCGTGCACACCGGGCCTCATTTCTGTCAGGTCGCTTTTCCATTCGCTTATTTTGCTTTCATCTTTATAAAAAGCATTCGCATACCGGTCAAGATGAATACACATCACCTGACGGTTAATAACGCCATGAATCAGTTGCCTTAACTGTTCATCATTTTTTACCAGCTGCAGATAGGGCCACACTTGCGCTGAGCTGTCCCTGAGCCACATGGCATCAATATCTCCCGTGATTACATAAGTGTCCGGCCTGCCATTTATCATTCCGAAGTCAACCGTGGTATCTAAGGTATTGGGAAAGCAATTTTCAAAAAGCCATGCCAGTTGCGGATCTGTAATGATTGATTTCATTTTATCAATTTCCTGTTCCACAGCCTTGCTGGTAAATTTCCTTTCTCCGGCCGGGGGTCTTTTGCTTTCAAAAGACGGCGAAGCAAAAGCAAATGCTTTAGATGAGCCCAATATCAGCCCGGCGCTCAGGATGCCTGATGTTTGTATAAATTTTTTTCGTGTAATCATGACCGTTAGAAATAAGCGTTGGAAGTTTTACAACAACAATTTACAAAATTGTGCTGCATTAAAATAAAAAAGCCCCTGCAGTTGCAGGGGCCCTGATTTGAAATTGTTTTTTGATTATGCTTTAGCTGATGATTTTTATTTTGCCGGTGATATGTTGGCGCTGGTTTCTTTTTTCACCTGTCCGTCAGAAACAGCTTTCGCATAGGCTGCAGCATCCAATACCTCACCTGTGAGCTTAATGTACTTAACATCTGTGGCGCCGTTGAACTTAACTGTGAGCGTCTTGTCAATATGACCAAGCCCGGCAGCATTGTAAGTTGCATGGATGTAACCTGTTTTGCCCGGGGCTATCGGCGCTTTGGTATAATCAGAAATGGTACATCCGCATGAAGGAGTGGCTTGCTCGATCAGGAGATCTTCATTGCCGATGTTGGTCACAACAAATGTAGCGGTGGCCGGTACGCCTTGTTTTATTTTACCAAAGTCGTACGTTTCCACATTAAATTTTGCCAATTCATCAGACTTCTTTTGCGCAAATAATGTAGCAGAACATAATACGAGGGCAGCTAATAGTAATTTTTTCATGTTTATTTTTTTACTGTTTTTGTTATTCGTTTTTTAAGGAGCTTACTGAAGAATTTTCAGGCGCAGATGTAACAGGAGTTTTCCATACCTCGCCTTTTATAATAATTTGCCTGGTTTTATTACCCATATAGGTAATGGTTACGGGTTTTACAAATTGTCCGTCATTTTGAGCATTATAGCCTACGGTTATTTTTGCAGTTTCACCCGGGGCGATGATATCTTTATTCCAAACCGGAGTGGTGCAGCCACAGCTTGCCTGAACATTATCAAGGGCAAAGGCGGAATCGCCTGTATTGGTGAATTCAAAATCATGGGTTACGGGCTTACCCTGGGGTATTTTGCCGAAATCGTATACAGTTTCTTTAAAGTCCAAAGCCTCTTTGCCTGTACCCGCCGGCGAAGTGTTTTTCGGAGTATTTGTTTGAGCTGAGACCGAAAAAGCAAGTGCAAGGACGCAGATTAAAGTAAATGTATTTTTCACTATTTTAGTAATTGTGCTCTCAAAGATAATAAAACGCAGGAGAAGGTTGCAAATTGTGAACACCTTGCTGCATTTTTAACAATCCTCGGTCATAATTAATACTTTTGCTGGTATGGATATGAATTATACTTCTGATAATGCGGCGCTTCAAAATTTATCCTTCGAAAAGTTTAGGGAAGAGGTGTTAAAAGATTATCGCATTGTATGCGAAAGCCGGGAAGCCAGTATCCTGGGCAGGAAGGAAGTACTGACAGGGAAAGCCAAATTTGGCATTTTTGGCGGTGGCAAGGAAGTGGCACAGGTGGCGATGGCCAAATTTTTCAGGAAAGGAGATTTCAGGGCAGGCTACTACCGCGACCAGACGTTTATGTTTGCCACGGGACTGGCTACTATAGAACAACTTTTTTCTCAATTGTATGCCGATACTGATATTAAAAATGAACCTTTCAGCGGGGGCAGGCAAATGAGCTCTCATTTTGCCACCCCCTTTACCGATGCTGATGGTAACTGGCTGCCTTTATCGCAACTGAAAAATGTTACTTCTGACATAGCGCCCACTGCTGGGCAGATGCCCCGTGCCCTGGGGCTGGCACTCGCATCAAAGCTTTTCAGGAACGAAAAAGATCTGAATAAAATGACTGGCCTGAGCAACAATGGTAACGAAATTTGTTTCTGTACCATTGGAGACGCGTCTACTTCAGAAGGACATTTTTGGGAGACTATGAATGCCGCCGGCGTATTGCAGGTTCCGCTGGCTGTCTTCGTTTGGGATGATGGGTATGGCATATCCGTGCCCAGTGAATATCAAACCACTAAATCCTCTATTTCAAAAGCGCTGGCAGGACTGCAAAAAACGGAAGGAAGCAATGGAATTAATATTTACAATTTAAAGGGCTGGGATTATGCCGGCATGTGCGAAACTTTAGAAACTGCGATACAGAATATCAGGGACACCCATGTACCGGCATTATTTCATGTAGAAGAAATAACGCAACCACAGGGGCATTCCACTTCGGGTAGCCAGGAACGTTATAAAACACCGGAAAGGCTTGCATGGGAAATGCAGTGGGAATGCCGGAAACAAATGCGTGAGTGGATGCTGGAAAATGCGCTTGCCACCGATGATGAATTAAGAGATATAGAAGAGAGCGCCGTAGCATTTGTAAAACAAAGCAAGCAACAAGCCTGGGAAAAATATTTAGCTCCTCTCAAAAAATACGTAGAGGAGGTAATAGCGCTACTTGAGCACGATGAAGCGAATAAAGAAATCTGTCAAAAAATTATGGAGGAGCTTTCTGCCAATCACGAGCCTTTGCGGCGTGATGTAATGAAAGCATTATCAGCCGCAATTAATTTTTCCAAAGTGCCCAATGCTGAAATTCAAAAGTATTATGATGATTTTGTTGCGGAAAACCAACGGTTGTATAATACGCATCTTTATAACGAAGGCCCTAAATCAGCATTGAAGGTGGCCGAAGTGAAGGCGGCTTATGATGAAAATTCAAAATTGTTAAATGGCTTTGAAGTTTTGAACCGGTATTTTGACCAATTATTCGCAACAAATAAAAAAATGATTGCTTTTGGTGAAGATCTCGGGCATATCGGCGATGTAAACCAGGGGTTTACCGGCTTACAGGCAAAGTATGGGGAAAACAGAATTTTTGATACGGGCATTCGGGAACTCACTATTGTTGGACAGGGGATAGGACTGGCCCTGCGCGGGCTAAGACCGATTGCAGAAATTCAATATCTCGATTATTTGTTGTACGGCCTGCAACCTTTAAGTGACGATGTAGCGACGACTCATTTCAGAACTGCCGGGCAGCAAAGCGTTCCGCTAATTATCCGTACCCGGGGTCACCGGCTGGAAGGCATATGGCATAGCGGTTCTCCAATGGGTATGATCATCAACTCCCTCCGCGGCATGTATGTATGTGTACCCAGGAATATGGTACAGGCTGCGGGGATGTACAATACTTTGTTGCAAAGCAACGATCCGGCGATAATGATCGAATGCCTGAATGGATACAGGCTGAAAGAGAAATTGCCATCTAATCTCCTTGAATATACGGTGCCGCTGGGGATGCCTGAAGTGGTCAAAGAAGGGACCGATATTACTATAGTTTCTTATGGTTCCACTTTAAGGATAATAGAAGAAGCAACTAATACCTTGTCGCAGCTCGGAATTAGTTGTGAAATTATAGATGTACAAACCCTGCTGCCATTTGACCTTAATCATTCAATCCTGGCATCGCTCAAAAAAACAAACCGGATCATGTTTGTTGATGAAGATGTACCCGGTGGCGCAGCAGCTTATATGTTCAATAAAGTAATGGAAGAGCAAAATGGCTATCGCTGGCTCGACGCCGCACCGCGTACCATCACCGCGAAAGCACACCGCCCGTCGTACGGCAGCGACGGCGATTACTTCAGCAAGCCCAATACCGAAGATATTCTAAGAGTAGCCAGGCAAATGATGAGCGAATAAAAATATAACGGCTACACGTAAACGAAATTTAAACCAGGCATGATACTTTACCAGGTCGACGCATTTACGGATAAATTATTTGGCGGTAATCCTGCGGCAATCGTACCGCTTGAAAAATGGATGGATGAAAAGCTGATGCAACAGCTTGCATTAGAAAATAATCTTTCGGAAACTGCTTTTATCTGCTCCGCAAAAAATACAGGCTACGATTTTGAAATCAGGTGGTTTACACCGGAGCTTGAAATTAATTTATGCGGTCATGCTACACTGGCATCGGCATTTATAATTTTTAATTACCTTGATTTTCCGCAGGATGAAATCAGGTTTAGTTCGCAGAGCGGTATTTTAAAAGTTAAAAAGAATAATGACCTGATCGAAATGGACTTTCCTTCGTGGAAACCCGAAGCCTTTAATGAAGATATTTTCACTTTGTCTGAAGCATTGGGAGGCGTGGATATCAAAGGCGTTTACAAGCATCGCGATTTACTGATTGAGCTGGCTGATGAAAATGCCGTACAAAATTGCAAACCCGACTTTGCATTAATAAAAAGCACCGGGTATAAAATAATTATCACTGCAGCCGGCAGGAATACAGATTTTGTCTCACGATTTTTTGCACCCACGGCCGGCGTAGACGAAGATCCGGTTACGGGGTCGGCCCATTCGCAGCTCATTCCCTTTTGGAGCGAAAGGCTTCATAAAAAAACGATGAAAGCCTTGCAGCTTTCCAAACGCGGAGGCGCTATTTATTGCGAGCAAAGGGGCGACAGGGTAATGATGGGTGGCAATTGCGTATTTTATATGAAAGGTGAATTTGAAACAGGACTACTATAATGATAACCCGATCTGAACAAAGATTTATTGAACACTGGAGGGAACAAAGAAGCGGCACTAAGGCAAATTATTATTTAATATTTACTTTGGGCTGGTCGGTTGTTTCATTCCTCGTGCTATTTTTTCTTACAAAACTGCTTACCAATTTATGGGATTCCGGAGGTAAAATGTTTATTGTTATTTTAATCATTCTCGCATTGATAATTGGATTTCTCTCCACTCATTTTACTTATTATTTTAACGAGAAAAAATTTAACAGGATAATTGAGAAAGAAAAGAAGTCTTTAAATTAAACGGCAGAAACTTCTTTTGTTTTCTTTTTCTTTACAATATCAAAAATTATTTTTTCCGCATGTTCTCTCGAGTTTTCAATAAACAGGCGATGTGTATTCATTCCTCCGCAGATTACCCCGGCAAGATAAATTCCGTCGACATTTGATTCATAGTTTTCGTCACTATAGGTGGGCTTGCTGACCTCATCCTCAGAAAGTGTGATACCCAATTCCTGCAAAAATTTCAGATTAGGCTGATAACCGGTCATCGCAAGCACCCAGTCATTTTCCACAGTTACTATCCCCCCGGGAGTTTTGATGTCCGCTTCATGTTCCCGTATTTCTGCAATGGTCGAATTAAAATAAGCTTTGATAGAGCCTTCGGCAATACGGTTTTCAATATCCGGCTTTACCCAATACTTAACGCGATCGCTTATTTTATCGCCCCGGATCACCATGGTAACGATCGCCCCCTTTCTCCATGTTTCCAGGGCTGCGTCTACAGCAGAGTTGGCAGCGCCCACCACCAATACTTTCTGAAAGGCATAGAAGTGCGGATCATTGTAATAATGTTTTACTTTGTCCAGGGCTTCCCCCTTTACATTTAACAAATAGGGAATATCATAAAAACCCGTTGCGATAATTATATTATCGCAATAATAACCGGCTTTTGGAGTCTCCACTAAAAATTTCCCTTCCTTCTTTTTTACCGAAATCACCTTTTCAAATAAATGAATATTAAGCCTGGCGGATGTAGCTACACGACGATAATATTCCAGCGCTTCATTTCTGGTAGGCTTTGCATTATTACTTACAAAAGGGATGCCGCCAATCTCTAATCTTTCGCTCGTACTGAAAAAAGTCATATTCATCGGGTAATTATACAGCGAGTTTACCAGCACCCCTTTTTCTAAAATGCAATAGGAAAGACCGGCTTTCCTTGCTTCCAGTCCGCAGGCGAGACCGATAGGGCCACCGCCAATTATAATCACATCGTATATTTCAGTCTTCATATAATACGTCCGTTTGTTCAAATTCTATATGTATGCAAAAACATAAAATTAGCTAAGAGTAGCCAAAAACTGCTTTTAAGAGTTTTTAAAATGATGCAATGAGCTTTATAAAATATCTTAATGAAAAAAGGCTGCACGTGGATGCAGCCTTACATAATTTGAAGTGATCCTCATCGCATAAGATACATTTTACCATATCCTTTGGTAAAATACTGATCGGTATTATCGCCCGTATCAGTAAACTTATCGAGCGATTTACCATTCAGATTCGTGAGCACCCGGTACAGGTAAACGCCGTTCGCAACTTTTTGTCCGTACATATCTGTACCATCCCATTTAAACTCGGTTATATTTCTTCCGATATGAAGAGGCCCTAATTCATCTTTGGTAATTTCTCTCACTATTTTTCCGGTAATCGTCAAAATCTCGATTCGTATATTTTGCGGAACATCGGTACCGGTAACAGTGAACACAAACGCCGTAGAGGTTGTAAACGGATTCGGGTAGTTCAGCAAATTAGAGATCATCGGTTTGCTGATAATCCTGAAATCTACCTGGTAATTGAGATTACCGGCGGTATTGCCGGCAACGTCCTTTCCCGAAATTATCAATACATAATCTCCATCATTACCTGCAAAAGAAGGCGTGAAATCTATGGTAGCCGTATTGTTTCCTGATCCGTCGGTGGCAGGGGTAAATTTGAGCGTGTCGTTGTCAAAACTATAAGTTTTCAACGAGCCATCCGGAAACTGCACCTGAACTTTCATCAGCGATGTATCGCTCAGGCTGAGATATTTGTTCTCGTCTGTAAGCTTCACAGTGATATGAGGCTTTGCAGAAACAATATCCCGGTTAAGAATATGAACTCCGTCAAAAGTTACGTCCAGTAAGGGATTAAATTTATCAGGAACCACATAAAAGCTGGTGTACAGGAAGTTGTTAAACAAATACTGTTCCGGCTGATCGTTATCCGGGTTAAAATCAACATACAGTGTATTGTTGCCCGGATAATTTTTTGTATCAATGTCGTATCGCAATGCAATGGTATCTCCGCTCACCAGAGGCTTTTGCCTCGGAACAGGAAGTATATGAGTGACATTATTATTGTCGATCACTTCCAGCTTCACCTTCATGCTGTCAAAAGCCTGCGGGCTGATATTTTTAAATGCAATGCCGAAGTGTAAGGGCTCTCCCTGCTCAAGCGTATCTTTTGACGAATAGAATATATTAGGCTCCAAAGCGCCTTCCGGTGGCGTTGTATAATTTAATCTCCAATAAGAAAGCTGGTATGGCGTCAGCTTGACGCTATCGGCATTGCGCATCTTAAGTTGAATATAGGGATACTGTGATGCGTTCACGGACGATATGTCCACATCCTGCATTGTTTTATCCACGTTATACAAAGTAGTTGCATTTCCTGAGCTGTCTATACCGATAATTTGTACAGTGGGATTATCCGGTGAATTGGGTTCAAGGGCCGATCCTCTCCAGTGCATTTGCTTCCATGCCGTAGCCGGCCCGAATTTGGGCGAAGTGATATAACCTAATGTATCGGGATTCAGGAATTGATGAGAGAGCTCTATTTTGTCATATATCCCGTTTGAGAAAACGAAATCGGGAACGAAGTTGGGATTATTCTTTTGATACATGAAAATAAATGATCGGGGCCTGTAGAAAGAATCGATCAGCACAAATCCCTGTGACCTTAATTTATCATACAATGTATTGCCCACCCCGAATGCTGTAGAATCGGCCAGCCAGTCGGCAGCATAGGTATTACTTGACGGGCTGGTGCCGGAAATATTTCTTGCGATAACAATGTAATTATCCGGAATCATATCAAGGAATTTCGCTGCACTATCTCTTGACGCCTGGCTCAATATATTAAACTGGAAATTGGCAAGCCTGTCATACCCGCATACCTGCTGGCTTCCGTATAATCCCGTAGGGCCTACTACATTTAGCCAGGGCTTGAGGCTTACAGGATCCAATACGGAGAAAATAATTCCTGAGATGCCGCAAACACTCTGGGCTACGATTGCTCCATTTATATCCAATGTAAAATCCGAACCGAGACTTGCCGCAGTCGGGAACACGCCATCTTCATCATGGATCACGTTTGTAACAGAATTATATTGCCATAGGCGACTGGTACTGTCCAGATGGATGTTAAGTGTATCGGAGTATAAGTGCTGGAAGTAATGGGATTGATTTGATCCCGGCGAACTATTGGCAAGATAAACGAATGAAGAATTGTTCCAATGATAGTCCGCCGCATTGCCTGACACAGGTATAAGCGCAACGCGCCAGTAATATACCGTGCTATCGCTATAACTGATACCCGGGTCAAATTCCAGTATTCCTCCCGAGGCATTTACATTTCTGCTGACCTTCAATGGCGAATTAAACAACATTGTTGTATCAATCTCCATAACATAGTCTTTGGTCGTACTTATTGGATTAGCAGTAGATGCATATAGTTTCTGATTGGCCACATTTACTATTGCGAAATCTGCCGGGTAAGAAGGTGTTGCTTCATCTTCGTATATATAGACATCCTTTTCAATAGTATTGTTATTTTCTGATAGCTCATCTACCTCGTTATCTGCATCTATGGTTACATATAATTTGTTCAATCCTTTGTCTCTTGTAGCAACGATCGGAATTGTTATATTAATAGAGTCCGAATAACGGATACCCGGTATTCTGCCGCGATAAATTACATCGGTTGTACCATTGGGGTAAGTTCTTTTTACCTGGAAATAGATGGAATCATTCAGCGCTTTGCCTATATTGTAAGCAGTGGCTTTTAATATAAAACTGCTTTGCGATACAGAAATGAATGCAGGGTTTACTACCACGTCCGGGTCTTCTATAACGTAGTCGGGCTTAGCGTGGGGATTTATTGTCAGCGCAGGATCGCCATTCAGATTCAGTTCTTCCATATTGATCCTGGTAAGAAAGTCCAAAGATGGATTTGCGCCTCCCAGGTTTGAAATAACATTCCGGATATCATTACCTATTGTGTTCCCATAGTTAGTAACGCCCAGCTGATTATACAACTCTACGTTATAGGCATACAGGTAGGGGGGTACCCCGAGGTGAGAGCTTGCAAAAAAGCCGATGCTTCCACCCTCATTTGCCAGTACAAATTTTTCGGATATAGACAGGTTGTTGGACGTAATCCTGGTTGAATCGTATATATAGTTGTTGCCGGCGATACAGCCGCTGACATTAAAAAACGGATACTTGCCCTGGTTGTGATAGCTGGAAGGATCGCTCAGGTTGAATTCCAACGTGGTTGCAGAAGAGTGGCCAAAGTAGGAGAGAATACTGATCCCGTTATCAAACAATTCCTGTATGCGCTCGCCCGATATTAATTGTACTGCGGAATTGGTCGATTTGGCAAAGGTTTCTGTATGGGCGCCATATAAGGTGTCAACTATAATATTTTTATATTGATCCATATAAAAAGTAAAAAGCTCACTCTCCGAGCTATCCTTTCCACCCACTACATGTACCACTGTTTTTGTCCATAATTTATTGGCTTCGGTTTGCACAGTAGAGGCTTCTGCCGCTTCATACTCCTTAATTTTTTGAAGATAGTTTCCTATTTCAGCGCCCGATACTACTGATAAGCGTCCAATCGGAATACTCGGCACTGTGCTGCCATAAGGTGAGGAAAGAAGAATATCTGATGCCGGGTTTCCAAATGTAGGAACCAGCTCCAGTTGATCGTCATACGGCGAAGCAGGGTGCGTCACATAATCGCTGTATACGATTCCTTTACCAATCAGGAATACATATTTAGGCTTTACTGTAAAGGTATTTGCTGCAAACTGGATAAAGTCTTTTATGGCCAGGGGGTGTGCTTTTATGCCATAGGCAAACTGATCGATGATCTGATCGATATCATACACCTTTGCGTTGTACCCTCCTCCCGCAGCAGAGCTTCTGTATGCACGATAGAGATCTACATTATTTACCCCGGTGCCATCATTATACAAAACGGGGTTACTTATAATCAAATAATCGCCCTGGTTGGAGGTAACAGAATAATTAACAAAAGACCGCTGTGTCAGGGCAGTAATATAATTTATATTGGAAACATCCTCACTTATTAATTCAAACCGCCTGGTAGGCGCAGCAGATGCGGGTAAAACAAAAGCTACTTTCCCGGGATTGGAAGTAATATCTCCTGTATACCTGTTACCGGATGTCAAATCTAATAAAACCGGATTCGTGCCGCCAAAATTAAAATTGTCAATTAATAAATAATTTCCTGTAGCAGTTGCCGGTAATTCAAAATAAAAATTGGGTTGATTATTAAAATTGAATTTCCTTGGATAGGTCAATGAAAACTGCGCTACGACAAGCCGGTCGGTTGATACGGAAGAAACGGGCTCAATATACACCAACAGGTGATCCGGGCTGGGAAAGTCTGCCGATGGAAGATTGTATACAGTTTTTTTCAGGTAGGAATAATTATCGAGGGGCTCATCATCAATAATATTATTATAAAATTTTACCCTGACATTTCTTGTGTTTAAGGCATTGCCTGCTGTAGAAAAATAGAATGACGGTGCCGGGGCGCCTCCGCCAGTATACATATAAATACTGTCAAACAAATAAGGGAGCGCAAAATTGGGATTTATATTAACAGAGGTCCATCCTTCGCCCACATCATAAGAAGAAGAATAGACATATTCTCCCAGGGGCAATCCATAGCCTGGATTAATTTGACTGTTAAAATATTGAGAAACGGTGTACACGAAATATGGCTCCGGGGGAAGAGAATTACCGGCTGTATTATTTGAAGTGTTTGTGAATCTCAAATTATTACCGGCGGGATTTACTGTAAGGAAATATGCTGAAGTGTCAGTTTCCAAACTATATTTATCTGAAAGCTGATAACTCGTATCCCTGTACAACCTTTTATCCAATTTACCATCATTCTTCTCTCCCCAGAATTCTATGTAATCAGAAGACCCTAACGGCCCGCTGGCCACGGATGTGTATAATCTGACTTCCAATCCGTTTTTCCATAATTGAAATTGCTCTGCAGGCGTGCTGCCCAGCCCCATTGAATTCAGGGTGGATTGAGTTATACGGTAAACGCCTGTCTTGCCGACTTTGAATTTGTAATAAGTTTTCGAATAATCGATCCAGTTATTAGGATACGTTTGAGAGAAGGCCGCCGTGGTAATAAAAGCAAAAAGTATGATTAATAATTTTCTCATTTTCGTCAGTTATAGCATCATTCATTTTCTTTTTTTGCAAGATCGATCCGCAAAGAAAAAATATGGGTATACAATGGATTTGACTGATTGGCCAGATTTGAAAAGGCGTAATCAATCCTCACATTTTTTATTTTAAATCCGGCTCCCAGGCTCGGCTGATAAATCCAGACTTTCTTTTGATTGGTAGTATCGCCATCTGCAAGCGCTCTCTGAAAATTATAGATACCGGCTCTGACAAAAAAAACATCCTTAATGGAAGCCTCGATACCGGCATGCGGGTCTATACTTATGGTTTTGGTGCCTATAATTGTATTTCTTTCCCCGTCGAAAGTAAAGTCAAAATCTGCTTCACCGAGAATGCTGAAAGAGCTGTTGATGGGCAGCTTATAGGAGTTCCCGATAGTCAATCTTGGCGCCGTTAGCTCGGTCGACTTTACCGGGATATCATTTTGCGTTAAGTATAAAACCTGTTTTTCTTTATCGGTAAAGCTAAAAGACCAGGCATTAAAGGTGGTAGTGATATCTTTTGCAACAATCCCCAGCATCCACCTGTCCTTCTCCAGTTTAAAGCCCGCATCAAAGCCAAATCCGAATGCCCGGGCAAAATGCCCTACCTGCCGGTAAATTATTTTTGCATTTCCGCCAAAGCTCATTTTAAAATTATCCTCATCTCTCAGTTTCTGGGCATAGGAAAACAGAAAGGCATAATCAGCAGAGGAAAAAGTAGTGATATTACCGTAATTGATGCTGCCATCGGGTTCAACAAGAAATAAAGTATTGGGAATGTCATCTACTGCAAAACGCAGGATCGAAAGGCCTAATACTCTTTTATTATCCTGGATAGGTATGGCAAAACTTCCAAAATCGTATTTGCCAATATTGTCAAAATAGCTCGCGTGCATGAGATTAACAGAGGGAATATTCTGAACTGCGGTGAGTGCGGCAGGATTCCAGTATCCCGCCGTACCGTCACTTACCGAAGCAGCTACAGAAGCGCCCATACCAAGTCCGCGTGCCCCGGCGCCGATATTTAAAAATTCGTTTGAGTATTTTCTAAACTGGGAAAAGCCTGCAAATGCAAAAACCAGCAAGCAAGTTGTTAGTAAGGTAAGTCTGAAAATTCTCATATGGGGGAGTAATCAATTTTTACAGATAATCCGGTGAGTACTGGCCATCAGTCAAAAACGGAAATTATCAAGGTATATTGTCCGTGATTCTGCCTGACCAGCGGTTAAAATTAAACATTCTTGCCTGAAATCCGGCAGCAATGACAAAGGCATAACAAAAGGTCATTGGATCAGGGCTAATCAACAAAGCAGTTAGTTCTCAGTACGTATTTAGTTCCCTTTTTTACCAGCAAGGCTTCGTGGTTCAGGTGTTGCTCAAATAGCAGTGCTGCCCCGCTTTTAGGGTTAACTTTCAGATTATACGCATCAAAAAAGGTTTCTCCTCCTTCGCAATTGCCGGATAAGTAAAGCACAAGGGTTAATCTGGAAAATCTTCCATTAGCTTCGCGGGGCGCATCTGAATGACGCTTGATGAAATCGCCTGCTTCGTATTTGTAAAATTCAAGCGGCAAAGAAAAATCTTTGATTGCAAAATGAGAATCGGGCAACCAGCCAATTTCTTTAAAACGATCCCGCATTAGCTGAGCAATGGAAGATTCCTCCAGGAACGTTTCTTTATTATGCCGGCCTTCCTTATACTGCCTTGCTATTTTGAAATTTGATTTTTCAATTTTATCTATAATATCCTCACATTGTTGCCGCGAAATAAAATTCTCCGCAATCCAGATGCCTGGTTCTATCTGAATGACTGGTTTTTTTGTTTTTATTTTGAAAAGTAGTTTGTTGAACATATCAGTTAGTTAAAGATTCCTCCATCTTTTCGAGAATACTGTCAACAATAATTTGCCTGCTGTATTTACAATATCTTGTTTCGGTGCTGGCAAAGCTTTTATTCTCATAAAGTTTATTGCTTGGCGCGCCGCCTCCGCACATTTTAAAGTAATCGCATGTCTCGCTGCACATCTTTATTCCGGTCATTATTTCCCTGAACATTTTATTAAACTTGTCCGATTGCAATGCATCTCTGTAGCTGTGGGTATGAACATTACCCAGGTTAAAATCAATATAATTTTCATCTTTCATTCCTATTAATTCCGGGGAGAAGGTGGTAAAATTTCCATCAGTATCTATGGTAATAATTCTCAAAGGCGTTACCATTTGGCCAAAGGGATTATGATGTTTGCCAAAATCGGATTTCAAAAGCATTTCATTGAATCCAAAAATTTCCCGGATGTGAACATAATTGTCTTTTTGCAATTGCAATTCATACACAGTTGACCAGAAGTTCCTGAGCTTTTGCTCCTGTTCAGATTGAATGGTGCTTTTTTGGTTGGCGCCATCTTCTTCGTCAATATTAAAGCCTACAGACCGTGGGCCCAGCTCCTTAAAAAAATTATATATTTCAACCGGGTAGTTAAGAGAAAGAGCCGTAATAACCGCTATAGCGCTGAATTCAATATTGTTTTCCTTTAAAAGATTGATGCCACGCATTACCTTTTCAAAGGTTCCTTTGCCGCTTCTGGTAAGCCGGTTCGCATCATGAATGAATTGCGGACCATCAACGCTGACCCCGACTATCATATTGGAGTGCCTGAAAAAATCGCACCATTCCTGGTTAATCAAAGTTGCATTGGTTTGTATGTGCTGATTTACCTTGTATCCCTGCGGAACAATTTTGTCAAGCATTTCCAGCACCTGCCTGTAAAATTCAATGTTCAGGGCCATAGGCTCACCTGCGTGCCACACAATGCTAAATTCCTTTTTGACAAGCCGGTCAGCAAATACATTTCTTACCGCCTTTTCCACAGTATCCAATGAAATCTTTTTTGTACTCTGCCGATTGGGCAAATAGCAATATTTGCAGTCAATGTTGCAAAAGGGAGATCCCTGTATAATCAGCAGGTCAATCGGGCCGACAGGTATATTCATAAAATGAATTTATTAATAATTACTCCAGTTGTTCCAGTTCTCCCACGTACTCCAGTTATTCCAGTTCTCCCAGGTACTCCAGTTGTTCCAATTATCCCAATTACCTGAATTGATTTGTGGCGCTTCCTTATTGGTGCCGGATAAATCAGGGGAATTGACAGGGTAATTTTTTTCTAGGTATTCGAAAATCCGTTTTGATTGTTCGGTCTGAATTTTTTTAGCATGCAGGGCCCTGATAATATTATGAATTTTCGATTCCACCTTGCCTTTGGTTGGAGTGGAATTGGCTGCAGAAGAAGCAGATCCTATCAGCATACTCCCGACAAAGCCTGCAATAATTTTTCTGATTTTCGTCATGATTTAAAATTTAAAAAGATTTGAAAAAATTCCTCTCTGCTGCGGAATCTTAAAATAACCGCGTATGGCTATGTTCACATCCGGATGGGTAGTGCCTTCCGTGGAGCCATCATGAATCATATTTTCCGTGGGGGCTATATAAGCTTCATAAGGATTTATTTGTATTCTTACAACCGGGTAAGAATTAAACCTGTCAAAGAAAGCATATAGAATTTCATAGGGATTGCCATTCCTTGCTACCCGTTCCATGCCGCACATTTCAGCCATTTGATCAAAAGTCAGGTTATAGAATAAAAGATAGCGATGCTCTTTCCCTAAATTGATACATATCCTGTTTCTTGCGCTTTCTCTTGTGGCGCTATCTCTTTCAAAGCTATCCAGGTGCAGGCCTATAAACGTTTTTTCTTTTTGATTGAATGTATTGTTTATCAGGTTGGCGTCGCCCAGGTATACATTATGCGGAATGGAGGAATTTTTTACCAGGGCGAATTTCTCATAATAATGAATGGTATCGCGCAGCACTTGTTTATATTCATCGCCAGCTGTTATGGAGCTGATCTCCTTATAAGATTTACAATTTTCCAGTCCTGACCTTTTAAACCGGTTTGCGAGATTTTCAGGTATTCTTATGAGACCTATTGTCTGGAAATTTGATACATCAGTTTTATCTGCCATCAATATTTCAGATTCTTCATCCGTAGGCTTTCGCCAGGGTTTTGCAGCGATGTATGTTGGATTCTTACAAGCCACCCCATTTAAAATATCCACCCTGTTAATCCCGGAGCTCAGCAAAATTCTGTCCCCGACAATATTTTTGTCTACATATACCTTTATGCCTTCCTTAATTTCCATATAAGGACTTGTTTAAATAGTGCCGTCTTAAATCAGGGGGATAATCGAATTTAGATAAAGTCCGTATCACAACAAATTTTTAAAGATACTTTTTCAGGCGGTACTACAAATTGAGTATCCGAACCAAATGTATACGGGCGCTGCATCGCCGCCGGGCCTTATTTCATGAAATAACTGAGAGAATATAGAGCCGCATTACACTTCTGATTTTCAAATCCGCTTATTTATTCCTTCCACAAAAAAGGAAACAGCACAATAGCAAGCACTGTTACCAATACATCCAGCCCAATCAGCAGCAGCGTGATTTGTAGCAATGCTCCTTCGCGAAACTGTTCTCCAAAGGCAGATTTTGATAAACGGATTAATAATAAAAGCTGAGGTATGATTAATGGAAATCCAAGTATGGCCATCACGGCCGCATTTTGCTGGGCCCTGGCTGCAATGGCCGCCATCAATGTAAAAACGAGGCTGATGCTTACCCCGCCGAAACAGGCTATGGCAGCGAATTGCAGGAAATTATTCACCGGGTTGCCGATCAAAACAGCGAATAGCAAAAGGCTTATCACTACCATTAGCAGCATAAAAAGCGTACTGTAAATCAGCTTCGCGATAATAAAATCCACCGGGCCGGTGAGGGTATTAAAATATAGCATCCGGCCTTTGCTCTCCTGCAAAAAGCTTTTGGCAACCGCATTAATACATACGAATAATTGTATTACCCAAAAGATAGCATTGTAAACAGCGCTTTCCGGTTGCCCCATTGCCAGGTACAAAACAAATATGGTAGAGGCCACATACAGCAGGATTCCAAAAAAAGTATGCTTCTGCCTTAACTCAAGCAGGAGGTCTTTTTTAAGAAGCGTAATAATTTTTGCCATAAGAAATTTATTTTATGCACAGCCGCGGATACGTAACTGCCGCAATCTCATCAATGGCTACGCTTTATTTCCCAGTGCGGCGCATACCCGGCACCTGGGCTCATAGAGGTCTTTTTCGCCCAATAAAACCAGTCCGCCACTTTGTATTTTGCGGTAACTGACATTGGCAATGTTGCCACACTTTACACAAATCGCGTGAAGTTTGGTAATGTAATCTGCTATTGCCAGCAGCTGCGGCATGGGGCCGAAGGGATGGCCCTTATAATCCATGTCAAGTCCCGCCACGATTACGCGCATACCTCTCACTGCGAGCTCCTCACATACTTTTATAATTTCCGGATCGAAAAACTGTGCTTCGTCAATACCTACCACATCTGCATCCTGCGCCAGCAATAAAATATTTTGTGAGTTGGAAACCGGGGTGGAATGAATTTTATTCTCATCATGACTTACAATCTTTACTTCGTCGTAACGCACATCCATTACAGGTTTAAATATTTCTGCCTTCAGGCCGGCAATCTTTACCCGCTTCAGCCGGCGGATCAATTCTTCCGTTTTACCGCTGAACATGCTCCCGCAAATCACCTCTATCCATCCGCGGCGCTCCCCTCTGAAACCGGGCTCAATGAACATTTTTGTATTTCATTTTAAATTCAATTTGTAACTTAGCTGACATGCAAGGTTAAATGATTTTGCCTGAAATCCGAAACAAACATTTTACCTGCGAAAAAATAACAAACGTAAGTGCATTTTTAATGGAAAGAGTGAGAACACTCATAGAAAAATTACAGCGGCAATTTGACGAAAAAGCGCCTGTTTCTGCATTATTGCTCACGGTGCAAATGTTACAGGCCGAGCTGCAAAGCACTGCGGAGAGCCATCACGAAATATTTCAACACCATGTGGCAATCATTATGCCGCGTACGTTTGTTTCATTTGATAAAACGATAGCTACAGGCAAACAAGAACCGGATGTTTCAGAAGAAAAGATAGTGGAGGTATTGCAGGTAGACGAAAAAGAGATCGAGGAAGAGCTGGAGCAGATAAGACGTAATGCGGAAACGGTAAACTCAATTGGCATGCATGCGCGGCCCCCATTGATGTTTGATCCTGTTGAGGATATTCCTACACTGGCACACCAGACACCGGCCGGGAAATCTGACCCTGTCAGCAATGAGTATTCCTTCGGGCCTGGTGAGCTGAATGATAAGCTTAAAGAAGTGAAAACCGAATTATCCGATAAGCTCGGGGAAGCCCCGATTAAAGATCTTAGAAAGGCTATTGGCGTAAATGACAGGTTTGTTTTTATTAATGAATTGTTTCGCGGCGACGAAGCCATGTATGAGCGCTGCATCAAAACAATTCAAAACTTTACAATTTTTGCCGAAGCCGAATATTGGATAAAGCGCGAGCTGAAAGTAAAAATAGGATGGCATGATAACCACCCGGTGGTAAAGCAATTTGATCAGCTCGTTAAAAGACGATTTGCCTGAATGTATTCAACAATTTTTGTAGAAGCTCCTGCATTTTTATATACATAATTTCTTGCCGCATCTCCACGCGCCCGTAATTCTTCAGGGTTGTTTAGCAGCTGGTTGACAACTTTTTCAAGCTCCAGCGCATTTTCGATACTAATACCACCTGAACAGTCCATTAATTCTTCCGCTTCAAAATTTTTATCGTATTCCGGTCCGAAAATAACAGGCTTGCCATATACTGCCGCTTCCAGGATATTATGCAGCCCGTTATAGCCGAATCCGCCGCCCACGTAGGTTACGGAAGCATAGTAGTAGAGCCTTGAAAGCATGCCGATATTATCAATGATAAGACAGTTTGCTTTCGCGTATTCATTGCCGCCTGCCTGCCCGGTAGTTGAGGCGGATTCATACATTTTTAACCATTCCGAGTAAAACAGCGAACCTGAAAATTCCTTCTTTACATCACAAAGATTTTCTTCGTCTATTTCATGAGGTGCAAAAATGAATTTTATAGAAGGATGATTTTTTACATAGTGGGTCCATTCGGCTTCATCGGCCTCCCAGGTACTGCCTGCGACGATTACCTGATTATTGCCGCAAAAGGCTTTTATCGGGAGAATATCAGTAAAACTTTCAGCGATGCTGATAACCCTGTCGCACCTGGTGTCGCCGGACACCGTTATCTTTTCTTCGCTTATCAATTTTATCAATTCATTTTTTGAAGAAACATTTTGCACAAAAAAATGAGTAAAGGAGCGGAGCATCTTCCTGTACAAGCTTCCATACCACTTAAAGAAAATTTGTTTTGAATGATACACCCCGGAAACCATTATCAGGGGTATATTTCTTTTCTTTATTTCGAGTAAATAATAATACCAATATTCATATTTCACCCAAAGTACCAGGTCCGGCTGCAGTATTTCAATGAGCCTGTTCGCATTGGCTGCAGCATCCACAGGTAAATAAAAAACATTTTTGAAATCTTTGTTATTCTTTGCTGTTTCATAGCCGGAAGGGGAGAAGAACGTAATTATAATGGAGATATCAGGATAAGCTTCCTTTAGTCTTTTTAGTACAGGCCTTCCCTGCTCAAACTCGCCCAGGCTGGCACAATGCATCCAGATTTTTTTAGAGCCCTCCGGATTATAAGCAGCTTGTATCCGGTTGAATATATTCCGTCGCCCTTTTATCCAAAGCCTTGCTTTTGCATTTGCGATGGAGACAATTCTGATGCCTAAAAAATAAATGACAAGAAATACGTTATATATTAGAATCAAAACAAATTATTTTAGCAAAACTGATTCCTCAAAGATAATCATACGTTGACAAGCGGCTATTTACTTTTCCTCCATCAATTGTTATCTTTGCGGCCTTTAAAAGTATATTATGAGACCCATCCAAATGGTTGATCTGAAGCAGCAGTATAACAAGATAAAGAGTGAGATAGATAAAGCAGTTATCGATGTTATCGAAAGCTCGCAATTTATTGGCGGGCCACAGGTGAATGCCTTTGCTGAAAATCTGGCAAACTACCTTGGTGCAAAGCACGTAATACCTTGTGCAAACGGAACCGATGCATTGCAGGTAGCTATGATGGCGCTTGATTTGCAGCCGGGCGATGAAGTAATCACGCCTTCCTTTACCTACATTGCTACTACGGAAGTGATTGCGCTCCTGAAATTAAAACCTGTATTTGTAGAAGTAGATACTCAAACTTTTTGCATAGATCCCGAAGCGATCAGAAAAGCCATTACGCCTAAGACCAAAGCGATTGTGCCGGTTCATTTGTACGGCCATGCCGCCAACATGGAAGAGATTATGGCTATTGCCGGCAGCCATAACCTGTTTGTAATAGAGGATAACGCGCAAGCTATCGGCAGCGATTATAATTTCAAAAATGGAACTAAAAGGAAAACCGGCTCAATCGGGCATATTGGCTGCACTTCTTTTTTCCCGAGTAAAAATCTGGGATGCTATGGCGACGGCGGAGCCATTTGCACCGATGATGATACGCTGGCTGCAAAGCTCAGGATGGTAGCCAATCATGGCCAGTCCAAAAGGTATTATCATGACGTGGTAGGATGCAATTCGAGGCTGGATGCATTACAGGCGGCAATATTAAACGTAAAATTGCCGTTATTGGACTCATACATAGACGCGAGAATAAAGGCTGCCAACTTTTATGACAAAGCGTTTGCGGGGAATAAGAAGATTACGACTCCCTTCCGGGCGGCTTATTGTAAACATGTATTTCATCAATATACAATAATACTGCACGATGTAGACAGGGAGGGGCTGGTAAGCTTTCTGGCGGAAAATAATATTCCCTCCATGCTGTACTATCCGGTACCGGCGCACAGGCAAAAGATGTTTGAGTCGTTTGGCGGGAGCAATTTTATTCTTGAAAAAACTGATTGGCTTACCCAAAGAGTAATATCATTACCCATACATACGGAGCTCGATGAAGAGCAACAAAATTATATAACGCAGAAAGTATTAGCATACGTAAATAGATAAATCATGAATATTGCTGTTGTTGGAACCGGATACGTAGGTCTCGTAACAGGTACGTGTTTTGCCGAAACCGGAAACATGGTAACCTGCGTGGATATTGATGAGCAAAAAGTAAAGAAGTTATCATCCGGTCAGGTTACCATTTATGAGCCCGGGCTTGAAAAGCTTTTCGAACGCAATCAAAAGGAAGGACGTTTAAAATTTACTACTTCACTTGAAGAAGGAATAAAAGATGCTGATGTGGTTATGCTTGCCCTGCCGACTCCGCCCGGAGAAGACGGAAGCGCTGATTTGAAATATGTATTGCATGTGGCCAAAGATATCGGCAGGCTTTTGCAACCCGGAGATTATAAAGCTATCCTCGACAAAAGTACCGTTCCGGTAGGTACCGCCGATAGGGTGCGCCAGGTGATTTTGCAACACATAGAAGAAAGAGGCATAAAGGACGGAGATGGATTATTTGACGTGGTAAGTAATCCCGAGTTTCTGAGAGAGGGTGTAGCTGTAGAAGATTTTTTAAAGCCAAACAGGGTGATAATCGGCACTTCGTCTGAAAAGGCAAGAAAAATACTAAGCCGGTTATATGCTCCGTTTATCAGGCAGGGCAACCCTATTATTTTCATGGATGAAAGATCTGCAGAGCTTACCAAGTATGCCGCCAATTCATTTTTGGCCACGAAGATTTCTTTTATGAATGAGATAGCGCAGCTCTGTGAAAAACTTGGCGCAGATGTAGATATGGTAAGAAAAGGAATCGGCAGCGACGACAGGATCGGCAAAAGATTCCTGTTTCCGGGAATAGGTTACGGAGGCAGCTGTTTTCCCAAAGATGTGCAGGCACTGTCCAAGTCCGCAAGCCAGGTAAACTATGATTTTAAAATACTGAATGCCGTAATGTCGGTAAATGAAAGACAAAAACTGCATTTGATTGATAAGATCAAAGCTTTCTTTGATGGCAATTTGCAGGGTAAAAAATTTGCATTATGGGGCCTTGCATTTAAGCCGAATACAGATGATATACGCGAAGCGCCGTCGTTAAAGATCATCCGCGAATTGGTAGCATGCGGCGCATCTGTGAAAGCTTATGACCAGGTAGCGATGGAAAATACAGGGAAAGAAATCGGAGATAAGATCAGCTATGCTGAACATCAGTATGACGCGCTGAAAGATGCGGATGCATTAATTATAGCCACAGAATGGAGCGAATTCAGAACGCCGGATTTCAACAAAATGAAATCTTTGCTGAAAGCCCCGGTGATTTTTGATGGCAGAAATCTTTTTGATCTTTATCAGCTGGAAGAAATGGGCTTTCATTATGAAAGTATTGGCAGAAGAGTGGTAAACTGATAAAGGGAAAATTTTTTTGACAAGAGCATACGTTTTTATTACGGGGTGTAATTCTTTTAAGTTAGTTTCAAAAGCTGATTAATTTGGAAAGGAAAAGAGTTCTTATTACGGGTGCAGCAGGATTCTTAGGTTCCCACCTATGCGATCGCTTTATTAATGAGGGCATGCATGTAACGGGAATGGATAATTTAATTACCGGCGACCTGCAGAACATCCAGCACCTTTTTAAGCTGGAGAATTTTGAATTCTATCATCATGATGTTTCAAAATTTATTCATGTCCCCGGCCAGCTTGATTACATTTTACATTTTGCATCGCCGGCCAGCCCGATCGACTATTTAAAAATTCCTATTCAGACACTGAAAGTGGGTTCACTCGGAACCCACAACTGCCTCGGATTGGCATTGCAAAAAAGAGCCAGAATATTAGTGGCTTCTACCAGCGAAGTATATGGCGATCCATTGGTTCATCCGCAAAATGAAGAATATTGGGGAAATGTAAATCCTGTAGGCCCCCGCGGTGTGTATGATGAAGCAAAACGCTTCCAGGAAGCCATCACCATGGCTTATCATACTTTTCACGGGTTAGAAACAAGAATCGTAAGAATATTCAACACCTATGGACCCAGAATGAGGTTGAATGACGGGAGGGCGTTGCCCGCATTTATCGGGCAGGCGCTGCGCGGTGAAGACCTTACGGTATTCGGAGATGGAAGCCAGACAAGGAGCTTCTGTTATGTAGATGACCTGATCGAAGGTATTTACCGTCTTTTGATGAGCGATTACTCAAACCCGGTAAACATTGGTAATCCCAATGAGATAACATTAAAAGATTTTGCCGAAGAAGTCATCGCGCTTACCGGAACCAATCAGAAAATTGTTTACAGGCCGCTGCCTCAGGATGACCCCAGGCAAAGACAGCCCGACATAACCAAAGCAAAAGAATTGTTGAATTGGGAGCCTAAGGTAAACAGGTCGGAAGGGCTGAAAATTACGTATGAGTATTTTAAATCGTTGCCCAAAGAAGACTTGTATAAGCAACCCAAAGAATTTATAAGCAGGAAAAATTAATACTAATAAATTGTACGAAGAACTGTTACATAAGGAGAAAAAATTGGCGGTAATCGGTCTCGGTTATGTGGGATTACCGATTGCGCTGGAATTTGCAAAAAGGATAGCCGTAATAGGGTTTGATATTAACGCAGAAAGAATTGAACTGATGAAAAAGGGGATTGATCCGAGTAATGAATTATCAGCAGAAGATTTTAAAAATTGCGATATCGAATTTACAGGCAGTCTGGATGTTTTGCGCCAGGCAAACTTTTTTATTATTGCAGTTCCCACGCCGGTTGATAAGAACAATGTTCCTGATCTTGTGCCTGTAATTAAAGCGAGTGAAACGATCGGGAAGGTTTTGAAAAAAGGAGATTATGTCGTATTTGAAAGTACGGTATATCCCGGTTGCACAGAAGAGGATTGCCGGCCTATTATCGAAAAACTATCCGGGCTAAAAGCGGTTGCTGATTTCAAATTGGGCTATTCGCCGGAAAGAATAAACCCGGGAGATAAGCAGCATACATTAAGTACTATTGTAAAAGTGGTGAGCGGTTGCGATGAAGAAAGCCTTGATACCATTGCAAAGGTGTATGGAATTGTAGTGAAGGCAGGCATTCACAAAGCTTCCTCTATTAAAGTGGCGGAAGCTGCCAAGATCATTGAGAACACACAGCGGGATCTGAACATTGCCCTGATGAATGAGCTTTCCATTATTTTTGACAAAATGGGTATTAACACATTTGAAGTGCTCGACGCTGCAGCCACAAAATGGAATTTTTTGAAGTTTCAGCCCGGCCTTGTCGGAGGACATTGTATCGGCGTAGACCCGTATTATCTTACTTATAAATCAAAAACATTAGGCTATCATGCACAGGTAATTCTTGCAGGAAGATCGATTAATGACGGAATGGCGGCGCATGTAGCAAAGAAAGTTTTGCAACATATTATCAGAAACAATGGCGATACCAAAAAGGCAAAGGTGCTGGTAATGGGCGCTACGTTTAAAGAAAATGTAAGCGACATACGAAATTCAAAAGTAGCCGATGTTGTAAAGGAATTACAATCGTATTTGCTGCAGGTGCACGTTACCGATCCGCATGCGAGCAGCAAGGAGCTCCAGCATGAATATGGTTTTGCTCTCACGACCCGTCTGGCAAAAGATTATGATGCCGTTGTGGTTGCAGTTCCGCACCAGGCTTATCTTAACATGGATGATAAGGCATTTGAAGAGATTACCAAACCCCATGCAATTATCGCGGACATTAAAGGCATTTATCGAAACAAGATCAAAAACAGGTATTACTGGAGCTTGTAAAATATTGAAGCTTGAACAATCTATTTCACAACAGGGATTTGAATAATTTGTCCTTTTTGGTTACCGGAGGGGCCGGGTTTATTGGCGGACATATCGCAGAATATCTTCTGAAAAACGGAGCACAGCGGGTATGCGTACTGGATAATATGGTAAATGGCTTTCAGCCGAACCTGGATATATTGAAGCAATACCCCGCATTTGAATTTATAAAAGGCGATATAAGAGACCTGGATACCTGCCGTGAAGCATGCAAAGGAATTGATTATGTAAGCCACCAGGCAGCTTTAGGTTCTGTTCCCCGCTCGGTAAAAGCGCCCTTTACTACTAATGACGTGAATGTTGGCGGCTTTGTAAATATGCTGACCGCATCGGTTGATAATAAAATCAAGCAATTTGTCTATGCTTCCTCGTCGTCAGTGTATGGCGATGAAGCTTCACTGCCTAAAAAAGAAGGGATTACCGGAAACTGCCTGTCGCCGTATGCAGTGAGCAAAAGGGCCAACGAATTGTATGCGGATGTTTTTGCCAGAACATATGGTTTGCGTGCGATCGGTTTACGGTATTTTAATATCTTCGGCCCCAGGCAAGACCCCGAAGGCCCATACGCAGCGGTGATACCCTTGTTTGTAAAAGCAATAATAAAAAGTTCCGCGCCACATATCAACGGAGATGGCGGGCAAACCCGGGATTTTACCTATGTAGAAAATGCCGTGCAGGCAAATGTAAAAGGAATGCTTACAGAAGACGATGAGGCCGTCAATAAAGTTTATAACATAGCGGTTGGAGAAAGTTTCTCGGTTAACCATCTCTATCATTTTATAAGAGAATATCTGAAGAGCGATATACAACCGGTTTATATACAACCAAGGGCAGGCGACGTAAGGAATTCGCTCGCAGATATCTCCCTGGCAAAGGAATTGTTAGGGTATGCCCCCACCACACGATTTGAAACGGGACTTATAAAAACCATTGAATATTTTAAACAATTATACGCTCCTGATATCGTAAAAGCTTAAAAAATTTATTCATGCCATTTTATTCGACACCCCTTCCCGGGCTATTGATTTACGAGCCGAAAGTTTTTGGAGACAGTCGCGGATATTTTTTTGAAAGTTATAATAAAAAATATTTTACGGCTGAAGGAATCACCTATGATTTTGTACAGGATAACCAGGCCAGCTCCACTTTCGGCGTTATTCGCGGATTGCACTACCAGATGAATCCTCATGCGCAAACGAAGTTGGTCCGCGTGCTCTATGGAAAAATAATAGATGCGGTAGTAGACATGAGAAAGAACTCGCCCACTTTCGGGAAGGCTTATTGGACAGAGCTTTCCGCAGAAAATAAAAAGCAGCTGTTGGTTCCAAGGGGTTTTGCCCACGGGTATTCTGTGATCAGCGATATGGCGGAAGTATTATATAAATGCGACGATTTCTACAACAAGGAAAGTGAAGGCGGAATTATCTGGAACGATTCTGCGCTTGCTATTGACTGGCAAATTCCTGCCGGGAAAGAAAAGATTTCAGATAAAGATGCAGTGCTTCCCTCGTTTCAAAATTCTGTGCACAATTTTGTTTTTAACGGTTAAGCGAATAAAATGGCAGTAGACGATAAGAAGCCGGTAATATTGGTAACGGGCGCCAATGGCCAGTTAGGCAGTGAGATGCGGCAGCTCTCTCCGCACTATCCCGGATATAATTTTTTATTTGCTTCAAGAAATGAACTGGCTATTGAGGATAAAAATGCAGTAAGTGATTTTTTTAAAAATCACGTAATTAATTATTGTATTAATTGCGCGGCTTATACTGCAGTAGACAGGGCAGAGTCTGAGAAAGCAACCGCCTTTGCTGTAAACGCGGATGCGCCGGCATTTCTCGCATTGCAGTGTAAAGAAAATGGAGCCCCGTTTATCCATATTTCTACCGACTACGTGTATGATGGCTCAAAAAAACAGCCGCTCAAAGAAGCTGATGCAACAGGCCCGTTGAATATTTATGGAGCCTCCAAGTTAAGAGGTGAAGAGCTCGTTCTTCAGAATAACCCTTCCTCTGTTATTATAAGAACATCGTGGGTATATTCAGTGTACGGGAACAATTTCGTAAAAACAATGCTTCGTCTTTTTAAAGAAAGAGATAAGCTCAATGTGGTGAATGACCAGGTTGGGTGCCCTACTTACGCAGCGGATATTGCGTCTGTCATTATGAAATTGATCGGGAGGATGGAAAATGGCAGCCACTATTCCGGCATTGTAAATTTTTGTGATTCGGGCATTACTACCTGGTATGAATTCGCTGTCGCTATTAAAGAATATGTAAATAGCTCCTGTGATATTTCGCCGGTTCCTTCTTCGCAGTATCCTACCCCGGCAAAGCGCCCTCATTACTCTGTTTTGGATACCGCTAAAATCAAAAAAATGCTGGGAACAGAAATTCCTTCATGGAAAGATAGCTTGCACAGATGCCTGAAGCTATATTTTGAAATGAACCCCGCTTAGCTTATCCGGAACCATTTATTTCATCAATATTTGGCGCCGAACCTCCTTTTTATAGAATAATATTTCTTCATTCTTTTATATTTGTTGCTTTATTACTTATTTTAAAAGTGATTTATGAAATTTCTGAAGCTCTTTATCCTGCTCTTTTTTGTCTCGGATTCATTCCTTTTTGGTCAGCAAAATCTTACCGACACCCTGCCGGTAGATCCTAATGTAAAAGTGGGTAAACTCAGTAATGGCCTGACCTATTATATCAGGCAAAATAAAAAGCCGGAACAAAAAATAGAGCTTCGGCTGGTAGTAAATGCAGGTTCGGTTTTGGAAGATGACAACCAGCAGGGGCTTGCGCACCTGAGCGAGCATATGGCCTTTAATGGCACTACCCATTTTAAGAAAAATGATATCATTTCTTTTTTACAATCAATAGGAGTTCAGTTTGGAAACGATTTGAATGCTTATACGAGTTTTGACGAAACGGTTTATATACTCCCGATCCCGACTGATAAACCGGGAAACATTGATACGGGCTTTCAGATTTTACAGGATTGGGCGCATAACGTAACTTATAATGCCGACGATATTGACGGCGAACGACCGATTATCCTTGAAGAAAAAAGATTGGGAAAAGGAGCGAATGATCGCATGTACCGCCAGATTTATCCTGATATATTTTATGGTTCATTGTATGCAGACAGGCTGCCCATTGGTATTGACAGCATTATTAAAAATGCCAGTTATGAAACGATCAGAAAATTTTATCACGACTGGTACAGGCCCGACCTGATAGCGGTAATTGTAGTGGGCGATATTGATCCCGGCAAGGCAGAAGAACTTGTAAAAAAATATTTCGGGGGGTTAACCAATCCGCCGGACGAACGGCCGAGAATACATCCGCCTCTAAAGCCATACGACCACAACCTGGCAAAAGTGGTAACGGACAAAGAGGCGACAGGATACACCACGCTGATAAACTATTCTTCCCGGCCCCTGAAGCCGGTAGTGACATTGGGAGATTATAAAAAAGATCTTACCAAGGATATTTTCACCTCCATGTTTAATGAGCGGCTGAGAGAGCTTACTCAAAAAGAGAATCCTCCTTTTGTATATGCATACACGTATATCGGCTCATCGGCATGGGGATTCGAGTCGTTTGGAGCCCGCATTGGCACAGGTAGCGATAGCTCTGCCAGAGGCTTGCAGGCATTTGAGGAAGAATTGCAACGGGTGAAAAAATACGGTTTTACCAAACCGGAGCTGGAACGGGTTAAAAGTAATTTGCTCACTGAAATAGAGAACTCGTATAACGAAAGGACCAAAACAGAATCTGCAAACTATACCTCGGAATACATTGATAATTTTCTCACGCAGGATCCTATTCCCGGAATAGCCAATGAATTTAAATATTATAAGGAATTGCTTCCGCAGATTACACTGGATGATGTAAATGAAGTAAGCAATAAGGTCTTTGAAAATTCACACCAGTTTATCGCGCTGCTTGGCCCTGAACCGCAAGCAGGGCACCAGTTACCGGCTTCTGATGATTTGCTTGCCGTTGCGGAGGCAGCAGAAAAAATGGAGGTGAAGCCTTATGAAGAAAAAGTTATTGCTTCGTCATTGCTGTCCAAACCTCCTAAACCCGGGAAAATCATAAACAGCAAAAGTGATGCGAAGCTGGGTACTACAGAATTCACATTGAGCAATGGTGTTACCGTTACCGTAAAGCCTACCGATTTTAAAAATGACCAGATTTTGATGAGCGCCGTCAGGGCAGGCGGAAAAAATAATTACGGGGTAGAAGATAAATACAACGCTGAATATGCCACGGCGGTGGTAAATAGTATGGGCGTTGGCAATTTTACCCCGGTTGACCTTCAGAAAACGCTTTCCGGAAAAACCGTAAAGGTAAGTCCCGTGTTTTCGAATATTTCTGATGGAGTAAGTGGAAACAGCTCAATAAAAGATTTTGAAACCATGCTGCAGCTGACTTACTTATATTTTACCTCTCCCAGGAAAGATACTGCTTTATTCAGGTCGTTCATTCAGAAAAATAAGACGCAGCTTGCTTTCTTAAGTGCGAACCCGCAGGTAACCTTTATTGATACCTTGTTTAAAACATTGTATCATCACGATCCACTGGCGCCGGTAACGGTTCCAAAGCCTGAATATTTTGACCAGATAAATCTTGACAGGGTATTACAGATTTACAAAGAAAAATTTGGCAACGCCTATGGTATGCATTTTACCTTCGTGGGCAGCATTAATATGGAAGAAATAAAGCCTTTATTGGAAAAATATATTGCCAGTCTTCCGTCGTCGCCCGGGAAATTTAATTATACAGACAATAAGCTGAGGCTGGCAAAAGGCACGATGGGTGTAACCATTAACAAAGGCAAAGATCCCAAGAGCCTTATTCTTGAAATATACAACGGTGAAGCGCCTTATAGCGATGAGCTGTCATTAAAGGCAGATGCCATCAGCGAAATACTGAACATCAGGATAGATGAAGAATTGCGGGAAAAGATACAGGGAATTTATGCAGGAGGTACACAGGCTCAGTTTGAAAAGCTGCCCTATAGCCATTATGTATTGTATGTTCAGCTTCCCTGTAATCCTGAAAAGGTAGACACCCTGCTGATTGCGATGAGAAGCGAAATAAAAAATCTTATCGATAACGGGCCATCAAAGGAGAATCTTGATAAAGTAAAACAGCAATGGATAGAGCAATATAAGGTAAATGTAAAGGAAAATGGAAGCTGGCTTTCCAATTTGCAGGAGGCCTATTTCCCGGGTGATAATATAGATTATTTTATCAACTATGAAAAGTATGTAAATGCCTTAACGCCTGAAGAAATTCAGGATGCAGCCAAGTTATTACTGTCAACAAAAAATGTTCTTACAGGAGTGCTCTTGCCGGAAAAAGGGAGCAAGTAATTGCGCTTTGCTGATGAATTGAAGCAGGGTCTTTCTTTTAATTTTATGAATATTGAAGAAATACGGGAGTATGCATTGTCGCTGAAAGATGTTTGGGAAGGTTTTCCTTTCGGCGAAGATACCCTGGTGTTTAAAACCAATAATAAAATATTTCTGCTGGCTTCATTGTCTGCAGAACCCCTGCAGTTCAATGTGAAGTGCGATCCCGGAATTGCAGTCGAATTGCGGGAACAATTTTCATGCATACTTCCGGGATACCACATGAATAAAAAGCATTGGAATACCATAGTGGTAGAAGGCCGGCTTTCTTCCCGGCAGCTAAAGCAATTCATTCTCGATTCTTATTTACTGGTGGCAAAAAAGAAATAACTGATTTAACAGCCGCTTCCATGTTGCCAGTCATTTTTCAGTTACATTTGGCGGCGTTACAGTAGTATGAAAATTTTAGACTGGTATATACTAAAGAAATTCCTGAAAACTTTTCTTTTTTTTCTGTTGGGCGCTACGGTAATCGTGGTGGTCATCGACCTGAGTGAGCGTACGGATGATTTTGCCAAAACACACTTACCCGTCAAAACAATCATTACAGAATATTATTTTGGTTTTATTCCGCACATCGATGCAATGCTTTTTCCGTTGTTCATTTTTTTATCAGTTATTTTCTTTACCTCCATTATGGCCAACAGGTCGGAGATAATTGCCATTTTAAGCAGTGGTATCAGCTTTGCCCGTTTCCTGAGGCCCTATCTTATAGGGGGCCTGGTATTTACTGTGTTTTTGTGGTGGTGCAGCAGAAATATATTACCTACGGCCAATCGCAAATGGGCAACGTTTAATGCGAAATATATTGACTTTAATTATGGAGGCTATCAAAATACTTCCACGATTAACAACAAATATTTTAAGCTCGATTCATTTTCTTATGCGGGAATAAAATACTACGATACCGTCAACAGGTCGGGCAGCAGTTTTTTTGTACAAACCTTTAATGGAACCCATCTTGTTTATAATTTAAGGGCTTCTTCCTTTTCATGGGATACGGCAAAAAGAAAATGGGAGCTGTATAATGTAATTGAGCGGAAGATAAACGGACTGCATCAGCAGGTGAAACAAATTCCAAAGCTTGAAATGAATTATAATTTCAAGCCCCGCGATCTGGAGGATGATGAATATATGAAAGATAAGCTGTCCACTGCCGAGCTGACGGAGTTTATCCGGCTGGAGGAATCACGCGGTGCAGAAGATGTAAATACATTGCTGCTGGAAAAATATAGCCGTACGGCAGTACCGGTTGCCGTATTCATTTTAACCATAATCGGCGCATCCGTTTCCTCCCGTAAGATACGCGGTGGCAGCGGTTTTCACCTGGCATTAGGGGTGCTCATTTGTGTTACCTATATTTTAGTGGGCCGGTTTTCTTCTGTATTTGCCATGAAGGGAAACTTCAATCCATTCATCGCCGCATGGCTCCCCAACGTGGTTTTCGGAGCGCTTGCGTGGTATTTGTATTGGCGTAACTCGCGTTAATTGATTTATATTTGTCGCTATCTGATGACTCCATCTGATATTTCATTTGTTTACCAATTCGGGTCATGCTAACTTTAGGGCACTTCATAAAATACAATTCAATCAATATGCTAAAAGATTTTTTATGGGCGTGATTAAAGATAAGTTTAAGGAGAAATCAGACAACCTCGCAGCAGAAGTAAAAAATATTCTTAAAGAAAATGGCGATAAAGTAATAGGCGAAGTGAAGCTGTCCCAGATTTACCAGGGCATGAGGGGTATTACCGGTTTGGTAACCGAAACTTCATTGCTGGATCCACAGGATGGAATTCGTTTTCGCGGATACTCTATCCCTGAGCTTCGCAAAAAATTACCCAAAGCTCCCGGCGGCAAAGAGCCATTACCGGAAGGTTTGTTTTACCTGATGCTGGTAGGAGAGTTACCCACAGAAGAAGATGCACATCATGTAACAAACGTATTGCAGCGCAGGAGCCATGTTCCCAGTCATGTATTTCATACCATTGATGCATTACCTCTTACTGCTCACCCGATGACGCAGTTTGTGGTAGGCATTATGGCTTTGCAAACAGAAAGCCAGTTTGCAAAAAAATATGCTGAGGGTATGAGTAAAAAAGATTACTGGGAAGCTGTTTTTGATGACTCAATGGATTTGATTGCCCGGCTGCCCCGTATTGCCGCCTATATCTATCGCCGCAAGTATAAGCTAAGTAATCATATTCAGCCAAATGGATTATTGGACTGGGCAGGCAACTTCGCGCATATGCTGGGCTTTGAAGATGAAAGTTTTCGTGAGCTTATGCGGTTATATATGACCATCCATTGCGACCACGAGGGAGGAAACGTTTCGGCGCATGCCACGCATCTTGTGGGTTCTGCATTAAGCGACCCCTATCTTGCTTTTGCTGCCGGAATGAATGGCCTTGCCGGTCCTTTGCACGGACTTGCCAACCAGGAGGTGATTAAGTGGATCTTTGAAATGCAGGAGGAGCTGAAAACAGAATTGCCCACAAAAAAGCAAATTGAGGCATATGTGAAAAAAACCTTGTTAGAAGGAAAAGTGGTTCCGGGCTATGGTCATGCTGTATTGCGCAAGACTGATCCCCGTTTTGAAGCACAAATGGATTTTGGAAAGGAGCACATGCCTGATGATAAGCTGGTACAAACCGTTTGGAATATTTATGAAGTAGTTCCCCCGATTTTAAAATCGATGGGCAAAATAAAAAACCCATGGCCTAATGTGGATGCACACAGCGGCGCTTTGCTGGTTCATTACGGATTGGTAGAATATGAATTCTACACTGTATTATTTGGTGTCTCCAGGGCATTGGGGGTGCTGGCCAGCCTCTGCTGGGACAGGGCCTTAAGTTTCCCCCTCGAAAGACCAAAATCTGTTTCAACAAGATTGGTAAAGCTTTGGCTGCAGGGCAAAGAAGAGATTTGGGGAGAATAGGGCGATTGCGGATTAACATTCAAATTTTCGGCCTTTTAATTTAAAGCTGATAAATGCCGGAGACTTCAAAGACCGGACGCTGATTTTCCTGTATATTTGCGGCCCTGATAAAGGGGGATTAGCTCAGTTGGCTAGAGCGCTTGCATGGCATGCAAGAGGTCACCGGTTCGAGCCCGGTATTCTCCACAAGACGATCGCGATTGCTTCAGGTTCATATTCGCAATTACTAACGTAGATGCCTACCCGAAAATACCCGTACCGGCGGTCCGGGATGCCTGTATATTATGCTATTTAGCCTTCATCGTATAAATTCTTAAATTTATCTCCCTTACTGGTACTTCCCCCTTCATTTTAGTAACTTCGCATGTCATTTTGGCGAAAAATATTTTCAGCATCATATTTGACACCCAAAATATTTCTTATAGCAACTAAAACATATTTATGTCCTTCATTTCTAAATTGTTTGGCGGTAATAAAAGTGAAAAAGATGTCAGGCAGATCAGCCACTATATCGATAAAATCAATAATTATTTTAGCCAATACCAATCGCTTTCCAATGATGAATTGCGGGGTAAAACCCTTGAATTCAAACAGCGCATCACTGAATATCTCAAAGAGATTGATGATGAAATAAGGGCTAAGAACGCCGAAGCGGAAGGCCTGGATTCCATTGATATCGCCGGCCGGGACCTGATATACCAGCAGATAGACGAACTGGGAAAGACAAGAGATAAAAAGATTGAGGAAGTGCTGATGGAGCTATTGCCCGAAGCATTTGCCGTGGTAAAGGAAACAGCAAGACGTTTTAAGGAAAATACGGAATTAATATCTGCTGCCACCGAACTTGATAAACAACTCAGCATTACAAAAAAATATATCACTATTGAGGGCGACAAATCCATTTATAAAAATACATGGAATGCCGGGGGTAATGACATTACATGGAACATGGTGCATTACGATGTGCAGTTGATCGGGGGTATTGTATTGCACCAGGGAAAGATTGCGGAAATGGCCACGGGGGAAGGTAAGACGCTGGTATCTACTTTGCCTGCTTATCTGAATGCCCTTGCAGGAAACGGAGTGCATATTGTTACGGTAAATGATTATCTCGCCAGGCGCGATAGCGAATGGAATGGCACTTTGTATGAATGGCTCGGGCTCACTGTCGATTGTATCGACCGGCACGAACCCAACAGCGACAACCGCAGGAAAGCCTATAATGCCGACATAACATACGGAACCAATAATGAATTTGGCTTCGATTATCTGCGTGATAACATGGTGCATTCTCCCGATGAAATGGTACAGCGCAAGCATCATTTTGCCATGGTGGATGAGGTAGACAGTGTATTGATAGATGATGCGAGAACGCCGCTGATTATATCAGGCCCGGTACCGCGTGGCGATCAGCAGGAATTCGACCAGATGAAGCCGCGGGTAGAAAAAATTGTAGAGGCCCAGCGCAAAGTAACAAATGGTTTTTTGATAGAAGCAAAGAAAAAAATTGCAGAGGGTAATGATGATCCTAAAGACGGTGGGTTGGCGCTTTTCCGCGCCCACCGGGGGCTTCCGAAAAACGGCGCTTTGATAAAATATCTGAGTGAGCCGGGTATGAAAGTAAAGCTTCAGAAAACCGAGAACCATTACCTCTCCGATCAGCAAAAAAATATGCCGCTCGTTGATCAGGAATTATATTTTCATATTGATGAAAAAAATAACCAGGTAGAGCTTACCGATAAAGGCATTGCCTTGATCACCAAATCCGGGGAAGATCCTGAATTTTTTATAATGCCGGATATCGGGGTAAAGCTCGCTGAAATAGAAAAGAGCAATCTTTCCGCCGAAGAAAAATTACAACAGAAAGAGATTTTACTGAATGATTACTCGGTAAAGGCAGACCGGATTCATACCGTACAGCAATTGCTAAAGGCCTATACGCTGTTTGAAAAGGATGTGGAATATGTAGTGATTGACGGCCAGGTAAAAATTGTGGATGAACAGACCGGTCGTATTATGGAAGGGCGCCGTTATTCAGATGGTTTGCACCAGGCTATTGAAGCAAAAGAAAATGTAAAGATTGAAAGCGCCACGCAAACCTACGCTACCATTACCCTGCAGAATTACTTCAGAATGTATCACAAGCTGGCCGGCATGACCGGTACGGCGGAAACAGAAGCAGCGGAATTCTGGGACATTTATAAGCTGGATGTGGTTTCCATCCCCACCAACGTGGCGGTTATACGAAAGGATAATCAGGACCTCGTGTACAAAACCAAACGCGAAAAATATAAGGCGGTAATTGACGAGGTGGAAAAAATGCGGGAAAACGGAAGAGCAATACTGGTCGGAACTACCTCGGTGGAAGTGAGCGAATTGCTTAGCCGGATGATGAAGCAAAAAGGAATACCGCATAATGTACTGAATGCAAAACAGCATGCCAGGGAAGCCCAGGTAGTTGCCCAGGCGGGTATTGCAGGGAATGTTACCATTGCAACCAATATGGCGGGTCGCGGTACCGATATAAAGCTCGGGCCGGGCGTAAAAGACGCAGGGGGCCTTGCTATTGTTGGTACGGAAAGGCATGAAAGCCGCCGTGTGGACAGACAGCTGCGGGGTCGTTCGGGACGTCAGGGTGACCCCGGTTCGTCGCAATTTTTTGTTTCGCTTGAAGACGACCTGATGCGCATGTTCGGAAGCGAGAGAATTGCTTCTCTCATGGACAGGATGGGCTATAAAGAAGGTGAAGTGATTCAGCACAGCATGATATCAAAGAGCATCGAACGCGCCCAGAAGAAGGTAGAAGAAAACAATTTTGGAATAAGAAAGAGGCTGCTCGAGTACGACGACGTTATGAATAAGCAACGCACGGTAATATATGGAAGACGAAACCATGCCTTGTTTGGCGAAAGACTTGCGTTGGACCTGGATAATGCATTTTATTCCGTTGCAGAGGGATTGATTAATTCGGGAAAAGAATCCAATGATTATGAAGATTTCAAGCTGTCGGTTATTATCAATTTCGCTATTGATACTTCCATTACCCGGGATAATCTTGAAAAAGATGATGCAGCTCATTTAACAGAAAAACTTTACCAGGAAGCAAAAGATCATTATAATGCAAAAAATAAAACTATTGCAGAGCAAACATTACCGGTTATAAAGAATATTCGCCGCGAACAGGCTGCCCATATTGAAAATGTGGCGGTACCCTTCACCGATGGGAAAAAGGCCATGCAGGCCATTGCGAATCTTGATAAAACAATTGAAACCAATGGGGCCGAGCTTATTAATGCGCTCGAGCGCAGCATTACTCTTGCGCTGATCGATGATGCCTGGAAAGAGCACCTGCGTTCAATGGACGATTTGCGCCATAGTATTCAATCCACCAGCCATCTTGAACAAAAAGATCCGCTGGTAATTTATAAAATTGAAGCATTTAATGCTTTCAGAATTATGAATGACCAGGTAAATAAAGATATCGTTAGCTTCCTTTGTCATTGTACGATACCCGTTGAGCAAAATCAGCCTTCTCGCATACACGAAGAAAGAAGAAGAAAAACTGACATGAGCAGGATGCGCCAGCGTAAGGAAGAATTTGCAGGCGCCGGCGGCCCGGAATATCTTCCGCAGGAGAATGATTATATAGATCCTTCTGAAAATATAAAACAGGAACCTGTAAAAGCAGGTCCGAAAATCGGGCGCAACGATCCTTGTCCCTGCGGCAGTGGTAAAAAATATAAGCACTGTCATGGAAAAGAAGCTTAACCAATACATAGATCATACTATTCTTAAACCGACCACACTTTTGAGTGATGTGCAAAGAGTGTGTTCGGAAGCTAAGGAATATCAGTTTGCAGCAGTTTGCATTCCTCCGTTATTTGTAAAAAAAGCGAAAGAGTTTCTGTACGGCACTCTGGTAAAAGTTGCTACAGTTATTGGTTTCCCCTTTGGCTACAATGCTATTGAATCGAAAGTCGCTGAAATCGTATTGGCCATAGTGGATAGCGTTGACGAGCTGGACATGGCAGTGAATATTTCCGCAATCAAAAACAGCGACTGGAATTTTATTGCCAATGAAATAAACACTGTGATGCCCATTGTAAAAAATAAAAGCAAGGTTATAAAAGTTATTATAGAAAGCGGAATTTTAACAGACGATGAGATTATCAGGTGCTGTGATATCTATGGAATGGCAGGTGTAGATTTTGTAAAGACATCTACCGGCTATGCAGAGAAAGGCGCCAGTGTTCACGCCGTAAAATTGATCCGTGCTCATCTGGCGGATAATATTCAAATCAAAGCGAGCGGTGGAATAAAAACATTTGCATTTGCAAAGGAATTGATTGAGGCAGGCGCCGCCCGCATAGGCAGCAGCGGTAGTGTGCAACTGATGAAAGAAAGTTCCCTGGCAATTCCGTGACTTATTTTTAGCAGCATTCTTTCAAAAAATATTGTAACTTTTATTCCTTTATCGGTCAAAAATTATGAAACAGTTATTCACGCTCATATCCTGTCTGTTTACATCTTTTTCCTTTGGACAAGCTGCTGATACAACCAATGCCAATAAAATAGTTGTTCATGAAGACTACCGGATGGATCTCCTGGCAAAGAAAGAATTTGATATTAATACCGCTATCATAAAAGCGCAGGCAAGGCTGGCGCCGGGTTACCGGCTGATGATCTTAAATACAAATGACCGCGCCTATGCAATGAAGATAAGGACCAAACTCCTGGAAGAGTATCCTGATCAAAAAACCTATATGTGGTTTGCATCGCCGTATATAAAAATAAAGTTTGGCAATTTTAAAACGCTGGATGAAGCCAACAGGTATAAAAATGAGATCAGCAGAATGATGAATGGCGCTAACATTTACGTTATACAGGAAACGATAGAAGTAAAGCCGGATAAAGATCTTGATTCTGATGATTTGAATTCTAACTGATCTTTTTAAATAAAAAACGACGGGAGTCTCATTAGTGAAACTCTTTTATTTTTGGCCTGCTGAATAAGGACGCATTTCAATGAAGAATCTGAAAGAAACAATAAAAGAGCTGTCGGCATTGTACGCGAATGAGTTTATAAACATTCGCCATCACCTGCATGCCCATCCTGAATTAAGCTTTGCCGAATTTGAAACATCCAAATTTATCCGGGAAAAATTGACGGCCTGGGGTATCGGATTCTCTGTAATGGCAAAAACAGGCGTAATCGGGATTATACGGGGTAATAATCCGGATACCAAAGTAATCGCTTTGCGTGCAGACATGGATGCACTACCCATACAGGAGCTGAATAAGGTGGATTATCGTTCTGTACATGATGGAGTAATGCATGCCTGTGGTCATGACGTTCATACCACCTGTTTATTGGGCGCCGCAAAGATCTTACAGGAGCTGAAACATCAATGGAGCGGAACCGTCAAATTAATTTTTCAGCCCGGCGAAGAAAAAAACCCGGGCGGAGCCAGCATTTTAATAAAGGAAGGAGTATTGGAGAATCCTGCCCCGCAGGCCATATTCGCATTACATGTAAACCCTGCATTGCCTGTGGGTAAGCTGAGCTTCAGAAGCGGTATGGTGATGGCGAGCGCCGACGAAATCTACATTACAGTAAAAGGCAAGGGAGGGCATGCGGCTGCGCCGCACCTGACGGCGGATACCATACTTACTGCCGCGCAAATAGTGGTAAACCTGCAGCAGGTGGTGAGCAGAATGAATAATCCTTTTAATCCTTCCGTTTTATCTATTACTTCTGTGCAGGGAGGTAATGCAACCAATGTAATTCCTTCAGAAGTAAAATTAACAGGCACCTTCCGGGCCATGAATGAAGAATGGCGGTTTAAGGCCCATGAGCTCATTACCAGCATTTGTAAAGATACCGCCGCCATCACCGGTGCACAGGCAGATGTATATATTGATGCAGGCTATCCTTTTGTGATTAATAATGAACAACTAACGGAAATGGCTAAACGAAGTGCAATAGAGTTTGCAGGCGCTGAAAATGTTGAGGAAACCGAGATGCGTATGGGAGCAGAAGATTTTGCATTTTATTCACACAAGATTCCGGCGTGTTTTTTCAGGCTGGGTGTCGGCAATACAGAAAAAAATATTTCTTCAGGTGTTCATACCCCTACCTTCAATATCGATGAACGGGCTATTGAAAATGGTGTGGGTTTTATGGCGTGGCTGGCAGTTCAATAGTTAACAGGCGTTCTTTATAATACCGGCAGGTTTATCTTCAATCCGGGCAACTACAATTAGTGAATTTATCAGGGAGCCACTTCCGCAGGAGTCATAGTTGATGAGTTAATAGTTTCGTACTTTTATCCCCTACTTTAACGTTAAATATCTGAAGTATTGTAACGGTCAGGTTGCAATATTCACTACATAAAAATTCTATATGCAAGAAAATCTCCGAAAGCAGGAAGCGCTGGACTATCATTCAAAGGGGAGGCCCGGAAAAATCGAGGTAATACCTACCAAAGCCACGAAAACCCAGCGGGATCTTTCACTGGCGTATTCACCAGGCGTTGCTATTCCCTGTATTGAAATAAATGAAAAGCCGGATAGCGTTTATCAATATACTGCCAAGGGTAATTTGGTTGGCGTTATCAGCAACGGTACCGCCGTATTAGGGTTGGGAAACATAGGTCCCGAAGCCGGAAAACCTGTAATGGAAGGCAAAGGAGTTTTATTTAAAATATTTGCAGACATCGATGTTTTTGATATTGAAATAAACGAAAAAGACCCGGAAAAACTGGTAGAAATAATTACGGCGCTTGAGCCTACGTTTGGGGGTATCAACCTGGAAGATATCAAGGCCCCCGAATGCTTTTATATAGAACGTGAATTAAAAAAGCGTCTACGCATACCCGTTATGCACGACGACCAGCACGGTACCGCCATCATCAGCGCCGCTGCCCTGTTAAATGCTTTGGAGATTCAGCGCAAAAAAATTGATAAGGTAAAATTTGTGGTAAACGGAGCGGGAGCGGCTGCATTGGCCTGCCTGCAGCTGTATGAATCATTGGGCGCCCAGACAGCAAATTTTATCGTATTCGACACAAAGGGAGTGATACATGCCGGAAGATCCGGGCTTGATGATACAAAAAAGAAATATGCTCACCCAGTGAATCCCGACTTAACATTGGAAGAAGCGATGAAAGATGCTGATGTATTCATTGGCCTGAGCATAGGCAATGTCGTTACGCAGGAAATGGTCAGGAGTATGGCCAAAAATCCTATTGTATTTGCCATGGCGAATCCCGATCCCGAGATTTCGTATGATGATGCCATTGCAGCGCGAAAAGACGTGATAATGGCTACGGGGAGAAGCGATTTCCCCAACCAGGTAAATAATGTTTTAGGGTTTCCCTATATATTTCGCGGAGCGCTGGATGTGAGAGCTACCCAGATTAATGAAGCCATGAAGCTCGCTGCGGTGAAGGCTTTGGCAGGGTTGGCCAAGTTGCCGGTGCCGGATATTGTTACACTGGCTTACAATGAAAAAAGCATTGCTTTTGGCCCGAACTACATTATCCCAAAACCATTGGATAACCGGCTTTTGTCAACCGTGGCTCCTGCTGTAGCCAAAGCGGCAATGGAAAGCGGGGTAGCCCGCGAACCCATTACTAATTGGAACGAATATGTGAATAAGCTAAACGAGCGGCTTGGTATCGACAACCAGCTATTCAGAATTTTGGGAACGAAAGCGCGAAAGAATCCGAAACGCGTGGTATTTGCAGAAGCGGAAAACCAAAAAATATTAAAGACGGCGCAAATGGCGCAGGATGATGGTGTGGCCTATCCGATACTTTTAGGAGACCGTAAAAAAATTGTACAGATAGCGAAAGAAAATGGAATAGACATTGAAAGCATTCCCATAATTGACCCGCGAGGCGAGGAAGCAGAATTTATGCGTGCCAGGTTTGGAGAGCTGTTTTTTGCAAAACGCCAGCGCAAAGGATTCAATTCTTACGAATCAAAGAAAATGATGCGTGACCGGTTATATTTTGGTTGCATGATGGTGGAAACCGGTGAGGCCGATGCCATGATATCAGGGCTTTCAAAAAATTATCCTGATACCGTTCGTCCGGCGTTGCAGATTGTTGGTATGGAAAAAGGGTCAAAGAGAGTGGCGGGTATGTATATCATCATGACAAAAAAAGGACCTCTCTTTCTTGCGGATACTACAGTCAATTTTAACCCGACGGCAGAAGAGCTTGCAGACATCACCATTATGGTTGCTAACGAAGTAAAGAACTTTGGTATTACTCCCGTTGTTGCAATGATCAGCTATTCTAATTTTGGCAGCAGCAATTCGCCGGAAGCGAAATTGGTTGCCCATGCCCGTGAGATGGTGAAGGAAAAGGAACCCGCTCTTGTTGCCGATGGCGAAGTACAGGTAAATATTGCTTTCAATAAAGAAGTATTAAAAGATAACTATCCGTTCAGCGAATTGATAGATAAAGATGTGAATGTATTAATATTTCCGAATCTGGCCGCAGGCAATGTTGCCTATAATCTTTTACAGGAAGTAGGCGGATTTGATTCCATCGGTCCTATATTATTGGGTCTTGGCAAGCCGGTTCACGTGCTTCAGTTGGGAAGCCAGGTACGCAGTATTTTTAATATGGTACTGATTGCCGTGGTAGACGCACAAATGAAGTGCGCTGACAACGACAAGGCTAAAGAAAGATCTTCTTTGGGTAAATGGAAAAAACTCAGGAGAATGGCTGCAGAGAATATACTGGAGAAAAAAAATCAGAACTAAATGAGTTGCTAAATTTTTTGAAAAAGTATGAAGATTTTTTCTACTGTCGGGAAGTATTTGCTCATGATGAGAGGCATATTTACCAGGCCTGAAAACCTTAAAATGTATTGGAAAGAGCTGATGCACCAGGCGGTAGAAATTGGCGTAGGTTCGTTGGGCATTGTAGCCATCATTTCGGTATTTATGGGTGCAGTAAGCGCAGTGCAAACTTCTTATCAGCTTACCAGCCCGCTCCTTTCCAAAGAAACAATTGCCTATATTGTCCGGGATACGGTAATTCTTGAATTCGCGCCAACATTGGTCTGTATTGTTCTTGCAGGAGTTATCGGAAGTAAAATTGCCGGGGAGTTGGGAAATATGCGGGTCAGCGAGCAGATAGATGCGCTCGAAATTATGGGGATCAATTCCAAATCGTACCTTATAATGCCCAAGATATTGGCAGCCCTTATTACCATTCCTTTATTGGTTATCCTGGCTATGGTATTGGGTATTTATGGAGGCAGGCTGGCAGGAAGCATTGGCAATATCATTCCTACTGATCTGTATGACCGGGGATTAGTGCAAAGCTTTATTCCGAAGAATGTCTGGTTCGGCCTATCTAAGGCGTATACATTTGCTTTTATTATCAGCAGCGTCTCATCGTATTATGGCTACAATGTAAAGGGCGGCTCTTTAGAGATAGGCAGGGCAAGCACTACGGCGGTAATTACAAGTTGTATACTCATCTTATTTGCCGACTATATACTTGCATTTTTTCTTTTATAAAAAAGTTTTTAAAATTGAATTTTTATACAGCCGCAATTGCTATCAGAAAATTTACGGTAATTAAGAATAAATATAACTGCGATGATAGAAATCAGGAATGTCAGTAAAAGCTTCGGCGATAAGGAAATTCTTAAAGATATTTCTGCAGTGATGGAAACCGGGAAGACCAACCTCATCATAGGCACAAGCGGAAGCGGTAAAACGGTTTTACAAAAGTGTATGGTGGGATTGTTTGATGTGGATGCCGGGGAAATCATTTTTGACGGCCGGAATCTTACTGCTATGTCAGAAGAAGAGCGCAAGGAATTACGGCAGCAGATCGGTATGCTGTTCCAGGGCGCTGCACTTTTCGACAGCATGACCGTGCAGGAGAATGTGAAGTTTCCGCTGGATATGTTTACCAACTGGACTGCGGCACAGAAAATAGACCGCGTAAACGATGTGCTTGAAAGGGTAAATCTGGAAGGAACTAACAATAAGTATCCGGCCGAAATTAGCGGCGGTATGAAAAAGAGAGTGGGTATTGCACGGGCGATCGTTTTAAAGCCCAAATATCTTTTTTGCGATGAGCCCAATTCAGGCCTTGACCCGCAAACTTCTATCCGGATAGATAAGCTGATTCACGAAATAACGGTAGAAAACAATATTACTACCGTTATCAATACTCATGATATGAACAGTGTAATGGAGATTGGCGAAAATATTTTGTACCTGTATAACGGAAGAAAAGAATGGGAAGGCACCAGCAAAGAAATTATTTTCAGTAAGCACGAAAAGCTAAATGAATTCATTTTTGCTTCGGAATTTCTGAAAGATGCAAAAGATATGCGCGTGCTGGAGCAAAAAGGAATTATAGACAACGAACGGAATATGGATGAAATAATAAGAACCGGCGGAGCCAACCTCCTCGCGGATGATGAAAAAAAGAACAACCCGGAAAAGTAACCTCTCCCTGATATTCCTTTAACCATTCATTTATTAATCAGGCCGGTTGACAGCTTTGATAGATCGTCCCGGCGACTATTTTTCATACTTTGCCTCAAAGAAAGATTCATGAAAAAGGTAATTGCCGCTATATTTATTTTGATCATCGTATCCGGCACAACGCCACCGCATGGAAGCATAGATGTTTTGCAAAAAATGCATGACCGGTTTCAAAATAAATGGTACAAAACGTTTTCATTTAACCAAACCACCGAACTATACAAGAATGATTCTTTACAACGATCACAGGTATGGTACGAAAATATAAAGTTCCCGGGCCGCTTCAGAATTGATTTTGGAAGCCCGGATAGCGGCAATGCAGTGATTTTTAAAAATGATTCGTCTTATGTTTTCAGAAAATTTAAAAAAACGGCTGCACGGCCTTATGATAACGACTTATTGTTTTTGTTGGGGGGCATGTACTTTTATCCTTTTGAGCAGGTAATATCAAAAATGAAATCATACGGCTATGATTTAGATAAATATCACGAAGATACCTGGGAAGGTAAAGAGGTGTATGTAATTGGTGCCAAAAAAAATGAGGATTCAGTAAATCAGGTTTGGATAGAGAAAGAAAATTATTCCCCGGTCCGGTTTATCAAATGGGAGGGTGGCAGCAAAGAAGAAGGATTGTTTGAAAACCACGTTCCTTTGGACGGAGGTTTTACGGAAACCCTTGTTTACTTTTATATCAGCAACAAGTTGGTGCAGGTGGAAAAATATCATGACCTCAAGGCCAATCAACCGATGGATGACGCAATTTTTGATACCAATAATCTGGTGAAGCTAAATACCGAATAAGATATTATTTAACTACCTGGAATTTTCCCGTCTCAATAATATTCCCTTTTTCATCACGCAATTGGAAAATATAAACGCCACGGTAAAAAGAAGAAAGATCCACATTGATTTTTTCATCCGAAGGCTTGATCTCAAGCATTTTCTTGCCGATAAAATTATAGATCAGCAGCGTATAGGATAATTTATTATTATCAACTTTAAATTCAAAATTGATATAGCTGGAAGCAGGGTTGGGATAGAATTTTACTTCTTTTACCTCAGCCTGGGATTCAAAGGTTTGCTTTACCTGTGCCTTACTGCTGAAATGAAAGCCCGCAATAAAAATGAATATGTAAAAAATTTTTTTCAATATCGCTTATCAATTGGCTTTAAAATTACAAATTTTAACGAAGCTTCAAAATACCCCGTCAAATTATAACAAAGTTCTGCTATTGGACTTTTTTAAAACGAAATAGCTGCAAATTAATTGCGGAAGAGGAGAAAAAATATGGTAAATACAGTTATTCGTTATGCTTTGAAAAACAATTAATTAAGATTTCCAAGGCACTCCTGGATTCTATGATAATCAGGCTCCTCGCCGGCATTTTCCAAAACCTCAGCATAGCGCACCACCCCGTATTTATCAATCACAAAGGCACTTCGCTTGCTTACTCCTTTCATTTCCAGGCTGAAAGTTTCATAAAGACAGCCATATTTCTCGGATACGGTTTTATTAAAATCGCTCAGCAAAGTAAAGTTCAGCTTTTGATCTTCTTTGAACCTGGCCAGCGTTTGCGGGCTGTCAACTGAGATAGCAATTACATCGGATTGGCTGTTGTTATATAAAGCAATATTATCGCGGACATGGCACAACTCTTTTGTACACACACTGGTAAAAGCAAGCGGGAAAAACAACAATACCAGGTTTTTCCCTTTATAATCCGACAAAGCGACTTTCTTTTTCCCGGAGCTATATAATGCAAAATCAGGGGCCGGTGAGCCGATCTCAATTTTCATAAATTTTTGTAAAATTTTTAGCAGAATTGTAAAATTACCACACTTCGTATGCCAGAAGCTCTTTTTCCTGTTTCGCCCGCCGGCTTTCTTTGATTACGTATACGCACGCTGCTGCTGCAACAGCTGTTATGGCAAAAAAATAGAGAGCATTTTTACCCCTTGAGTTCCTTTTCTTCTTGCATGCCTCACCCATAAAATATATTTTCTGTTTTTATTGTAGTGTAAAATAATAAAAATCGTGCCATAAGAGAAATGATTTAACGGCTGTTTTATTGATTAAAAACATGCAATGGTAAAATAATTTCAAACCGGTTGTGCCCTGTTCCCCCGAAAAGATCATCGTCAAACAGGTAACTATATCTTATGCCAAAAGAGATCAAAGCCTCATTCCACCATTTTGTATCAAAATACATTTCAGCCCCGGCTGACCGGAACTTTGCGGAAAACTTCGTCCGGTCGGTATAAAAATCGCTGGTTTCTGTATAGTCATAAAAAATATCACCCCTCGCTCTAAGCAGGTAAAACATTTCACCGAAGCCTGCGTCAGGATATAGCAGAGGGAAATGATAATCTATCCCCCATTTATACATCCTGTAGAGATTGATGGCGCTGTATCCCCGCGAAAAAGGAAATTCACTTGAAAAGTTCAGTTGTCCTAAAGTGTCCTGCGCCAGTAATGCACCATCCAGAATGATAGTATGCGTAGAAGCAAATCCCGGTAAATATAATCTTGCATCAGCAAGAAACTGGTATCCGTGGTATTTGCCAAGAGGTGTTTTGTATGTGGTGTTTAGTGTTTGCGCAAATTCCGGATAGTAGCGCTGAACTGTTGTCTGGGTTTGATGACTGAAAGTGAAAAAATTACTGCTATAACTGTAGGAAATGTTCCCTAAGGAGTCTTTATACAAACCTTTAAATTCGCTTTGATTGTATACATACTGGCTCCCAAAATCAATAAAAGTAAATGTACGGTTTTTGCTCAGGTTCAGCGGAATATTGAATCCCGCATAAGGCTCCCATTCGTCAAACCTGACCGTATTATTGTGATAAAATGTTTTGCGGTCGAAAGTATAATTTATTCCGGCTGAAACCATCGGGAACCACGCTCCGTAAGTGCCGTTAAAACCTATTTGTTTGGACTTTTCGGCACGGTTGTAAGTAAACGACAATTGTGAAACCAGTGTGTTTAAAACATTTTCGCTGATCAGGTTCAGCGTATAATCCGGATCGTTCGTCTGCGGCTCGATGCTGTGAAAATTAAAAAGCCGGTATCCTTTATTATATTTTGAAACTGCAAAAGAATCATGGGGCACCGTAGCAAGCAGGTCGTAGTTCGTCTTATGCAAAACACTAATTCCAAATGCCTGGGCGGTGTCGGCTAAACCGGGTTCCGTTTCAATAAATTGAATATCTGATTTGGCGGCCTGCTGCAACTTGTATCCATAAGAAGTAAATTCAACCCAAAGGATGTTCTTATCATCTGCTGCCGGCTCGTACCTTCCCACTCCCTTATGAATTGGGTATTGCAATAACCACACCTTTCTGTCTGCCATGGTAAAGGCAAACAATTCATCATTCTTTTTATAAGAACAGGAAAAATAAACAGTGTCATTATAAACGTATGGAAAGCCAATTACATTATAAGAAAAAGGAAGCAAATAATCTGAGGAGCCGTCGCTTATATTAATTATCGCAAGCGACATTTCACCTTTGGAGTTTCGTACGGGAGAAATAATAAGATTGTTCTTATAAAATTTTGGATAGGTATAAAACAGGTGTTCAGGGTTAGGAACGATCTTAATGATCTTTCCGGTCGTTGCATCCAGCAGGTGAAGCTGGTATTTTGAATCGGGAGGTACATACGCGGCAACTACCCGGGTTCCGTCTTCATTAATATCAGGAGAAAAATATTTTGAATGGCTTGTCAGCGTGTATTCATTTCCGTTAGTTGTATTAATGATTCGCAGATCACTATAGTCGCGGTAACCCCAGCGGACATCCGGCGTGTAGGCAGCATACACAATTCTCCTGTTCCTGTAGCTGAACTGTCCATCAAGGCTGAAATCCCTTGTTTTTAATTTAATGTCCCTGTTATGAATGCGAATGGTAAACTGTGGTATTTGCCGTAAGCTGCTTTTTACAAAAAGAACAGCATCCTTGCCGATAAATACGGGAAACTCTTCGTCTTCGTACAACAGGTGTTTTTTGTTTTTCGATTGCTGAATATTTTCAAGATTAAACTGGCCTTTGAAAAAGTTTAATGCGTCATTTCTGAATGGCACATAATCTTCGCCGGAATATTTTTTTAGCGCATGTTGAAAGGGATAGAGCAATCCTTTGAAGGAAGCGGCATCATGTGTCACATTTTCCCAAAAAGAATCTCCAAACTGCTGCCTGCCATAAGCCACCATCATAAATCCGAGGGGGTAATGATCCGGAACAAAATCTTTATAGGAGCCATTGCGGAGTTTCATCCAGCTGTAGTTTCTTCCATCTTTCCAGAGAGCCCTGAAGCCATTGAGAAAAAAGGGAAGATTCCCACGGCCTTGCCTGCTTACATTTGTTTCGTTGTATACAGCATCACCTTCGTAAAACCAGTTGGGAATAGAAGCGTTATTGGCAAGCGCCTGGCCATTTTCTCCGAAAATAGTATGCATTACCCTGGATAAGCCCACATTGAAATTATTATCCTGCTGTACATGCCTGTATTCATGAATGGTCAGCTGGTCGGGCCAGGGCAGGCTGCCCAGGTCAAAGCTATTTTGCAGGGGCGTCAGCAAAAATTCACTTCTAAAAGGCCCCAATGCTACATAGGCATTGGAAATGGTAGTTTGATTCTGGGCCACGAGATTTATTTTTCCTGTTTGTGATCCGATGGTTGTGAGCATTGGATTATTGATATAAGTAACAATATTTGCAATGCGCTCGCCAATAGAGTCAAGGCCTTTCGGAAATATGATCCTTGCCAATGGCGTATTGATCTGCTCCCATTTCAGAGAAGGAGGGTCTCCCCCAAATACCTGTGCATTACTGGTGGTACAGATAAATATTAATATGAAAGTAAGAATTCGCCGAAGCATATTTTCAATGGATGAAGATATACAAATTGGCACGTAACCTCTTCACAAATTCATAATAAATGGAACAGGTATTTATGGGCGGGCCTATTGCGGATTCAATCTGTCGAATGCAGCTTTGAGCCCGTCAGGCCCGGCTTTTGTCATTGCTTCGCTGAATCCGAAAGTAAGCTCATGACTGCCTTTTTTCAGCTGATCAAATACAGTTTCAATATATGCGTTTACCGGAGGTGCATAATCGTGTATGCCCTTTCCGCCAAGGTCTGTATTCAGGGCAGGCGGTATTACTTCTATCACTTCTATGTTTCTTTCTCTCAGCAAATACCTGGCGGATAAAGTGAAAGAATGGAAAAACGCCTTCGTAGCAGAATATACCGGCGTTTTGGTTAAAGGAACAAATGACAAGCCCGACGTTACATTCATAATGGTAGTTAACGATGGCAGATTGATAAAAAGGGAAGTAAGGTGTAGCGGGGCCTCAATATTAATTACAATTTCCTTTTTACTCTTTAAATAAAAATCCGGATCAGTAATATTCATCCATTGCTGAATGCCGGCATTGTTCATCAGCACGTTGGTATCCGGATGATTTTTGGTAATCCATTCGTACAGATGTATGCGTTCAGATTCATCATTCAGGTCGCATACTTTCGTAATGACACCCGGAAATTTTTCTGACGCTTCTTTCAGCACCTCTTCGCGTCTTCCGCAAATGATGACGGTATTATTTTCTTTCATAAATCTTTCCGTAAATCCCAAGCCGATGCCGCTTCCGCCGCCGGTTATTAAAATTTTGTTGCCCGATAGTTTCATTGTATGAAAATTTTATTTTTATTAATGGTTATTCAGCTTGCGCAAAATTAAGACAGCATATAAAAATCACCGGTGGCTGTAAGGGAATACCTTTAAAAAACATTGACATAATTCAATTCATATTTTCATTCAGCATTGAGGTTTCGCTGCATGTAATGTGCGATTGAATTTTCATTAGCGTTATCGCTTGCAGAAAGCGTATCAATAATTCTTTTCTGTTCACCAGGAGTTCTGTTTTGGCTGAGTTTTTCCTTTGCCTGCAATTCAGTTACCTCAATTTTAAAACCAACGATCCCTTCCATTTGCCCCAACCTGTATTTTTCCGGCAGGGTGTTCCATTGCTGAAGATAGGATGATTCAAAGTTGTTTATGGTTCTTTCAAGCAGGTGCAGCAGCTCCGCATGTGCTGTAATAAGATGCCCTTTACCATAAGCATGAACCGCTATATAATTCCATGTGGGTACGTTGAGCTCTTTTTCATAATGGCTCGGCGAGATATAGGCATGCGGCTCATGAAAGATTACCAGCACGGTATTATTTTCTATATCTTTCCATTGTTCATTTTGTTTGGCGAAATGACCGGTCAGCAAAAGTTGCTCATCCTGCTCCTCAATCAAAAACGGAAGGTGCGTGGCTACGGGAATATCATTTTTTGAAGTAATGATCGTGGCAAAACTAAACCGCTTCATGAAGCCGACAATTTTAGTTTTGTCCGTTAGTTTATTGAGTGTAGGGATGTACATATTTGCACGGTTTTCAAAACATCAAATTTACACAACGAAGGGACAGCACTGCCAACTATTGATTTTATCTTTACAAAAAAGTGATGAAAATAATTGATGTAATCAACGTGCTGGAATCGATAGCGCCGCCTTCCCTGCAGGAAGATTATGATAATGCAGGCTTACTTACTGGTAATCCAGATGATGACTGCACCGGTATCATCACTACGCTGGATGTAACGGAAGAAATTGTAGTGGAAGCATTGCGGAAAAAGTGCAATCTCATCGTGGCGCATCACCCTGTAATTTTCAGGGGAATTAAAAAATTGACCGGTAAAAATTATGTGGAGCGGACCCTGATTGCGGCGATAAAAAATGACCTGTCCATCTACGCCATTCATACCAATCTCGATAATGTATTATCCGGCGTAAATAAAAAAATTGCAGAAAAGCTGAACTTGCGGGATCTGCAGGTGCTGGTACCCAAAGAAAATATCCTTAAAAAGCTCGTTACTTTTTGCCCTGAAAAAAAAGCAGATGAGGTTCGCAATGCCTTATTCAGCGCCGGTGCAGGAATGATCGGCAATTACAGTGAATGCAGCTTCAATGCTGCCGGTTCCGGTACCTTTAAAGCTGCAGAAGGGGCTGATCCCTATGTTGGGGAAATTGGAGAACGGCATTATGAAAATGAGGTAAGAATAGAAGTGATATTCCCTTCCTATGGGGAGCGGAACCTGATCTCTGCGCTCAAAAGAGCTCATCCCTATGAAGAAGTAGCCTACGACATTTACCCGTTAAGCAATACCCGGTATGATGTGGGCAGTGGCCTGACCGGAACTTTAGAAAAAGAGATGAGCGAAGAAGAGTTGCTGGCTTTGCTGAAAAAGGAATTCAGGCTTTCCCTGATCCGGTATACTCCTTTGCTGGGTAGAAAAGTCCGGAAAGTAGCAGTTTGCGGAGGGGCGGGCAGCTTCCTGCTGGGTGCTGCAATTGCTGCAGGAGCGGGCATTTACATTACCTCAGATGTGAAATACCATGAATTTTTTGATGCGGATAAGAAAATCGTGCTGGCCGACATCGGGCATTATGAAAGTGAGCAATTTACCATCGATTTGCTGGCCGGTATTTTACACCAAAAATTCCCTAACTTTGCCGTCCTGAAAACGGAGACAAACACCAATCCCGTGCAATATTTCACATGAGATTTCCCGTTTGGTTCCGCTAAAATTTTCAAAAAAATATGTCACAAGTAAAAGATTATTCTGTAGAGGAAAAATTACTCTCTCTTGTAAAACTTCAAAAAATCGATAGCAAGTTAGACGGCCTCCAGGTGCTGAAGGGGGAGTTGCCGATGGAGGTAAGCGACCTCGAAGATGAAATAGCCGGATTGCATGCAAGACAAACGAGGATAGAAGAGGAGATCAACGGCATGCAGCAATTTATAGAGGAAAAGAAGCAGGCCATTAAGGATTCGCAGGACCTCATAAAAAAATATGAAAAGCAAAGCGACAATGTAAAAAACAACCGCGAGTTTGAAGCAATCAATAAGGAAATTGAGATGCAGACGCTCGAGGTAAAGCTTTCCGAAAAGCACATTAAGGATGCAACCGAAGATATTGCGGAAAAGGCAAAGCAACTGGATGCGGCTAAAAAAGCAGTAGCGGCTAAAGAAGGTAATCTCAAGAATAAAAAAAGTGAGCTGGAAAAGATCATTGGCGAAACGGATAAGGAAGAAAAGCATTACCACAAGCTGGCTGCGACAGCAAGGGGGGATGTGGATGAAAGATTATTGGTGAGCTATGACCGCATCCGCAAAAATTATCGTAACGGGCTTGCTGTGGTACCGGTGGAAAGAGATGCCTGCGGCGGTTGCTTTAATGCAGTACCTCCTCAGAAGCAAAGCGATATCAGGCAGCGCAAAAAAATTATTGTGTGCGAAAACTGCGGAAGAATTTTAGTGGATGAAGACCTGAATAATTCTGTTGAGGTGAAGTGATAATTTCTAAAAATAAGCTGGGGCCCCGCTTTGCGGGGCCTTTTTTGTATGAAATCTTTTATGGGCCGGAGAAATAATAATGTAATTTGCCACGATGTTACAACGGCTGTACATACAGAATTATGCCATTATCGATTCTATCGAAATAAATTTTTCTCCTCACCTTAATATAATAACCGGCGAAACAGGCGCCGGCAAAAGCATTTTAATGGGCGCATTAAACCTTATTCTCGGTGAACGGGCAGATACCTCCGTGCTGGCAGATGCCGGGAAGAAGTGTTTTGTGGAAGGAATATTTGCTACGTCGCATGCACCTGTCAAAGAATTTTTGCAGCAAAACGAATTGGATGATGATGAAATTGTATTGAGAAGAGAAATTGCGGTAAGCGGTAAATCGCGTGCTTTTATTAATGATACACCTGTTACATTGGCACAGCTGAAGCAGCTGGCTTCGTTGCTGGTAGACCTGCATCAGCAATTCGATATACAGGATCTGGGCGACAATGACTTTCAGCGTGAGGTAATTGATGCGCTGGCGGATAATGCAAAATACCTGGAACAATATCAATCCGTTTACAAAAAATACCGCGATATCCTAAAAGAGCTGCTTGATTTAAAAGAAGAACAAAATGCTGCCAATAAAGAGTTGGATTACAACCGGTTTTTATTTGATGAATTAAATGACGCAAATTTTTCGGAAAATGAAATTGAAAGTATTGAAGCGGAAATCCGCCTGATGAGTAATGCAGAAAATATCAAGACCATTCTTTCCGAAGCACATTTCGATCTTGAAGAGAGTGAAACTCCCATCGTCCGGCATATCAAATCGATCATTAATAGGCTGCAAGGCATTGAAAAGTTTGATGAAGGGATTACTTCTCTGAACAAGCGCCTGCAATCTGTACAAATAGAACTGAAGGATATTGCATCCGAGATTGAATCGGCCAATGACAAAGTGGGATTGGATGCGGAAAAAATAAATAGGCTGAATGAGCGAATGGCAACGGGCTACAGACTTTTGAAAAAGCATGGCGTTACCACAACAAATCAGCTTATTGATATAAAAAACGATTTAGCGCGGAAGCTGGAAAATATAACCGGCCTTTCCCATGAGATTGCCAAAAGAGAAGCTCAGTCTGCAGAGCTGCATAAAGAGGCGATGGCGATTGCCGGAAAAATGTCTGCAAAGCGACAAAAGCAAATAAGGCCATTTGAAGAAAAAGTAAATACCCTGCTTAAGCAGGTGGGAATGCCCAATGCAAAAATAAAAGTGTCAATGCAAACCGTTGAGGAATTGAACTTGTTTGGTAATAATACGATAGAGTTTTTATTCAACGCAAATGTTCCCGCAAACAGCAGCGAAAAAAATCAGCGGTTTGAATCCTTGCGCAAAGTGGCCAGTGGCGGCGAACTGAGCAGGCTGATGCTAAGCATTAAGTCGCTGGTGGCTAAAAGTGTACAATTGCCGGTATTGATCTTCGATGAAATAGATACCGGTATCAGCGGAGAAGCAGCAAGACAGGCCGGCATTATTATGAAGGATCTTTCGGATCGCCACCAGGTAATTGCAATTACCCATCAGCCGCAGATAGCGGCAAAGGCAGAAACCCATTTTTTTGTGTATAAGGAAATAGCCGGCAATAAAATTGTGACGCTGATAAGAAAATTGAGCGATGATGAGCGGATCACGGCAATTGCCAGAATGTTAAGCGGTGAAAAGCCTACTGCTGCGGCATTCGAGAACGCGAGGGAAATGATTGGGAACTGAATAAATTACCCGGCTGTTGATTTTTTTTAAAAAAATATTAATTGTTGTTATTATAATTACAGCTATGTACGTAATGTATGGGATCGTGCGATTGCTGAAATCAAAAATCAGGACACAAAGAAACGTCCCCGCTTTTTTACTTTTATTATTACTGACTTTTGTATCAGTATTTGCTATTATTTTGTTGCTTGGATTTATCTTTAGTAGCTACAGAGATTTTTTCTTTAAGCACTAAGTAAAGTATTTTGAGACGATAATGACACGAATTGAGTTACATGAATTACACAAATTGCTGTACAAACGAACGAACTTTGCAGATAATCATTCAACCATTTAACCGCTTTCGACAAAAGCTTATCAATTAATAATTAATAAACTATCCAGCCATTTAATCATTCAACAACAAAACATGTCATACAATTTACTTAAAGGGAAAAAGGGAATCATTTTTGGAGCGCTTGATGAAAAATCAATTGCCTGGAAAACCGCATTAAAGTGTTATGAAGAAGGAGGGGAGATATTATTAACAAACGCGCCGGTTGCCATGCGTATGGGTGAGATCAACAAATTAGCCGAAATGGTAAAAGCGCCGGTAATTCCGTGTGATGTGAGCAGTAATGATGATATGACGAACCTGGTCACAAAGGCAAAGGAACATTTTAATGGCGGCGTTGATTTTATTCTTCATTCGGTAGGCATGAGCCTGAATGTGAGGAAGGGCAAGCCTTATACAGAGATTGATTATGGCTTTAATCAAAAAACACTGGATATTTCTGCAATGAGCCTGCACCGCTTACTGGCCACGGCGATGAAGCTGGATGCCATTAATGAATGGGGAAGTGTAGTGGCGCTTACCTACATCGCTGCACAGCGGGTGTTCCCCGACTATAATGAGATGGCCGATGCAAAAGCCCTGCTCGAGAGCGTGGCAAGAAGCTTTGGGTATCATTACGGAATTAAAAAACGTGTTCGTATAAACACTGTTTCCCAATCTCCGACGCGTACTACTGCGGGCAGTGGTGTAAAAGGATTCGACGGCTTTATCAATTATGCTGAAAAGATGAGCCCGTTGGGAAATGCAGGTGCAGAGGATTGCGCCAATTATATTGTTACCTTATTCAGCGATCTTACAAGATATGTTACGATGCAAAATCTTTTCCATGACGGAGGATTTTCATTTACAGGGGTAACGCAGGCAGTCGTGGAGCAAATGGAGAAATAGACGGCTTAATTGTTTTATTGATAACTGTTTTTGCCAAAATAAGAAAGCCGCTTCTCAAACGGCTTTCTTATTCGTGTAATTCGTAAAATTCGTGTCTTCGTTTTAATATTCATCCTCATTAAAAAAGAAATCTTCCTGGCTGGGGTAGTCCGGCCATATATCTTCAAGCCCTTCATAAATTTCGCCGCCATCATCTTCCAGTTCCTGCAGGTTTTCAACCACTTCGATCGGGGCGCCGCTACGGATGGCATAGTCAATCAGCTCATCCTTGGTTGCGGGCCAGGGTGCGTCTTCAAGGTGTGAGGCCAGTTCTAAAGTCCAAAACATAACTTTTCAATTTTATCGATACAATAATTGCCGGGGGTCTAAATTTTCCGCAAATGTAGCCGTAAAATTGATATTACCAAATAGTGTTTTTATTAACTGATTTCTTCATTTACGAATATCTTTACAAAGATGGTGCATGCCGGCGTTTACCTGTTTTATAACGGGGCAAATCGTTTTTATATTATCTTGTCAAAATGTTACAGGCAAAAGGAATTTTTAAAAATTATGGTCCTTTACCGGTATTAAAAGGCGTTGATATCAATATTGGTAAAGGAGAGATTGTAAGCATTGTCGGATCCTCGGGTGCGGGCAAAAGTACATTGCTTCATATTTTGGGCACGCTTGACAAGGCAGACCGCGGTGAGGTCATTATTGATGACATTCCTGTTTTCAAACTGAACAGCAAACGGCTTGCTGCGTTTAGAAATACGCATATTGGCTTTGTTTTCCAGTTTCATCATCTATTGCCTGAATTTTCTGCGTTGGAAAATGTGTGTGTGCCGGGATGGATTGCCGGAAGAAAAACCAGGGACGTGCAGAACAATGCCCTTTCATTATTGGAGCTGCTTGGTTTGAAGGACCGTGCGGAACATAAGCCAGGAGAGCTTTCCGGGGGCGAACAGCAAAGAGTGGCCGTAGCAAGGGCGCTTATTAACAACCCCTCTGTTGTGATGGCAGATGAGCCAACCGGGAACCTTGATTCGACCAACGCAAAAGAATTGCATCATTTATTTATTGATCTGAGAAATCGTTTGCAGCAAACTTTTTTAATCGTTACGCATAATGAAGAGCTGGCTCAGATGAGCGACCGCATTTTGCATATGAAAGACGGAAGAATGGTAAAGTAATTTTCTTCCTTTAAATAATTCATTGTGGTGTGATGACTCTTTCGCCTGCTAATGGTAACATGATATTGAATATTGCTTATTGCCCTGTGCACGGCTCCCAAAGCATCGGTATAGCTGGTGTCTTTTTTTTCAACATAGTCTATTACGAAGCCGTTATTTGTTTTTTTGAGAACATCTTTATCATGGCCTAATAAAATATTGGTGATAAAAGGGCCATTATTCTCATCTTTCTTTACGAGACGGTTGTTGTCATCCAAAGAATAAAATTCCTCTTTACCGCCGCCCGAATAATTGAGCCCTGCGCCTGCAAGCCCTTTTACCCCGTCAGGAGAAGGATCATATTCAAACTCAATCCCGTTTTTATCTTTTGTTACGGTTCCTTCATGATTCCTCGTGGTTTTTTCTATTATAGCGCCGGTTATATCTTTGGATATCTCGAGAATTTTTTCCGACCATTGGCCGGATGAAGAATAAGAAACAATGGAGTCGCCTTCTGATGTATTAATTGTAACATGCCCGTCCTTATCAGGAGGCGTCCCATCGATCAGCATTGAGGCGGATCCGGTGATCTGGTTGCTGGAGGTTTGCTCTTCTGATGCAGATTTATCGGAATTAAAACTTGTCCCCGAATAGGTGAAAGATACATACCATTTATTTCCGGGGTCAATAACTTTTACGCTACAAATAAGTGTGACCATTTCTTTGCTCGTATCCGAAGCGTAAAATCGTACCGCAATGGTCACAGGATTTGTCGCCGGAATTTTTGAAGGAGCCGTATAAGTTGCTTTTTCAAAGGTCAGATCAACTGTCAATTTTCCGTTTGCAGGATTTTGATTGGTCCAGGGTTGACCATTGATAGTCCATTCAGGCAATTGACCTTTGGTGAAGGCATTTACGCCTTCATGCGGACTCCCGGCAGCGCTATACCATTGAATGGCGAATTTCATCTGTTCATCTACCGGCAGCATGTAATTTGATGCAGGTAATAAGACGTAATTAAAAATATTTTGTGCGTAGCTGTTGGTACTTATAAATGCTGCAAGCAAAAAAAGTATTGATGGATGAATTTGTAGCTTCAGGTGAGCACCTTTCATAGAAAATAATTTTTTAGTTCGGATACTAATTGGCTTTGTAAACAGCAGCATTCAATTTATTTGCATCGAGCAGGCCCGTAAGTTTATCAACATTCGTTTTGCTGCCCATGATATGAACAGCAATTGTCTGCACTTTATCACTCCTGATTTTTTTAAGGGTATATTCATCATCCTGTTTGTTTAAAGTAAAGATGGCCTCGTAATTTTTATCCTGATCTGTTTTTGATATCCACCGGCCAAACAGCAATACTGTAAAATTTTCCCATTGGTCGAAATGCCACGCCATGGTATATGGATCGAAATAAGGATTATGAACTGATTTTGCGAAAACGGCGCCAGGCAAATTGTAATTCGTTACTTCCTCATCGCCGCCGCCGCTGCTATGAATAACTCCAACACCGGGATTGAACTCAAAAAATATTTCAACAGTGCTTGCTTCCCGGAATTGCGCCGTACGACGTTTTTTTTCATCATCGTAAGAAGTGGCATAATTTTTTGAATTGGGTTGATTCAGCAATGCAGCTCTTTTATCATTAAATTCATTTTGCTTATCCATCAGGCTCTTTGCTTTTTTATCCGTGAAAAGAGCAGCTCCCTCGCTTTGGTGTGCAGTAATATAGTCGGAATAAAGTTTTATATACTTATCTACCGAATCTGAATATTGCTTATACAAAGGACTATTGGCAATATCAGTTTGATTATTCATATAATTGGAAGTGGCATTACTGTAACGGTTTGAAAAATCAATCAGCCAGTCTTTCCATGTTTTTAGCGAATCTTTATTTGCGATAAATTCAAATTCAATTCCGTAATATCTTGGCGAGCGTAATGCTTCGGGAGTGCCGCCGCTCTGGAATGCATTTAAGTTCACTGCTTCATCTATCTCTATCATTCGCCATCCTAAAGTTTTTGCCGCATGTACCATCATATCTGATGTGAGGTTGCGCATCCGGTCCTGCATTTCGATTTCTTTGTCGGTGAGGCCATTGCCTGATCTTATCGTTGCACTCAAAGCAGCTTCTATGCTGCCGCCATCGGGGCAATCAGCGGGTGTATATTCACAGGTCTGAGCTGATGAAATAACGGATAGCAATAAGACAAAACCGATACTAAATATTTTTTTCATTTTTCATTTTTTAAAATGACAGGATCATTGAAACGACTTGCTTAAATCAGTTATCCATTTTCTCAACGGTAATTTTTATTGTTGTTTTCATAGGGCCAACAGCGCTTTCGAGGCTACCGGTAAATGCTTCCATGCTATTGGGTTCAAAGCTTCCTTCAATTCTTACTTTGGCAGCTCCCGGTGTTACCTGCGCCATAGCATCTTTTTGGTAAATATCTTTATCAGCAATCCTGCCCAGTTCTGATTTGCCTATATCGCTTTGAAATTGAGCTGAGCCGGCATAACCCGGATTATCTTTTAATTTTTTTGCAATGTCTGCATCAATATTTTTTGTGGTACTGCTGCTGTTCGCAATATTGCCTCCGATCTGTTGATTGAACGACTGCATCCGTTGCAGATCAGCTTTGCCTTGCGCTGTTTTAAAATACGCAGGATCGTTCATATGCGCCTGCAGCCTTTTTGCAAAAGCCATCTGATCCTGCGCATCCGAAATATTTTGATTGATGTTTTTTGTAGCAATGTTTTGGTCAGCCATCAGGTTCGAAAGGACATCCAAACCCGTTGCGGCGTCCATTGCGAACATGGTATTGCTGCCTTTGGGTATCACCCGGATCGTTTGTCCCGGCGGAGTATTGGTGAGCGTTCCGTTATCAATATCATAAGTAGTATTCAAAGTTCCGTTGGGAACTGTATAAAGCCATTCTACTTTTCCGCTTTGAGGACTTGTAGTATTCAGGTAAACAATGGCATGTCCTTCCGAAAGCTGTTTATCCATTTTACCTACTGTAAAAAGAAACGGGATAGTGTATTGCGACGGCGTTATCAATTTGCCGGTAGCGCCATCCGCATTTACGGCGTCTGCTTTCTCAACAGTAATATTCATGTTTCGTGTCTTGTCGGTTGGTTCCAATATGTATGTGCCGTCACCCAATTGTTTCAGGCTACTGATACATTCGCCATGTAATTTTATATCTCTTCCGGTACCATCAATAGTATATTCAGCGTCCATCATTATTTTGTAAGGGAAGTCTTCATCAACCGTAATTTTCTGGTCAGCGCAAACCGTTGGATCCGTAATTTTTTTTCCGTTCACATTCGTATAGCTAAAAGAAGGCAGGATAAGCGTTTCCCCTTTATTTCTTGCCGTGAAAACAACAGCTACTTTGCCTGAATCGTTGGTGTTCGCAAGACTTGCACTTAAGATACCTGTATTCGGATCGGATTGTGAAATATGTACCGGCAGCCTGGTCACCGGCTTTTTATCAACACAATCCGTTACCGTGATGGTAACCTGTGTGGCTTTGTTCTTTTTTAAATTTTTACTATCCGGTTTTGCCTGCCATTGCAAACCGATCCATTTCGTATAACCTGATTGTTTGCGTATTTTTTTCTGATAATTGCGTATAGCGCTGTCAAGAACAGGGCTGAATGAAGCCACGCAGGTATCTATCATGTCATTTGCTTTGCCAAGATCAGTGGTGGTTTGCGCAGCATCCACCACTACTGCCTGGGTGTATGCATCTGTAAGTTTTACATCAATAGTGTATGAATAATTCCCATTGTTGCCTTCTCTTGTTATCTCTGCATTGCTTGTAAAATCTATATTGTTGCCGGGAGATAGTTTATCGCCGGAACCTCTGACTATTTTTAATCCGTCTGATTTTTGTTTTGCATACACGCTGTTGAGGTGATCGCCTGATTTTTTCGCTTTTGAATAAGTATCTTTTTCAGCGGCGCTGTCAATGGGAAAATTCATTTTGGTATCATATACAAATAATGATAACTGGGGGCAACCACACTTAGGTTGTTTCGGAAGATCAACTTGCGCATGAACACCATGACTTATTAAAATCAATAAAAGAAAATGAACCATTTTTTTTAAGAAATGGTGTTGTCTTTTGTTAGACGGTGAATTTGTAGCCATTGGTTTTTAATTGACGGGTTTAAGTTTTGACCAAATCCTTCCGGTCATTTTCTGCTTTTCCTGCAAAACAATTTTCCCTCCTGCAGGCATACTACTTTTATTGTATAAATGCCGAGAATGCTCCCGACACCGATACGTATTCATGCGTTGCGGATATAAGCGCTCCCGAAAAATATCCTTTAATGATTTTATTTTTTTTGTCAAACACACTGACCGTAGTGCTGCCTTCCAGGGCGGTGAGTTTACAATTATCATCCCCATGCGGAATACAGTCGGAAGACATGTATTGAAAAGGTGAGCCATCTTTCCCGGTTCCTGTGACAACAGCGGTATTGCAAGGCGGTGTAAGTCCTGTCTTATTATTTCCATGAACCGTCCAGTTGTACGTCCCGGTTCCGTTGCCAACGATGCTGACATTAATCCCCATGAATTGGGTACTGGTATTATCATTTTCCGTTTTTCTGAATCCATTAACTCCGATATTCCATTGATCATTCACATAGTTTGCCGTTTCTCTCGATTTTCTGAAAGAAGGTACCGGCGATTCCTTTAACTCATATAATGTGCCGCCTGTACTGTTACGGTTGTTTAAATAGAAATAGTTCTCCTTATCAATAATGTGTACCCGGCAATAGAGAATGATTTTTTCTTTTTGGCCTTCAGGCTGAAAAGAGAGTGTAATCACAACAGGATTATGCGGCGGTACTTTTGCAGGAGCCGTATAATTTCCCTTGTCAAGCTGTAATGTGGCCAGTTTGAAGCTGCCTTCTTCATTATTTTGATTTGAAAGTTCCTTTCCGTCTATTGTCCACTGCTCGCTATTTATAATAGCGTCTGCAGGAACATCATTTATTATTTGCTTCACACGTAGTGTAACAGTGGCTTTTGGAGGAATGGAGATTTCATTACCCGGGAAAAAAATATAATCGCCTGCAGATATATTATTCCGGGCCTTTGCAACGAGGGCAGCGATAAGCAAAACAAATAGTATGAAATTTTTTTTCATGGATTTCTATTTGGTTAGGGCATCATTCATTTTGCTCCAGTCAATGTTTTTGATGATCTCGTTTACAGCAGCAGACGGGCCGGTAAATGTGACCATGATATTTTCCAAAACAGGCGCATGCTGTTTGTGAACAAAAGGATAGCTTACATAAGCGTTTGCATGCATATCCGCCCCGGCCCAATTGCCGAAACATAAGTAAGTCTTCTCTTCCGGCGGACTAATGCCGTCCTGCGCTGCACGATAAATCTGGCATGCGTAAGCTACCTGTGGAATATGAAGTACAGTAAACCTGTCTTTGCTCCCTATAATGTATTCAGATTTTATAAAGGGGCTGTTATCATCTATTTCAATTTCCATAGCCCGCATGTTTTGAATCCGAAACATATTTTGAGCAGCCTGCGTCATCGCTTTGGTATCATTTGCATTTTGCGAAGTTTGCTTTGAATAATATTCAGCAGAGTCTTCCAGCATTCTGCCGTATGCGGAATTAGGATTAACAGAAAGTTTAAGATCAAAAAAGCTGCTGCAAAGACTTAACGGACGAAAGGGCGAGGGATTGTTTGAAACTACTGCATTATAACCATTAAGCTCCTCATCAATTTTCCATCCCGTTTTTTGCAGGGATGGCAAAAAGGTGTTTTCAAAAACTTTCACTGCCTTACTTACAACAATTTTTTCCGAAGCCCTTTGCTTTCTGCATTCCCATCCCTTTCCGTTGCGGACCGTATGAAAGTTTCCTTTTACAGGGATCAACACTGTTTGACGAGTCCATGCGATGTAAGATTCCATGATCCCTTCAAATTTTCCTTCAATAGTTCCACCCCTGGTATTGTCGTAACGGGTAACTGTAATTGTAAAATCTTTTGCATGCGCCTGTATCGTATATCCGTAAACCTTCGGATTCGTATTGTAAACAAGATTCGCAGAAAGTGAATCGTTTTTATCGTCCCCGTTCGTTTGCGTCCAGTGAAAACTGGTAACCCTTGCCGGGAAGCGCAATTCTAATCGCTGATCCGTGCCGGTATAATTGGCAGGAAAATAAGCAACCAGAAGTGTCCATGCTTCTGCGAGATCATTTGGGTCGTCTTCACTTATCGGGTCGCATTTCATTGATGATGTCTTATTGATGTTTAATTCTTTGCATTGAAATGATATCGAGCTTTGTGCATACAGGCTGTTATCCGCAAAAAGTACAATGCAGGTAACGGCAATCATTTCTATTGCAAAAATTTTCTTCATCAATAGGATGGGTTACTCACATCTTTATGAACTCAACGCGCCTGTTATTGGCTTTTCCTTCCGGGGTATCATTGGTATCGATAGGTTTAGTATCCCCGAAGCCTTTTGTTGTCAGCCGTGATGCATCAATACCCATACTCACCAGCTGCGCCTTAACTGCGTCTGCCCGTTGCTGTGAGAGTGTCATATTGTGGGATGCATCCCCGGTATTATCAGTGTGCCCGTCAATTTCAAATTTAAGAGAGCCCTCTTTTTTCATTAAATTGTATATCTCATTGATAGAGCCCATTGATTCAGGTTTCAATGTAGCCTTGTCCACATCGAAGAGAATACCGTGCATTACAATTTTTGTGGGAGTGGTGCTTTCTTTATAAATATTAATGCCTCCTTTGGCAATGCGGATGTTTTTTATAAATGAAGCTTCATAGCCATCTACATGGATAGTCACATTGTTTGGCTTACCGGTAAGGTTATTTACATTGGCCACACGATATTGATCCACATATACCTTACCCACGTTTTTGTTGATAGCAATGGCTATATGATGCCATACCATGGGATAATTATAGTCGGCGTGTAAATCGGCCGGAAAATTCACATCTCCCAGCGTCCAGGTAAGGCTGGCGTCGTCAAAGGCTATTCCCGGCATGATACCGGGATCCTGGGCATAATAAACGCGATTGCCAAAATCAACAGAAAAATGGTTTACTCCGAATCTTTCATTTTTAAAATCAAACTCTATGGTAAACTGGTCAGGCATATACGCCTGCTTATCCATACGCGGTGTAAAAGTAGCCCCGGGCCCGCCTGGCACGTGAATTACATTCTCACCATCCTCCTGTTGCACATCGGCCTGGCCTTCTGAAAGTGTAAACTGGGAAGGAATTTCACCCGCCTGCTCATCCGCCAGATTCGATTCAAATATTACTGTATCGCCCGGCACAAAGTCATAATTACGATACGTCTGTACTGTGGGAACAGCGGCGGCGTTATGTGAAGAATTATTATCGGCATTATTCTGAGCATTTGAGCTGTTGGTTTGTGGTTGCTGGTCATTGGCATTCTTCTTCTTTTTCTTAAACAATCCTTTAACTCCATTTTCCACTTTATTCACTGCTGAATTTGCGCTGTTGTCAATGTTGCTGTTGGTAGCATTGGTGGCAGCATTTTTGGTAGCATCTGCCGGGTTTTCAATCTGGGCCCATAGTATGTTACAGGATACCAATGCGGCGAGGATTAAAATAAACTTTTTCATGAGTTAATTTTTATTTTTTTTAAATAAGGTCACACACAATTCATTGTAAAAATTATCACCGGGGGTTGAAATGATTTGCCCGGTAATTTTTTAAGGCTCATTTCACAAAGGATAATTTGGGATAAAATTGTTGTTTTAACGCGGGAAAGTCAATAACAAAAAAGTGTGATGAAATGCAGGGCGTTATTTAATAAAAGGGGAAGCAGTTGCCGGGGTCAATTTCTGCCAAATACTTTATTTAATGCTTCGGTGCGGCTTTGCACATGAAGCTTTTCATAGATATGCCGCGCATGGCTTCTCACGGTCTCCATGCTTATTTGCATTACGTCTGCTATTTCCTTATAGCGAAGACCTTTGGACAGCTCTTTCAGAATTTCTTTTTCCTTTGGTGTCAGCACCTGCGCTTCATCAATGGGATTTTGCTGCTGGAACGAAGCGATCACTTTTCTTGCAATCTGGCTGCTCATCGGGGAACCTCCGTTATAAACTTCCATGATGGCATCCATAATTTTTGCAGGAGCGGTTTTTTTAAGCAAATAGCCGCTGGCGCCGGCTTTTAGAGATTCAAAGATGTTTTCATCATCTTCGTATATAGTGCTCATGATAAATTGGGTATTGGGGCATTGTGATTTTAACTTTCTTACGGCCTCTATTCCATTAATCCCCGGAAGATGAATATCCATCAAAACAACATCAGGCATTAATGCCGGCAGCTCTGTAAGGGCCTCCTCCGCTGTTGCATAGGTCTTCAGGCAGGAGAATCCATCGCTTCCCTGGATGAGTATTTGCAGCCCCTCCCTGATTTCCTTAATATCTTCGATGATTACAACACTTATCATGGAAATTCAAATATAAATCATGAAAAAAAAATCCTTATCCCCAAAAAGTGTTAGACGCCGATAATAATTTCAGTGAACGTTCCCTGTCCCGGTCGGGATTGTATTGAGAAATGACCGCCTATTTGTTCCATCCGGTGCTGCATACCCGAAAGTCCATTTGCAAATTGCCTTACGTGACTCATGTTAAATCCTTTACCATCATCACGAATAGAAATATGAATGTCTTTTGCATCGTAATGTATACTTACCGTTACCTTATTGCACCATGCATGTTTTGCTATATTGTTGAAAGATTCTTTAACGGTAAGAAAAATATTTCTGCGTTTTTCTTCAGACAATTTTATATCCGGGTATTTTGAAGGATAGGCGAAATGCACCTCGGTTTCAAAAGGCTCGAAGAATTGCAGGGCGTGTTCGCGTATATAAGCAGCGAGGCTGTCCAGCGTATCATTTTTAGGGTTTAATATCCAGATAATATCCTGCAGATTGTCTACCAGTTCTCTTGAAGATGCAGAAATATTTTCCAGTTGCTGCTTTGCCTTTTCCGGTTCGTTCAATTGCTTTTTTACCACTTCGCTCATAATGGCAATTTTTGTAAGACCGCTGCCGAGATCATCATGCATATCCCGGCTGATGCGGTTGCGCTCTCTTTCTACCGCCTGGTCTTTTTCCAGCTGCAACAATTTTTCTTTTAAATTTCTTTGTGATATATAGCGAACTATAAAGCCAAAGATCATAATTGTTATAACGGACACGATAATCAAAAACCATGTCCTTTTCCAGAAAGGAGGGAGCACTTCAAACGGTATGGACAGAACGTTTGGCGCTGCAACTCCATTGGCGCTTGAAGCTTTCAGCTGCACAATATATTTACCCGGGGATAAATTGGCATATTGTATCTCGCCCGAATTCCCTACATAACGCCAGCCTGTATCAATGCCCTGCAGTCTGCAATAATATTGATTGTGCAGGGGGCTTGAAAAATCGGGCAGCGTCCACCTGAATATAATATTGCGGGCCGGATAATTAAATTTCAAGCTGCGATTGGCAATTTGCTCAACAGGAAGAGTGTTGGAAAGGATTCCGGTCAGCTGAACAGGAGGCACCTCTGCAATGGCAGAAAGAAATTTTGCAGGGTCAAATGAGGTAACAAAATTTCTATTGCCAAACAACATGGTGCCGTCACTGCGGCAAAATAGAGTGCCATCCATATCGTTATTCAATAACCCGTCCGCAGTGGTAAAACGGCGAAAAATATTATTTGCTTCATTATATACCACGAGGCCATTTTTCGTAATAATCCACCAGTTGCCCATTTTGTCCGGCCGAAGATCATAGATCTCCTTATTCATTTGAGGGGGCAATTCAATTTTTTTCAGTTGCATACTATCTTCATTCCACCTGAGCAGGTAATGATTGGTAGCGCTGTATAGAAATCCATTTTTATAAATGACCGACTGGGTATGCACCACTTTTCCCAGCTCTTTTTCGAAAGGAATAGAAAAACTGTTTTTCTTCCGGTTGTATAAAATAATTCCTTCGTCGAGATCCGCCATCCAGATATTTCCATTTTTATCTTCGGTGGCAGAGGCAATAACCAGGTTTTTTATTCTCCCGTTGGTACCGGTAAACCCGGGCCACTTAATAAAACAGCGGCCGGTAGCGGTATCCATCGTCCAGATGCCTCCTCTCCACGGAAATAACCAGAGTTGATTGTGCGAATCAAAGAAAAGTCTCGTAATAAAATTTCGGGGGAGTGAATTGCTGTCGCCTTCTATATGCCGTATCCATTGGGCCTTCCCGTTCTCGGTATTGAGCTTAATTATTCCTTCGGAACTGCCGATCCAGAAAGTATTATTGTTGCGGATAGATAGTGTCAGCGCCGCTGCATCGACTTGATTTTGATTCCCCCCATCCGGCATTTTTACCAGATAATTAAAATCCTTTTTCAGGTTCCAGTGCCCGTCATACATCTTCAAAAAGCTTTTTCCCTGTCCGCCCACTATCAATGAATTATTCCATTCACCGAATACTACATCCTGGGTGGTAATTTCACTGGCAAAAAACTGATGCTGGAAAAATTGATGCTGCGGGTTATAAATATAAAGGCCGGAAGAGGACGACAACCATATCCAGCCATCAGAAGATTTATAGCAGGGATACATTTCAGGAATTGCCCGGGATGGTGAAGGCATACTGTAATTGAAGTATTGATCCGAAGACAGATCAAATGCACGCAACCTGCCATCCAGCCATAATACAGGCCGGCCATTGGGTTGTTTTACCTCATTGATGCATTTTACAATATCTATATCACTGCCATCTTCAGCAGGTACATAATGAAAAACTTTTCCCGTTTTGGGATCCAATAGTTCCAGCCCGTTTCCCCAGCTGCCCGCCCAGATCTTTCCATCGTCACTTTGGAAAACATACGTAAACAGCTCCCGGTAATTATAATCATTTACTGCACTGATCTCTTTTTTAAAAGTAAAATTATCAAGGTTGAAAGACCACAAGCCGTCTGCCGATGAAATCCATAGCTTATTTTCATACCTGTCGCATATGATATGCGTGAGCTTATTGCTCAGCGAAATATTATTTTTATCTTCTTTGCTGGTTATATAAAAATGACGAAATGAACGGATTGCCGGATCAAACAGAAACAAACCGCCATCGGTGCTGCACCAAATCCGGTTTTCTTTATCAGCTACGATAGCATTTATAAATTTGGCGTTCCCATAAAGGCTGCCGGATGGCGAAGCCGAAATAAACTTCTTTGCATTTTCCAGATAGCAGGATAATCCTTCCGGAGTACCTAACCAGATATTGCCGGATGTATCTTCTGCAAGACAATGTACATCGCTGCTGATGAGTGAAGTGCTGTCTGCATCTGCATGCCGGTAGATGGTAATAGAAGAGCCATCCATAAGGTTCAGCCCGTCAGAAGTGCCAATCCATACCAATCCTCTTTTGTCTTTTAAAACACATTGCACATGATCGTCGCTCAGGCCGTTGGCCTCTGTTATTGAATAAAGAACAATATTATTATTGCCTGTTACCTGTGCGGTTACTTTAACAGATTGAAATAGAAGAATTGAAAATATCAGCCAGCGTGTTTTCAAATGATAAACTTAATGCCTGAATTTACAACAGGAAACGCTCTTTTCCTTAATGGATGCCTTACATCACACCCTCGGCGTCCACGCTATCTCCTGTGAGTTATGCAATTTGCTTAAATATCTTGCGAGTATAAAAAGATAATCGCTTAACCGGTTCAGGTATTTTAATACCAGCGGATCTACGTGTCCTGCTTCCGAGGAAAGCCTTACGCAATACCTTTCGGCGCGGCGGCAAACGCAGCGGGCAATATGCGTAACCGAAACGGAAGAGTGACCCCCAGGTAAAATAAAATGCTTCATTTCAGGAAGCGTTTCAGCTATCGTGTCCATTTCTGTTTCCAGCCGTATCACATCCTCTTCACGGAGATCGGGGATGGAAAGTTTTGTTTCTTTTTCAGGATCACAGGCCAGCGATGAGCCAATGGTAAAGAGCCGGTCCTGCACCTCCTTCAGCATTTGATTGGCGCTGAAATCATTGATGTAATCGGCGATATAGCCTATCCATGAGTTTAATTCATCAATGGTGCCGTACGCTTCAATACGCAGGTCGCTTTTTAAGATTTTGGTTCCCCCGATCAGGCTCGTCTTTCCTTTGTCTCCTGTTTTAGTATAAATCTTGTGTGCCATGCTGAATTGTTGTTAGTCATTCATCAAAGATAATCAGGTGAGTGGTCAGGGGCAAATGGTCAGTGGTCAGTAGTCAGTGGTCAATAGTTAATGGACATCAAAACATCGTACATCATACATCGTCAGCTGTGTGCCATGGCTTCATTATGCAGGTGGTCGCTTTCGATTACTCCATCTTTTAACCTGATAATACGATGGGCATAATTAGCAATATCTTCCTCGTGGGTTACCAATATCACCGTATTTCCATCTGCCTGGATTTTGCTAAAAATATTCATAATTTCTACCGATGTTTTCGAATCAAGGTTGCCGGTAGGCTCGTCGGCAAGAATAATGGATGGATTATTTACGAGCGCCCGAGCAATAGCTACACGCTGGTTTTGACCGCCGGATAATTCATTGGGCTTGTGGTGACTCCTTTCGCCAAGCCCTACTTTATTGAGCATTTCCATTGCGAGTTCCGTTCTTAGCTTTTTTGAGGTGCCATTGTAAATTAATGGCAACGCAACATTTTCTGCTGCGGTAAGCCGCGGCAGCAGGTTGAACTGCTGAAATACAAATCCTATTTCTTTATTACGCACTTCAGCCAATTCATCATCAGGCATCTTGCTCACGTCTTTGCCATTCAGTATATATTTGCCCGAGGTAGGCGAATCGAGGCAACCCAGCATATTCATCAAGGTAGATTTTCCGCTTCCGCTGGGCCCCATCATGGCCACATATTCATTTTTAAAAATTTCAAGGGAAATGCCTTTCAATACTTTCAATTCCATTTTTCCCATGAAATAACTCTTATGAATCTCTTCCAGTTTTATAATTGAACTCATTGGTATATCTTTTAAGCAGCCCGGGTCATGATTTTTTGAAACAGCTAATTATTCCTGATAACTTTTGGTACTTTAAAAAATTGTTCATCATGAAGAGGAGCATTTTTTAGTGCATCTTCACGACTGATCTGGCCTTCCACCACATCATCCCGCAAAATATTTACATTATCGCTCATGTGCAATAATGGCTCTGTTCCGGTAGTATCCAGCTCATTCAGCTTATCAATAAAGCCAATCATTTTACGGAGATCTTCTTTGATCTCTTCCTTCTCTTCCGCATTAAATTCAAGCCGGGCGAGGTGGGCCAGTTTATCTATCAGCTCGTCATTCACTTCCATCCGGCAAATATAAGCAATGGGGCCGGTGTAAGGGAATTGTGAGTTGTGAGTGGTCAATTTTTTGTCGTCAATGGTCGATTGTGAGCTGTCAGCAGTGGTCAATGGTCAATAGTCAGTGGTCAATCGCAAATGACAACCGACTCTTCCTTATCTTCGCCTGTTATGAAAAGGAAAGAGATTGTAATGAGTGGCATCAGGCCCACCGGCTTTTTGCATTTGGGCAGTTATTTTGGTGCCATGCGCAATTACGTTAAGATGCAGCACGACTATGAATGTTACTTTATGGTGGCAGATGTTCATTCTTTAACTACCCACCCGGATACAAAAGACCTCAAAAAAAATGTGCAAAGAGTATTGGCTGAAAATATTGCCTGCGGCCTTGACCCGGACAAAGCGGCCTTGTACTGCCAGAGCCATGTGCCTCAAACAGGTGAGTTATATCTTTACCTGAATATGCTGGCCTACAAAGGCGAGCTGGAAAAAACCGCCACCTTTAAGGAAAAGGTAAGGTTGTCTCCGGATAATGTAAATGCCGGGTTGCTTACCTATCCTGTATTACAAGCCGCGGATATTTTATTACATCGCGCCTTATACGTGCCTGTGGGCAAAGACCAGGAACAGCATTTGGAAATGGCCAGGAATTTTGCAAAACGGTTTAACCACCGGTATGGCGAAGTGTTTCCTGAGCCGGTAGCTTTTAATTTCACTGAAGATCTGGTTAAGGTGCCTTCGCTGGATGGCGGCGGCAAGATGAGTAAAAGCGAAAATCAAATGGCTACGATTTACCTTGCCGATGATGACGACACAATCAGGAAAAAAGTGATGAGAGCTAAAACAGATAGCGGCCCTGCAGAAAAGAATTCGGTAAAACCGGCTTATATAGAAAATCTTTTTGTATTGATGAGGCTGGTAAGTGCGGAGGAGACAGTAAAAAAATATGAAGCGGCTTTCAATGACTGCACCATCCGGTATGGCGATATGAAAAAGCAATTGGCAGAAGATATGATCCGCTTTATTGCGCCGGTAAGAACCAGGGCAATTGAAATACTGGCCGATGAAAAGTACCTGGAAAAGGTTATGAAGCAGGGTGCGGAAAAAGCAATTGACAGCGCTGAAAAGACCATGCAACTGACGACGGAGGCAATGGGGCTCAACTATTATTAAAATACCAAAACATTTTAATATTTAGCGATTACATAATACATTTGAATAATGGCTAAATTGAAAAAACCAAAACATATTGCTGTTGCCGGAAACATTGGTGCGGGAAAGACTACACTCACCGAATTGCTGAGCAAGCACTATAAATGGATTCCGCAATTTGAGGATGTGGATCATAATCCTTATCTCAACGATTTTTATGAAGACATGCCGAGATGGAGCTTCAACCTGCAGGTTTATTTTTTGAATAGCCGCTTAAACCAGATACTCGAGATACAACGGGGTACTGAAACGGTAATCCAGGACAGGACCATTTATGAAGATGCCAACATCTTTGCTCCGAACCTGCACGATATGGGGCTGATGACCAAGCGGGATTTTACCAATTATTATACTTTTTTTGAAACGTTGAAAACGATGGTACAGCCGCCGGACCTGTTGATTTACCTGAATGCTTCGGTGCCTACTTTGGTTGCACAAATCCAGAAACGGGGCCGTGAGTATGAAGAGAATATCCGTCTGGATTATTTAAAAAAACTAAATGACTTCTACAATAAATGGATCAGCACTTATACGGAAGGCCCTCTTTTAATCATAGATGCGGATACCAATAAGTTTGCCGAAAAAGAGGAAGACCTGGGCATCATCATCAATAAAATTGACTCGATGCTTTTTGGATTGTTTTAAATGAGCATCCGGAGCTAACAGTGAAGCATATACGCAAACTGCATCCTTATTTGAATATTATTTTACCATCTCAGCCACCTGCTTCGGAGATGTATAATATTGAATGCCTTCCAGCACTCCTGCCGCCAGCCTGCTTTTTGCAAAATAGATCCGTTTGTTCTTTCTTAATTCTTCCAGCTCGGAGCTATAGTTCGCAACAACAATGCCTCTTGCTTTTCCTTTCAGCATATCAATGTCATTGCCGCTGTTGCCTGCGGTGATGAAGTGTTCCATCGGCACTTTCCACTTATAACCCAGATAGCGTACCGCGGCGCCTTTGCTTGCACGAAAGGGAAGAATATCCAAAAAACGGTTATGCGTGAGTAGTACCTTTGCTCTGAGTTTGCAGTCATCCAAAAATTTATGAAGATTGGCAATATCATCTTCATCAAAATTATCATTTACATAATAACTTAGCTTGAATGGCCATTGTGCTGCGGGCTCCTGCAGCTGTATACCCGGGAACCTGGATAAAGCTTTTTGCAATTCTTCTCTTTTCCAATGATAGTCGATGTGGCTGTCCCATCCCTTGTCAGGAATAAACTTATCCGTGTAATATATTTCGGTGCCCGCAGAGCAGATAAGCACATCCGGAAAAGGTAAACGGTATTGTTGAAAAGCCTGCTGGGTAATTTCTTTATTTCTTCCGCTTGCAATCCCAAACACGATTCGCTGTTTGTTTTCTTCAATCCATTGGCTAAAATCATCCAGGCCGGTAGTGTCATTTCCATCTACCAGTGTACCATCGAGATCTGAAATGATGAATAACTCCGCTCTCAGCATTTTTTTACCGTAAGCCGTTTTATTGATAAAGCTGCTTTCAATCTCGGTCTTTTGTTCAAAAAGCTTGTCTAATGTTTTCACATATTTGTCGGCGTGCGCGGTCCACGAATACAAATGATCAACCGCTTTTATTCCGTTGGCGGAATATTTTTCCCACAGCCCCTGGTCTGCAATAATTTTTTTCAGCGCATTTGCAATGGCCGCCGGGTCCTCTACATTTACCAATATTCCGTTGTCGCAATGTTCCAGTATTTCTTTAGGCCCTCCGGTGGGAGAGGCCACTACGGGAAGTCCGCAGGCCGCTGCTTCCACGATGGTGAGCCCGAAATTCTCACCCGGCGTTGCGTTTACAAAAACACCTTTCTTTCTTGCCGCTATCCGGTATATCTCCGGCACTTCCAGTTTTGGATCATTCTTTTTTGGTATGGCCATTTTACCATATAAATCATACTTGTCCAGTAAAAGCAGGAGATTGGTGAGTATGTCTTTTTCTTCGTCGGGCATTTGCGAAATATCTTTTCTTACGCCGGCAAAGATGGCCAGGTTGGCCATTGCCTGTAATTCTTTATCCTGGCCGTAAGATTGAATGAGCGTTTCAAAATTTTTTCTTTTATCTGCCCGCCCTATGGAGAGTATTAATGGCTTTGCAGGGGCAAACAAAAATCTTTCAATGTCTGAATTAATACGGTATAAAGCCTGCTCCTGTTCTATCGTCATTTTAAAAGAAGGCATTTCGTAGCGATAAAAAGGATAAAAGAGTTCAGTATTTACCCCCGGTGGAATGACGACAAATTTTCCCAATGATTTATTTTCATACAAGCCATATTGGCTGTCTGTTTCATGTTGCGTGCTTACAATAATGGTATCTGCATTCCGCAATGCAGCTTCTTCCGTTTCGATGCGGGTTACCATATTGAATTTTTCGTTGATCTTATTTTCGGGCATGCCCTCCCGTAATAAAATATTTTTTTTATTGCGCCCCAAAGAATGACCGGTTGCAATAAAAGGTATACCGAACACTTCAC
>CAZVKO010000040.1:0-96999 GCA_964627765.1 uncultured Ginsengibacter sp. | reverse complement strand
TCCAACTGGCATACTTCCTGCAAAATTTTCATAACTGATGTGCGGCTTTCCGTAATGGCATCTTCTTTGCGGCTATATCTGTTAAAATATTTCTTAACAATTTAAAAGGAGGTACATCATGACACTTGTTAAAAGAAACGGCAGGTCAGACTTTATGCCCTCCGTCTGGAATAATTTTTTTGGAGGCGACCTGTTTAACTGGGACAACAATTTTGCCACCACTGGCAACAGCATGCCGGCCGTAAACATCAAAGAAACGCCTGACAGCTTTGTAGTGGAAATGGCCGCACCCGGAATGGACAAGAAAGATTTCAGAATTGAGCTGGATGGCACCGCACTCACCATCAGCGCAGAAAAGAGAAATGAAAGCGAACAAAAAGAAGGGGAATCGTATAACCGCCGGGAATTCAGCTATCAGTCATTTTACAGGAGCTTCCACCTGCCCAAGGAAGTGGTAAACGCCGATAAGATAGAGGCCAAATATGAAAACGGCTTGCTGAAGCTCAACATTCCGAAACGGGAAGAAGCCAGGCAAAAGCCGGCAAAGCTGATAGATATCAAATAAGCAGCCGGAAGATAATTGAAGAGAAGGCTTTCCTCACGGGGGCCTTCTCATTTTTCCTAACTAACGTTGACGCATAAACGCAATTTTCGCATATTTGCTCCGGCAAACAATTTTTCTTGTAGCTGGCTATCTTTCAGAAAAAGTGGTTTATATTTACTCCATAATATTTTCCTGCAATACATTGGGGTATAGGATACTACTGCCTGGCTAAACACCACTTTTAACTTTACTTATAATGCCTGGAATATTCAACTGCTTTTCACGCCGCAGACTCACTTACCGGCTCGGATGGTACTGCGCTGTATTGATTGCTTTAAATGCCCATGACGCTTGGGCACAAAATGAAGCAGAAAGAGGGTTTCCGTTTGTTACTAATTATTCGTCCAGACTGTATAAGGCAAGCCCCAACAACTGGAGCATAATACAGGATAAGGACGGCATCATGTATTTTGGTCAAAATAAGGCGAAGAGCAATATTCTTCAGTTTGACGGTGAAAACTGGAGTGAGATTATGGGATCCAACCTGTCAGCAGTGACCCGTTGCTTCGCAAAGGATACAGATGGCACTATTTATTATGGCGGTCTGGGAGATTTTGGATACCTGGATAAAGACAGCACCGGAACTACCTTCCAGCATTCCCTGCTGGACTTTATTCCAAAAGATAAAAGGAATTTTTCTGATGTGTGGTCTATTCATGTTACCGGCAAGGGCATCTATTTTCAATCGCGCGAAAGAATTTTCAGGCTGACAAAGAACGGAACCGGGAGCAATTATACATGGCTGGTAAAATCATGGGAACCTGCGACTCATTTCATGTACACGTTTTACCTCGATGGCGCCTTTTATGTCCATGAGCAAAGTGTAGGCTTCCTGCAAATGATAAATGATTCCCTGACGCTAATACCCGGGAGCGAATCTATGGGACAAGACCGTGTGCAGGTAATGCTCCCTTTTTACGATCCGGATTCCACACATACCGGCTCAGCGGGAAAATACCTGGCCGGATCGTTTAATCATGGCATGTATCTTTTTGATGGGAAAACCTTCACGCCGTTTAAAAATGATGCTGACAGCCTTATGAGACATTATATGCTGTATAAGGGAATTTATTTAAACGGAAATTATGTTTTCTCGTTGCTTGGATATGGCTTGGTCATCATGAATCCGCAGGGCAAGATTGTACAGGAGCTAACCCGCAATACCATTGATATATCCAGCAATATCATTTATTCCATGTACCCCGATTCAAAAGGGGATGTATGGCTTGCTACCGATAATGGCATTTTGAGACTGGCGCTCAATTCTCCTTTTACCGTATTCACTGCACAAAACGGCATTGATGCCACTCCACTATCAATAGAACGCCTGCCCGATGGAAAGCTGTACGTTGGTACTAATAACAATCTACTGGAATTTGATGATAAAACATCTTCGTTCAAAATAGTGGACGCTGTGCCGAGAGACCAGATATTTGCCCTGCTGGTAGATGGTAATAGCCTTCTTGTTTCCAGTAACGGCCTATACCTGATCAAAGAAGGAAAGGTGATATTGGTGCAGCCTTCCGTCAGCAATAACCTGAAAATTTCAGCTCTCCATATTTTGAAAAAGCATCCCGATATTCTTTTGGCGAGCGCTTCCTTTGGCATGGCCATCTTTCAGCGGGATCCCGCCAGCAGCAAAGGATGGAAGTTCCTTGGTTATGTGCCTGGATTTAAAGGAGAGTCATTTTCTACTGAAGAAGATGCAGACGGGAATGTGTGGAACGTGACCCAGGACGGAGTTGCCAATCGCTTTACTTTCGTCTTTGACGCAGATGGAAAAATAAATCTGTCCAAAACGGTAGTTACCACATTTGACGCGGCGCAACAGGATAAACAATCGTTCAGTTATGTATTTTCTATCGGGAATACACCTTATTTTACCGCCGACTCTGCAACGTATGCTTATAATAAAGAAAAAAACCGCTTTGAAGAGGCTACATTTGAAGGCATACGGAATTTCGGCGCCCTGCAGGACCCAACGGGAACCCTATGGATCGGCCGAACGAGACTCGGTGTCAATAAAACACAATATATCATTGCAACGCCAAAGCCCGGCGGAAGATATTCATTGGATTCTACCGCACTGCTTCCCATCAGTGAAGAGGCTTTCAGCAATGTGCACCGCGACAGTAATGGTGTGGTCTGGATTGTATCCAGCGATAAGCTGGTACGGTATAATGCCAACATGAAAGCCAATGTTGACCAATCCTATAAAACGCTGATAAGGACCATCACTGCCAACAAGCTATCGGTGGACCCAGGTGCAGGCAGTGCGGACAATCTGCCTAAAATTAAGTTTGATAACAATTCTCTCCGGTTTGACTATGCAGCGCCTTTTTACGAAGAACATGATAAAATAATGTATCAGACCTGGCTGGAAGGCTTTGAAAAAACATGGTCTGCCTGGGGCAATAATGCCTACAAGGAATATACGAATCTGCCGCCGGGCAAATACAAGTTTCACGTACACGCTATCAACATTTATCACAAACTAAGCGATGAGGCAACATATCAATTCAGCATATTGGCGCCGTGGTATAGAATGTGGTGGGCATACCTGCTGTATGCTATTGCTGCCGCATTGATCATTTATGCTATTGTAAACTGGCAGGTGCGCAAATTAAGACGGCAACATGCAGAGCTGGAAAAAATCGTGGCAGACCGTACCGCCGAATTAAGACAACGTGCAGGTGAGTTGTCTGTAATCAATACAGTGCAGGAAAGCCTGGCAAAAGAGCTGGACATCAATTCCATTTATGAACTGATAGGCAATCGTATTTGTGAGTTGTTCGATACCCAAACGGTTATCATCAGAACTTTCGATTCCCGGTCTGGAAATGAAGAGTGGCGCTATGCCATTGAACGCGGTAAACGATTGTATAGCGAACCTCGACCGATGATATGGGCCAATAAGGAGCTGGTAAAAACGAAGCAGCCGTTACTGATCAACCATAATTATACGCAGTTTGCCGAGAGCCTTGGCGGATCAGGCGTAAGTAAGGGGCTGCCCCCGAAATCGGCCATATTTGTGCCTATGATGGCGGGGGATTCAGTAAGAGGTTCCGTGAGCCTGCAAAATGTGGAAAAAGAAAATGCCTTTACAGCATCCGACCTCCGTGTAATAACCACCCTTACCAACAGTATGGCCGTTGCATTGGAAAATGCAAGGCTGTTTGATGAAACTACTCATCTTTTGGCAGATGCCAAGCATCGCGCCACTGAACTAACAACGGTAAACAATGTAAGTAAAGCATTGGCTACGCAACTGAATCCTGACGACCTGATAAAACTGGTGGGCGACCAGATGCGCGATCTTTTCAAAGCAAATATCGTTTATCTCGCCCTGCTGAATAAAAAAACAAACATCATTTCCTTTCCTTACCAATACGGCGACAATATGCAGCCCATCAGGCTGGGTACGGGGCTTACATCACAGATTATTTCCAGCGGCGAGCCGCTTTTGATCAATAAAGACGTGGAAGAAAAAACAGGAGCGCTGGGCTTGCAAAGAGTGGGGCTTCCTGCCGCATCCTACCTGGGTGTACCGATACCCGTAGGGGATGAAATTATCGGTGTGCTCAGTGTACAAAGCACGGAACAGGAAAACAGGTTTAATGAAAATGATCTGCGGTTATTGTCGACCATTGCTTCTTCAGCGGGGGTTGCACTCCGCAATGCACAATTATTTGAAGACGTGCGCCATGCCAAGATGGAAGCGGAACTGGCCACCAAAACTGCCGAAAAAGCAAATGAGGCAAAAAGCGCGTTTCTTTCTACGGTAAGTCATGAGCTGCGAACACCGCTTACCTCCGTGCTGGGCTTTGCCAAAATAATCAGGAAACGACTGGAAGATAAAATTTTCCCTGCATTGGGCACCAGCGATCCGAAAACCATGAAAACCGCTGAACAGATCTCTGAGAATTTAAATGTAGTAATATCAGAAGGCGAACGGCTTACCCATCTCATCAATGATGTGTTGGATCTTGCAAAGATAGAAGCGGGAAAAATGGAATGGGAACAGGAAAGTGTTTCATTGCCCGAAGTAATTGAAAGGGCGGTTGCTGCTACCACTTCGTTATTCGAACAAAAACAAATTCAGCTTATAAAGCAGGTGGATACCACTGTTCCGAATATTATCGGCGACAGGGATAAGCTCATACAGGTAGTTATCAATCTTTTTTCCAATGCTGTAAAATTCACCACCGAAGGATCTATTACGTGCACGCTTGCGCATAATGACAATGAAGCCATCGTCAGCGTTGCGGATACGGGAATTGGCATTGCCAAAGAAGATTTCGGGGCCGTGTTTGAGCAGTTTAAGCAGGTGGGCGGCGATACACTTACCGATAAACCAAAAGGCACCGGCCTTGGCTTGCCTATTTGCAAAGAAATTATAGAGCATCACGGCGGACGCATCTGGCTTGAAAGTGAAGTGGGCAAAGGCAGTACTTTTTCCTTTTCGCTGCCATTCTCTCCGGCAGACGGAACGGGTGCAGAAACACCTATTCACCTGAATGAACTGATCAACCGGCTTAAAAACCAGGTAGTTTTTTCACAATTGAAAACATCAGGGAAAGATGCTACCATTTTAGTAGTAGACGACGACGACTCCATAAGATCGCTGCTGCAACAGGAACTGAGCGATGCAGGATATACCATTCAGGAAGCCCGGGATGGGAAAATGGCGCTCGACAGCATTCGTAAAAGCCGCCCTGACCTGATCATACTGGATGTAATGATGCCGGAAATAAACGGATTCGATGTGGCCGCCATCCTGAAAAATGATCCGCAAACGATGGATATACCGATCATCATTCTTTCGATTGTGCAGGATAAGGCAAGAGGTTTTCGCATAGGCGTAGACCGCTACCTTACAAAGCCTATCGATACGGGTAAATTGTTTGAAGAAGTGGGCACTTTACTGGATCAGGGCAAGTCAAAGAAAAAAGTAATGGTGGTAGACGAAGACACATCAGCCGTAAGATCGCTCACCGAAGTATTGCAGGCAAAAGGATACATTGTAGTGGAATCGCATGAAAAGGATTTGCTGGAAAAAGCAATCTCCACCCAGCCCGATATAATAATACTCAACTCGGTAATATCAGATAAAAACGAAATCGTTCAGACACTCCGCTTTGAAAAAGGATTGGAGCATGTGCTGTTATTGATTTACCAGTAAATAATTTTTTGAACTAAACTAAAATTGATCTGATGAACCAAAAAGTTTTAATTGTAGATGATGAACCGCATATAAGAATGTTGATCGGGCAAACGCTGGAGGAACTGGAAGAGGAAGGCGTTGAATTTTTCACTGCAGAAAATGGCGAGGTTGCCGTTGCGCTGATACAGTCAGAAAAGCCGCAACTGGTCTTTCTCGATGTAATGATGCCTAAGATGAATGGCATGGAAGTATGCCGCACAATAAAAAAGGAGCTGGGGCTGAAAGAAGTTTACATTGTCTTGCTCACGGCAAAAGGGCAGGAAGTTGACAGGCTGAAGGGGCAGGAAGTGGGCGCCGATGTGTACATGACCAAGCCCTTTGACCCGGAAGCACTTTTAAGCAAAGCGCGCGAGGTTTTAGCATTATAACAGCAACTGATATCTTTCTCAAATCCGAATGGCAAGAATTACGCTCAAAAGTATTTTTTCCAGAAAAAATGAAATTGCTTCATTGCTGCCGGCTCTTGTAGAGCAGATGAATGCGCATGTAGCCATTGAAGATGAAAACGGGACATCCTTGTATGGAAAGCCGGATGCAGGTTGTATTGAAAAGCATCCCGTCAGTCTGAACGACGAAATCATCGGCTGGGTGAAAGGTGATGAAAAGTCTGTGTATGTAGCCCGGTTACTTTCGGTGCTGGCACAAAAAGAATTTGAAAGAAAAAATTTGGGTAATGAAGTGCTGTTGCTCTACCAGGAAGTAAACATGGTTTTCAATTTTTCCGACAAGCTGGCGCAGGCCATCGGGCCGGCAGCCATTGCACAGGTAGCGGTAGAAGAGGCTATGCATTTAATAAAATCCGTTGGCGGCATAGCCATACTATGGGATGAAGAAACCAGGCAGCTGCAGGCTCCGGCTATAGCAGGAGGCACCTTATTTAAAAAGGAAAATATCGCCGGCAATACGGAATTATTATTACATATCGGGTTAAATGGCCAGTCAGATATTATGACTGACCTGAGCGCATTAAGAAATGCGGGGATTATTGCAGACGAAGTTCAGTCTATTGTGTATGCGGCATTAAAAGTAAAGCACCGGATCATGGGCGCCATTATTCTGGCAGGCGATCAGCCCATGCAGTATGCTGCTTCAGATTTAAAATTTCTTATTACCCTTGCATTGCAATCTTCTTCTGCCATTGAAAGTTCTCTTTTATATGAAAAGAGTATCCGCGAAGCCAGGGAGAAGGAAGAAGCGATGCGCCGCATTTATGAGATCACGGCCAAGTTTGTACCGTTTGAATTTATCGGTTCGCTGGGGCATAAAGTAATTACTGATGTGAAGCTGGGCGACCAGGTTGAAAAAGTAGTTACCGTTCTTTTCACAGATATCCGTGATTATACCACGCTTTCCGAACAAATGACCCCGGAAGAAAATTTCAAATTCGTGAGCTCTTACAACAAACGAATGGGACCCATCATACGCGATCACGAAGGCTTTATCAATCAATACCTCGGCGATGCCATCATGGCACTCTTTCCTGAAAGCGCGGAGAAAGCGCTGGCTGCCGCAATAGAGATGCAGCAAAATATCCGCGACTTCAATAAAATGCAAAAAGTCAATGACGGGCATCTGATAAGGATGGGAATAGGAATGCATACTGGCCCGTTGATCATGGGTATCACCGGCGATATGAACCGGCTCGACGCAACTACCATCTCTGATACGGTAAATACTGCATCCCGAATAGAAAGCCTTACTAAATATTATAAAGCGAATATACTCATCAGCCATGTCACGCTCGGGCTGATACCGCATCCTGAGCTATTTCACCTTCGTTTCCTGGGTAAGGTACAGGTGAAAGGGAAACAGTCGGCAGTGGGCATATATGAATGCTTCAGCAGCGATAACGAAGAGCAGATAGAAAAAAAAGAACAGGCCCTTGGCTTATTCAATGAAGGAATGAACCACTACCTCGACAGGTCTTTTCAAAATGCCGTGAAAGCATTTGAATCGGTAATAAAATTAAATCCGCAGGACCGTACGGCGCAATTCCTGCTGTACAAATCGCAGGAATGTTTACAAAACGGGGTTCCCGAGCATTGGTCGGGCGTGGTGGAAATGGCGAGCAAGTAACCGCGATTGTATAACTAACGGATAAGGATATACGAAAATTAAACAGCGCTTATATAGTACATCACCCCTCTTTTTATGCAGGCGTTATTTACGGCTAATTCATCGCCGATTCTCACATTAAAATTAATATTTCCAAAATCCTCTCCCTTTTAACTAATTTGGATTTATGAATGTACCTGATTTTTCATCGCCCCACTGGATGCTGCTGCTGACCCTTGGCTTCTTCATAGTTATTACCGGCAGGTATTTTGTAATTGCCGGGATTTTCTATCTGATATTTTATATATGGTTCCCCGAAAAATGGGAGCAAAGAAAGCTCAATAAAAAAAATTATAAGCCTGAGCAGCTGAAAACAGAAATAAAGTGGAGCGTTATTACGGGTTTAATATTTTCATTTTCGGGTACCGCTACCGTTATATTATGGCAAAAAGGATTTACGAAGGTATATACCGATATTCATGAGTATGGCCTGTGGTACCTACCGGCAAGTCTTGTCATTTCGATGCTGCTGCACGAAACGTATTACTACTGGCTGCACCGGTGGATGCACCGGCCGAAAATTTTCCGGATGGTGCACAAGGTGCATCACGACAGCCATATCACCAGCCCGTTCACTGCCTTTTCTTTTCATCCGCTGGAAGGTTTGCTGCAGGCAATTTTTTTTCCATTGATACTATTGATATTGCCCATGCATTACTGCACCATCCTTGTGCAATTAGTGATCATGACCTTCAGCAGCGTCATTAATCATTTGGACATAGAAATTTACCCAAAGAATTTCAATAACAACATGCTTGGTAAATGGCTGATTGGCGCCACACATCATTCACTGCATCATAAGCAGTTTAAATACAACTACGGCTTATATTTTACCTTTTGGGATAAACTGAAAAAAACCGAGAGTCCGCTGTTTAAAAGGCTGTTTGAAACAGCAACGCTTCCTAGAGAACAGGGCGCCCCAACGGTCTGATGACAAAATAATAAAACTTGTCAGAAACGCCACCTGACTCATTATCTTTGCCTCTCAAAAAAACCTGAATGAAAAATTTAATTTTCCCCGGAGCCTTAGCGCTGACCATCATCACCGGGTGCTCGCATAAAATAACCGGCAATGCCGCATCCTCCGCCACCACTACCGTTGCACCGAAACCTACCGGCGAAATCAATCTTCAGAAGGGGCAGGCGTACAATGTGGAAAGCAAACTGACTACCTCAAGCAGCTCTGAAGTACAGGGGCAAACTATGGAAACAAGTGCGGATGTAACTTCCGTTTATAATCTTGCAGTGAACGATGCCACAGGAGACAAATACAAAATGTCGAATAAGATTGCCTCCATAAAAATGAGCATGAACACCATGGGGCAAAGCATCAATTTCGATTCGGACAATAAAGAGGACATGAACGGCGAAATAGGTTCGAACCTGAAAGGTTTTATCAACCAGCCGCAGCAGGTGACCATGGATAAATGGGGAAATATTATTACGGACAGCACGCAAGCTGCTGATTCTTCAACAAAAAGTGATACAAATCCTACTGCGATTATGCTGAAGCAAATGGGTGATCCTGCGGCGCAAGGCTATGGAGCTAAGCTGGCGTTCCGGTATTTTCCCAGGGGAACTACAGCCGGTACCACCTGGCAGGATTCCACTTCCAAAGATGGCACCACTACCGTGACGAATTTTACTATTAAAGAAGTAAACGGCGATACGGCTACCATCCAAACTTCGGGTACGGATAACCGTGAGACAAAGACCGAGGTGCAGGGAATGGAAATCCAAACAAAGACAACCGGGGTTTTCAGCGGCGAAGAATTCGTAAATATTAAAACCGGCGTGATTTCGAAAACTACGAGCACGATGAATGCCAAAGGCACTGTTTCTGTGATGGGACAGGACATCCCAACAACCATAAAGGTAACTTCGGTAAATACCGTCACACAGCAATGACCTTCCCCATGATTTTTTCTCAAGCGTTGCCTTGGCAACGCTTTTGCTTTTTTATAAATCCTGCCGGGCAGCGGCAATAATGCTGTTATTCTTTTGCTGAAGGTATACTACCACCGACAGATTTTTCATGCCGGAAGAAGGCAGGGCAATACTTGCCGTATTATCGCCCGATGTTATTTTATCTGTTGTTTCAAAGCTTCTTACTATATTATAATCGGTTACGGTTCTGCCATTATTCTCGCCGGCGCCTATGCTGGTTGTGGCCTGTCCTTCCACAATCGCAATATTGGCGGCAGCTGTACCAACAGGCCCTGATATACTAAAATGTATGGTTGCTTTACCATTATCATTATGTACAGACTGAATAGTCAGTGCTGCAACGGGATCCTGCGAAAAGGCCTTTTCAATTGAGTGCATGATTTTATTGGAATCGCTGCCGATCATCTCTTTTTCACCATTTACAATTAACTGCGGCGTGTACACATCTGAATGCAATGCAGAAGCGTACGATATTTGTCTGCGCGAATAGGCAGATGCACTGAAAGGATCGGTCCATCCAAGCCGGTTCCAGTAATCCACATGAAAAGAAAGGGCGATCACATTCTTCATTTCAGATAAGCTGCCCAGCAGCCTGTCGGCAGGAGGGCAGCTGGAACATCCCTGGGAAGTGAACAACTCAAGAACCACCACTCCCTTTCCGGGATCAGCGGCCCATGAAGATTTTGCATGGGTATCACCCTGCTTATTTTTTACGCCAAAGCAGGAAGTAAGGAAGCAGCTGTTAAAAACAGCAGTATGTAATGGTTGAAAAATGTCTTCATAATTTTTTATTTAAATACGACGGGCTGTATTAAAAGGTTTTCCGCAAAAAGATTTTAACGTTTCACCGGAGATGTTTCCATATTTCACCAGTCATCTTTATCAGTCTGATACTATTTTTGCACCGTGAAAAAATATTACGGTTACATAGCTTACTTTCTTTACTGGCTGTTTTATTTCATTATTGCCAAAACCATTTTTCTTATTTATCATTACCGGCTGACGGCGTCATTAACCGGCAGTGAGATTTTTAAAGTTTTCCTGTACGGCTCGAGGATGGATATTTCATTCACTTCGTATCTCTGCATTTTTCCTTTCCTGTTGCTGGCAGTAAGATCAATATTTGTAAAACTTCCTGCAGGAAAAGCCATACAAATTTATACTGTAATACTCGTCTGGGTCATTTCTTTTGTAACAACGGCTGATCTTGAATTATATACGGCATGGGGATTCAGGATGGATGCCACTCCCCTTGTGTATTTTTCATCACCGAAGGAAATGGCTGCCTCTGCCTCTTCCTCCCCGGTGATTTTATTGCTTCTTATCTGTATTGCTTTCTCGCTGTCATTTGTATGGTTGTATAAAAGAGCAGTAAAAAAATACATTTCGATACCGGCAGCCCGGTTTTCAATTTTTCACCTGGCAATTTCTTTATTCCTTGTTGCATTTCTGTTTGTGCCCATACGCGGCGGTATTCAAAAAATACCAATGAACATCAGTGATGTTTATTTTTCCCAAAATACATTTGCCAATCACGCCGCTATCAATCTTCCATGGAACATTATGTTTTCCGTTTTAAACAATCACAATGGCAAAAATCCATACAACTATTTCAGCAGCGGGAAAGACGGGCAAATTGTTGACTCATTATACAACACCGGCCCGCCGGTAATTCCACTCATTCTTACTACAAAAAGGCCCAATATTATTTTCATTATCCTGGAAAGCTATACGGCAAAATTTGTCGGCTGCCTCGGCGGCGAGCAGGGGGTAACGCCTCACATAGACAGCATTGCCAGCGAGGGATTATTATTTACCAATATATATGCCGCAGGCGACCGGAGCGAAAAAGGACAGGTGGCCATATTAAGCGGCTATCCCAACCAGGCCATAACCTCCATTATAAAAACGCCCACAAAAACACAAAAACTTCCTTCCATAACAGCAGCGCTCGAAAAACAGGGATATTTTACCAGCTATACTTATGGTGGTGAACTGGAATTTGCCAACATCAAATCATACCTGCTCAATACGCATTTTGATAAACTGATAAGCAAATACTCCTTTCCCCCGGAAGACAGGACGACGTCGTGGGGCGTACATGACGGAATTGTATTAGACACATTTTTTAACGATATACACCGGGAGCCCCGACCCTTTTTTGCCACCCTGTTTACACTCAGCAGCCATGAACCCTTTGATGTGCCTTTTAATAAATTTCCCCGTAATGATGTAACCGGCAAATTCAGGAATTCCTTTGCATATACCGATAGTTGCATCGGTGTTTTTATAAACAGGTTAAAAAAAGATTCTCTGTGGAATAATACGCTGGTGGTGATGGTTGCCGATCACGGGCATGAGTTGCCGGGATATGACCGCGATGATCTTCCTTCAAAATTTCATATCCCGTTAATCTTTACGGGAGGCGCTTTACAGATCAAAGGGAGAATTTCAACGATTGGCTCGCAAACAGACATTGTAACCACTGTATTAGATCAGCTTTCTTTAGATACGCATGCATTCAAATGGGGCAGGGATTTGCTGGATTCTTCGGCTCACTCATTTGCATTTTATTGCTTTAATAATGGTTTTGGCTTCGTGACGCCTTCGGAAATTGTTACAATGGATAATGTATCCAAAAGAATATTGTATCACCAGGGAAGCAATGATACCTCCGCAATTACTAACGGTAAGGCCTACATGCAGTTTTCTTACCAGGATTTTCTAAACAGATAATACTGCCGGCGGAGGTTGCAATCTCCTGTAAAAAATTGCAAGCATAAAGCATACAGCGCCTGCAATAATCCAGAGCGTTTTATAACTGGCATGCTCCGCCACCAGCGAACCTGCATAAGGGCCTACCGTTTGAGCCGAGGCCCATGCCACGCTGTATAAAGCCGCATATTGACCGCGGTTGTTCGGCCGGGTTCTGCTGATCCAGTAAGCATTCATAAAAGGCATCGCCAATATCTCACCTACCGTAAGGATGAGCATACAACCAATAGCAACAACGCCGGTATTCAGGTAAGGTAAATTCAATAATACAAAAGCAGCGGACACCATCAGCACGCCGCCGGAAATAAAATGCAGGGGCGGTCTTTTGCCTTCGAGAGAAAAAATGGTAATCATTTCAAACACGGCAATAATTAATCCGTTTAACGCCATTACCATTCCTATGAACAATATACTTAAGTGAAAGCTCACCTTAAAAAAAACCGGTATGGTAGTAAACAGCTGGAAGAAACAGAGTGCAAAGAAAAAAACAAGCACTATGAATGAAAGGTAGATCTTGTCTTTGTATACAGAAGCTGCCGCTTCGGGTTTCTCTTTTGATTTAACTTCAGTAGCAGGATTTCGTTTAGGCGATAATGTTATGTATAACACGATAGCGGCAGCCAGATTGGTAAGCCCGTCTACCCAGAAAAGCAATCCATAATTAAAAGAAGCAAGGATACCGCCCAATGCACCGCCTGCTGCCCAGCCTACATTTATGGCCAGCCTGTTGAGCGAATAAGACCTTGTCCGGTTCTGCTCTTTGCTGTAATGCGCAATAGCAACTGTATTGGCAGGCCTGAAAGATTCATTAATTACAGCAAGAATAAAAACACAAATGCAAATGGCAGTATAAGAATGCATTTGCCCGAGTGTAATAAACATAATTCCTCCAAAAACGAGCGCAAACATTTGAACAAAATAATACCCCAGCCGGTCTATCAGCTTTCCGCCTGCCAGTGCGCCGAGTATCGCGCCCAGGCCAAAAAGGCTCATCACAAAACCAGCCTTTTCAATGTTGACGCCATACTGCTGCGTCAGGTACATCGTCATAAAAGGTATTACCATGGTCCCGCTGCGGTTTACTACCATCACCAGCGACAGCCACCAGGTGCCCGGCGAAAGACCGCCATAGGCTCTTTTATATAGCGAAACTGTTTTTGCAATCATATAAACAACAAATATAAACCAGGACGATCGAACAATAATTCCTTCAAAAAAGGATTGATTTCTGCCTGCGGGCCGGATGCCGGCCCAAAATCCTGGGGAAATGACGCGCCGGATTGCAGAGCTGATAATTAATCATTTTCTTCGCCAATTGTAATCTAACTTTGCAAAGGCATAGCCGCTGGCGTCAGGCTATGAAATTATTATTTCGTATATTCGTTACTGTTAGTAATGGATGGTAAAATTATAGCCTGAAATATGAAATCAAATTGTATAGTAAGTATATTGCTTACGCTGACCTCGCTGGGTTGCGCAAAAGGCAAAAGTGACCCCGGCAGCCTGCCGGCAGCCGGGGTGAATAATGTAACCCAAAGCAGGGAGGACACTGCCTCTACATTCCGGTTTTCCGTTACCTTAAGTGCAGCGTCAACAAAAACAGTATCGGTACAATATGCTACCGTGGATGGATCCGCCTCTTCCCCGAAAGATTATACCGCCGGGAATGGAACGCTGACTTTTCAACCAGGTGAAACCAAACTTTATATAGATGTAAAAGTTTCGGGCGATAGCCTTCGCCAGCCGGATCAGGATTTTTTTGTTCAGCTAAGCAGCCCGCAAAACTGTACGATCAGCATAAACAAAGGAACCGGCACCATCCTCAATGACGGCACTTATTTGCCCACGGATGAATCAGGATATACAACCCCTGTGAGTTACCCGGGTTATCAGCTGGCATGGAGCGATGAATTTGACAGTACCGCCATCAACACCAACGACTGGAATTTTGAAACAGGCGGCAATGGCTGGGGCAATCATGAACTGGAATATTATACGGCCCGTACCCAAAATGCCTTTGTATCTTCCGGCAATCTTGTTATAGAGGCCCGCTCAGAGAGTTATGGAGGAAGCAATTATACCTCAGCCAGAATGACCACCGCAGGTAAAAGAGAATTTCAATACGGACGCATTGATATAAGAGCAAAGCTTCCGGTAAGCGCCGGCATGTGGCCTGCATTATGGATGCTCGGGAGTAATTTTCAGCAGGCCGGATGGCCGGGATGTGGCGAAACTGATATTATGGAATTGATCGGGAAAAATCCCAAACAGGTAGTCGGCTCATTTCACTGGCAGAAGGGCGATGGCTCGGAAGGAACTGTAAATAATGTATATAACGCAACGGAAGACTTTTCTCGACATTTTCACGTGTTCAGCCTGGTATGGGATAAGGACAGCATGCAAATATTAGTGGATGACCAGGTATATGTAACAGGCACTTCACAAAACATTACTTCGGGAAATTATCCCTTTAACGCACCTTTCTTTTTGATTTTTAATGTGGCAGTAGGTGGAGACTGGCCCGGTCCGCCGGATGGCACTACTATATTTCCGCAGCGAATGTTTGTTGATTATGTTCGTGTATTTCAAAAGTAAATTTTATAAAAAGAAAATTAAAATGAAATCTCTCCTAAGCATCGCTACGCTGACCCTGGTCTTTGTTATACTGCTTGCCTGTAACAAAAGTCATTCGAAGAGCAACCCTGATAATAACCCGACCGACACCGCTACAGTAAATGTTGATTTCTGGCTGACGAGAGCGGATCAGACCGTTCTGTTTACAAAACAAAGCACGGCCTTAACCTTTAGTACTGTTTCCAATACGAATTCAACCATTACGGTTGACACTACCACAACGTATCAAACAATGGATGGGTTTGGTTTTGCACTTACCGGCGGAAGCGCAGATGTGATTCATCATATGGCAGCTGCAAATGAGGATACGCTATTACACGAGCTGTTCTCAACCGATGGCAATAGCATCGGAATCTCGTATTTACGAATCAGCATCGGGGCCAGCGATTTAGACAGCGCTGTCTTTACTTTTGATGATATGCCGCAGGGCCAAACGGATACTGCGCTTGCCAATTTCAGCATTGCACCGGATATGACAGATCTTATTCCCGTGTTGAAAAAAATACTAACCATAAATCCAACCATTAAAATTCTGGCTACCCCGTGGACTGCGCCTGTGTGGATGAAGACCAACGACAACAGCGTTGGCGGAAATTTTAACCATCAATATTATGATGTATATGCAAATTATTTCGTGAAATATATCGAGGCGATGCGGGCGCAGGGAATCACCATTGATGCTATTACGCCGCAAAATGAACCCATGAACCCCGGCAACAATCCAAGCATGCTGTTATCCGCAAGCGAAGAAGCTGATTTTATTAAAAATCACCTGGGGCCGGCCTTTCAACAGGCAGGCATTACCGCCAAAATTATCATCTTTGATCATAATTGCGGGGATCCTGAATATCCGCTCGATATATTAAGTGATACGGCCGCTTTGAAATACATTGATGGCACTGCATTTCATTTATACAGCGGCGACATCAGCGCGCTTACCCAAATCCATAATGCAGCGCCGCAAAAGAATGTTTACTTCACGGAACAATGGGTAGGCGCCCCGAGCAATTTTTCGGGCGACTTCAATTGGGGAATAAAAAACCTGGTAATCGGCGCAAGCAATAATTGGGCTAAATGTGTGCTGCAATGGAACCTTGCCAGTGATCCTACGTACGGACCCCATACGGCCGGCGGGTGCACCAGTTGTATGGGCGCTGTTACGATAGGCGCCTCTGTAGTTCGCAATACACCTTATTATACTATTGCACATGCGGCAAAGTTTGTACGCCCGGGCTCGGTAAGAGTGGCATCATCTGTTGCCGCGGGATTGTCCAATGTGGCTTTTGTAACGCCTGACGGTAAAAAGGTATTGATAGTGCTGAATGAGAGCGGCATTTCCCAGACTTTTAATATCAGCTTCAAAGGCAAAATCGTATCTCCTTCCTTGCCACCGGGTGGTGTAGGCACTTTTGTGTGGTAAATATTGTATTTACATTAAACAGAAAAAAATTTAGTTTACATATTGTGCCATTAAGGTTAGCTAATGAGGTAAGAACAGTAAGAAGCAGAACGCTTAGTCTATTCTTAACTTCTTGATGGTGTAAAACCGGATTGCTTTAATTTTCTAAACGATATAACACGTATAGCCGGCAGGCAGCCGGTTGCTCTTGGTATTAAAAAATATTATCGAAGTATTTCTTTAATTGCACCGGCAAGAAGTGAACTCCACCATGAATACTGCAAAGCTGAAGGATGAAGGCCATCGCCGGCTGTTAAAGATGGATTGCTCCGGGCTTGCCTCGAAATAGTTGTCACGTCTATATAATGGACTCCTGCATGTAAAGAGATCGTTTTATTTACAACATTGAACTCATCTATCTCTTTCGCAATTTTTGAAATATCCATATTGGCAGCAAATGGCGTGACACTGTAATCGGGAACAGAGAGTACAAAAACATGCTGTGGTAAGTCACCTGCATAAGCAACAGACCTGTTGAGGAGTTCCGTAAATTCAGTTTTATATTCATCAATGCCGGTATGCCGGTACTGATTATTTACGCCAATCAGCAATGACACGATCGTGTACTTATTTTTTGGAGGATGGGCATTCAGGGCCTTAAGAAGTTCAGTGGTAGTCCATCCGGTAGTAGCAATAATTTCCGGAGGATCAAAATAAATATCCTGATGACCCAGCCAATGAATTGCCTGAACCGGGAATCGTTCATTTGCATCAACGGCTTCGCCAATAGTATAAGAATCACCCAGTGCAAGATAAGTGAAGGCTGAATCCTTTTTTACTGAAGCTTGTTCATTCATTGAATCATTCCCCTCCTTATTTACGTAGGACAATAATACTACATAAATGATTGAAAGATGAATGATCTTTTTCATAAATACTAACGAGGCATTTACGAAAAAAAATTAGTCTGTGGTGAAACCAATACCAATACAAAAAATTTCCGCGGTGCCGGGCTGGCATTTCTATAAAACACCTCCCAATATGAATAAGTTACCTTAATCGAAAACCGGCCCGGCAGGAACCACGGAATAATGATAAAACCCCTTACATTTTTATAAATTCCACACGCCGGTTATTGGCTTTGCCTTCCGGCGTGGCATTTGTATCCACCGGTTGCGTTGCTCCTTTACCATCTGTAGCGAGCCTTGACGCATCAATACCAAAATCATTTACCAGGGCATCCTTCACGGAGGTTGCCCTTTTTTGTGAAAGCGCCAGATTATTAGCGGCATCTCCGTCGGCATCTGTATGACCTACAATTTTTACTTTTACCGTTGGATTTTCTGAAAGTACGTTAGCAATATCTTTCAAGGCTCCATACGATTCAGGTTTGATTTTATCACTGTTTACATCAAATAAAATTCCGCGGGTAACAAATTTACCTTCAGTAATCAGCTTATTCCTCGTATCTGGCGCACCAACAGCCAAAGTAATATTGCTGATATAATATGCATCCTGGTTTTTCATATCGCCCGGCAATTCAAACATCAGGAAGTTATAGTTCTTACCATCTGCAAAAGCACGGGGCAGGTCAAATATTTTTTCATTGTCCATATAAACACGGATTCGCTGCTTCTGTCTCCAAACAGATACCCTGGCCTTGCTTTTATCCATATTTTTAAAAAAACTGATCGCATCTCCATCACCGTTTATTACTATTGAACCATCCTCGTATGTGGAGATCCCTCCCCTGCCGCTATGATTCCATATATTGTCAGGTTGCACGGATATTGCCACTCCCGATCGTTTTTCGTCGTTAAGAAACCATCCGGAAAATTCATTTTTTGACTGACCTCCGCTGAGCATCCATATACGTAAGGCCGACGAATAATCATTCATTTGTGGGTTCACCTGAAGGTCAAACTGCAAAGTAAAATTATCGGGTAGCGACGTGATAAACTCCGGGATAAAGCGGCCCTGTTTTTTGAGAGACAGCCAATGCGTTTTGTCCTGGTTCAGCGTTACCACTTCCCCGGTGGAGTTGGTATTCCATTTATCAGGAAAATCTCCTATTGCATCCTGTGAAAAATCTTCAGCCACTACCACTTTGTCCCCGGGCACAAAATCAAACTTGCTGTAAGCCTGGAATGACTGGGTGGTTGAAGAGTTATTGCCTGTCATGGCAGCCGTAGTGCTTACCGTAGCATCCGGCTGTCCCTGCTGCACCGTATTTTGGGTCTGATTTGACTGTCCCGTAGATTGACTATTATTTTCCCGGGTATCTCCTTTCTTTTTTTTCTTCTTTTCAAATAATTTATTAAGCAATTTATTTTCCAGGTTTTCCCCTGTTTTTTCTGTAACCACTGCTGCTCCTTCCTTTACACCCTGACCCGCCTGCTGTGCAAGTACAGTGCCCGAGTTTTGCCCCCTAACAATGGCGCCAAATGAAATTATAGCTACTGTAACAAATAGAGCTTTCATGTGATATAGTTTAAGATGTATAAATGCTTTTAAATTCAATGCCGGCAATTGGCAGGCTTTCGGCCGGGATTATGGATGTAACCGACAACAGCTGATACAGTCATTGAATCAGTTCCCGCCACATTGCGGTTTCATACGGGCATTGACAGCCTAAAATTATCCGGGTATGTTTTTGTTTCAAATCCTGACTGTGTAGATGGCGGAATACGGTTTGTATCCGGCCAGGGATGGCTAAGCAAAAGGGGCTTACTTTCCAAACGATGGGTCAGCCGCCATTGTAACATATTCGCCGGCTAAAAATTATTGCAAAATGAAGCTGTATAAAAACGGGTATAAGAGCTCAGGGATTAAAAAAATTGCCAGGTCTGTTTCAGCATTGTTGGCACACGGGGCTAACGGTAACGGACAAACGAAATTAAAAAGGCTTTGCAGCCATCGCCCTGTTTCAGGATTTTATAAAGAAGCAGGAAATAAATTTTTTAAAGGAAATACGCTATTTATATAAGATTTCGTAATATTCATTGGCCATACGATTGCTGTCGAACCGGATCTGTACATCTCTCATCCCGTTCTTTACAATCTGGCGCCACGTATTGGGATCTTCATAATACAAGGGCAGAATTTCATTTTCCAGGATGTCATATACTTTTTCAAGGTCATACTTATCCTGCTCCTCCACGTTCATATTTTTATAATCTGCCGGGGGCACTACAAAACCATTATTGCCATTATTGATAAATTCACAAATCCATCCATCGTTGGTGCTGAAATTTACCGCCCCGTTCATGGCTGCTGTCATGCCGCTGGTGCCGCTTGCTTCCCGGGGTACGCGTGGATTGTTCAACCATATATCAGCGCCTTGCTTCAGCCGCCGGCTGAGCGTCAGCTCATAGCCTGTGCAAACCGCTACATTTTTATACTGCTTGCTGATGTTTACCAGGTGATTAAAGTCGCTGATAGCCGGGTAATCCAGCGGATAAGGCTTTCCGGCCCAGATAACCTGAACGGGATATTTTTTATTATTCAATAATCCTTCAAACCGGGCATGGTCTCTTGTAATTAGGTCAGCCCTTTTATAGCCTGCAAACCTCCTGGCCCATACAATGGTGAGCACGTTGGGATCCATCAGCTTCCCGGTTTGATCAGCAACAATTTCAAAAGCTCTTTTTTTGAGATATTGCTTCCGGTCGTCAAACCAGGTATCGTTACCTTCTTCTTTTGCGCGGTACAACTGTTTATCGGCCCAATAGCGCCAGTTCTGGGCATTCGTAATGGCTTTAATTTCGCAAATGCCTTCATACTTGCCCCACATTTGCCGGCTTACCTCGCCATGCAATTGCGACACTCCATTAGCCAAATGGGCAAACCGCAGGGCCGCAAGCGAATGATTGAAAAGATCGTCGGCGATACCGGTCAATTCTCTTACCTGGTCTAACGGAATCCCGTTAAAGTAACTCATCTTTTCACACAGGTAAATATCATGCTTTTCGTTCCCGGCTTCTTCGGGTGTATGCGTTGTAAATACCAGCCTTTTCCTGACTTCTTCCTTACTGCCGAATTTTTTATACAAATAAAAAACGGAACTCACTGCATGTGCTTCGTTCAGATGATACAAATCAGGATTGAAATTCAGTATATCCAGCAGCTTGGCGCCGCCGATGCCCAGCAAAATAAACTGTGCAATTTTAGTGGCTGCATTGCCGTCATACAGCCTGTTGGTAATGGTTTGCGATACGTAATCATTCTCGGGAATGTTCGTGCTTAATAAAAACAAAGGTGCCGTATTGAAAGTTTTGGGATTCAAATACCACGCCTTTACCCATACCGGGTGATCGTGTATCTCTACCTGGAAACGGATGCCGGTATCTTCCAGAAAATTATAGATTTTTTCTATCCATACCACGTTCAGGGTCTGGTCGTGGTTCCGGGCCTGGTCATAGTATCCTTCTCTCCACAATATACCGATGCCAATAAGGTTCTGCCGCAACTCGTACGCGCTGCGCAAATGAGAGCCGGACAAAAAACCAAGTCCGCCGCTGTATATCTTTAATGGCTGATGAATAGCGTATTCCATGGAGAAGTAAGCGACTTTTTTGGAATACCTCGGATCAATTTCATAGGGAATTTTATAATTCTCAAAACTCATATCGTCTGTACATCTGATTTAATGAGGGCGCAAGATAAATTGAAAATTCAAAAAAATAAGGGTTTTCTCAACAATTAATGCGTATTTATTACACAAAGCTATAACGTAAAAATTTTCAAATTGTTTTACGGGAGGGCAAATACCTGAATTTATGGTATCGCGGAATACCAGTGAAATAATGTTTTTTGCTTTATCATAAAATTTTTAGATTTGTCTAAAAATAATTTTAGTCATTATGAAATTATCGCCAAGCGAGGAGAACTATGTAAAAAGCATTTACAACCTGCAGCTGAAAACGGGTAAGGTAAATACCAATTCACTGGCCGCATTGCTGGATACTACGGCCGCCTCCACTACCGATATGCTGAAAAGATTAAAGTCGAAGAACCTGCTGGAGTATAAAAAATATTACGGCTTCCGGCTCAACAGCGCAGGCAATAAATATGCCCTGAAAATTATACGAAAGCACCGGCTGTGGGAGTTCTTTCTGGTATCCAAGCTGAATATGGAATGGGAGAAGGTGCATGATATAGCGGAAGAGCTGGAGCACGTAAGCAGCGCGGAGCTTATTGAAAAGCTCGATAATTTTCTTGGCAATCCTACAATAGACCCGCATGGCGACCCGATACCGGACGGGAAAGGGGTAATGCCCGTAATGAATCAGATAGCCTTAAAAGATCTCCCGCTGAAAAAAAGCGGGACAGTCAGTTCTGTGAGCAACCAAAGCCGGAAAATGATGGAAATGCTCAATCATTACAGGATAAAAATCGGGGCTTCCATCAGGGTGCTGAAAACCTTTGATTTTGACGGATCACTACAGGTTAAAATCGGTAAACAGGCAGAATGCGTAATCAGCGGCATGGCTGCGCAAAATATTTTTGTGTATGATAATTGAAAAAAAAGCTCAGCATCATTCGTTGAGCGAGGTGCATGAAAGTATAGATACCAATACCTCTTTCGGGTGGAAAAAGATTTTTTCCTTTTTGGGGCCGGCTTACCTTATCAGCGTCGGATACATGGATCCGGGCAACTGGGCAACCGACCTGCAGGGAGGAAGCAACTTTGGGTATTCGCTCATTTGGGTTTTACTCATGAGCAACCTGATGGCATTGCTGTTGCAGGGCTTATCCGCACGGCTTGGAATTGTGCAGGGGCGCGACCTGGCGCAAGCTAACAGGGAAGCCTATCCGAAAATGGTAAACTTTATATTATACATACTTGCTGAAATTGCCATTGCAGCGTGTGACCTCGCCGAGGTATTGGGTATGGCAATAGGTATTCAACTGCTCACCGGCCTGCCGCTCGTTTGGGGCGTTTCCTTAACCGTACTGGACACTTTCCTGCTCCTCTATCTGCAGAGACTGGGCATGAGAAAAATGGAGATTTTTATTATTGCTCTCGTCGCCATTATTGCGACGGCGTTTATTGTCCAGATGATTATGGCCCGGCCGGCGCTGACAGAAATTGCATCTGGCTTTGTGCCGCAAATACAAAACAAGGATGCCTTGTATATTGCGATTGGGATCATCGGAGCCACCGTAATGCCCCACAATTTATATCTGCACTCGGCTCTGGTACAAACCAGGAAAATTGACAGAAACGAAAGCGGCATCCGGCAAGCCATCAGGTTCAACAGGATCGATAGTGCAGTGGCATTGAATATCGCTTTTATCGTGAACGCCGCTATTTTAGTTGTTGCTGCAACTGTATTTTTTAAAACAGGCCATCCCGTTGACCAGATTCATGACGCCTACCGGTTGCTCCCGGATTTTCTTGGAAAGGTAGCGCCCTATCTTTTTGCAATAGCGCTGATTGCCGCAGGCCAGAGCTCAACCATTACCGGTACGCTGGCAGGCCAGATTGTGATGGAAGGATACCTGAGTCTCCGCATCAATCCATGGCTGCGAAGATTGATCACAAGACTCATCGCGATCATTCCGTCATTGATTGTGATACTGGTATATGGCGATTCCAAAGTGGATTATTTGTTAGTACTGAGCCAGGTGATTCTGAGCTTACAACTCGGCTTTGCCATCATTCCGTTAATTCATTTTGTGAGTGACAAATCGAAAATGGGAAAGTTTACGATCGGCCCGGTTACCAAAGCGCTTGCGTGGCTGGTGGCTATTGTACTGGTGTGGCTGAATGTAAAGATGCTGGCGGATCAATCGGTACCGGTATTCGAGGGCACTTCGCTTTTACCAAAAATCATTGTCGGTATTTCAGCCCTGTTTTTTTCCTTACTTTTCCTATACATAGTAATTGAGCCGGTGATCACTAAAAGGAAAATACAGGCTTCCATTAAAATTCACCCTGAAATGGCAAATCTCGTTCTCGATATTCCCCAATACCACCGCATCGCCATTGCGCTGGATTTTTCTGAGCACGATCAAAAGCTTATAAGTTATGCTATAGGACAGGGCAATGGAGATACAGAATATATTTTGATACACGTGGTAGAGAGCGTTTCTGCAAGACTATGGGGAAAAGAAAGCTATGATTATGAAACGCGGAAAGATCATTCGCAGCTCGATAATTATGCATCGCAGCTGCACAATAAAGGAATCAAAGCTACCAGCATGCTGGGATACAAAAACCGGGCTTCGGAAATTGTGAGGCTGGTAAAGGAAAGTAAGGCGGATATGCTGGTAGTAGGCGCTCATGGCCACACAGGAATTAAAGACGTGATCTATGGCGAAACGGTAAACACGGTAAGGCACGAATTGCAAATACCTGTTTTAATGGTAAACCTGAAAAGTTAATTCCTGAGCGCTGTATTTTGTTTCAGTTGCCGAATCTCTCCGGCAATTTTATTATTCCACTCGAGCTGCTTTTGGGTATTGATGCTGTGTTCCGTTTCCGCATCGTAGCGGTGCTGCAATGCAGCATTCTCATTATACGCTTTATCAAAAATATCTGAAAGCAGGCGTGCATAATTATCTTTTGTGAAATGTGTTTTTTGCACCTCCTCTAAAAATTTCTGGGCGCCCAGCCGGGTAATATCAAAATGATGCTGCTCATGCAAAAGATGATAAGCGGAAGTAATACCGGGCTTGTGCCATGAGTCGTGCTTCGTAAAAAATGTGTAGATGCCGACGGCCAGGTAAATATTTTTTCCATCAAAACTCACCTGTGAGTCAAAGGCAAAACCTGACGCAGTAACAGCCCCGGCAAAATAGCTGTTATTGGGTATTCCTTTAAAATCGGCCCACTCGAGGCTCCGGTTAAAATCATAATAAATAGTGTCGCTCTTAGCCAGAGAGGCTTTATTTTCCATAAATGCATTCACTATTACTTTTTGCGAAAATGCAAAGGACGGATATGCTATAAAACCCAACACCACGGATATGCGAAAAAAGCGAATCATAATAATATGAGATTACAAAAATGCATTGCGCGCTTAAAACAAAAAGTTAAAAGCCGGAAAGAAAACGCAATAAAAGGGCCGATATTTTTTGCAAAATCGCCGCCTGAAAAATCAGGCGGTTGATTCTATAATTTTTCAGATACTATTTTTAACTTTGCATTATATTTCAAACTGGGGAATTCTTAATAGCTAAGCAATTTTTTATTTGTATAAACAGGATGTCATACGGTGACCCCCGATTTGTCTACCATCTCAGATTTGGAAAATTCATCTGAATTTTTGTGCGGTTTTACCGACACAAAAATGCGTTTGCTGTATACCAACCGTTCGTTTCAGGAACAATTTGGCCTGAAGAATAAAAACTGGAAAGGGCAGCCTTTCATGGAAGTGGTCAGAACCTTCCAGATGGAAAGACTGATGCAGGCAAATGCCGACTGCATCAGCCATCCCGATAAAAGCGTTTCTATCGAAATACAAACCGTTGCCGAAGAAAAGGAAAACTGGTTCCGGTGGGAAATCAGCGCCCTCCTCGATAAAGAAAAAAAGGTGAACGGGGTGCGTTTTTTGGGCACTGATATCACCAGACAAAAAAAGACAGAACAGGCGCTCCTCCAGCAGGCAATTTTACTGGACAATATTTCAGATGTAATTGTTTCTGCAGATGAAAGCTTATCAATAAAAAGCTGGAACCTGCAGGCCGAAATGATCTTCAATCTCCGGCACGAAAACGGAAGTGACCGTTGCGTTCACGAAATCTCTTCCATAGATTTTGTCAATGATGATGCCGGTAATTTCAGGAAATCAACAGCAGAAAACGGATCGTGGAGCGGTGAGGTGCTGATAGTAAAGAAAGACGGGACAAAATTCAATATGCTGGCCATGGTAAATGCTATTAAAGACAAAGCAGGAAGGCGCACCGGTTTTGTAGCCGTATGCCGCGATATTACCCGGGAAAGAGAAATGAAGAACCGGCTTGACAGTGAAAAACAACAATCGAGGCAAGGGCTTGCAAAAGAAAAACAGCAATTCCGGTCTTTCATGGAAAACGCGCCGCTGCTTGCCTGGATCATTGATAAGAATGGCGTTTTAAAATATATGAATTCAAGATTCAAAGACGCTTTCGGCTATACGGATGACCAGATCAATAACAGAATTGGCGGCGGCGGAAAGATAAATGACAGGGAGAAGCTGCTGCTGCCGCACAGAGATGTGATTGAAAAAAATAAATGTATAGAATTTCTCCAGGAGTGGATGGATGAAAACCATGAGATGCATTATTACAGAACATTTAAATTTCCCATCCAGGATGTCAGCGGCAATTGGCTGGAAGGCGGCCAGTCGATTGACATCACATCAGAGCTGCTTACACAACGTGAACTGAAGAGAGGCAACGAGCTTTTTGAATATGCATCAAGAGCCACGCGTGATGTTATCTGGGACTGGGATCTCAAATCAGATAAGATCAGGAGAACCGATGGCTATAAAACCCTTTTCGGTTATGAAACGGAAGAGCTGTATGAGCCTAACAGCTTCGAAAGAATTCATCCGGACGACAGGGATAACATGATAAGCACCATAGAAAATGCATTGGGCGGAAATGAGTCACGCTGGTATATTGAATACCGCTATTGCTGCGCGGATGGGTCTTACAAAAATGTAATTGACCAGGCCTATATCGTAAGAAATAAAAGTGGCAAGCCGGTAAGAGCCATCGGCTCGATGCAGGATGTAACCGCGGAGCGCAATCTTCAGAAGCAGGTTCTGATGGCAGAGATGCAGAAGAAAAAAGACGTGGTAAATGCTGTAATTGATGCACAGGAAAAAGAAAGGCGCGAGCTCTCGGCAGAATTGCATGATAACGTAAACCAGATGCTGGCCGCCACCATTTTATATTTAAGATCTGCTCAAAAAGATGCGATTTCGGGTAAGACCCTGGTTGAGCGGGGCATCGACTACCTGCAAAAAGCCGTGGAAGAATTGCGCAACATCAGCAGAAATCTTACCCCCGGTGAATTAAAACTAAACGGGCTCTTACCGGCATTAAAGGTATTTGCCGAACGACTTCAGATTCCCAACAGCTTTGAAGTACAGCTGATACTCGAAAAAATACAGGAGGAAGACATATCGCCCGCATTAAAACTAAGTGTGTACCGCATGGTACAGGAAATGACCAATAATATTATCAAACATGCGCAGGCCACTAAAGTAAAGATCAGCTTAGGTAAAGAAGGTAATACATTGAAACTAACGGTAACGGACAATGGCAAAGGATTTGACCCGGTTACTGTAAAAAGAGGATTAGGAATTACCAATATTCAGACGAGGGCGGAAAATTTCAATGGCATTGTCAATATCATATCATCCCCCGGCGCAGGGAGCACTTTCGCGGTGAGCATTCCTCTCACTTAAAACAAATGCTACCACCTTTTCAAATGGCTCATGGCACTTTCAGCTATTTCTTTCACCGGCATTTTATTCATGCAATTAAAATGACCCAAGGGGCATTTTTTGGTTCCGTATTTACTGCACGGCTGGCACCAAAGCTTCAGGTATATATTTTTATACGGGGGCTCAGAAAATTTTTTCAAAAAAATTTCGCCGTAATAAGGTTCTACATCCAGCTCCGGAGAAGTAGACCCCCAAACCGCTACTACCGGCTTTTTAAACGCACAGGCAATATACTGAAGACCCGTATCGTGCGAGATAACTACATGGGATCTTCTTACAATGTCTGCCGATTCATTCAGGTTGAATTTGCCACAGGCATTGTAAATTTTAACAGGGTCGGCCGCTGCAATTTCTTCGCCGGCGCTTACTTCCTCTTTACCGCCTAATAAAATAACCGGATAGTCCAGCAGGCTGCATAATTCTTTCAGTTTATATACCGGCAATTTTTTGGTAAAATGATTAGCTCCGATAACAATGGCTATAAAGCCGGATAAGTGCGAGGTCGGCAGGTCTTCGGTTTTTATACAATCTCCTTCCGGGATAAAATAATCCAGTCCAAGCCCATCGTTTTTTACACCAAAGCGCCGCAGGGTATTCAGGCTTCTTTGGGTAATGTGCACCCCGGGCATTATATTTATTTTAAGCCGGGTAAGAATAAATTTTTGAACAGAGAGCTTATTAACAGCATAGGTTTTCTTTTTTAATGCCTGCCTGATCTTTATACTTCTGAAATTTTTATGCAGGTCAATTATATAATCATAGTTCTCCTGCTTCAGCTCATCAATTAATAAATCGAGATCATTATCGAAATAAAAGAACTTATCAATGTAAGGATTGGTTGCCGTAACAATTTTGAAAGACTGCTTTGTTACAAAATGTATTTCCGCGCCGGGCACCTGCTTTTTCAGGCACCTGAAAACAGGAGTCGTTAATACGATATCGCCTATGGAAGAAAAACGAATGATGAGGAATTTCATAAACATGAATTGCAAAACACGAATTGCACGAATTAAATGAATTACACAATAATCCTAAAACAACCTGCCAATAAACTAATAAACCAATCAACCAAACTCTTCTACATAATTCAAATCTTTATGATAGGTTTCTTCTGACAGCATTACTGCTGCTAACCCGATAACCAGTGTAACAATGCCGGTGATCCAGCCGGACGTTACATAGCCGCTGTGCGCCTGTAACCCGTTAAACAAAGCCGTAATCAAAACCAGAGAGCCCCGGATCATATTGGGCACCGTGGTAGCCACCGTAGCCCTTATGTTGGTTCCAAACTGTTCTGCAGCCATGGTAACAAATATGGACCAGAAACCAACGCCGAAGCCAAGAACGGCACAGGCCATGTACATCCGGGATGCCTCAGCATTTTGAAGATTAAAAAACCATACTATGCCAATAGCAGTAATCGAATAAAAAATATACAAGGCCTGCTTGCGGCTCTTAAGCCATTTGCTTACGTAGCCTGTCAGCACACCTCCTGCCGAGATTATCGCATAAGAGATCATTATTGCCTTTCCCGGATCAACGGAGCCATGCATATTCATTTTTGCAGCAAATTCGTTTGAGAAGGCAATAAGTATCCCGATTACATACCAGGTGGGAAGGCCTACCAGGATGGCAGTAAGATATTTTCTGAAACGCCTGCCATTTGTAAACAGCATTAAAAAATTCCCCCTGGAAATATCTGCATTCTCTATATGCCTGAACATGCCGGATTCGTGAACGCTCACCCGCAACAACAATAATAAAAATCCCAAACCGCCACCAACATAGTAGCAGATCCGCCAGTTGCTGAATTGCTCTTTTATCAAAAATGCCACGACCGCTCCCAGCAGTCCCACAGCCGCTACAAAAGAAGTAGCAATGCCGCGTTTCTCTTTGGGAAGTATTTCAGTAACCAATGTAATACCGGCGCCCAATTCGCCTGCCAGTCCTATCCCTGTAAAAAAACGAACCGTTCCATATTGGGCAACAGTATGTACAAAACCATTTGCAATATTGCCAAGAGAATAAATAATAATGGAGGCAAATAAAACTTTCATGCGTCCCTTTTTGTCGCCCAATATTCCCCAAAGCACGCCGCCGATCAATAAGCCGATCATTTGCATATTTAAGATCCATTGCCCGTCAGACGCAATCTGGGATTTACTTAGCCCAAGCGATTGGAGCGATGGAATCCGGATAATGGCAAACAGCAGCAAATCGTAGATATCTACAAAATATCCCAGTGCAGCAACGATAACGGGAATCGAAAAAACGGCAACTTGTTTGTTAGTCATACCCCGCGTAAAAATTATTTCTTGCTTTTCCTGCTTGCTGTAAAAAACTTCCAGATCACCGGCAACGTGGTCACCAACACGATAGCCAAAACAATAACCTCCAGGTGATCTTTTAAATTAAAATCAAATTGCTTCATCAAAAAGGTCTGGAGAAAATGACCGGCAAATAACATGCTGCCTACCCAAAGCACACTGCCAATGACATTATACAAAGAAAATTTCTTCCAGCTCATCACCACAATGCCCGCTACTATGGGCGCAAATGTTCGTACAAAAGGTACAAACCGGGCAAGAATAATTGCCTCGCCCCCGTTGCGTTCATAAAAATCATGCGCCTGCATCAGGTACTTTTTTTTGAATAACCAGGTATCCCGCCGTTCAAATAAAAAAGGGCCGCTCTTTTTACCAAACCAATAGCCCGCAAAGTTGCCTGCAATACCCGCTGCGGCAATCAAAACCCATAAAATAAACAGATCGGCCCATTGATTGTGCGTTTCAAATAAAGCCGATGAAACGATCCCCGGGGCATCATGCGTAGTGGAACTAAATATCCCTGTTACAAAAAGCAATGCATCGCCGGGAAGGAAGAACCCCACAAACAATCCTGTTTCGGCAAAAACAATAAATAATATCATCCACAACCCGCCATGCTGGATGTAAAACTGCGGGTTCAGCAATTCTCTTAGGCTTATCTCTAATAAATCCACAAACAAAATTTTAAAATTCAGGTAACCAATTCACCTTCCCACTTACTCACGGCCGAGGTAGCAAGCGCATTGCCCAGCACATTGGTAGAAGTACGGAACATATCGCAAAAGTGATCTATCGGCAATATTAGTGCAATTCCGGCAGGTGGAATATGAAACATGTTACAGGTGGCCAATACCACTACCAATGCGGCACGCGGCACACCGGCGATTCCCTTGCTCATCAGCATGAGCACCAGCAGCATGGTAATTTGGGTACCCGTATCCATTTGCACATTATATGCCTGCGCTATGGCAATGCTTGCAAAGGTCATATACATCATGCTCCCGTCGAGATTAAAGCTATACCCCAACGGAAGCGTGAACGCAACGATCTTTTCAGGGCAGCCGAACCGCTCCAGCTCTTCTGTGAGCTTGGGAAAAGCTGCTTCGCTGCTGGTGGTGGCAAATGCAATCACAAAAGGCTGCGCAATATGATTCAGTAATGATGCAGTTCTTTTTCTTAAAATTAAATATCCCACAAAGGTCATTATCAACCATAAAATAAAAATCCCTGTTGCAAAAAAGAAGAGATAACTGCCATAAAATTTAAAAACGCTGAATCCTTTCGTTGCAACCACCGCAGCCAGCGCTCCGAAAACGCCCAGTGGTGCAAAGTTCATCACATAGCTGACCATCTTCAATATTATGTGGGAAAAAACTTCCAAAGCTTTTATTAAAGGTTTTGCGTAATCGCCGATGGCAGTGGCAGCAATACCAAAGAAGACACTAAACACTACGATCTGTAAAATTTCATTGGAGGCCATTGCCTGGAAAATACTTTTCGGAAAAACATGCTCAACAAAATTGCTGAGGGAAAATTGCTGTGTGTTATTCGCCAGTTCATTGGCTCCGGCTATATCGGTACTATTCAAATGAATGGAGGCTCCCGGCCTGAAAAAATTTACCAGCAGCAATCCTATAAAAAGACTTATGAGGGAGGCTGATATGAACCACAGCAGCGCCTTGCCTCCTATCCTGCCCACCGTTTTCAGATCGCCCAGCTTTGCAATTCCCACTACCAGCGTGGATAATACCAATGGTGCAATGATCATTTGAACCAGCCGCAAAAAAATGGTGGTGAGCAGGTTCATGCCAGTGGCAAAAGAAGCTTTAAATGGACCGGGAGCATTAGCGTATACAATGAAACCCGTTGCCGCACCGGCAATCATGGCGATGAAAATATACCATGTAAGGCGGTTTTTTTTGTTGGTAGGGGCGCTGCTGTGCATCTTGATGCCGCAATATATTAAAATAGTGGATTGCATTTACCGGCTAAAAATTGTATTTGTTCCTCTTTTTTAAAAATTAATCATTATTTTTCCGCCTGATTGATCACCAAAACATATTCATACGTATGGGTTTATTCAGAACAAAATCATTGGATGTTTTACTGGCACAGGCTGCTGATTCTGAAAAAGGTTTAAAGAGAACATTAGGTGCAGGCAGTCTGATAGCATTGGGCATTGGTGCCATTATTGGCGCCGGCTTGTTTGTAAGAACCGCTGCAGCAGCCGGCGGAAGCGCCGGCCCCGCAGTAACCATATCATTTGTTGTTGCTGCCATCGGTTGCGCATTTGCCGGATTGTGTTATGCCGAGTTTGCAGCCATGATTCCTATTGCAGGCAGCGCCTACACCTATGCGTATACCACCATGGGCGAAATAATTGCATGGGTAATCGGCTGGGCGTTGATACTGGAATATGCTTTGGGAGCCGCTACCGTATCTATTGCCTGGAGCGAATTTTTGAATAAGCTTTTAAACGGAGCCATCCCTTATGAGTGGTGTCATTCGCCTTTTCAGCATGCCCTTGATGCCAACAACGTTATGCATTATGGCATCATCAATGCACCTTCGTTGTTTGTTTTATTAATCATTTCTTTATTGCTGATAAGAGGCATGCAGGAATCTGCTATTGTAAACTCCGTCATCGTAATTATTAAAGTTGCTATTGTACTTGTATTTATTATTATAGGATGGGCTTTTATAAACCCTGCGAATCATACACCTTATTTGATTCCTGCCGATCATGCACCTGCATTGCAGCCTGACGGAACATTATATAGTTATACGGATTTTTTCAATCACGGATGGGGAGGCGTGCTGCGGGGTGCAGGAATTGTTTTCTTTGCCTTCATTGGCTTTGATGCAGTAAGCACTGCCGCGCAGGAAGCAAAAAATCCCAAAAAAGATATGCCCACCGGCATTCTTGTATCGCTGCTCATCTGTACCATATTGTATGTACTTTTTTCATGGGTATTGACCGGCGTGGCGCCGTTCACCGATTTTATGAAAGCCGGTAAAGAAGCTTCCGTTGCCTACGCTATTCAAACCTATATGCATTATGGCTGGCTGGCAACGTTGGTTACCATTGCTATTCTTTTAGGCTTTTCTTCCGTGATATTAGTAATGCTGATGGGGCAAAGCCGCGTATTTTTCTCAATGGCCAATGATGGCTTATTGCCAAAAGTATTTTCCGATGTGCATCCCAAATTCAGAACGCCGTACAAATCGAATATACTTTTATTTCTTTTTGTAGGAACATTTGCCACCCTGATTCCCGGCGATATTACAGGTGATCTTACCAGCATAGGCACCTTAGTGGCATTTGTGCTGGTATGTGCCGGGGTATTGATTATGCGTAAAAAAGATCCCCATCGTATACGTCCCTTTAAAACGCCATTGATTCCTCTGGTTCCTATTCTTGGCATTATTGTTTGCGCCGCTATGATTGTATCATTGGAAACAAGAACGCAGGTGGTGGCTTTAATCTGGATGGTTATCGGGCTACTGATTTATTTTGGTTATAGCAGGTTTCACAGTAAGTTAAAACCCGGCGGAGAAATTTTGCCATCCGCTACTGATTTTGAAAAAAAGTAAAAGGATTTTAATATAAAAACCAGTCGTCTTATGCCATAATTCGGATCTTACCAACCGAATGGTAATCGCCCGGTTTTTGTTTGTGCAGGCAAACATTCATTTCACGAAAAAAAAGCGGCAATAAAGATTGCCGCTTTCAAACCACCCATATAACACTAAAAAGGTAGATCATCTGTATCATCTGCTATATCTGCAGTAACAGGTTTGGATTGATTTTGTATTGTATTGCTCTGCTGGTAAGAACCAGGATTGGCCTGGTTTCCATCTGTATTTCCGCCTAATAGCTGTATATCTCTTACTCTCATTCTTAAAGTGGCGGCGGGTTGATTTTCCTTATTTGTATATGCTTCTGCTTCGGGCGAGCCTTCTGCATAAACCTGCTTGCCTTTTTTTAAATATTGAGCAATTGCTGTTCTATCGGTCCAATAAGCGCAATTTACCCACGTGGTTCTTTCTTTTAAATTTCCCTGGGCATCTTTAAACTTTTCTGTGTGGGCTACATTAAAATTAATAACGTTTTTCCCATTTACCTCTTTGAGTACGCAATCCGCACCCAGATTGCCTACAATTTGTAACTTGATCATGGTTGTTTTTTTAAATGTTAATCGATGTATCTGAACGGCCGCATTCTCATAAAGAATGAAGCAAAATGTACAAACATTACAAACCTAATTCATTTTCTTTTTCAAAGTACTTACCTGGTCCTGCAGGTTACTCACCAGGTTCACCAAAGAATCCACATCCCATCTCTGCTGGGATACTACTTTATTGATAGCCACCTGGGCCTGCCACAGCTCCAGTATATCCGAAGCATTCACCTGGTAGGGCTGGTACGCAGGATTATCACTGACCAGGGTAAGTTTGCTTTTGTTCTTATTACTTTTAATCACTCTCTTATATACGATCCCTTCACTTTTGGTGACCACAATGCAGGCGGTATTGTTCCTGATATTATCAAGGCTGTCTGCTTTTTCCCCGACAATCACACTGCCGCTGGGCGTTGGCAACATGCTGTCGCCGATTATTTCAAACGCACGATACATGCCGCCGGAGAGCATCGGTAACGTAAAAGTGTTGAGCTCATCAATAAATTCGGAATCCGCATAGCCGGCCAGATAACCCGCTGCCGCTTTTACAGGCACAAAATGAATAAGGTTCCTGTCGGCACTCATCATTTTGAGCTGGCGCCTTTTGGCCAGGTAACCGGAGCCATGTGACTGGCTCAGATCGTGAAGCAATAGCTCATCCAGCGTTACCTTAAAAATAGAAGATACAATTTCAAGAACATCCGTCCTCGGTTCCGCTCTTTCTTCCTCATAAGCTCCCACTAAAGAACGCTTAATGCCTATTTTGGAGGCAAATTCCTCCTGCGTCCATCCGCGCAGTTTCCTGAGGTATTTTAAATTTAATCCTGCTAAGGCCATAACTAACTTGTTTAGGCGAAATTACTAATTATTTTAGTCTGTAAAAAAATTTTTTCATTAGTAACTTTATTATCTGAAAAATATTCCGGATTATCTCAGGCTATGATACAAATATTCTCCCTGGCAGGATTTATGCTGCTACTTTTTATTGAACCCATAGTAAGCGGCAATAGCCGCCACACCTGCCTGTCAACAAGCAGGGATCAACATAAACAGATTGCAATGATACGCGGCTTAACAAAAGATACTTTTCAAAAAAATATAATTTCTGACGATACCCCGGTCCTGGTATCAAATCAATTCTCATTTACCGAAGGACCGGCTGCAGACGAATACGGAAATGTTTTTTTTACAGACCAGCCAAACAATAAAATATGGGAGTATGATACAGCAGGCAGGCTTTCATTGTTTATGGATAATGCCGGCAGACCGAACGGGATGTACTTTGACGAACAGGGAAACCTCATCGCCTGCGCAGACGAGCATAATGAGCTTTGGAGCATTACTCCTGATAAAAAGGTGACCGTGCTGGTAAAAAATTATGACGGCAACATATTAAACGGCCCGAATGATGTATGGGTGAATCACCGCAACGGAGACATTTACTTTACCGACCCCTACTATCCGCGCGATTACTGGGCAAAAGATCATCAACATCTGACGCCGCAAAATGTTTACTACTTAAAAAAAGGAACCACCCAACCGGTAGTGGCGGATGACCGGCTGACAAAGCCCAATGGCATTATCGGTACGCCCGATGGAAAATTCTTATTCATTGCCGATATCGGGGGGAACAAAGTATACAAATATGAGATTGGCAGGAATGGGGCGTTAATTAATAAAAAGAAATTTATTGACCATGGCTCCGATGGACTTACGCTGGATGCCGATGGCAACCTGTACATTACCGGCAAAGGCGTTACTGTTTTCAACCAAGAGGGAAAGATGATTCAGCGTATCAACATCCCTGAAGAGTGGACCGGCAATATCTGCTTCGGAGGCAAAGACTTAAACTACTTGTTTATAACGGCATCCAAATCCGTTTACAGGCTGAACACGAAAGTAAAAGGTATTCGCTGAAGCTTACACTTCCTGCTTCTTATTATTGAAATTAATAAAATAGAAAAAGAGTACCATGCTCAGGAGGCAAATAATTGGCAAAAACAAGGAGCCATATATGGCTGCGCTGGTGAGCAAAATGATTGCCAGCACCACGACGCTGATGCCAATAAAACTTATGAGAAAAAAAATAAGGTATTTCATATGCCCAGATTTAGTGTATGCATTAGGTGTTGATTTTTAAAGATTCTATCTTCTATCCTTATTATTCTAAAAATGTGCCAAATAATCAATTTAAGGGGTTGAAGGAGCTTTTATTATAAACATTGTATTGATTACAAGCGGGAATGTGAGAATGCGATAAGCTAAAGATGGCGTCGTCATCTGTGATTCTGCAAGCGGTGACTCCCTGCTTTTAACAGTAATGACGGCTTATTAAATTTTACTCCTTTCCTTTACAGGAATTACGAGCTTTAACCCCGACCACAGATCATCGACGGCGCAAACTTTTATGTCGACCAACCCGTTTTTCAGCGCAAGCGACCGGATAAAGTCTTCCGTAACGTCGGTTTTTATTTTTGAAGATTTTTTATACCACGAAACCCAAATGAAGCCCGATGGTTTTAACTGGGCATGCAATGATCTTATTTGATCACTTAAATCCTTTGCACGCACCACAAAGCAGTGAATGCAGTCTACCTTTGTTTTGTCGTCTGTAATTATCTTTATTCCGGGAGGGAAACCATGGAAAAGTTCCCGGTAATGAGGAGGCGGGTTGATCAATCTGATTACAAACCCTTCTTTAAGGCCCAGCTTTTTTGCCAGCGGCGTGCCGGAGTAACCTGCGGTATGCATGGGATGGATTGGCTACCCGACCTGGATTCGAACCAAGACTAACAGAGCCAGAATCTGCTGTACTACCATTATACTATCGGGCAATGGACTGCAAATATAGGGCGGATTGGGTTTTATTTAATATCTTGTAGCACGGGATTTGATTCTTACTTTTCCTTAACAACCGTTCCGGTAACTTACCCGTATATCAGAAAAAATCAAAAAAATGAGATCGTTATTTATTTTATGCGTTATATCTGCCGTTGCGCTCACCTCCTGCGCTCAAAAGGAAAATAAAACCGGTGCAGGCAATAAAGAAGATTTATCAAAATACAGCGTGGCGTATTTTGCAGCCGGTTGTTTCTGGCATGAAGAAGCATTGTTTGAAAGTGTGAAAGGTGTAAAGGAAGCCGTTTCCGGCTATGCCGGCGGCACAGCGGTCAATCCGACTTATGAAGAAGTGGCAACGGGTGAGACCGGTCATGCTGAAAGTGTGGAAGTTTATTACGACCCTAACGTAATCAGCTATGAAACTTTACTGAAGGTATATTTTGGCGGGCAGGATCCCACGCAGGTAAATGGCCAGGGCCCGGACCTGGGAACTGAATACCGCTCGATTGCTTTTTATACCAACGATACGGAGAAAAAAGAAATAGAAGATTATATAAAAAATTTAACCGCCTCCCACCAGTACAATGCCCCGATTGCAACGCAGGTTGTACCTTTCAAAAAATTTTGGGTAGCAGAAGACTATCACCAGGATTTTATCCGGAAACATCCTTACCAGGGATATGTGCAGGCAGTATCCATTCCCGAAATAAAAAAGTTCCAGCATGAATATCCTGATTTGATAAAGCCGGATCATAAGTTTTGATGTTGTAAAAAGAAGGCCGGCTTCTCTCTGGTTTGCACTGTTCTTTTTCTTAAATTTGAAAACAGTAAGCATATAAACAATGAAATGTCTTTTATTTTCTCTAACTGCTTTTTCGATGGCTATCTGCGCCCGCTCACAGAAAACTCCGGTGATGCCACCCATTAAGCCCGATTCAAATTATATTCAGCAGTTTTTTAAAAACCCGAAAGTCAATTTCAATATTATACCTTTCATAAATATTGATCCGGCGGGACAACAACATGGAGATGTAGCGATGGTCAATATGCCCCGGTCAGTTTTATTATTTGCAAATAAAATGGGTAAGGTATATGAACAGCCGGCGGATAAAATGAGATACCTCGCTCCTTATAACAATTCAAAAATGCCGGTAAAGAAATAGCGGTTATTCAGAAAGCCGTTAGTTATATGCCAATAGTCAGCAGGTAAGCCCGTATTCCCCACAAGTCTGTTCAACCAATCAGCCAATTGACTAATAAACCAGTTAACTGTTTACTAACCCCATTCCCTTACTTTTGTAGCAAAAAAGTTATGCAAGCACTTTTGGTAACACATAGTTTATTAAGATGGCTGATCGTCCTGTTCGGTCTCTGGTCTGTAATTACTGCTATCGGCGGCCTCGGCAACCGGCGCGTATATGCTGCCGGCGACGGCAGAAGCAGCCTGCTGTTTTCCATATTTATGGACCTGCAATTTCTCGTGGGGATAGGCCTGTATTATACAGGAGACTGGTTTGAAAGGCTGAAACATCTCAGCGATAATATGAATGACGCCACTACGCGGTTCTTTACCATGGAACATGAAAGCATGATGATTATTGCATTAATATTGGTGCATATAGGCCGTGTGTTGGTGAAAAAAGCTGCTACGTCGCCGGGAAAATTTAAGCGAACGCTGATATTTTTTGGAATCGCTGTATTGATTATACTATGGGCCACTCCATGGCCGTTTAGAGAAGTGGCAAGGCCGTGGCTCAGGTTTTGACGGTATTCCAAAATTCAGCCTGCCGCGGGTTGTAAAAACTGATTATTGATGAATGCAAAACTCAAAGAAAAACCCATCATCCTCGTGACCAATGATGATGGTATAACGGCGCCGGGTATACGAAATTTGGTAGAAGCCGTAAAGGAACTGGGCAAAGTGGTGGTGGTGGCGCCTGACAAACCGCAAAGCGGAATGGGACATGCGATTACCATCGGCGTCCCCTTACGGTTAAACCAGGTAGCAGATATGTTTGAAGGCGTGGAATCGTGGCAGACGAGCGGTACGCCTGTAGATTGCGTAAAGCTGGCAGTTGATAAAATATTACACCGCAAGCCGGATTTATGCTTAAGCGGTATCAACCATGGCGCCAATCATTCCATCAATGTCATCTATTCCGGTACTATGAGCGCTGCCATGGAAGCGTCTATCGAAAGCATTCCTTCGGTTGGATTTTCACTGCTCGATTGGCGGTTTGAAGCGGATTTTACCGCCTCCCGGTATTACGTTCATAAAATCGTTTCCAGCCTTTTAAAAACAAAAATGCACAAGCACTTTTTGTTAAACGTAAATATTCCAATGGTACCGCTCAATGAAATGAATGGAATCAAGATATGCAAGCAGGCGTATGCCAAATACGACGAAGACTTTGATGAACGTCTCGATCCGCACGGCAAAAAATATTACTGGCTTACGGGAGAGTTTAAGAATTTTGATAAAGGAGAAGACACCGATGTATGGGCACTGGAGCATAATTATGTGAGCGTGGTACCCATTCAATTTGACCTTACCAACTATCAGCTAAAACGTGAACTGGAAAAAAACTGGAAAGTATGATATTCAAAAAGGATGATCTTTGGTTCGGTCTTGCACTGGGGTTGATCGCGCCGGTTTTTGGTTTCCTTGTTTTTAAATATTATAAATTCAAAAGCCTTACCCTGAAGGAAATGTTTGAGTGGATCAAGCTCAATCCCCATCTCATTTCCGTGGCCATAAGCTTTTCTCTTTTGTTCAATGCCGTACTGTTTACCATATATGTAAACAATCGCAGAGACAAAACGGCCAAAGGATTGTTTATTGTTACCGTGGCATTTGCAATCGTTGCATTTATTTTTAAGTATTATTAAAAAAAATTTGAGAATTTTATTATAAAATAAAATTCCATTTCCCTTTAGCTTCACGATATCTGCTATCTAATAACTTCTTATCCTTCACAGGGAGTTGTTTACTGCAGGTTAAATAAAAATAATTTCGTATATGCATTACCGTTATGTAAATACTTTTCTTCTTTGCTTGTATATCTTAAAATTATACTTTATATTTATAGTCCAAACCCAGACATGAGAAAACTTATCCCATCCTGCGCGATCCTTTATTCCCTGTTCGTTTTAGTTTCCTGCAAAAAGGTGGATATGCAGAAAAATGCTAATGGATTCAACACTTCATTATTATCGCTTACACAATTAACAGATATTTATTCCGACACTTCGTTTACACCGCATGATGATGATTCTATTGAACGGATGACGGTACTCGGCGCACAGTTGCCCAACCCGTATCTTATTCCTAACATGAGGCAGGCCTATCTTGACCTGGGATACGATCCTGACCGTGCTGTGGTTACTAATTTATACGTTCGTTTTTTACCCACTGTTGACCAGGTTGCCACGCTCGATTCTATTATGGACAGCCAGGGCTATGATTTATTTGATGAACCTATGGATTATCAGGTAATTTCCGAGGGGGATTATTACCAGGATCCTTCTATCCCGGATTCTTTACCAACATGGCAGTATGCAGTAGTAACTCCGAATTTTGTACCTCCTTCCGGCATTACTTACCAGGTGCTGGCACAAATACATATACCACCCGACGACTACACTGCTGTGGAAACCGAAGCAGAAAGTATTGTTGGAGGCGTTGGCCTTAACGAAGTAATGCAGGCTCAGTCAACAAATAATGCTCACCCTCTCGTGGCGCAGTGCGGCACAGGTTATCATTGGGATTATAACCTGATGAAATGCGTGCCTAATAACTGCCCTGCCGGTTACCATTGGGATAACGGAGAAGCTAAATGCGTGCTCAATACATGCCCGTCGGGATATTATTGGAGCGATGATGCCGGTGGTTGTGTACCATACAATACAACTCCACCACCACCAGCGCCGGATGCACATATACCAGCCGGTGATATTACCGTTTATGATACCAATTTAGGCCAAAATGTGGATGTAAGTGATGTACGTATAGTAGCTAAAAGATGGTTTAAAATAGAAAGGGGATATACCGATAATAATGGTCACTTTCAATTTACCAGGCATTTTAAAAATAAGGTAAAGGTAAATGTGAAATTTAAAAACGACTATGCTCAAATCAGGAATGTAAGAGGTGGCCGGTTCTGGCAGATGTTTTGCCCGATTACTACAACATTAGGAATATATAGCGGCAACAAATCATCCATTTCTTACAACTTTATTCAATATCAGGATTATGGAGCCAAGGGTAATACTTACTGGACAGCCGCTACAGTTCATAATGCTGTACAGGAATATAGGACATTTGCAACATCAGAACATATTGGATTGCCTCCTCAATATCTGAAAATTTTTGTGTCAAAAGCGGGATTGATTGGCAATAGCGGCGCAACGCTAATGTTTTCAAAAAGGCAGGATTTTGCGGTCCCTAATGAATTTGTGCTTGCAGACGTCTCATCAGTTGCAGCAATTGTTTACGAATTGATACAGGTGATCAAGGCACAAATGGATATGGTTATTGGCTACAGATATGAAACCGGCGGCCACGAGGATATTACTCAACTTTTATCAGATCGGATAAAAGAGACCGTCTATCATGAGCTCACTCATGCTGCTCAATATGCCGCTTTGGGAAATGGATGGTATACCACATTTGTTTCTAATGAAGAATATGAAATAATAAATAATCTGTGGGGGGCACACAGCCCTTATAGTGATGGTAATAATTCATTTGCAGGCATTGTTGGATTGGGTGAATCGTGGGCAGAATATATCGGGCAATATTTTGCTGACAAGAAATACGGGTTGAACAGCAGCGAAGATTATTTCGGGTTTGGAGGGGGAGATTATACAAACAATCATCCAATTGCTGGCTTTAGCAGCCACTTAAACGATTTGGAAAATTTTGACCCAACATCTTCTGCTCCATTCCATTGGATACCGGTTGGGATATATTATGATCTGATGGATACAAGGAATGATGCAACAGCAATGCCTAGAGTTATATTTAGTGTTGACGATCAGGTGTCGGGCTATACAAACCAACAAATGTTCAATGCATTTACATCAAGTACAAACTCACTTGCAACATATAAAGCAAGTTTATTGCAGCAGAACGGGAATAATCAATCAACTCAGGTAAATTCATTATTTTCTCAGTATGGATACTAAACGATTCACAATAACCATACTCTTTTGCATGGGTATAGCTTCGATATTCAGCACTTGCAAAAAAGGAGGCATTTTAGGGTGTCACGAGAGTTTTTCTTTTACCATAGATGCAAAAGTGTATCCGGATTCAGATACCGTAAGTGTAGGAGATACAATTTATATAGAAACAAATTTCCCAGTTACCCTTACTGATTCATCTTCCGGTGAGGTTGCTCACCTGAGTGGAGGGTTGTTTATTGGTACTGATATGGGGTTTGAAAAACTTGTAAGCGATTCTCCCATCGTATTAGATGATGCAGTCGCTGATTTTGATTTTGTTTTAATTAATGGAAAAGAATTAAAATCTTCTATGCCGCAGCGTATTAAGCTATATACATTTGAAGAGTTAAACAGTGAATTCCATTTTAAGCTTGCGATAATTCCAAAAGATACCGGCACTTTCACTTTTGGTTTGGCGCCGGCGCCGGGCGTAGAGGAAAAGAATTCCACCTGCCCGACCTTCACTCTAAATTATTTACTAAAAAATACGACTGATCAGCATTATTATCTGTATCCGGGTGGCAGTGGAGTAACCCCACAAGGAGCAGATTATTATTTCTATGTAAAACCGTAGAAACGTTTTGGGTAGAAGAAGTTGTATAGCAAATAAAAAAGGCTTTATGCCAAAATATAAAGCCAGTTTCTTAGCTAAGGTTGGAGCTGACCAAACAACTACCACCAATGTAAATAATTTATTCGCTTCTTATGGGTATTAAAAATTTTTTGTATAAAACTTTAATTTTATGCAATGTTCTCCTCTGCGAAAATTGTAATAAATATTGCGTTAGAATAACAGAACAAAAGCCCGTTTCCTTTACAGTTGGTTAAACTTTATATAATCCGATTAAAGACAGTATTGCAAAAGTTGATGATATCATTTTTTTAGACTCATCGTCTTCCCCACTTTCTAATTAACTTACGCCCGATTTATGAAGTACTATATCATTGCAGGCGAAGCATCCGGCGATTTACACGGGAGTAACCTTATCAGGGAAATAAAAAAGCTGGATGCCGGTGCAGATATCCGCTGCTGGGGCGGCGATAAAATGCAGGCGGCCGGGGGCAAGCTGGCAAAGCATTATAAAGACCTCGCCTTTATGGGGTTTGCGGAAGTGATCAAAAATCTACCGGAGATCCTTCGCAATTTTTCTTTTTGCAAAAAGGACATCGGACAATTCAACCCCGATTCAATTATATTGATCAATTACTCCACGTTCAATTTACGTATCGCCAAATGGACACATCAGCATACATTTAAAACCATCTTTTACATTTCACCGCAGGTATGGGCCTGGAAGGAAAGCCGTGTAAAGGCGATAAAAAGGTACATTGATAAAATGATCGTGATACTTCCATTTGAAAAAGATTTCTTTAAAAAGCGGAATTACGAAGTGGAATATGTCGGCCACCCACTGGCAGACGTAGTCGAGAATTTTAAGAAAAAATATTTTAATACCAAACCTTCCGGCAATACCATTGCCTTGCTTCCCGGCAGCCGGATGCAGGAGATCAGGGCAAAGCTGCCCGTGATGCTGGAGGCGTCAAAAAATTTTCCCGGATATAATTTTGTAATTGCCAAAGCGCCATCCGTGGAAGAAGAGTTTTATAAAAAATTTCTTACCGGTTACCCGGATGTTGACATGAATGACAACAGCTACTATTTGCTCATGAAATCAACTGCGGCATTGGTAACTTCAGGAACCGCCACCCTGGAAACCGCGCTGTTTGGCGTGCCGGAAATAGTTTGTTACAAAACGGGGTATCTTTCTTATCAGATTGCAAGACGACTCATTAAATTAAAATACATCTGCCTGGTAAACCTCATTATGAATAAAGAAGTGGTAAAGGAGCTGATCCAGGATCAACTCACGCCGGAAAACATAACCACCGAATTAAAAAAAATACTAAACGATCCGGCAACAAGGGAACGAATGAAAAAAGATTACGCCGGCCTGAAAAGCCTGTTATCTCTTGGAGGCAACGCATCCGCGAATGCAGCAAAAATTATTTATGAATATACGCTAACGGGTACGCCCACACGAAAACCGGTACCATGAACCCATCTATCAAAATCATCAAAACGGACATTCTTTCTGACAACTGGTATGTTCTTAAAAAAATCACCTATGAGGCTTTGCAAAAAGATGGCACCTGGCAAATTCAATCCAGGGAAGCGTACGACCGTGGCAATGGCACGGCCATCCTTTTATATAACAGGCAACATTCATCTGTGATTCTTACGAGGCAATTTCGCATGCCGGCCTACATTAATGGCAACAAAACCGGCATGTTGATAGAGGCCTGTGCAGGACTGCTGGACAATGAACATCCGGTGGCTGCCATCAAAAGGGAAACCGAAGAGGAAACCGGGTACCGGATTAATAAAGTGCAAAAGATTTATGAAGCCTACAGCTCTCCGGGTTCGGTTACAGAGATCTTACATTTTTTTATTGCGGAATACGCTCCTGAAATGAAAGTATCAGAAGGCGGCGGCGTGGCGCAGGAGCAGGAAAGCATTGAAGTACTGGAGGTAAAATTTGAAACTGCATTAAATATGATAGAGACAGGCGGCATAAAAGATGCAAAGACAATTCTGTTATTGCAATACCTGAGACTAAAGAAGATTTTGTGAAAAATACAGCAAACAAAAAAGCTTTTGAAAAGTAGTACTCTCCAAAAGCTCACCAAATCGAGTTTTTAACTTAAACTCTAAAAAAATTTACCACAACGCCTTACCCATATAATAATCCAGTATTTTCGCCCGCAATACATAGTCGTATTTTGCAGCAATGAGGTTGATCTTTGTTTTGTCGAGATTATTTTTTGCAATAAGGAAGATATCAGAAGTGATCACACCCGCCTCGAACTTCGACTGCGCGGCCTGGAATGATTCGTCAAATGCCTGAACCTGGTCAAGCAGGATCTTATATTTATCTGATGTATTCTTAAAATTAACATAAGCCTGCTCTATTGCCTGCTGCAGGAGCGTTTTTGTATTCTGCTCTACCAGCTGATTGGCTTTAAATTGAATTTTTGCCGTACGCACCCTGCTCCTTACCTGCGCCCCGTTAAATATGGGAACGGATAAATTAAGGCCTATGTATTTGGAAAGGTTATTGTTCAACTGGGTTCCCAACTGCACCTTTTGCGTATTAAAATCATATTGCTTCGTCATTACCTGGTATTGTGAGCCGTTCACCACCACATAATCCGATGAGGCCACATCCTCGCTGCCCAAAATGGTAGATGTCGTTAAGGCGCTTGAATAATAACTGCCGATGCTGCCGTTGAGCGACAGGGTGGGATATAACAGCCCGCGTAAAGCACGCACATATCGTTCTTCGCTTTCGGTACGGAAATGCACCGCCTTAATTTGCGCGAACTGCTGCAATGCCGTATCATAAATCATTGCCGGATCAGCAACATATTGAACATTGAACGCATCCTCCGGAAGCCGTTCCACTTCCAGGCTGTCGGTATACGGTATATTCAGCAACTGCGCCAGTGCAAGCTTGGCCGTAGCTACGGCAGCCCTGCTGTCAGAAAGGTTTAACTGGTCGCCGGCGAGCTGGCCTTTTAATGTATAATAATCAGAAGGGGCAATAGCGCCGGATTCGTTCTTAATGGAGTCTATGTCCGTTTCCTTTTTGGTGCCCTGCTCCTGCAGCCCGGCATTTACCAGCAGGTCTTCGGCACTTAATACATTCAGGTAGGCCAGGATGATATTTATGGTGAGCTGATCCTTTGATTGCTGCAGCTCCATCTTCGAGGCTTCATAAGCCAGTGTATTTGACTTAATATTATTCTGTATGGAAAAGCCATTAAATAAGGTTACCCCGCTTTGAATTCCATAGCTGCCAGTATTGATGCTCTGGTTGATAAATGCATTGGTAACCGGGTCGTTGGTTCTTCCGGAAGTAGTGCCGTACCCGGCTGACGCATTTAAGCTGGGCAGCATACTCAGCTTTGACTGCTGCATCGTAATCCGGGCCTGCTGGCTTGCGAGATCAGCCTTATTTACATCAATGTTATTGGCAATGCCTGTTTCAATTGCCCCCTTCAGTGTAAACCTTTGTGCCGGCGATATATAAAATGCGCCAACCAGTAAAATAACAATCCCTATCGGTTTCATCTTCGTATACGCGTATTAGTTAGTTAATAAAATATTCTGCTTAAAATTCATGATTCCTTTTCAATTCTGCCATCCAGTAAATGAATAATCCGGGTGCCATAGGCTGCATTTTTTTCCGAGTGCGTAACCTGAATTACAGTAACCCCTTCCTGGTTGAGCTCTTTGAATATGCCCATGATCTCTTCCCCCTGCTTCGAGTTTAAATTTCCTGTTGGCTCATCGGCAAGGATCAGCTTAGGGCGCACAATTAATGCACGGGCGATACCCACCAGCTGCTGCTGTCCGCCGGAAAGATTTACCGGGAACAGGTCTTTTTTGCCTACTATCTGGAACCTGTCGAGCATATCGCCTACCATTGCCTTACGCTCACCGGTCTTGATGTTCTGGTAAATCAACGGCGTTTCAATATTTTCATACACCGTCAGCTCGTCAATTAAGTGATAGGCCTGGAACACGAACCCGATATGTGATTTATATAAATCGGAACGTTGCTTTTCTTTTAATTTTAATACATCCTGATCCATAAAAATATATTGCCCCTCGTTGGGCTCGTCCAGCATGCCTATTACATTGAGCAAAGTTGTTTTGCCTGATCCGGAGGGCCCCATGATCGAAACAAATTCGCCGTCTCCTACCGTGAGATTAATATCTTTTAAAAGAAAGGTCCGGTTACTTCCTGTATTCACCCATTTGTAAATGTTCTTTAGTTGTATCATGTTCTTCGTTTTGCCGTAAAATTATTGTGTTGTTTAATTAATTTGTTACTTATTATCTTTCATATTTTTTATTACACGAATTTTTTCGAATTATACGATGACCTATTTACTCTTTCACTTATGGATCAATCACTTTAAATCAAGATACCCACATCGTACATCCAACATCCTACATCGTAAATTATATTTACTCCGTTCTCAACGAATCAACCGGGTTCGCAATGCCTGCCTTTATCGCCTGGAAGCTTACGGTGGCCAGTGCTATTATCAAAGCGCTCAAACCGGCCGCAGCAAATACCCACCATGAAATATGGATCCTGTAAGCAAAACTCTGCAGCCAGCTGTGCATTGCCCACCATGCCAGCGGCGCCGCCAAAACAAATGCAATAATCACCAGCGTTACAAAATCTTTACTCAACATGCTAACAATACTGCTCACGCTTGCTCCCAGCACCTTCCTTATCCCAATTTCCTTGGTGCGTTGCTCTGCAATAAATGCCGCCAGCCCAAACAATCCAAGGCACGCTATAAAAATGGCCAGTACTGAAAATATCAGGGCAATCCTGCCTGCACGTTGCTCTGCACGATACATCTCATCAAATGATTGATTAAGGAAACGGTAACTGAAGGGCATACCCGGGGCCAGTTCTTTCCATTTATTTTCCGCCTGCGCAATAATGTTTTGAATATCGGAAGTATTTACCTTAAATATTCCTGATCCGCCTCCGCCGCCAAGGAAAAAGCACAGCGGCCCGACATCCTGGTGCAAAGATTCGAAATTGAAATTCTTTACTACACCTATAATGGTGTGCGGGGAAGTTTTCCCATTATCTTCACTCCGGTATAAAATTTTCCCAACGGGATCGCTATAGCCTAAAATTTTAGCGGTGGTTTCATTTATAATTACCGTAGATGAATCACCGGGAAAATCCTTTGAAAACCCTCTTCCTCTTATGATCTGCATGCCCAGTGTTTTTATATAATCATAGTCAACATACCAATTCTGCATGTCGAACCCGCTTTGCGTGGTCATTACCGCCTCTTTGGAAAAGCTGTCATCGCTTCGCGCTGAGTTCGTAACGGGAAGATATCCACTTAGTGTGCCGCTTACGACACCGGGCAATTGCAGCACTTCATTTTTAAAAGCGTTTGTATTACCGCTTAAAGAAGAAACGCCATCAATAATCAGCACCTGGCTTTTATCATAGCCCAGATTTTTTGTTTGAATGTAATGCAGCTGCTCATATACCACTATTGTTCCTATTATCAGGATAATGGAAGTTGCGAATTGAAACACGACCAACACACTCCGCAGTCCCCCGCTTTTACTACCTGATTTCAATTTGCCTTTTAAAACTTCAATCGGCTTAAATGAGGAGAGGAAGAACGCAGGATAGCTGCCCGCCATTAGGCCGACAATAAAAGGCAATGCAATCAGCAACGGTAAGATGTATGGAGAAAATAAACTTCCCGCGGTCATTTGCTTGTTGGCTACGTCATTGAACATTGGCAAAACCAGATAAACTATAAGAATTGCAATCACCAGCGACAGCAACACCATCAGCGTTGATTCGAAAAGAAATTGGTACACCAGGTTTCTCTTTTCCGTGCCCAACACTTTTCTTATTCCCACTTCCCTGGCGCGATTGGCAGAACGTGCCGTGGTCAGGTTCATAAAGTTGATGCACGCTATGATTAAAATAAATAAGGCTACGGCAGAAAAAATGTATACGTATTGAATGTTACCACTGGGGCTCAGCTCAAATTGCCTGTCAGAATACAAATGAATTTTTGTTAAGGGTGTCAATGAATATCGAAGGTCGTTTCCTGCTTTCCTGAATTCATCCATGCTGCTGATGTTCATGAATTTTCGCGCATAAGGCAAAACATATTTTTCGATGTACTCCGGAAAGTTTTTTTCAAACGCTTTATAGTCTGTCCCCGGCTTAAACCGCAAATAAGTGTAAAAGTTGTGAGCCGTCACCTGCCCCCATCCATAATCAACATTTTTCATGGAAAAGAAGAAATCAAAATGAAAATGTGCATTCTGCGGAATGTCCTTTATAACAGCCGTAATCTTATAAGGATTTTTATCATCCCTTACTTCAATTGTTTTTCCCACCACCTCTGTAGTGCCAAAGTATTTTTTTGCCGCCGACGCTGTCAGCACCACGGTATTGGGTTCATCCAGCGCATGCCGGGTATCGCCTTCAATAACGGGCAGCCGGAATACATCAAAAAAAGTGGAATCCACATTGGCTACTTTTGATTCATCAATATACGCGGATCCCTTTTTTACCAGCTTGTCTCCGTTAAAAGTATATACACGGGTATATTGCTCCACCTGCGGATAATCCTTTTTCAATAATTGCCCCATCATATCGCTGGCGAGCGGCAAATGCAGGTCAGCGCCTCCAAAGCGAATGTCTGAATTGACACGGTAAATTCTCCCCGAATCGGGAAAGAAACGATCGTAGCTCAGCTCATCCATTACATATAATGCGATCAGTAAAAAGCAGGAAAGGCCGATAGCAAGTCCCGTTATATTAATAACGGAGAATGCTTTGCTCTTTAATAAATTCCGCCAGGCGATTTTGAAATAATTTTTAAACATGGAAACCGATTTATGATTTCTGATTTGATGATTTCTGATTTTATTAAATGCTACCCGCTACATTACATCGTACATCGCACATTTTTCTCATTCCGTTCTCAGGCTTTTCACCGGGTTTGCTATGGCCGCTTTTATCGCCTGGAAGCTTACTGTAATTACTGCAATCAATATCACCAGTATCCCTGCTGATACGAACAACCACCAGCTCAGCGAAATGCGATAAGGGTAATTCTCCAGCCATTTGTTTGCTGCCAGCCACGCTGCGGGTACTGCAATAATTAATGAAATAAATACGAGCTTTAAAAAATCTTTTGAAAGAAGGGTTACTACCCTGTTTACCGAGGCCCCTAATACTTTGCGAATACCGATTTCCTTCACGCGTTTTTCAGCCGACAAAACAGATAATCCGAACAATCCGATACACGAAATAAAAATGGTGAGGATAGCTCCGAATAACATGATCTGTTTCCATTTTGCCTCGGCTTCATAGCTTTTCAGATTCTCTTCGTTCTTGAAGGTGTAACTGTACGGACTTAAAGGAAATAATTTTTTAAATGTCGTTTGAATCACCCGGAGGCTGGCTGCGGCGGTATTGGGCTTTATTTTGATATACACCATTCCGTAATTGTTATTCTTTTTCATCGTAAATACCTGCGGTCCTATCTCCTGGTTCAGCGGCTGATAATGATAATCCTTTACAACACCGATGACAGTATACTTTTTTTGGTTGTCGTACCAGAAGTTCAAAACCTGTCCAACCGGGTCTTTCCAGCCGGCTTTTCTGGCAAAAGATTCATTCACCAAAACAGAATTCGAGGAATCGGACGGAAAATCAGGAGAAAAATTCCGGCCCTGTATCAACGGAATTTTCAGCGTAGGCAAATAAGCTTCATCCACCGTTTCGTAATCGAACTGTATTGTAGTATCGTTACTCAGTTTTGCTACCGTTCCCCACTGGCCGCCATTGCGGGGCGCAACATTTATAATATCCGGATCATTCAGCAATTCATGTTTAAAAAGCTGTGCGGCATCATGCGTTTTAAAACCATTGTGAACGATCACAAGATCGCTGTCATCATACCCTAATTTTTCATTGGTTAAAAAATTAAATTGCCGGTAAATAGTAAAAGTGGCAATTATTAAAAACGAAGCCAATGCAAACTGCAATACCACCAGTGACTTTTGTAAATAATTTTTCCCGGCAAGATTAAAACGACTATACAAGGTCTGTACAGGATTGTAGCCCGATAATACGATTGCGGGATAAAAACCCGCCAGCAAGCTGGTGATAATAAAAAGAAGAACATAACCGGCTATAAGCTTTCCATCAAACAAATAAGAAAGCGCCAGTGATTTGTTTGAGAGGCTGTTGAAAACCGGGAGTATAAGCTCAACCAGGCCAATGGCCAATACAAAAGCAATTATGCAGAGTAAAAATGACTCTCCTAAAAATTGAATGATAAGCTGTTTCCTGTCGCTGCCAATCACTTTCCTGATGCCGATCTCCCTGGCACGCTTTACCGACCGCGCCATGGTAAGGTTCACAAAATTGATGCATGCAATCAGCAGTATGAACAAGGCAATCCCCGAAAGGATATAGGAATACATCGGGTTGCTTGCGTCGGAGAGGCCATTTTGTGCCGGCAGTTCCGTGCTCAGGTGCATATCCAGAAAAGGCTGCAGCAGATATTTACTTTTCCAATTCTCCACATCAGGGCCATACTTCGCTGCCAGGGATTGTATTGCCTCTTTTGAATCTTCATCATAAAATTTATTCATTTTTGATGCAACGGCCCCGGTATCTGCATGCGGGTTCAGCACAACAAAAGTGTTGAGAAAAAAGTTGAACCAGTTCTCACTGTTCAATGCATCTTCCTTCGATTCCTTTATTGGCAGCAGCACCTCAAATTTTATGGAAGAATTCTGTGGGCATCTTTTTGCAATGGCGGTTACCTGGTGCGGCACAAATACACTGTCATCTTTCAGCATTACTATTTTGCCAATAACATCCGTGGAGCCAAATTGTTTTTTTGCGGCGTCTTCCGAAAGCACCACGGAAGAGGGATCTTTGAGGCAGGTATGCCTGTCGCCGCTGATCAACGGAAAAGAAAATACATCAAAGAAAGTGGAATCAACATACAATACATCCTGGTCTCTTACTTCGGTGCCCAGCTTTATATTTTCATTGCCGCTTTGTACGCGAACAAAATATTTTATTTCCGGAATATTTTGTGCAAACCGCGGCCCCTGCAGGTAACCGGTATTGGGGTCTTTGCGCCCTTTGCCGCCATTTTTATCAATGCTCTGGGTTACGATGCGATAGATGTTATTTACATTTTTATGAAAGCGGTCATAGCTTACCTCGTCTTTTACATATAAAATGATGAGCATGGCACAGGCAAGGCCGATACCCAGGCCCAAAACATTGATCAGGGAATATATCCTGCTCCTCTTTAAATTCCGCCACGCGATTTTGAAATAATTTTTAAACATAGAAGTTGATTTGGCTAATAGCTATTGGCCATTAGCTATTAGCTGATTTTCATTCCGTTCTCAAACTTTTAGCGGGATTTGCCACTGCGGCCTTAATAGCCTGCAGGCTTACCGTGATCAATGCAATCAGGAGCGCTGCAAAACCGGCCACTACAAAAATCCACCAGCTCACAGAAATCCTGTAGGCAAAGCTTTGCAGCCATTTATTCATAGTCCACCAGGCTAACGGAAATGCAATAATCGCAGCTATTAAAACCAGTTTGGCAAAATCTTTTGAAAGCATGGCGACAATACCGCCTGCACTTGCCCCCAATACTTTGCGCACGCCTATTTCTTTTGTACGTTGCTCAGCCGCATAGGTTACCAAACCAAACAAACCCAGGCAGCCGATGAATATGGCAAATACGGCAAATGTTATGAACAGCTTCCCGGTCCTTTGCTCCGCTGTATAAATATTGTTGAAGTCGGCATCCATAAAAGTAAAATCGAATGGCTGGCCCGGCGCCAGCTTATCCCAGGTATCGCGGATGCTGTTTATTACCGGGTTTACATTCTTTGCATTTACCCGGATGGCAGCCGTACCATAATTATCGGAAAGCTGCATGACCAGTGGTGTAACCGCCTCGTGCAGGGAACTGAAATTAAAATCTTTTACAACGCCTACTACATGATAAGCGATGGAGCCCGAAATGTTATTATCATGAAAATTCGGCCTGTATAATTTTTCTGTAAAAGGATCTTTAAAGCCTAATACTTTTACCGCAGCCTCATTCAGGATAATCCCGGTTGAATCGGAAGGGAAGTCTTTGGAAAAATTTCTTCCTTCTTTCATTTGCATACCGAGCGTGGGTATACAATTTTCATCTATATAAAAGGTAGTCAGCACGGCAGCTTTCGTGGCATCCATAGACGCATCCCGAAACCAGCCTTCATTATCAAAATTGTCTCCCGTAGGCAGGTCGCTTTCCGTAGCATTTACCACTCCGGGAATACTCAGCGCCTCTTCTTTGAACAGCTTCCGGTTCTTATCCAGGTTGTAAATATTATGTATCACCAATACCTGGTCACGGTCATATCCCAGCTTCTTTGAACGGATATAGTTGATCTGGTTGTAAATAACAATGGTTCCGATGATGAGTATAATAGAAATGCTAAACTGGAATACTACCAGGCTACTGCGCAACCAGCTGCTTTTAAAACCCTTTGCAATCTTTCCTTTAAGTACCTGTATGGGCTGAAAGGATGATAAATAAAAAGCAGGATAGCTGCCTGCAATAAACCCTACAATCAATACCAGCCCGATCATCACCGGGAAGAGCCAGGTAGAAAACAGCGTTGCCACGCTCATTTGCTTACCCGCCAGCTGATTGAACAAGGGCAATAGCGCCGCGGCAATCAAAACAGCCAATAGTAATGAAAAGAAGCTCAGCAATACCGATTCAGTTAAGAACTGTGATATGAGATGAGTGCGTAATGATCCCACTACTTTCCTGATACCAACCTCTTTGGCACGATTGGCAGAGCGCGCAGTAGAGAGGTTCATGAAATTGACACACGCAATTAACAATATGAATACCGCAATTACCGAAAAAATATAAACGTATGAAGCATCCCCATTGGCCTCTATTTCATATTGCTTGTTCGAATGCAAATGAATATCGGTAAGCGGCATGAGGTGATAGATAAAGTGGCTGCCCCTTTTCTCCAGATCGCTTAATGACGAATGTAACTGCTGCTCGAGATCACGGCCGAGGTAGGTGTACACCGTTGCATCCACGTCTTTTTGCATTTCCGCCCGGCTTACCCCCGGTTTTACCAATATATAGTTGTAAGTATTATTGCTGAGCCAGGAAGGATTATCCTGCCCTCTCGGGCGAATAAAGTGAAAATGAAAATGCGACTGGCGTGGAATATCCTTCATCACCCCGGTTATCTTGCAATACGTATTGTTGTCCACGTATAATGTTTTCCCCAATACATCCGTACTGCCCAGATATTTTTTTGCCGTAGTTTCATCAATCACCATTGAATTAGGTTCCCGCAGCGCTGTTACAGGGTCGCCGGCAATAAAAGGAATGGTAAATACCTTAAAAAAAGTGGAATCGGCATAAGCGCAGCTATGATCCTGTACAGTCTGGTTGTCTTTTTTTACAAGAATATCCTTCTGGTAATTTACCCTTGTCATTTCCTGTACCACCGGGTATTCTCTCTTTAACGTCAATGCCAGCGGATCCGGCGCTACTGCAAAAATTGCCTGCGTATTGTTGAAATAAATATCTGCATCGAGCCGGTAAATGCGGTCGGCATTTTTATTGTACCGGTCATAGCTCAGTTCATCCTTAACATACAGCACTATCAGGAGGCATACAGCCAGGCCCATGGCAAGCCCGACAATGTTAATGGCGCTGAATCCTTTGTACTTCCACAAATTTCTCCATGCCGCTTTCAAATAATTTTTAAGCATAACTGTAATGAGTGATTAATGATCTCTTGATATACGATTAAAATGATTCCCGGTTACATTAGTCGCCATTTACTATTGCACCCTTCACAGTTGCCAACCTCCATACCAATTACCTATTTCATTGATAAAGAATCATAAGTGAATGCCTTAAATAAAAAAGTGTTCGCTATCGTACACCTTTGTAGAAAAAGCGTACACCCCGGTTTTTTACGCTATCATTCTAATTTCTGCAAGATAATTTAACATGACGTGGTTTATCATGGCATGCCGATTGCAACTTTTAATAAAAAATTATATTATGAATATCAAAACAACACTCATCACCGCAGGGGCCGGATTAACACTTTTAGCAGCTTATTTCCTTGTAAATAAAAAAAACCGCCGGCATAAAAAAGAGGCGAAATTGAAACCTGCAACAGTAGCGCAAAACACACCCCTACAATCGATAGCAGGGTAATATTGCATCTGCTTCGTATATCCGCAACCGTTATGTCCCCGGAGCTGGCAGGCCACGGGGTATAGCTTCTTTTACTATAACCCGCCCTCTATTGCCGGTTTCCGTCAGGAAATGATGGCACAAAAAATTTACTTTTCTGCCCGGCGTTTATTATTATTGCAGTCTAATCTTCCTGCGATAAACCCGGCTAACTTACATTTGCAGTTCCCCCAAAAAACACGAACGGCTTAACTGCCTCACCTCCTTAACTGATGAGAAAGACTTTTCTTATACTGCTCTCCTGGTGTACGGGCTTTTACGCTCATGCACAATTTTCCGTAAAAGATTTACTGGATCTTTCTGCCATGCAGCCCAAAAGCATGGATCACTTCATGCTGAAAAAAGGTTTTTTTCATTCCAGCTACCTTACCGGAAACGACAGGAGCTATATGAAGGTATCCAGGCACAGCAAACGGGATACGTTGCCCACTGATAATATCGAAATACACGAAAAAGACAGTTCTGTTTATTATATATTGAATACTTATTCACGGGAAAAATATCTGGATGGATGGGACAGGCTTATACGGTCCGGCTTTAGCTACGATAAGAGCAAGGATCCGCTAAAAGATTCCCTTTGCCTGTTTGAAAAAGCCAATATGACCATGGAAGTTAGCCGGCAAATGGTAGACAGCAGCACGCAATACAACTTCAGGCTCAGGGCGCGCAATGTGCCGGATAAGATAGCCTATGCCGAAGACCTGCTGCAGTTCGATACCCACGATTATCTCGTAAGCTACTTTGGCAGGCAAAATGTTACGGACGATTTATATTATTTCTCCGACAGCGTGCTGCAAAAATGCTCTGTCCTCTATATGGGCACCAATAAACAGGCCGCATTTATATGGGCCGACCAGGATAACCTCGACCATCTTGCATACATCATCGTATCCAACGTAATGCCCACCAAAATCAGCGACCAGCGGGGCGTGCCCGATGCCTCGAATGAATGGGAATTTCGCAACGGGCTGCATTGGGGCATGCCCATACGGGATATGCTGCGGCTGAACAAAACAGATTTTTATGTGTATGGAAATAAATCTGACCTGGCCTTTATGGTAACGCCCGAAAAAACCGGCAACATTGATTTCAAAAAAACAGCCATCATGCTCAAATGCGAGGACTGCTATGGCAATGAATTATTCAACCAGCCGGAGGTAAGCGCCCTCGATATCGCTAAAGCCAACCTGCCGGTACGCATATTCGATATTATACTTTATCCCTGATTTTTTAAAAGCTGTTACCGGAATATAACGGAAACGCATAAACGAATCCGGTATGGCTCTGCCGCCGGCGCCGTATAGGAGAAATTAAAAAAAGTTTTACCGGTAAATAATAATTTTGCTCCTTTGGCACATCACCATCCTTCTTTTATGATGGTGCCGTTTTATAAGAAAGAATGAATAAAGCATGGCAACTGGCAAAATTTTATTTTTTTCCGCAAAGCCTTACGACAAGGAAGTATTCAATACCTGTAATGCAGATTATAATTATCAGCTGGAGTATTATAAAACACATCTCGGTCCGCATATTGTAAATGCCATTGAAAACACCGTAGCCGTCTGCGTGTTTGTGAATGACAAATTGAGCAGCGACGTAATCAAGGTATTGGCGGCAAAAGGGGTAAAGATTATCGCACTCCGGTGCGCCGGGTTCAACAACGTGGACCTGGAAGCGGCCAAACAATACAACATTCATGTTTGCCGGGTGCCCGCTTATTCGCCGGAAGCAGTGGCGGAACATGCACTGGCCCTTATACTCACGCTCAACCGCAAAACACATAAGGCGTACAACCGTGTTCGCGAACAGAACTTTTCGCTCAACGGGTTGCTCGGCTTTAACCTGCATGGTAAAACCATCGGTGTAATCGGCACCGGTAATATTGGCTGTGCCTTTAGTAAAATAATGGCGGGCATGGGATGTAAGGTGCTGGCATACGACCCCGTGATCAACGAGCAGCTGCGGCATGCCGGCATAGCCTATTTGCCGCTTGGTGATGTGTTGCGACAAAGCGATATTATTTCATTGCATTGCCCGCTTACGGAACAAACCCATCATTTGATCAACAGCGAAACCCTCCGTCAGGTGAAAAAAGGAGTAATGCTCATTAATACCAGCCGCGGGGGATTAATAGATACCAGAGCTGTGATTGAGGCTTTAAAATCGGGGCACATCGGTTACCTCGGCATTGATGTATATGAGCAGGAAGAAAAATTGTTCTTCCGTGATTTATCCGCCAGCATCATTGAAGATGATACCATACAAAGGCTGATGAGCTTCCCCAATGTGCTGGTTACCGCCCACCAGGCATTCTTCACCCAGGAGGCGCTGCACCAGATTGCGCATACTACCTTGGAAAATATTTCCTGCATTCTGCAGCATACCCCTGTTACCATAAAGGGAGCCCTGCTTGCATAGCCTCCGGCATCGTGGTATATACGGCGATACAATACGTAAGGGAACTAACGGTAACGCGTATACGCTATATGTATTCGTACGCTTTGCACCGCCCGGAATTTACTTTTTTTTAACATCCATCCATTTATTGGCACTGTGTTTGAAAATAGTTTCAGTGTTAATCAAAAAAACTTAAACTATGAATCACTTAAAACTGAAAACAGGAATTCTTGCGATGGCGGCATTTTGCTTTGCCGCATGCAACGATAATTCTTCAGGCAATTCGCCGGATAACTCTCCCGCTTCCGATTCCTCTATGATGAAACCCTCTGATACATCCGGGATGACGAAGGATACCGGCAAAACAAGTATGATAAGCAACCCGGGTAAAAAATTAAAAGCCTCCGTGGGCGAAATGGCCTCTGCCAAAAGCACCCTGTACAAAAAAGATAAAGAAGGCGCCTATATAAATGCAGAAACGATGCCGGAGTTCAAAGGCGGCGCTGCTGCCATCGGCGACTATATCAACGATCATATTGACGTGCCCCAGGCTGCAATTGATGATAATAAATACGGCAGGGTAAATGTAAAATTTACGGTAGACGCCACCGGCAAGGTAATGGACGCAAAAGAAATTGGCCCGAAGATTGGAGATGGTTTGGATGAGGAAGCTGTAAGGGCGGTAGCCTCCATGCCCGACTGGACACCGGGCACTATTAAAGGCAAGGCCGTGAAAGTGAGTTTGACGATGCCGGTTGTTTTTGCATTGACGGACTAACAGGATAAAGGGTTCTCATATAAAGGTGTTCTGAAAGCCCACCTATGAAGTAAATGCCGGTGAGCATTCGCCGGCATTTCTTGTGGGCATATATTTTTTATTACCGGTCCTTTTGCTTTATTACAATTTTAGGCGTCAATTCCCCTGTAATGAGCACTACACAAAAATTGAGGATTGATTTACCCATTTCGTCGCAGCTACACATTTATTATCGTATACAGCGCTGCGGCAGATTTTTTGTGCATAAATTTTTTAAAACCAACCTCTATGCCTTACATACAATGTCAGCACACCAATGAAAATATCCGCCTGTATTATGAAGACCTCGGCGCAGGAACGCCGGTTGTTTTCATTCATGGCTGGCCTGTTACCCATGCTATGTGGGAGTACCAGGATACTCCTCTGCGCGAAGCGGGGTTTCGCTGTATTACTTATGACAGGCGGGGATTTGGCGCCTCAGACGCTTCATTAGATACCTATGATTACAATGCGCTCGCAGACGACCTGAAATGCCTGCTGGATGCGCTGGACCTCCGGGATGTAACGCTGGTAGGCTTCAGCATGGGCGGCGGCGAAGTGGTGCGATATTGCAGCAGGTATGCTTGTGCACAGGTAAGCAAAATAATCCTGGTAAGTGCCGTGGTGCCCTTTATGCTTAAGACCCATGACAACCCCGATGGTGTTCCCAAAGAAATGTTCAGGCAGTTTGACGAAGCCATTCGAAACGACCGGCAGGCCTTTCTGCAGGATTTTTTTAAGCAGTTCTTCGGGCTGTCGTGGGTAAAGCACCCGGTAAGCCAGGGCACGCTCGATTATTCATTTTCGCTTGCTGCCGTGGCATCTCCAAAGGCAACGCTCGAATGCATGAAAGCTTTTTCACAAACCGATTTCAGAAATGAATTGTCTTCGATACAGGTGCCCGCGCTGGTGATCCACGGAGACGCGGATAAAACGGTGCCTATAAAGTGCACGAGCGAAGAAACGGTACGTCAGTTGCCCCATTCATTTTATAAAGTATATGCAGGCGCTCCTCACGGCTTATATATTACCCATAAGGAAGCATTGAATCATGATATCATCACCTTTGTAAATACTGGCACGATTATTTCAATTGCTGATGTGAACGACGCCATCGGTAAAGTTCATCTGAATCCTGTTGGCCCGGGAAAATAATTTCCGCAGCATAACAGCCGTTGTGTGCCTCTGAAAATACATCCTCAACATAAATGGGTACGCGTCTGCGTCTGCAGTTAAAAATTTTTGGTTAAAATAATAGTGTCCCCCGATGTAATCTTTTATTCATAATTTACCCGTATGATTAAAAGGTTACTTTTTGTTTATAGCCTTTTCATTTCATAGCAAATTTTTGCATCACGGTTAAGCATTCACTGTCGGGCATCGTCTCCTGAAAGGGTGATGGGGCTAAGAGACCGGTCAATTCTAATTTTTAATCTTTTCTTCATAATTTACAATCATGTTCAAACGATTGCTTGTAGTTTATTGCTTTTTCATTTCGCAGCAACTCATTGTTTTCCCCAGTCTCTCGGTCACTTCACCCGATAAAACCATCCTCGTCACCATCAACACAAAAAACGTACTGACCTATACCGTTTCCATTGATGGCAATCTCATATCGCCTTCATCCGTTATAGATTTCGAATTGCTGAACGGCCAAAAGCTCTCTGGTAATTTATCGGTAAAGTCAACCCAACATCACTACGTAAACGAAACCATCAACAACCCTTTTCCCGATACGCGAAGAAATATCCCCAACATCTATAACGAACTGCAAATAAATTTCCGCGGCAACTTCTCCGTTATCTTTCGGGCCTATAATGACGGCGTTGCTTATCGAATCATTACAAGATTTAAAGATTCCATCATTGTAAAAAACGAAACTGCAGCTTTCAACTTCACACCTAACGGTCACGTATATGCGCCGTTGATACATCAGCGCGATAGTCTCGATATTTTTCATACCAGCTTCGAAGAGCAATATCAATACAAACCCATCGGCAGCTTAGCATCAACAGACGTAATGTTTAATCCTGCCCTGGTTGAAACCGCAGATAGCATCAAAATCGGTATTACCGAATCTGACCTCGATGATTATCCCGGCATGTTTCTGCAAGGCACCGGCGCCAATGCCCTACACGCAGCCTTTGCTCCCTACCCTGCCGAAGAAAAAACAGAACCCGGCGATTATCCTGAAAGAGTGGTAACCAAAAGAGAAAACTACATTGCCCGAACCAGCGGTACACGCAGCTTTCCCTGGCGCGTGCTCATCATTGCCCGGCACGACAAAGACTTACCTGCCAACGACCTCGTATATCGCCTGGCTGCGCCTTCCAAACTCAAAGACGTTTCATGGATACATCCCGGCAAGTGCACCGACGAATGGATCATTGATGTGAACCTTTTCAATGTGCCCTTTAAAAGTGGCGTCAACACCGCCTCCTATAAATATTATATTGACTTTGCCAAACGCTTCGGCTTCGACCGCATTATGATGGATGCAGGCTGGAGCGATACAAAAGATTTATTCAAAATAAATCCTGCCATCAACATGGATACCATTGCTGCGTATGCCAGGCAGCAGGGCATTCACCTCAGCATGTGGACGCTCAGCATGACACTCGCCCGCCAGCTCGACAGCGCCATTGCCCAATTCAAAAAATGGGACGTGGATTTTATAATGACTGATTTTATTGACCGCGACGACCAGCCCACGGTACGCTTTTACAAACGCATTGCCGAAGCCTGTGCCCGGGCGCATCTCATGATCATGTTTCACGGCGCTTACCCGCCCAAAGGTTTCAACCGCACCTTTCCCAACAACATCACCCGTGAAGGCGTACTCGGCAGCGAGTACAATGCCTGGAGCGATAAAGTCACGCCGCAGCACAACCTAACGGTGTCGTATATACGAAATTTTGCCGGCCCTATGGATTACGAACCCGGGCTCCTCGACAATGCCACACAGCAGCAGTTCCGCCCCATCTGGGGCAAGGTAATGAGCCAGGGCACGCGCTGCAGCCAGCTCGCCATGTTTATCGTGTACAACGATCCGCTGCCCATCTTTTCCGGCAACCCTTCGCAGGGATATATGGAGCCGCAGTTTATGACGTTCCTCGGCAGCCTGCCTACCTTGTGGGATACTACTTTTATCATTGACGGAAAGATCGGTCAATACATTATTACCGCACGGCGGCACGGTGGCGACTGGTACATTGCCGGCCTCACCGACTGGACTGCGAGAGACATTATGGTGCCGCTGAATTTTTTAGATGATGTAAACTATAATGCCACCATTTGCAAAGACGGCATCAATGCTGACCGTTATGCATCCGATTATACTATTACACAGCAAGCCGTTCATAAGAGTGATTCTATCACCATTCATCTCGCGCCGGGTGGTGGTTTTTTGGTGAAGGTGATGAAGGAGTAAGTTGTTGGTGTCTTTTGGATAGCTGTTTTTGTAAGGGGTGATTATTTCAAAATCATTATTGATTCCTGGAAATATTGCAAGCAAAACAAAGATCGGCAGTATTCCTGTGCCCCTGATTTCTGCGGAAGCAACGGATTAGTTTCTTTAACCAGACGGAACAAGCTGATGCTCGCGCCAGAAACGGTTACAAACAGGGATTTGCAAAATATACTTAGCCCAATAGAAGATATTACCGGATTATATAAAGTAGCGACAATTGAAAAACGCAATAGGCCTATTGCGTTTTTTTTATTTAACATTGATAATTAAATTTTCAAAAAATTATTATGGGATAAAACTTTCGTAAATTTATGAGTGGTGACAAGCTCAAATCAAACACTCCAATATGACAGAAGATATACAATAAATTATCTGAAGAAAAGGTAATTGACCAGGATGAAGAAAGAAGTGCCGCTATTAATTATATCATTAAGGACAGACATAAAATAGCTCATGGAAAAGACTCAGATATTACTTTAGCAAGAATCAAAGACTATCATAACAAAACAATTGAAGTGATTACTTACTTAAAAAATCAATGTGACCTCATGCCAATTTGGAAAGCCTGCCACTAATACGTGTAGTGTCAAAATGCAGGCTGACCGAAGCCGTGTTTCAACTTTTGTTCTTTTTCTCAGCAACGTCTCTCGAAATGACGTTTCGTACGATAAGACCCGGATTGTATATAATATTATAAATTTATGAATGCCGGTCCGTTACACTACCTTAGTGTATCTGTTGTGCCGGAGATGGTGGGTAAAATATAAAGAATACAATTATGAAACTGCATCCTGGTCGCTATGTATTCGGACTCGCAGCGATCGTATTTGGTATAACCGGTTTGGTATGGATGGATTTCAATACCTGGCAGCAGGTACGGTCACTCGGGCATTTATCTCACCCGAAAATGCTCGCTGCTATTTTAGCAGCTATTGAGCTTATTGGCGGCATTGCCATGCAATGGCAGAAGACATTAAGATTTGGCGCGATCATACTTTGTATAATTTATCTTTTGTTTGCATTGCTGTGGGTGCCGTTTATCATTCAGACACCCCTGGCATACGATTCGTGGGGAAACTTTTTTGAACAATTTTCCATGGCGGCCGGTGCCTGGGTTGCCTATTTCTCATTTGAAGGCGGCAACCCGTCGGCCAGGAAAGCGCGAATAGGGTGCATATTGTTTGGCATATGCGTACTGTCTTTCACGCTTGAGCAAGTGTTCTACCTTTCTGCAACGGCAGGCTTTGTTCCTGCATGGATGCCTCCGGGCCAAATGTTCTGGGCAGTAGCCACCACTATTTTGCTTGCACTTGCCGCTATAGCAATACTTACCGGCCGGCTGGCTCTGTTAGCAGTCCGCTTGCTTACGATAATGATTATTTGTTTTGGTTTGCTTATCTGGTTACCGGTATTAATCAACGATCCGGGCAAATTATTCAACTGGGCAGGGAATGCTGAAAATCTCGGTATAGCAGGGGCCGCATGGATCGTTGCAGAATATCTTGCTGAATCAAAAACAGCAGGCAGTAACCGGTATCCAAATTGAAAAATTCATTTCTGCACTTCCTTTGTTATTGCTTTTTTTCAGCAATGCTCACTATTAGCGCCAGCCGCAACCTGTGCCTGCCTCAAAAATCCCCTCATATCATTCTTTACTATTAAAACTATCTGTTGATTTAAGCGATGAATATTATTAAATTAGCTCATGAGCCGAAAGTATAAGTTTTTATAATAATGATTCGTTGTATTTTATTTCTTTTGCTGGTGTTTGTTGGAGAGATGTTTTTGTAAGGGATGAAAATTTCAAAATCATTATTTCAGTCATCTTTTGTCTTCCCCAAAAGTTTTCTGTCTTATCATAAAGCCGCTCATCGCCATTGCAGCCTCTTTCAAAACAAGACAAGCATAAAGATGCGGGATGGATTTTTCAAAATATCCGGTAAATGGAAACAGGGTGCAGATAATTGTTCTTTACTCAAATTGTGTGATCAGCTTACCCCGAAAAAGAAACTATACAAAATCACCGAAGGATTATTGACCGGTTTGACGTCTGATATACAGTAATGCTCATTTTTCATTGGTTATATCATTTAATTCAATAGCTCCGGCCCAAACCAACATGCTTTGAGCTTTGGCGTCACTCAATGTTATAGCCTTTAATCAATAATTCCAGTATGTTGATCATGCATAGACCCTCGAGTCAATTAAAGTTCTTTTATTATTCTGCACTTCTCTTCAGCATCCCTATCATTTTTGGCTGTAGTGCATCAAAGGTTGCAATAAGCTCTCCTTCTGCCAATATTTCATATAATGTTACTTCCGGCGGCATAAGCGGAAACTGGGGTGAACTGGGTTTTCAGAAAGGCGACCGCGTGCCTGACTTTACATTATATGATACGGATGGAAAGCAGTTCGACCTTTCTTCTGAACTAAAACTCCGCAAACCGGTTGTGCTGATCACTGCAAGTTACACTTGTGATGTAAGCAGATATAATATACCTGCCATCAAATCTATCTCATCAAAATATAAAAATGAATTTAATTTTTTCATGGTTTATTTGATCGAACCGCACCCGGCAGATGCTCCAAGCCCTTATTCGGCCGACGGAAAGATCTGGCTTGCCACGGCCAACATCCGCGATCATGTGGAAGCCAACCAGCCAAAAACATATCAACAGCGGGTAGACATTTCGAAAAAGTGGAAACAAACATATAATATCAATCTGCCGGTGCTTATAGATAATCCCAAAAACATCTTTTGGTCCGACTTCGGCGAGGCGCCGAACATGGCTTATGTAATTTTGCCCAACCGGACCGTTTACTATAAGCAGCCCTGGTTTAACCAGCCTTTACTGGATCAGGAATTGCAGGCGCTGGCCGGCAATCATTGATATCCGTTGCCTGCCTGCGCATTTTTCAGAAAACTGAGCGTAAGTGCCTTCTTCCATTTATCCCGGTACGGGCCCAACAAAAAATGCTATTGGAGCTCAATAGCATTTCTTCGGCATCGGTCACGAATTTCAATTATTTTTTCTTCAGCAATTTTAAAATCGTTTCCTGGTTTTTAACGATCGTCTTCAGGCTTTTTTGATTTTCAAGAATCGAAGATTGATTTTTAATGATCACCTGCTGGTTTTTCAAAACAGAAGCCTGGTTCTTCTTTATTTCAGCCTGATTTTTCAGGATAGACGATTGGTTCTTTTTTATTTCAGATTGGTTTTTTACAATCGTTCCCTGATTGCCTTTAATGCTGTTTTGATTACCAAGAATTGACCCCTGGTTATCTTTCAGCGCTTTTTGATTCTCTACAATGGTTCCCTGGTTGTCTTTAATTATTTGCTGATTTTCGAGAATGAAGCCCTGGTTCTTTACCACCAGTTCATCGTTTTCATTACTATTCATGTTGATTGTTTTAAAGTAATAAATATATGAATAAGAATTTTTTAAAACAATTAATTAATAGCCACCCACCCAAATCTCTCATGAGATCCGCCGTCTGGTATTATTGTGGGTACCGGCTTTGTACCATTGGCCGGAAAAAATATCTTATCCTATGTAATTATCAATTTTACAACAACGGTTGATTAAAATTATAATCGGTATCTTTTCTGCGCTCGTTTGATCAAAGCCGTACCTGCTGAAGTGTACCACCGGCAAAATTTCTTAATTTCATAAGCCGAATGAATGGCCCGTTAAGAGCTCACGCCCGCCACTCACCGGCTTTGATGCCAAAAGTTCCGGTGTTGCACCTGAATATTTGTTTGTGTGATGAATGGTAAAACTTCAAAAAATTCTTATGCCGATTTACATGGATCGTCACGATGTTTCAGAAGGCGTCACTGCAAAAAATGTGGCAGAGCTGCATCAGCGGGATTTGAAGGTTCAGCATCTTTACGGATGCAGGGGCCTTACTTACTGGTTTGACGACAAACGAAAAACCGCTTTCTGCCTTATTGAAGCTCCCGATGCCGCCTCTCTTCACAAAATGCATAAGGAAGCGCATGGCGAAGTTCCCAACAGAATAATTGAAGTGGAACCATCCCTGGTAGAATCTTTCCTCGGAAGAATTGAAGACCCCGGCAAAACAAGTAATGCAGAACCGGATGTTATTACTGAACCGGCTTTCAGAAATATTATGGTAGTAGAGCTCCGGAAGTCTGTATTGCATGCCGGCGATCCCGCCACATTTCGTGCTTCGCTGAAAAATTTTTGCAAAGGGGTTGAACAGATTTTAAGCACATACCGGGGCAACCCGGTAGAGAAAACGGATTACCATTTTCTTGTTTCCTTCAAATCTGTTTCAGATGCTGTGGCTACCGCATTTGAAATAAGCGAATTGTTTAGAAAATCCGGTGATTATTTCATGGACAAACAAATTATTTTAAAAATCAGTATAAGCGCCGGTGTACCGGTTACCGAGAAGAAAATGTTGTTTGAAGATGCAGTAAAGCTGGCGAAGAGAATGTGCGAAGTGGTAAAGGGCGACATTATCATGTCTGCTGAAGTGAATTATTTATATAAAAAAGAAAATGCCGGTTTCCCTTTGCATAAAAGCAAAGTGGTGCCGCTTACGCCCGATGACGAAAAATTTCTGACGGGTTTAATGGATTATACAGAATCGGTATGGAGCAATACTAACCTGGGTGTGGAAGATTTTAATAAACCGCTCGGGTATAGTAAATCACAGCTGTACCGTAAAATGCTCTCACTTACCGGCAAATCTCCCCATACCTTTATTAAAGATTATCGCTTGCAGGAGGCGCTTAAATTATTGAATAAAAATGCAGGCACTATTTCGGAGATTGCTTTTGAAACAGGCTTCAGCAGCCCTTCCTATTTTGCCAAATGTTTCCATAAAAAATTTGGTTGCCTTCCGTCAGATCAATTATTACAGCAGGTCAATTGACATTCCACCGGCATAGCCACATAGGCAATGAATAAAAATTGCGCATAATTGAACCAAAATTTATATCCTTCTTTTTTGTAAGAAAATAATTTTGAATACATCCGGGAAACGGATTGCCGTTTAATTCATTCTAAATAAAACTCATGTTATGCCCATACCTGTAAAAAGTATAGATAGCGCTGCCATTAAAGATTTTGCATCAAAACTCTGCGGAACAATTATTAGTCCTGGTGACCGGCTGTATGATGAAACAAGAAAAGTGTACAATGCCATGATCGATAAACGCCCCGGCATGATAGTAAAATGCAGCGATGCGGCAGATGTAATGCATGCCGTAAATTTTGCAAGAGAAAATGATCTGCTGGTGGCTGTTCGTGGCGGCGGGCATAATGGCGGCGGGCTGGGCTTGTGTGATGACGGCATGGTAATAGATCTCTCAGGAATAAAATTCGTGCAGGTAAATACAGAGGATAATACCGTAAGAGTAGGCGGGGGAAATATATGGAGAGAAGTGGATCATGCCACGCATGCATTTGGCCTGGCTGTGCCGGGAGGAATTATTTCCACAACGGGCGTTGGCGGTTTAACGCTGGGAGGCGGGATTGGCTACTTATCAAGAAAGTACGGGCTTTCGATCGATAATTTATTGGAGGCGGATATGGTGCTGGCAGACGGATCATTTGTAACGGTAAATGCCAAACAGCATCCCGATTTGTTTTGGGCCATTCGGGGCGGTGGCGGAAATTTCGGAATCGTGACAGCATTTAAATTCCAGGCACATCCGTTAAAAAACGTTTTTGCGGGACCTACATTATGGCCGATAGAACAAACCGTGGAAGTTATGAAATGGTATGACGGGTTTATCAACAATGCTCCTGATGAACTAAATGGTTTTATTGCAACACTCGTTATACCGGGACCGCCTTTCCCTGAATTTCTCCATCACAAAAAATTTTGCGCTATTGTATGGTGTTATAGCGGAGATATGGATAAGGCTGAAGATGTATTTAAACCTGTTATGGCAATGAATCCTGTTTTCCAGCATGTGGGGCCTATGCCTTACCCCATGGCGCAAAGTTTATTTGATGGCTTGTTGCCGCCGGGATTGCAATGGTATTGGCGTGCTGACTTCTTTAACGAGCTGGGGGCGGAAGTAAGAGCAAAGCATCTTGAATTTGGTGCTGCTATTCCAACACCACTTTCGCAAATGCATCTGTACCCCATCAGCGGTGCAGCAGGCCGTGTTGCAAAAGATGCAACTCCGTGGGCCTGGCGCGATGCCAGGTATGCAGGTGTAATTGTTGGTGTTGACCCGGATCCTGCAAATGCAGAAAAGATTACCAGTTGGTGTAAAGATTATTGGAATGCATTGCATCCATATTCTTCAGGTGGGGCGTATATTAATTTCATTATGAACGAAGGCCAGGATCGTATCAGGGCAAGTTATAAACACAATTATGAACGGCTTGCGAAGATCAAAAGAAAATATGATCCCGGTAATTTTTTCAGGGTTAATCAAAACATTTTGCCCGCCTGAAAGCAGATGGAAGAGCTTTAGCCTATTTGACATGAACAAAAAAGCTATTCACCGCATAATGAAATTACCTATTCATTATACTATCAGGTAAGTAAGCCTTAGGCGTCATTATTTGTCAATTTATTTGCCAATTAGCTATTGATTCAATATACAAAGCCGGATATAATGCACCAGCTTTTATATTGAGCGGCCAGGTACATCATCAATGACAAAAACTGAATATCGTTTCTCCTTTATAATTTCATTTTTTTGCTGTATCACCCCGATCAAATCATCACCATTGTCCGGTATTGCAGGAGAAATTTCGCTTACAATGCCACGCAACCCGCTGTACAGCATATTACCCTGATTTCCAAAGCTATTTTTGGAGGCCCGCCGATCAACAAAAAAAATGCCCCGGGATGCTTGGGTTCCTCATTTTCAAAAATTATTTTTGTACCCGGCGGATCAGATTTCCCCCAACTTCCACAACAATGACTCGGACAACAAAATTTGCTAACAGGATCACCGGTATTGCATGCCTTTTTGGATTCATACTTTATTACAATAATGTAAGTGGCCAAACGAGTGTGCTCACGCAACATAACGATCTTAAAAGAACCGGTTGGGACAGTACCGAGACACAGCTTACGCAAAGTAATGTAAGCAGCGGCCGTTTTGGAAAGCTTTTTTCGCGCCCGGTAGATGACCAGATTTATGCGCAGCCTCTTATAGTAAGCAACTTGTCAATCAGCGGGGGCACCCACAACGTAGTATTTGTTGCAACGGTAAATAACAGCGTCTATGCATTTGATGCAGACGATTCGGCAACAAGCGCTCCTTATTGGCAGGTAAATTTAACCTACAATCCTTCCGGATACAGGGCACCCACAAACAGCGATTTGTCGGCTGCAGGTGCATGTGGCGGTAATTATCTTGATTTTACAGGAAAAATGGGTATCGTAGGTACGCCCGTGATTGATACCAGTACCAATACACTCTATGTAGTGGCACGCAGCATATCCAATGATGGCTCCACTTATGTGCAATATCTGCATGCATTGGATATTACAACCGGTGCAGAAAAGTCTGGCAGCCCGGTTTATATAACAGCTACCTATCCGGGTACGGGTAGTGGCAGCGTTGGTGGAATAATTACCTTTAATCAAAAAACCCAAAATCAGCGGCCTGCACTCTTATTGTATAACGGGGTTGTGTACATCTGCTGGTCATCTCATTGCGATTTAGGCCCTTACCAGGGCTGGGTTATCGGCTATGACTCCAAAACATTGGCACAAAAATATGTTTATAATGACTGCGCCAACGGAGGGCTGGCAGGAATATGGATGGGCGGACAGGCGCCGTCAGTGGATGACAGCGGTTATATATATTTAACCACAGGAAATGGCACAGTAGGTTCGGGAACCAATCCAAATGATACAACCAACCGCGGCGAAAGTTTGCTGAAATTGTCCACCACTACAGGCAAGCTTAAAGTAAAAGATTTTTTTACTCCCAATAATTATAGTTTTTTAAATACTACTGACCTGGATTATGGAACCGACGGAGCTTTGCTAATGCCCAATACCGCCTTGTCCTTGTCGGGAAGTAAAGAAGGAATTCTGTACCTGATAAATGATACAGCCATGGGTGGCTACAGGGCTGATAATTCCAATGCGCTCCAGGCATTAAGTGTTAATAATTCGGGAACCAGCTATTACCGGAACCTTCACGGAACACCCGTGTACTTCAAAGACAACAACAATAATGAATATATTTACGCATGGGCTTCGTCTACTTCCAATTCGCCGGGATTTTTGAAGCAGTACCCCTTTGTAAGAGACAGCATGCGTTTTGACACCCTGAATACCATCGTAGGTAATACACAATTGCCCGCCGGAAAACCGGGGGGCATGCTTTCCCTCTCATCAAACGGATCGCAGGCCGGAACGGGAATTCTCTGGGCATCGCACCCGATAAACGGGAATGCAAATCAGGCCACTGTTCCCGGGGAGTTACAGGCATTTGATGCAACAGATGTTACCCATGAATTATGGAATAGTAACTGGAGTGCAAAACGGGATTCTATAGGAAGCTTTGCCAAGTTCGTTTGTCCCACAATTGCCAATGGCAAGGTGTATATGGCTACCTTCTCCAATGCGCTGAATGTATATGGCCTGAATCCACCGGCAGCTTCTCCCTGCAGCAATACATTACCCTCAGGGTGGACCAGCGATGACATTGGGTACACGGCGTATGCCGGTGATATTTGTTATGATTCTGCAGCAAGAAAATATACCATCACTGCATCCGGAAGTGATATTAACAACAATGTAGACGCTTTTCATTATTGTTTGAGGCCTACCTTGGGAATTAACTATCTTGATGTAACCATGAGAGTTGATAAAATACAAAACACCAACTCCCAGGCGAAATGTGGTATTATGTTTCGCCAAAATCTTGATCCGGGCTCTCCCAATGTATTTCTTTCGCTCTTGCCCGCAAGCGGCGGCATTACCGTACAGTCGAGAACATCCCAGAACGGCAGCACCACCAGCACTGCCTTCTCAGGTTATTCAGTTGTATACTGGCTGCGTATGGTTAACTCCGGAAACATGTTCATCAGCTACGCTTCGCCTGACGGCATCACATGGACGCCACTTGATACAGTAATGCTTGCTTTGGGCAACTATCCCTATGTGGGTCTGGCCTATACAACCCATAATAATTATATACTCGGAACCGCCATTGTAGACAGCTTCAGCGTAAAGCTTGTCGATGGTGGTACGCTGGGGTCGGATTTGTTACAGTTTACTGCAAAAAATGTTCAGGAAAAAACTGCACACCTGTCCTGGACATGGGCGAATCAGAATGGCGCCGTAGACCACTTCGATATTGAAAGGAGCTCGGCCACTACTGATTTTGAAAAGATAGGTATGGTAAGCGCCAACCCCGCACCAGAGGGAATGCAGAATTATACTTTCGATGATTTGCAGCCGCTCGACAATGAAAATTATTACCGCCTGAAGGTAGTATATGCTGATGGCAGTTATAAGTACTCCCTCACAAAAAAGGTATCTTTTAATTTTGATGTAATGCTGGTGTATCCGAACCCGGCTAAAAATAAAATATTCATTCAAAACAATGGACATTTTACGGGCAACGGGCAATTAAGAGTGACACTTGCAGATATTGAGGGAAACATCATTTTCAGACAGACTATCGCTACGGGCGATATCAATCCGGTCAGCATCCCTCTTCCATCCAGGATCAGCCAGGGAATGTATGTCCTGTGGTTAATCAATGCCAAAGGACAAAAGCAGGGGCAAAAAATATATATCATCCACTAACTTGTCGCAGACTACTAACGGCAACGCCCCCACGAAATAAAAGTATGGGCCGGCATTGTGTAAATAATTTCGTGTGAAATTTCAGGTGAAACTGCAGCAAAGAGCGCCGGTTACCCGCCGGTAATTTTAAACCATTAAGAAGTTAAGAATATAGTAAGCGTTTTGCTTCTTACTGTTCTTAACTCCTTAACTAACCCTAATGGTAGAATAGGCAGACTAAATTTTTTCTAAATAGCAGAAGACAGTGATAATTTAATAAGCAAAGGTTTTTACAGAATCCATATGCTCGCCTAATACTTCAAGCTGCATGGAGTCGGCAGCAAAGACACTTTGTTTCATTTCCCTGCCAAAATCATCAATCTTCTGCAAACCGTCTGCATCACCCGCAGAAGCTTTGCTGGGAAACTTCACGAGATAAATACCGTTTTGCTGCAGGGACATGATAAGATCAACAGCCCCGTCATTGGTAAAAAAGCCGCTTGACACGAGGTAGTTGTAAATACTGTCTGTTTTCGCCGGCAGCATATTTTTAGATGTATATAGCGTATTGCCACGATATTCCTTTTGATCCATTTGCTGAAGCTCTTCTGAAAGGCTTACCGCCGGTAATTGAGAGGGTGCAAAAGGAATAGTTTTAAAATCCCTGAAGTAAGAATCCGTGCAGATAACATCTACAGGCATGTTGTTAAATATTTCCTTACTCATAGCAGCGCCTATAAGCTCAAAATCCTTATCTGCACCTGCGAGGGTATCCATAGCTTTCCTGTTTATAACAAAACGGGCTTTGATACGGCCATCTTCTTTGGTTATCTGGACGGACCGCGTTTGACCGTCCTTTTGAAAATAATTGTTCTCGTTAAGAAATTTTCCGACAGCCCTGGCATCCGCCTCGGTAACGCCCGCTCCCTTATAATATACTTCGCCATTCGTATCATCAAAGGTAACCTTGTTACCAAATCCGTTACAGGAAATGAGGGCCGCAGCTGAAATGAATGCTGCCAGCAGCTGAAGAAGATTTTTTTTCATAAAATGCCATTTATGTTTTTTCATCACTTTACAATGCAAGTTAAAGACAGATATATTAATGAAGAATACTCAATTTGGGGTATTTCGTTCTGCCTAAACCATGTTATTGGTGAAAGGATATAATCAAATGCAAACCTGTCAGACCACATAATATTGTACGCCAATTTTCGCATATCCGTTACCGTTATTATACTAATTGCAACAGAAGACAAGCGTAAACTTATAGCAGGATCCTACATTATAAAAGACCGCTGCCCGGGCGAAGCATCGTTCTTAACAATCCATTGTGAAACCTGCAAAACAGGACAAAGTCTGAGTTAGCATAAAAACATTAATTATGAAAAAGATTTTTACACTGCTGTTTTGCACCACTATTATATCATCCGCTTTTGCACAATACGATCACCGTGGCGACCGCGGCAGAAATTTCGGTTTCGGCAATCCGCGTCACGAAGAATTTCGCGGCCCTGATCGCAGGGGCCGGAATGATGGATATCAGGTACGGGATGCGGGATTCATGCACCGTCCATTTGAAGGATTCAGGCCCGGGTTGCACGTAAACTTTATTGTGTACGGCAATAACCAATACCGCCTGGACCAGCGCGATGCGCTGATCGCACAGATATCTTCCGATTATGATTACCAGATTCAGCAGGTGGCTGATGATTACAACCTCAGTCCCGGCGAAAAAGATGACCAGATCAATAATCTCGAAGCGGAAAAGGAACAGGCGATTGATAATATCTATGCCCAATGCGGTATGCCTGTGCCTGTTGGCCTGCACATATCCATCGGAAGAAGATACAGGTAAATGATTTCAAAGCAGGCGACCGGGTCGGTCAATGACCTCACCGGAAAAAACAAAAAACTGCCCTGAGCTATTCCGGGCAGTTTTTATTATGTCTTCGCATGCGGTACAGGAGGCTTTAATTCCCGGCGCCGGTTACAAAATAACATTTAATACCGTTGATCGTTACGACATTCAGTGTAACGGTACCTCCGGATGGAATACTCATGGTAGAACTTCCGTTTCCGTCATTCCAGCCGGTTGTTGTATTGAAGAACTGGGCAGTGCTCAATGTATTTGAAGTAAACGGGTAGTTAGAATAATTTATGATAGTACAATTAAAACCATCTGGTAAATCATCAGGGATAGCAGGTTGTTCTCCCCATTCGGTAGTAATGATCTGGCCGGAGTTACCTGCATTTAACGTAAAGGGCGGATCTGCAGATACCACTGTTTTAACATCGCTGGTAACACGGCTCCAGGTGCTTCCGTTATAATAATAATATCCCGGAACCACATCATCGGATGCAGCGGTATTATATACTAAAAGACCATTTGCCGGCGAGGCAATAGTAGTAGCATCGGTAGTACCGGTAAGCGATACACGCGGAGGTAAAAAACCTTTATTGGTACTTGTAACATCCAGCTGGGCCGAAGCATCCGGTGTATTCACTCCAATGCCTACCTGGGCGTAAACATGAGAAGAAGCGGCAATCAAAAATGCTATAACCAGTTTTTTCATTATTGATATTTTTTAAAGATTATTGTTTGTTTAATGGTAAGATTTTATCATTATTATTATCGGTAACTATTTTGAGTTGATAAACTCCCGCCGGGAGATCTTCAATGTTGTAAGCATTTTGCAATACGTACCATGTTCTTACCCGGACGCCGTTGCTGTTATATAAAAGAAGGGCTTTAATTGCAGCAGTACCTGTTATTCCCAATTTAAATGTACGGATCACTGGATTAGGGTACAGAATAATATCTGCATTTGCCTCCGCTGCAACCGATACAACCGGTGAATAAGAAACGCGGGCATCCCTATCGGTTTCTTTTATCCTGTAGTAAAGCCTTGCAGGGTTGTAATTATTATCTGTTGCCGCATAATGTTGCGTTGTAAGAAGATTTGCCGCTGCTATATCACTGTTCACCCCAGACCAGTTTCGGGTATCCGCACTTCTCTCAACATTAAAGTGGCTGATATTATTTTCCTGCAATGTGGTCCATTCTACTTTTACCTGCCTGTTCTGACGATATGCAGCAACCGGCCCCCAAAGCAGCGGAAGTGAACCCGAAGGATTCACAAGCGTAAGTTCCTCTAATGACACATTATTGACCTGGTTTGTCAAAACATAATTGTTATTGACATCATTGACAGCGCTTGTAATATCCTGCCAGGAAGCGCCATCATAAATCTTTGTTTCCAGGGTCGGCTCATCCAGCCCGTTCAGCTCAGCATCATCATAATAAAATTGTATAACACCTGAAAAAGGATTGGAAGCGCTGCTGAACTGATACACTTTTGAAATATAAGGTTCGCTAAGGGTATGCACTGCGGTAGCGCTTTTGCTAATGGATAGTCCATTCATAGTAAAAGCAGACGAAGGAGTAATTAAAAGGCTATCTGCTGAAAGCGTGGTACCCGCAGCAATGGTAAGGTCTGTTCCCGGGGAAACCGATAATATTTGCGCCTGCAAAAAACCGGTAATAAATACGGAAGGCAAAAAAATGGAAAGCAGTTTTTTTATCATGGCTTTTCTTATTGATATCAGTCAGACAGGCATTTTCTCTTTTGCTGCATTATGAGCCAAAGTATTTTGTGTTGGAAAATATCGGTCATGCGACTGTCAGAATTAAAAAGAAACGCAGAAATAATTTTTTAAGTATATCACTGTGAAAAATTTTCGCGGGTTAGAGTCCTATTTTGCCAGCAACGCAGATGGATGAAGGCTTTATTTACCAGGCTTTACAGCCTCTCTTTTAAAAAATTGGGGTTGGTATGTTATAGAAAAAATTTCCGGTAACAAGGAAACGGGATACCTCTCCGGAAAATGCAAACTTTGCAGCCGGCATGAAAATCGAAATATACCATACGCTTTACCAGCTTGGCAAAGCTGCATCAGCAAATGCTGCATATTTGCTCCGCAAGGCGACAGATGCAAAAGGAACAGCGAATTTGATTCTCGCAACCGGAACCAGCCAGTTCGAAACGCTGCATCAGCTTACAGGGGAAGAAGCGGATTGGGGCAAGGTAACTATGTTTCACTTAGATGAATATATTGGTCTGCCCGTAACACATCCTGCCAGCTTCAGAAAATACCTGCTGGAAAGGTTCATTTCAAAAGTTCCGCTAAAGCGCATCTGATTAATGGTGAGGCTGATCCAATGCGGGAATGCGAGCGGCATTAAAGGAAAGATTTGTTTTCCTGCCGCTTCTTAGCAGGTATTGCCATTAATCCATTCTATTGCTCATACAAATAATCGGGAGCGCCTACAGGATTCGTTTCATTTAAATTTATCATAAACAGGAACTGCCTTGATTTCAAACGAGCAAAAACAACTGCAGAAAATGCAAAGGATCGCAGCAGCGTATAACATGATCCCCAACCTGCTTTGGACAATCTTATTTGTTACTCCCGTAGTAACATTCTGCTATATCGGTATGAGGACGGGAACGGTAATTCTCTATCTTGTACTGAGCTTTGTTCCTGCTTTCTTTCCTAATTCATTCTACAATGCGATACAATTAAGCAGAAAAACCAGCTTCTATGAACGACTGGGTATAAGGTTCATCAATAAATTTTCTCAAAACGGAACAATCATTAATAATTACATAAGGAATAAATATCCCCGCTTTAAAATAATTGCCGGTAATAAATCATCGCTCAAAAAGCTCTATTTTCAAACTTACCTGTTTGAGAAATTTCATTTTTGCGCATTTATCTTTTACACAATCATTACTGCCTGTGCCGGCGTTCATCGTTATACAGGTTGGGTATTAATACTATTAACATCGAACCTTTTCTATAACATCTATCCTAATTTGTTGCAACAGTATATCAGGATAAGATTGAAGTCTGTTATTGAAATAACTCAACCCGGTAAACAAAAGATGAAAGTGGACTGATGGGCTTGCCTGCTCCCGTCAATTTTACCAGGTTAAATCTTTACATTTTCAAATCGCTTCAGGCGCTGTTTCATTCTGACCATTCCTGTATATTACCTTCCCGGAGTTTCAACAGGCTCCTTTTCGTAATCCCGAACTGCATGGTAATTAAAATTAAAAAGCTTACATACAGTAACTAAATGGGGTGAAACATATAATTGCTGTGGTAAACTGAACGACGTGCTGATTATTAATTTTACGAATAGGCTTTATTTTGCAGTACAAATAATGAGGATGCGCAAACTTCAAATGATAATCGTATTTTCTATTTTGAGTCTTGCAGCAAATTCACAGTCCGTATTTAACGGAACGGTTACCGACTCGGCATCGTTGCAACCCATCGAGGGGGCGACCGTTACATTAATGCCCGCTAACATTTCTACGGTTACCGACAGCAAGGGATCGTTTGTTTTTAAAATAAATAAAGACGCTGTTTCTTCCATTTCATTTTCAGCTATTGGCTATGGTTCGAAAAACATACCTGTTGCGGCATTTGTGAAAGACCAACGCGTAGCAACTCTCGTACAAAAATCGGTCGAGTTACGTTCCATCACTGTGTCTTCCAGCGCCGGCGACCAGTATAAACTCATCAGCAAAGCGGATATTGCCATGCGCGGTGTCACTAATTCACAGGAAGTATTGCGCATCATACCGGGTTTGTTTATTGGCCAGCACCAGGGAGGAGGCAAGGCCGAACAGATATTTCTTCGTGGTTTTGACTGCGACCACGGCACCGACATTGGCCTGTTTGCCGACGGCATTCCAATCAACATGGTATCTCACGCACATGGGCAGGGCTATGCCGATAGTCATTTCATTATTCCCGAAACCATCAGCGACGTAACATTTGGCAAGGGAGCATCCTATGTTGATAAAGGAGATTTTACCACCACCGGCTTTGCAGACTTCCGGACTAAAAATGTATTGGAAGATGATATGATTAAAGCAGAAGGCGGAATGTTCAGCACAGCCCGTGTACTTGGCATGTTTAATATTTTGGGCAAAAAGGAAAGAGCAAAACAACAATCGTGGTACGTAGCATCCGAGTACAGGTACACCAATGCATATTTCGACCATCCGCAACACTTTAATCGCTTTAATTTCTTTACCAAATACAGCGGCAAAATATCACCCAGCACAAGCCTATCGCTCACGGCTTCCCATCTCCGGAGCAAATGGAAAGCATCCGGCCAGATACCTGAAGAAGCAGTGGACGAAGGATTGATCGATTTTTATGGTGCGATAGACCCCAACGAGGGTGGCACTACCACGCGTACCAATTTAAATGCTCAATTTGCTACTTCGTTGCGCAACGGAGACCTGGTAAAAAATCAACTGTACTGCACGCACTACACATTCGACCTCCACACCGACTTTACATTTTTTTTACAGGACAGTATCAACGGCGATGAGATAAGGCAGAAAGAAAGCAGGAACATGGCCGGATACAATGGAAGTTATACCCACACCGGCTCCGCAGGGGGCATGGGGCTCATCACACAAACGGGGGTAAGCGCCCGGATGGACATGACGAACAACTCTGAATTATCACACACAGCCGACAACACCACATTAATCAACAGGATAAAACTCGGTGATATTAATGAACTGAGCATTTCGCCTTATTTCGGAGAAACATTTCATTTCAGCGATCGCTTTAGTATAAAAGCCGGCCTGCGTTTTGACCAGTTCTTTTTCAGATACAATAACAAATTCGCAGGCGACAGCACCTTACGTGGAACCGGCCTTTACAAGGCAAAAGATAATGTGTTAAGTCCCAAAGCGAGCTTCTATTACCATCCGAACGGCACCACGGATTTTTATCTCACCACCGGTCGTGGATTTCACTCCAACGACGCAAGAAGCGCTGTGGTAGTAAATGGTGAAGATATTTTACCCAAGGCATACAGCGCTGATTTAGGCACTGTATTTAAACCTGGTAAAGCAATAGTGATCAACGCAGCATTGTGGTACATCTATCTTACGCAGGAAAATGTATATGGTGGGGATGGCGGTACGGTTGAATTCAGCGGCCCTACAAAGCGCATGGGCTTTGATTTTTCCGGACGTTATCAGCCTGTACGTTCATTGTATATTGATGTTGATGTAAACTATGCCCATGGCCGCTCTACAGACCATCCAAAGGGGGCAAACTATATTCCGCTTGCACCCGTATGGAGCAGCACCGGAGGTATCACTTACCTCAACAGGAATGGTTTTAACGGCAGCCTTCGTTATCGTTATTTAGCTGACCGGCCTGCCAATGAAGACTACAGCCTTACAGCACAGGGATATTTTATTACTGACGCCGTTTTGAACTATACAAAGCATAAATATGAAATCGGCATTACCATCAATAACATTCTTAACACAAAATGGAAGGAAACGCAGTTTGATACCGAATACCGCCTGAAGACGGATCCTGCACCGGTAGATGGAATTTGCTTTACACCGGGAACGCCATTCGCACTAACGGCACATATAAGTGTATTTTTACAGTAAAAATATCAGCACAATACTGGCGCTGATGTTCCGGTTTTTTTATCATCCGTTAATTCTTCCCCTCATGTTATCACCTTACTAAAGCCGGCTTGCATTGATGCATGGTTGTAAAAAATCACTTTACAAAGCTGCCCGGATCACTGCGGGATTAAATTTTTACCAGACAATGCTATAAAATCAGGGAGCCGTTTTGATTAAATAATATAATTTAGACAACCGGTATGCTCCTGCCCGCAAATTGTATATAAGATGATATCACGCTTTGGTTTTTATTTTTTCGTAGTTACATTCATGGTTCCAAACGTATTGATTGCACAACCAAAGCAAATCCGGCTAAGCAAATTTGATTTGCAGTCTTCGGCAATAATCACAGAGCCCGGCAATGTGCTTTCTCAAAAAAATTATATTTCGAAAAATTATTGGTTCCCGGTTAGTGTGCCCTGTACAGTGCTGACGGGCCTTGTAGAAAACAAGGTGTATCCCGATCCATACATTGGTATGAATAATATGCTGATCCCGGACGCTTCCGATTCTTTTAATCATCAATATCATCTTGAGCAATACAGCTATTTGCCCAACGAGCCCAATCCCTGGAAAAAGCCTTACTGGTATAGAACCACATTTTCCGTACCGGCATCTGATAAAGGCAAACATTTCCAGTTAATATTTAAAGGCATCAATTACCGCGCTGCCGTTTGGCTCAATGGCGACCTGATCGCAGACTCATCGCAAATGGCCGGTATGTTTGCCAGCTATTTTCTCGATGCAAGCAAATCAATAAAGACAGGCGATGAGAATGCATTGGCGGTAGAGATCTTTCCTCTTGATTATCCTGGCCTACCTGCACATCCGCAACTGACGGCGTTGGGTGATTTTTATGAAAACGGAGGCCCTGCGGGCGATATAGGCAAAAATGTAACCGAGCTTTGCTCCATTGGCTGGGACTGGATTCCGGAAGTGCACGACCGCAATATCGGCATCTGGCAACCCGTGTATCTCCGGACTACCGGCCAGGTGGTGATCAGCAAACCACACATCATTACACAACTTCCGAAGCTGCCGGACACCGGCATGGCTGCGCTTTCATTGCATCTCAGCCTGACCAACTACAGCGATAATATTCAAAACGGAAACCTGAAGATTAGTATTAGCCCTGAAAATTTTGCAGGAGAAACGATAACTCTCAACCGGACTACAAAAATAGATGCCGGTGAAACATCTGATATTTCTTTTGACGCCAGAGAAGTAAAAGAGCTGATGATACAACATCCGAAATTGTGGTGGCCTAACGGTTACGGACAACCGAACTTGTACCGGATGAGAATTCAATATACAATGGGCAATGAAATTTCTGATGATACTTCGTTTGCATTTGGAATAAGAACCGTGAGTTCAAAAGCAACCATGGTAAATGGCTTTACGCGCCGCGATTTTTATGTAAACGGGGAACGCATTCACATAACCGGCGGTGCATGGGTGCCCGACATGATGCTGAATCGCGACTCAACCAGGAATGATTATGAATTGCATCTCTGCCGTAATTCAAATATCAATCTCGTTCGCATCTGGGGCGGCGGACTTGGCGAAACGGATGACTTTTATGAACTCGCAGATAAGTATGGTTTGCTGGTGTGGCAGGATTTCTGGATCACCGGCGATACACAGGGAGAGTTCAAAGGTTCACGCGACTGGCCGTTACAGGCAAATGTTTTTATCCGCAACGTGGTCAGCACTATTCTTCGCATAAGAAATCATCCGAGCCTGCTGGTATGGACGGGAGGAAATGAAGGCCATGCAAGAGAAGAATTGTACAATGCCATGCGCGATAATGTGGCAATGCTCGATGGTACGCGGCCTTTCATCCCCTGCTCTTCCGGTTTTGCCAATTTGCCAAAAGGATGGAAAGGCTCCTGGCCGGATGATCAGCCATCAGGTGTGTATAGTGGCGGCCCCTATTCATGGGTAGATGAATCACGTTATTATCAACTGGCAGATCGCGGGCGTGACTGGCTCTTCAAAGATGAAACGGGGGTGCCCTCGCAGCCGCCCTACAGCACGTTGCCAAAAATAATCTCCAACCTTGTGCCGGATTCTTCTCTCCCCTATCCGCTCAATAATACCTGGGGCTATCATGATGCATGCAGCGGCAATGGCAGGTATGATGTGTATTATAAAAATATGGTGCAGCGCTATGGCGAACCGGAAGGTATGAAAGACTACTGCGACAAAATGCAGCTGATGAATGCAGATTCTTACCGCGCCATTTTTGAAGCGGCCGAACATAAATTAGATGAAACAGGCGGCGTAATGCTGTGGAAGCTGAATGCTGCATTCCCCAGCGTGATATGGCAGGTGTATGACTGGTATCTGGAACCCAACGCCGGGTATTATTTTATGCAAAATGCATGCGAGCCGGTGCACATTCAGCTCAACCTCGACGATTCAGGTGTAGCAGTAGTGAATAAAACTTACCGGCAGCTTAATTCACTTGCATTCACCATTCGTGTAATGCACATGGATGGAACAGTTTCCTTTACCAAAACAGGCGCTGCAAGCGTCAATGCTTACGCTGTCAAAAAATTAATTTCAATAAAAAGTAGTCTTGCCGCAGAAAAAGATATTGCATTTGTTTTTCTTGACCTGAAAAGCAGTGACGGGAAAAGGATTTCAGAGAATGTTTATTGGTTTGCTCCTGAACATGATTTTACAAAGCTGAGAGATATGCCGGCTGCCGCTGTTGAGGCAACAAAGGTGGGTGAGCATACAACAAAAGACAGCTATGAATGCACATTGAAGTTTTCCAATACGACCCGCAACATTGCTTTCTTTATCAATCCGCAATTAATAAATAACGGTGAAGAAATTTTACCGGCCTTCTGGTCGAAAAATTATTTTTCCTTGGCGCCGCATGAATCAGTTACCGTAACGGTACGCTGCCCGCTTGCAAAAATTGATACGCATTCGCCGGTGATGCTGAAGACAGAGGGATGGAATGTAAAAGCAGGTTTAACTGAGCTTGGTAAGAAATAATTTTTATCCGGATATTGGATTGAAAAAGCATCGTAAGCGCCATTTCGCTAACATCTTATTTTTTAGCCTTAAACCATTCATTGCTTTGTTTCGTCATCAGCAACCCTACGGCCGCGAGCTCTATAATAGTTTGAACAGAAATTATTATTGCGAGCAACTGGTTGAACTTGAAAAAGGCAATTATATCCAGCGGAATAGTAAACATGCCAATAACAATCAGGACTACAAGCAGAATGCGGGCCCAGTTTTTCCCGGCATTTATCTGGTATACGAGAAACGATAAAATAAGAATGCCAAAAACAAATCCTGCGCTCATGCTTGCAAAAGAAACAGCCGGATTAGCAGAAAGCAAGGTTGACAAAAAGTTAAGAACCGCAATCGCAATGGATACAATAAGCAGCTTAACAGAAAGCTTAACAGTCTGCGGTTTTTCCATGGGTTTGCTTTCAAACTCCTCCAATAAATCTTCCTGCATAGATATTTTTTATTGTTCAAACGCTGTCTTAAATATATTACATAATCATCGTTTCTACAAAAATCAGATTACAGGCCGTAATAAAAACGGGGTCTGCAAGTGCCGCCGGGAAATGTTGTTTCATTTTCCTGACGGGTGGTTCTGCCGGCAATTCGGTAATGGCCCGGGAAAATCGCCGTCTGTTACTTTCAGTCAGAGAATTTTCTTATTATTTCCAAAAATATATTTTAAGGCAGGCCGTAAGCAGCGTTAAACTCTTCGAATAGCAAATCGTTCTTCTGCTTAATCTTTTTAAACAGGTACGAAGGCTCAGATTCTTCCTTTCGATGTGGTTGGTATTGTAAGCTTTTCTTTCATGCAAAGAATGCGGAATGATTTGCCGGTATAAAGGCAGCCTGTCTGTTTTAATTTTATCGGCACCGGATAATATCAATGTATTTATTACCCGTTGCAGGGTGTTTACCGTTCTGGCACCTACTGCAAAATCGGCAACCTGGCCGGTATCATTTTGCAATGCATATACTATCCACAGCTTCCTTCCTTTGCTTTTATAAAATGTACGCATTTCATCTACCTCGTAAGTTTTATGCAAGGCAGGCATTGGTTTCCGTATGGCTTTTGCAATGCTTATAATTCTTTTTAGCACCGTGGTAACCGATATTTGCAATAACCTGCCAATACTTCTTATACCGCAGCCTTCTTTCAGCAGTTTTTGTATCCACAGGCTTATGCCCGGTTTACAGGCATTATATTGATAGCTTTTAATAAAAGTTCTGCCACAGCTTTTGCATTTGTATCGTTGCCTGCCATTATAGCTGCCGTGCTTTATGCAGTTGCCACTGCAATAGCTGCATATTTCTGTTTCACCTACATATCTGTAGCATGAACTTTTTTTCTGTTCCATCAGTCTTGATTTTTTATCGATAAAAATAGACGCCACCGGTTAGCACGTCTGAAAATTACTTCTATTAGTCTTTGTTTTAAAAGACTTTTGCATGTTTAATATTTGCCTTTTATCAAAACAACATTTCTGTAGCGTGACCAACCATTCTAATCCCTGTATATCAGCAGTTAGGCCGTCTACATCTTGAAAAACTGAAGGAATGTGTCTAATATCACCATTTTGATCTAAGTATCTTTCGACTGTTCCAGGATCTTTATAGTCGCCAAGTGGATCATTAAACACTATCGGATTATTATCGCAAAATCCGTACACATTTATTGCCATTGATCTTTCACTTAATTCATCAACCCCATTAAACCTTTAACCCTTTCTTGCTTATTTAAAAATTGACTGTAGCACGGGTATAATGAAATTTTGAACTGTCTATAAATTTATTGACCCAGTTATTAAATTCTACTAGGGCGAGGGGCGGATGCAAACTGTGAAAAACAACCTGTTGGCTCTCATCAGAATAACCGATGTAAACAGAGAATTTAACTTTACTTGGGTTGTTATCTTCAATTGAGTCTGGTCTTGTTGGATGAAATGCTGATGAGTTGATATTTATTACAAACTTATTAATCATTAATCTACCAGAATCTGGCAAAATTGAATAGAATACAGAATCATTGTTAGAATGTGGGGATTTCTTTAAAAAAACTGTATCACTTTGTGAAAACAATACTGAAAAAAATTTTGAGTTTGCAGGATCCTGAAAAGAAAATTCAAAAGTCTCAAATTTCGTGAGTTCATTACCTTTCCTAAATGATGTACAACCTCCTAAAACGTAAAGCTCGATTAAGCAAAACATGGCAATTGAACTTCTGCATTTAATTTTGAACATGTTTTTTTATTTATCTGATTATTAAAGTTAAAAATAATTTTCTAACAAGATTTCAAAGTGTTGGATAAAATAAAATGTAATAAGAGCATTTATAATATCGTAAATAGATGTTAATGTAATTCCTATCAAATTTTTTTGGATCATTCAAAATTTTAGAATTCTATTTAATGTGCTGGAACCAATTTCCCGAAGGGTGAAAAAGTCAAGATGCTAACACCAAGTATTTCTTCAATAAATGATGGTTGGAAAGTTTGAGTTTGCATTTGAGCAACTAATCCGTCAGTATTCGCATGCCCCCAGCTCATTGTATATGTAATAGGATAAGGGCGAGAACCAAAAGTTACGAATGACCCAGCTTTGCTGACCCATCCAGATTCTGTGTCAGATCCTATAACAACTTGCGGATTCCCAAGCTGCGAATTCCCGCCGGTAATTGATATAGTTCCATCATATTCTCCAGCATCCTCATGATAATTAGTAGTAGTTCCTAGGCCTACCGATATTAATGTACCATTACTACCTACTGTATATCCTTCATAAGTATATAAATCATATCTTCCGCCTAGTACATCTGTACGCGTTAATTTGCTTATTTGAATTAGGTATGTAATTGTAGTACCAACATTACCATTATCTGTGCCCTGGTCTTCATTATCAGAATAGGGGTCGTCCATCTTTGTATTAGGATCATCTCCTAAATTCATATCACTATTGGAAGCCCAAAGCCCTCTATCTTCAGCCTCTCTTTGTGATTGTGGTTGCCCTTGTCCAGAATTGTATGCTGAGAAATTAAATAAATTACCATCATCGTTTTCCTGGCGAAAATAATCCGCAACTTGACCAATCTCTAATCTGGACAGGGTATATACGTTACCACCATTTGAATAACTTCCACCTCCTCCGCTATTGAAGTTGTTCCAAAACGCATCAGACTCCTCTAGCCATTGATCCATATAAGTACCCATTTGCAATCCATTTGGAAGTTGGCCATCTGACTGTGCTAATATATCAGCAGATACTACTTTTCTTCCGTTTGGGTCATTGAGCATGATAGGATTGTTACCCCCAAAATGATAAACGGACAAACCAGATGCCCGCTCACTCAATTCATCTACTCCTAAAAATCTGCCTATCTGCGGGTCATATTTCCTTGTATCAGTATAGTACAGATTTACCCCATAATCTTCCTCAAAATCAGAACCTCCATTAAACTTATTCTTACTATCTAATTTCCCCAACGCCTTATCGCTTATCCCTGCCATCTGTAGACCAAACGGATAATAGCTCTGCTCTTGTAGCAGCGGACTTTTAATGTGAGTAATTTGTAGGTTATCAAAGTACACATTGATATTCGGCGTTTCATTACTTACATACACATATAAAAATCCATTCTTTGCAGCGGTAACTCCGCTTTGCGCCAATACTGTAAAGACAGTATCTGTCCCTACCTGCTGAAAGCCACTGCCGGAACCTACATACTTAAACTGGTCATCTAAAAATATCCAGTTGAGGAATGCCTTTGGTTTTGTAGTGCTGTCCGCAGTATTGTGGCTGCCGTAAAAGCTCGTGGCACCCGGTATCAATACTCCGCTGCTTTGCAATTGTGTCGGTGTGGCTCCGTGCGCTGCATTGGTAACTCCACCCACACCACTAATCAATGCGCTTATCAGAGCATTCAGCGGGCTTACCGGCGTACCGGGCGTTACGCCATTCTTCCTGTACCAGCTGCTTACTCTTATATTAAACTGGTCTCCCCGCATTACTTTCAGCACTATGCCGGAGCCAATCTTATAACCACTGCCGCTTAGCTGCTGTATATAATCATTAGGGCTGGTATATCCATCCGATGGATAGCCTGTCACAGTACTTTTATTTACACGACCTGAATCCACTCCGCTATAATATAAACGCTCTGTAGCAATGCTCGCCGTTTCCATACTTGCCGGCGGATACAAGGCTGTATCCTTTTCTTCGGTGAGCACGGCACGTACATTGTTCAGATGATCTCTTAAAAAGTAATCATACACAAAAGACCATCTGCCATTATCATCCGCCCATCGTATTCTGCCTTCTTCGGTGTTTACATATTGAAGCGTATCATTCAGGTAAACAAAACCTTCGATGTAGAGGTAGTTAAGTGTTTTTCCCGTAGTGTAGTCATTAATTTTTTTGAGCAATGTGGCGCCGGTAGCATCATAGGTATAATACAGCGTTGCCTTATTTGAGATTACCAGTGAATCCGGCTTATCCAGTAAATTGTATACAGCCCCGTTTCCATTGGCCGGCGTATGCATGTGCCGGTTATAATCTTTTACTATGTTGCCATTAGCATCATACGCATAATCGGTGGTGAGCGAAGAATCCTGGAAGTCTGGCCCCCCCTGCCCCCCGAAGGGGGGAATACCGTCGGCTACTTTTTGCAACTGGTTGCTATTTGAGTAATAAGTGTAGGTGAGAGAATCTATAGTTGCAGAGCTGCCAATCTGAAGTCCTCTTTGTTTCATGGTCAAAATGTTTCCTGCGTTATCATACGTAAGATTGCTCGTTGTAAAGTCCACTGTTGAATTTGTCCAGGTGTTGGTATTTCTTATATTCTGGCTGAAATCGGCTTTGGTAAGGCGGTTGGCATTGTCATAGCTGAACCCGTATGCTCTTGCAATGGTATCGCCGCCTGCTTTCCATTTTACCCCTGCTATGGCGCCGTTGAGCTGGGTGTTGGTAAAGCCGTAGTCATAAAACAAATCTTCACCAAAGTAATTGGCGGAGCTGTTGTAGGTGTCTGCGAAAGTTTTGTTGATGCCGAGCAGCCATCCCCGTATATTATAAGTATAGGCCACTGAATCTATTCCTGATCCAAATACTTTTGATTTTAATTCGCCCAGCTCATTGTACGCATCGGTGGCAATGGTTTTATCGCCTGCGCCGTCAATATTTTTTACAATAGTTTTTACCCTGCCCACCTGGTCATAAGAATATTTGGTGAGCAGAGTATGGGTTTGTGCATTGGTGCCGCTCTTTTGTTGGTACAGGTGCGTTCTTAACACCGTACCGTTAAACCTGTACTGGCTGGTAACAATATCGGTACCTCCGGTATAGTTGGTTTGCTTCAATTGTATTACTCTTCCATGATCATCGTACAACGGAACAGCATACAAGTACGTTGAAGACGTATTTATAATTATTCTTTTAGTGCCTGTTACCATACCCCGGGTTCTCCTGCTCTTGGTTATTGACTGCGCATAGTCAGGGTAAGTATTATAGGAAGTATTAAAGTTAGAACCGTTTATATAGGTGGTCACCAGTGAGCTGTCGGGCGCTCCCCCTGTGATCCAACTGTAATCGTCAAAGTAGGTTTCGCTCATGATGGTGTAGGTGCCGCTCAAAGTAGGATAGGCTGTGCTTCTTGCGGCCTGTGCAATGATGCTGTCTTTTATTAAGCTCGTGGTGATGACCCCGCTTCTCCAGGGCCGGCTCTGGCCGTCGTAGAGCACAAACGCCCATTGATTGGTATGGCGCAGGTTGGAATCCTGTGTCATTACCACTCTGTCATACAAATCGTATGCGATATAATTTTTTCCCTTGCCGGGGATGTATTTCATAATCACCCTGCCTCTTGCATCGTAATAATAGCTAAAGCAAAGTCCTGTCTTGATAGCCGGATTGCCGGAAAGGTTCCAGTTGATTGACGATGTATTTAATGCATCCACTGCTTTGGGAGTTATTACTACCCGCAGGTGGTTCATTTCATCATACACATAATAGGTGCATATCCACCCGTAATGGCCGGTGGTGGGGCTGGCGCTTACCTGTTGCTTGGTAAGGATGGTTCTTCCCAATTCATCAGTGTAGGTTACTGTCTTTACCCCTCTTTCATCCGTGACTTCCTGCACGGCAAGGCTGCCAGCGGAATAGGTTGCCGAAGTAGCGGGTATATCATTCTCGCTGCTGATGGCAATAGTCCACAGCCGTACGCTATCCGAAGTGGCATTGGCCCTGTAGGCAGCGCTGATGCCCACTCCGGCGCCTGTCCAGCTGTTGCCGGGGGCGGTCTGTTTGGTTATGCGCTGCAGGGGCGAACCGTCAAAAGTGGTTTGGCCGTAGTTGATGGATTCATTGGAGAAGTTAGCTTTATAAAACGAGGAATCATTTACAAACTGGTTCAGCTTAAACTTACCATCATTCGTGTTTGATGTTTGCTGTACAAAGGGGAGGTAGGAGGTTACCGTTCTTCCAAATTCATCATAGGTATTTGGGGCCACATAGTCATTTTTTGCAGGGGAGGCCTGCTTGATAACCGACTGCAACGGTCTGCCGAGAGAATCCACAAATTTGGTATAGATATTTACGCTGTCGGCATAAGCATTGATGGTAACCCTTGATGAATCCGTCGTAGGCATAACTGGCACGAATACACGAAGATAATTTGACGCAGGCTTTACATTATAGGAAGGCAATGTTTTAGGCGTAGCGGAAGAAGGGCCTGTTGCCGTAGTCGGGATGTTGCTTTGGGCAACTACATTGCCTGCTATAGTCAATAATATCAGTAAAAATAATTGCCTTGGCATAAGAGTATATTTATTCTGTTATTTTTGTTTGTTTATTGCATTTTACGCTTCGACAATGCTTCGACAACGCTCAGCATGACAATTCTCAGCATGACAATTCTCAATCACGCAAGAAAGCTGTCAGCCTGAGCCTGTCGAAGGCGGTTTAAGGGCAGGCCGGCTTAGCCTCTTTAACTCATCCCAATCTTCCCTGAATAATGCTTCTTTCTTTTTTCTTGACCAACCTTTCAACTGCTTCTCTCTCAAAATAGCCTGCTTTACATCATTAGTTGTTTCATAATATCTCAGCTTTACCGGTCTCCGTTTGTACGTGAAACAGTTTGTATTAAAACCGCTTTCATGCTCCCACAACCGCCTTTCCAGATTGTTGGTAACACCGGTATAGTATGCACCGTCGCTACATTCCAAGATATAAACCGAATAATTACGCATTTGCCTTTATTTTTGTTTCAGGCCGTCATGCTTCGACAGGCTCAGCATGACAAGCTCCTATGGTTCAGTATTACAGCCACCCTGTAAGACGAGATTTAATTCGTTATCACACCCTGCATATCATCGCTCATCGGGTCAACGGATGGCATGAATGCACCCACCAGCCTTCCCGATTGGTCTGCCAGGAACTTGAAAAAGTCGCCCTGCACATCATTGCTCAGCATATTGTTTTGCTCTATGTGTGTAAGCCAACTGTATAAAGATGATTGGCTCTCGCCTGTAACATCCATCTTTTGAGCCAGTATGTAATGAATGTTATAGTTGTTCATTACAAAATCTTTTATACTCGCATTATCGCCTGTTTCATTGCCGAATGAGTTGGAGGGGATGGCAATAATTACAAGACTATCCTTATATTTCTGGTAGAGTTGTTCGAGACTTGCATATTGGTTTACATAGCTGCTGCCGGTGGCAGTATTTACTATCAAAATTTTCTTGCCCTGAAACTGATGCAGGTCTATGGGATTGCCGTCAATGTCGTTGAGGGAAAGATTGTAGATAACAGAAGTGTCGGAATAGTTTGTTCTGTAAGCAGCATTATCCGGAAAGCAATAAGCAACGCTGCTGAAAAAAACAGAAGCTATTAATAAGTTTATCATTTTTTTATTCATACAAATGAGTTTTAAAGAGGTATATAAGTAAAGCAACCTAAAGAATGACCGCCGGAAGGATTGTATACAGTAATATCTGCGCTGTTGCTGCCGTCGGCAAGCCAGTGATAGTGATATACGATTTTCCATGTCCAGTAATACGTATTATCGGGATTAGTGATTTTTATATAGGCGGAATAGGTATAGCATATCTGGTCAGCCACGGTGCATACAGAGCTGATCAATTTATAATCCGGATGAAGGTCGGTAGTGGAACAATGGCAATAATCAGTCACCTGTTTTGTCCATGTGCTGTTATAAGTATCACTGAATATATTGGTGTCAAGAAATGTGGAATCGAGCAGGCCGTCATTATATGCATCATGGCAGCCACTGGATTGATAAGTCCACGTAGGGCTCATGCTGATGGACATGGTTGTATCGGAATAATCATACCGCTTGAGAATATTTTTATCCTTATCCCGCACCAGCTTTAAGCGGTTCAGGTTATCGTACTCGTTGTACATGATGGTATTGTTGGCGTCAGCAGTACTGGTAATACCGATCATGGGCTCGTAGGTGGAAGTAACCATATTGGCATCTTTGGGATGCAGTCGCAGTTCATCAATCTGCCCGGAGCCGCTGATGGTGACAGAAGTAACTCCTGTAATGGTAGTGGCATACAAATTCCATCCCTGCTGCGTTGCCAGTACGGTAGAAAGCGCGCTGCTGTTTACGCTGACCGAGGTACCGCTTTTTGCCCATACGCTGATGTAGTAGGTAGTGCCGGAAGTAAGCCCTGATTTGGTGATGTTGCCGCTGCTTAGGTTATAGCTCTTTTTACCTGTCATTGAGGTGGTGGCATCTCTCGCCGAGCCGGATATTGTCCAGTTGCCGGAACCATCCGATTCAAAGCTGGTATAGGCAATATCCGCAGTGGCTGCATTGCTCACTTTGGCAACGGGATATTGCTGACCATAATCCATTATGATGGAATTGTTCACCCCGGATAATGCATTCTGCGCCTGCAGCAGGTTGCCCTTGCTATCGTAAGAGATAAAGCTGTTTTGCTTGACGAAGTAGGTGGCGCTCCTGTTGAGCGATGCAGGATTAAATGTGCCGATGGTGGTTTGCAACACAGGCGCATTGGATTGCAATGCATACACTGCCAGTGGTTTTATATAATTGCCCGAGCTCTGGTAATCGGTAATGGTGCCTGAAATAATTCTCGGGTTGGCATCGCCAGTGATCCATGCTTCGGTAGCAATTACCGGTGTAATGATGGAGCTGTCGCGGAATGTTTTTATAGGGCCGGTAATAGTGTAGTTGTAGGGATAATAAAACCGGTTTTCAAGCTGCAGGCTCCTGTTGCGGTCATAAGAGGTTACGGTTTTTGTAACGTTGTAGTTGGTATCGTAATAATAATATTTATAGGAGGTGTTTTTGGTACCATTATACTGAAAGAGGGTATCAAAGGTGGAGGCAAGATAGAGATGCCCGCTGACGGGATAATATTCCTGTGCAATGTAGGTACGCATTCTCGGGCTCGACGGGCTGCTGGTGTCGCCGTTTATATACGTATAGGTATTGCCCAATTTAATTGACTTGAAATTACTGTTGACAAAGAAGGATGAATCGTATGTGTAATTGTTGACCGTATGTTTAACGAGCGTTCCTGAACTATCGTAAACAGAAACTTTTTTCAGCGCACCGATTCCCCAATCGCGGAGGTCTTCGGGTGTGTACGGAAACTTCTGTGTAAACTCTCCTGCATTTATATCCTGCAGGTTGGTAAATTCATATACTGTTTTACCGAGATTGTGCGTGGTAGTTCCTTTATACACTTCCACCCTGCTGTATCCCACAGGGCTGCCCTGGGCATAGTCCATGGTACTAATAGGTTCGCTGCTTACTACTGTATAGCTCGTTGTATGCACGCCGCCAAAATTGAAAGTTTCGAGGTAGTAATAAAAGTAACTCGGCAGATCACCCAAAAAACCTGAGCTCGTGCCATCTGTATTTACATATTTGAATTGTTCCACCACAGGGTTGGGATCACTTACCCCGTTTCGCATGGTAATCTTTTTTATCCGCAGGCCACCGGCTGTATCAGCGGTATGGGTGTTATCGTAAGTTTTGTTTTCCCAGTAAATATTAATGGGAAAGCTGCCGGTGATAGTAGTGCCTGTTACGGCAGGAATATTCAGCTGATAGCTCCCGTTGGGAACATTAAAGGTAAAGGTGGCGATGCCCTCGTAAAATAAATTGTATAGTGAAATGGTATCAGTAGCATAGGTAACAGTGCCGCTCGTGTTTTTTATATACACAATAAGATTACCGGTACCCGAGATGGGCGCCGAGCCCGTTCGCGATACCGTGCTGTCAAGAATGAATGTTAACTGGTGCTTTGTATTGAAAACCTGGTTGAGTGAAATGGTGCTTGAATAAGCAGTAGTTGGCGCTTCGGAAACTTTATACGGTGTTTTTGTATAGGGGTAATGATCGTTTAGCTCATAATCGTAAGTAATGGTTCCTCCCGTAGGCAGCGTCATGGAATGCAGCGAACTATTTGCTGCCCATGTTGAATCAGGGTTGCGGTCGGCAGACCATGGATAACCATTCACCGAAGGAAAATTATTGAAAAGCATGTCATTGGCGGCGTTATAGAAACCCCAGTAATCCATTGCATTTTCTATCACGCCATTTACTATGGCAGCCAGGAAGTAACCATTGTATGTAAATGAATAACCGGGCGCTTTTTGCTTAGAGGTATAAGGTGTTACTGACGAAAGTTCTGCCCTGATGGAATCTCCGCCAACACTTGTAATGTAACTTAGCAGGAAGCCGGACCTGAATGCCGTATCGCTGATCTTGATCTTTGTAATAAGATTGCTGAGATTATACGTAAATGAAACGCTTGTCTTTTCCGGAAAGACTATTGAACTCAATCTTAATTCCGTAGAAGCATTTGTCCCGATGGGCTTGATTGTCTTGATACGGGTGGTATCAGGGTTTTTTACGAAAGTCATCTGCGGGTAAGCGAAGCTGTAATTATTTGCCTGCGTGGTATAATTGAGCTTTATAGTATCGGTATTAAAGGGGGCAATGACCTGGCCCAGATACCAGGAAGAGAAGTAGGCTTTACCCGAATAAGCGGATCGGAATAAAGTACTATCTGCACCGTTAGTGCTAATGGTTGTCGATTCTGCATTATTAAAATCATACTTGGTTCCGTCTTCGGTAATGATGCGGAATGATACGATTCGTTGAGCAAGACCTCCGCTGCCGAATGTGGGAACGATTTTTATCTTTTGATTGGGCACTACCACTACCTGGCTGTTTTTACCGATGTAGAACTTTCCTGACCGCCCGTTGAAGTTGAACTGGAAAATATCCTGCTGCGCATCGAGGGTATCATAAAAATATTTATCTCCGTTGCTTCTGTAATCAGTCGGTATTGCGGAAGCGTATAAATATCCATTGGTCGGCATATCATCCGGGGCGCCCCTGACTGTCCTTGTTATCAATCCTCCGGCATTCAGATACCAACCTATTCCTACTATGCCGGCTGACTGTGCTACCTGCACGCCGCCTGCAAAATATTCAAGGGAAATATTCATGGACAAACCATTGCGCGGATTGGAATAAGAGTAAATGGGAACCCCGATTTGCGGTACGCCGGTGAAATAGTTTACCGGCACCGATGCCAACTGGCTTCCCATGCCGGTTGTTGATGAAAGCACTGCTTCGTTTGCGAGGTTAGGTACATTCTGGCTAAAAGATTTCGGACAATAAAAAGATGCCGCCAAAATGATACTAAGAAATTTTCTCATACGCATAATATTTAATAATTTTTCTGATTGGAGTTTATGAAACACGCAGGTGGTTTCCCTGGTCTAATAGCTATTTTCTATTTGTGAGCATACTATCATTTCTAATTATGTTTAAAGAGTGAAATTGATTTACTTACTTGTTTATCCATTGCTGTTAGTTTTCTAATATGAGGGGGTCAATTAATCCATTTTTAGTTTTCCAATTCATACCTTTTTTAGTGACAGAATATAATAATTTGTAATTGGCTTATCTGGAGGATTTGGAAAAGTTCTGGGAAGTCTGAACAAAAAAGTTGCCCATGGTATGAGATATTACCGTATTATTTTAAATCCTCATTTTCATAAGCAAATTTCAAGCTATCAGGTATGTTTAGTTCTTTCCTCTTTTCATTAAATTGATCCAATGTTAATGGCCCAATTAGTCCGTTTTTTGTTTTCCAATCCATACCTTTAATCAGTACTTGAAAGATATATTAAAAAATATATTGAGCCGATGTAAGTACCCCTAAAAAGCAGACGCTTTAAAATTAGAGTTATAATCTTAATTTTAAACACGTCAACATGAAAAAGACACGATTCACGGAAACGCAGATTGTTTCCATTTTAAAGCAACAGGAAGCTGGTAAAATCACCAAAGAGATTTGCCGGGAGCATGGGATTTCGGAGGCTACATTCTATAACTGGAAGAGTAAATACGGAGGTATGGAAGCTTCTGATGTTAAACGAATGAAGGAACTCGAAGAAGAGAACTCCCGTCTTAAACGCATGTATGCCAACCTGGCGATGGATAACGAAATCCTAAGAGATTTGTTCACAAAAAAAGGCTGGGCCCTGCCACCAAAAGGCAATTAACGGAGGAAATTGTTTGTGAGAGAAAAATTCCTGTGAGCAGGGCCTGCAAAATAGTATCGCTGCCGAGGTCGCAGTTTTATTATCAGTCAACAAAAGATGATACAGAAGTAATCAATGTATTACAGGATCTTGCTTTTAAACATCCATCTTATGGTTTTAGAAAGCTTTTTGCATATATCCGAAGAGGTGGTAAGATCTGGAATCATAAAAAGGTTTATCGGGTGTATAAGCTACTTAAGCTTAACAAAAAACGCAAAGGCAAGCGTAGATTGCCAGCCAGGATAAAACAACCATTAACGCAACAGACAATGATCAATAAATCGTGGAGCATGGATTTTATGAGTGATAGCATGGTAGGAAATAGAAAATTCAGAACATTTAATGTGATGGATGATTATTCAAGAGAAGCCCTGGCAATTGAGATAGATACTTCTCTTTCTGCCAAACGTGTGATAAGAACACTTGACCGAATAATTGAGCAAAGAGGAAAACCAATGAACATAAGAGTTGATAATGGTCCAGAGTTTACATCAAAGGATTTTGAACTTTGGGCTATTGAACAAGGAATAATGATTCAGTTTATTCAACCAGGAAAACCTATGCAGAATGGATATATAGAACGATTTAACCGCCTTTACCGGGAAGCTGTGTTAGATGCATACTTATTCTTTGATTTATATCAGGTAAAGCAATTAACTGAGGAATGGATGATTGAATACAACGAAAGAAGACCTCATGAAGCGCTTAATAATTTAACGCCAATAGAATGGAATAACAAATTATTTAATTCAAATGCTCTAATAAATACTGTCTGAAAAAGGGGGTACTTACACCGACAATCGGAAAAGCAATAAAAAAAATTTGATAAGTATTAATTTTATAAACTTGCTTCTTTCAGAAGCGCTATAATTAGATTGATACATGGGGATTTTGAATTTATTTTGAGAGCGGCGAAAAATCGTCGTACAAACCTTTCGTGTATGCGTTACTGCTACTATTCAAAAGAATTTCTGAAATTGTTTCATAATCGTTAAAAAAATCCTTAACAAAATAAAATTCATTTCCCTTTATTAAAATAATTAGTCCATCCCTTTTAGTATTTTTTCCATACCAATTGAAAATTGACTTTTTTATTTTTAATTCACTAATAATAATATTATATTTTTTTTCTTTAATCCAAACGGCTGGAAAAGTGGAAAAGGAAACATAGTTATTATTTTCGAAATTAATTGAGCAAATGGTATGAGTATGACGTTTGAGCATTAAGTAAGGAGCGTACACCATTAGAATTAAAAAAAGAATTATAAAAAATGAACCAACAGAATAGAATGCTATCATGTTTTTCGATGTTCCAAAATAAATTAAGGCAAGCATAAAAGTTGCATATAAAGGAGCAATAAAAATGGTTTTATAAATTTCTTTATTAACGATTTTAGCTCTTTCAATTCCAGTTTCATTCACTATTGACATATTACATTAATGATTTAGAGCTGAAAAATCTTGAAATAAACCATTTCCATATCCAACATAAGCATTTATATATAACGCCGAAGTAACGATTGAAGGATTTTGTATAAGGTCGTTTAAAGGCCCGCCAGTTCCTCCAGTTGCAACAAATGAGGCAACATCATTAATACCGCCTCCAATAGCCTGCCCATAACCATATTCAGTAAACGATTTACCTGATACCACGTCAATTCCTTTATCTAAGACGCAATTAACTTTTTTGATAAAGATTATTTAGTATTACTTCATAATCATCAAAATAATCTTTCACCAAATACAACTCATTTTGATTATCGACTTTTATTACTACTCCCTCTTTTTTTTCTTTACCATACCAGGGGAAGGTTGTTTTTTTTATTATCAATTCAGGAGCACTAACAACGTGTTGTTTTGGCTTATACCAAAAAATAGGAAATGTTTCAAGAGTAACTTTACTGCTTTCGAAATTTATCGTGTTAATCGTTCGATTCCATCTTTTAATCATGAGTTTAATAACAAAAATTACATATACTGTAATACATAAAATATATGGTACAATCATAACCAAAACAAGCATTTTTGCAGTTGGTTTATCTTTATTCGCTAAATACATCCCCAAAATCATCAGGCCACTTAAAGGTATTATAAGAAATATTGTTTGAAGGATAATGTTTTTAATAGCGATCTTTCTGTCAGCGGCTAAGTAATTTGATTCAAACATGAATTTTAATTTTTTTCTGATAATTGCCGAAAATCCTCAATACCATCATTTATAAAGGCTGGTGCTGCAAAATAAAGGTCTACTGCCGTCCTAACGGTCAACCCCTCTTGTTGGATATTAGCTATTGCTTGCATGGTACCCCCTGTTGCAATAAGTGTAACCATATCATTCACACCGCCTCCAATAGCTTGCCCATAACTATAATCGTAAATAGATTTGCCTGATGCCACGTCAATTGTTTTTCCTACCAGTGCTCCTATATTTGCTGGTATTGCGTCTTCAACCTCTTTGTTGCCTGATGCTGCTGCAATCAATCTACCAAAGTTCCCCAAAATTCTCCCCCCCGCATCTGCAGTTAAGCCAATTGCCAATGGCGTTGCAGCTCCTCCGGTTACAAATTCAAGAGCAGCGCCGGATGAGACTTCCAAGACGCCTCCTAAAATTCCAACACTTGCATCAAAGACCCCTTTCCAATCTACCTGCGATTGCTGTAACTGATACCCTTCCTTTATCGCTTCGAAATCAAATATATTACCATAGCCTGAATAGTAATAATTGGCTCCGCAATAATAATCAAGGTCTCCATGATATTGGGAACTTGCATAAATGTAGCTGAAATCA
>CAZVKO010000039.1:0-3495 GCA_964627765.1 uncultured Ginsengibacter sp. | reverse complement strand
GGATTTCGTGCTCGCCAACGCTGTAGGCAACGGGGAAGGTCGTTTTCGGCAACCGGCTCGCGCTTGTCGTCGAGCGAGAACCCGTCGGCTTCGATGTCGTAGAAGAACACGTTGTCGGTTCGGCCGCCTTTGGTGAACACGAGAATGCCGGTCGATACGCCGGCGTAGGGTTTGAACACGCCGCTCGGCAGTGAGATCACGGCTTCGAGCTGGTTGTTGTCGATGAGCAGTTTGCGCAATGCTTGATGCGCGCCGGATGAACCGAATAAAACACCATCGGGAACGATGGTTGCCGAGAGGCCGCCGGTCTTGAGCATGCGCAGGATCAGGGCGATGAACAGGAGCTCGGTCTTCTTTGTCTTGACCTGCCGCAACAACGAGGGATGCACGTCCTCGAAATCGAGGCTGCCCTTGAAAGGCGGATTGGCGAGAATGAGATCGAACCCTTCGATCGCCGCCTTCGGAAAGCGATCGGTGAAGCCGGCGCTGAGCGTGTCCTGATAGTGGATATCCGGATCGTCGACGCCGTGCAGCATTAGGTTCATGGCAGCGATGCGCAGCATCGTCGCGTCGAAATCGAAACCATGGAACATATGGCTGCGGATGTGCTCGCGATGCTCTTCGAGCAGATCGCCGGTATAGATTTTCTCGACCGCGCCTGTTTCCGGATCGGTTTCCTCGATAATGCCTTGAGGCGAGGTGTGAGTCTCCAGCAGATATTGCATCACGCTGACCAGGAAGCCGCCGGTGCCGCAGGCGGGATCGCCGACCAGTTCAGTCGGCTTCGGCTCCAGCATGTCCACCATCAGGCGGATGATGTGGCGAGGCGTCCGAAACTGGCCGTTGATGCCCGCCGTGGTCAGCTTGCTAAGCAGATACTCATAAAGGTCGCCCTTAGTGTCTCCCTCGGTCAGCGGCAGTTCGTGAATCATGTTGACCGCTTTGACCAGAAGGCTTGGCTTCTGGATCATAAGCTGTGCGTCCTTCATGAACTCCGCGAACGCCGTTCCGCTGGCAGCTGTTGTCTTGAAGTGCGGGAACACCTGATCGCGTACAACGGGCAGCATCTTCTCGGCGCCTAAGTGCCGGAAATGCGACCAGCGCAAACTTTGCTCATCGTCCCTGAAGCGGTGTTGGAACGACTTGCCCGTTCGCTTCTCGCGATTCTCGTCACGAGTCTCGTTGATATCCAACAGCCTCGCATACATGAGGAAGGTGATCTGCTCGATCACCGTCAGCGGGTTCGTGATGCCGCCTTGCCAGAATTCGAGCCAAAGCGCGTCAATGCGCCGTTTGAGTTCCCCCGCGACCATACCTATTCCGACCTCTCGTTAGGGTTCGCTGGCGATCCATCCCCGATCGGCGGGCCGAATACCCGGATGACGTTAAGGAGGTCGCTGACTTCGGCTTCATCCTCGAACACGCCATCGAGGCCGTCCGCATCGACCACTGTGAAGGGCGCTTCGTAGAGCTTCTCAATCGTAATCGACCCGAAGCGGGCGATATGATTTTGCAGCAGCGCAAGAAATCGGGTCTGCTTCGCCGACAATTTCGGGTGCCTGCGCGCAAATTCGGCAAACTTCGCCTGAACCGCTTCGGCATCCATGCCGATAATCGAGCGAATCGCGAATTGCAGCGGCTCCGCCGTGGCGCTGAAAAATTCCGCCAGAACGTCACGGCTTGCGTTGGGGCTCTGTGTAAGGATGAGCGATACCAGCGCGTTGAGGTCAGCCTCCGAAACAGGCTCGCCAGCGCGAATCTTCTTCAACGTCGGATTCGTCTCGAAGTGCCTCTTCAGTTCCGCCTCGACGATCTGCTGATAGGCCCTCATGTCCACCGCCTTTAGACTTGCAGAGCGGCGATTGAACTGGATTGAGGAGTCTGTCTCGGTGACGTCGATAACCTTTGCCGGGAGCGGTTGGCCCCCCGCGCGCTGGCGATGGTGCATGATCTCGCGGAGAGGTCCGCGCACCTCTTCGAGGGCCTGAACGGTGATGCTGCTCCAGAACTCGTCCGACTTCACGCGCTGAATGACCTCTGCTTTCTCACGCACGGGATTGAGGTGCATCTGCAAGGCGGCGAGGCGGTCCATCAGATCGATTTTCAAGTCGGCCACTTGTGGCGACTTGCGCAAAACCGCATTCTGGATGCGGGCGATCAACAGATCGAGCGCGTAGGCGTCAGCGCGGCCCCGTATGTTGCGCCACTGCATGAGCGGCGCAATGTCCTGGCGCAGCCTCTCCACGGTTGCCGGCGCAAACGTCTTCAACGTCGCCGGCTGCGCAAGCGCACGCTTTTCCTTCCATTTCTCACGCACGGCGATCGATTCCTCAGGCAGAGCGTCGATGTCCGCCCCTATAAGATTGATGGCAAGATCAAAGGTCGGAATCTCGCTATTCTGGAGAGCGGTTTGAGCGAGCAGCAGACGCTCCTCAAAAACGAGTTGCAGGAGCGATTTGCTTTGCTTCGGCTCGGCCGGGCGATAGCCCATCGAGAACCGCTCAAAATTCCCCCAGTGGTCGAATATCCGGAAGATTGTCTTGTCCTGGTCGGGACCAAACAGGTCCTTGCACAGCCGCGTACCGCGCCCAATCATCTGCCAAAACTTGACGGGCGATTTGACCGGCTTCGCAAAAACGAGGTTGAGGATTTCCGGAATGTCGATTCCGGTATCCAGCATGTCCACGGAGATCGCGATGGTCAGGTCGTTATTGGTGCCTTCGCCCTTGAAGTCATCGATGAGCTGCTCGGCGCGCGGATCATAGTTGTCGATAACCTGGCAGAATTTACCGCCGTATTGCGGATACAGCTCGTCAAATAGTTGAGCGAGCAGGATCGCGTGCTGATGGTTACGCGCAAAAATGATGCTTTTGCCGGGCAACTGACCAGTCGCATCGCGCAGGCCATTTTCCATCAGATTACGCAAGATCGCTCGGTTGGTATCCTTGTTGTAGATGACCTTGTCGACTTGCTCAGATGAGAAGTCGTACTGAGCCGGGTCTTCGCCCTGCTCCTCAAGCTCCTCGATCTGTTCTTTGGTGAGGATATCGAGCCTGATCCCTTCGCGCAGAAACTGCGTTGTGTGCTCGAAAACCTCGAAGGGAGTCAGGTACCCGTCCTGGACGGCCTGCTCGAGATCGTAGTTCGCCGTCGGCAAGAGGCCTTCGCAATCGAAGAGCCGTAACGTGATTTTGGTGACCAAATCGACCGGGGTCGCGGTAAGTCCGATCTGATAACAATCGAAATAACGGAAAATGTCACCGTATACGTTATAGATGGAACGGTGAGATTCATCCGCGATGATGAGGTCGAAAAATCCGGGATCGAAGGATTGAAAGACCTTCTGCATGGCCGGGTAGGTGGCCAGGAAAATTCGCTCGCTCGCATTTGAGCGAACCCGCGAGGTGATGATCCGAAGCGGCTCCGCCGGCAAGAAATAATTGAAGGCGTTCTTTGCCTGCTTGCGGAGTTCGCGCCGGTCGCAAAGGAACAGTA
>CAZVKO010000038.1:0-44016 GCA_964627765.1 uncultured Ginsengibacter sp. | reverse complement strand
AACCGGCAAAACAACAACGGAATCATTTACCGGAAACTTACCAGCCGTGAAAAGGAAATTCTGATCAGGAGCGATAACAGCTCTGATGACTGGAATAAGATTTATGTTTCTGATGCCTTTGATCCTGTATTGGTTAAAAATTGCCATTTTTTTGGCCTGATCAGAATCGGGAAACTGGAGCCTTACTATCTCGAGTTTAATAATTTGAGAATGCCGGTCGGCATTTATAACAGCACTATTATCAGTTGTGACCTGGGCGATAATGTTTGTGTCGATAATGCGCACTATCTGAGCCACTACATCATTGGCAACGAAGTAATGATTGCCAACGTAAATGAATTGGCAGCTACAGACTATGCAAAATTTGGCAACGGCATCCTGAAAGAGGGTGAAACAGAATTTACAAGAATCTGGCTCGAAGTGCGTAACGAAGCCGGAGGAAGAAAAGTAATTCCGTTTAACAGGATGTTGCCGGGCGACGCCTATTTGTGGAGCAGTTATCGCAGTGATGAAGTACTGCAAAAGAGATTTGTTGAACTTACCCAGAAGGAATTTGACGCAAAGCGCGGATATTATGGCACTATCGGCGATCGCTGTGTTATTAAAGACTGTGACATCATCAAGGATGTTTCGATCGGGAGCGATGCATATCTGAAAGGCGCCAACAAGCTGAAAAATCTAACCATCAACAGCGATGAAGTACGCAGCTCCCAGATTGGCGAAGGTTGCGAACTGGTAAATGGTATTATTGGCTACGGTTGCAGGGTATTTTATGGGGTTAAAGCAGTAAGATTTGTACTGGCCTCCCATTCACAATTAAAATACGGGGCGCGCTTAATCAATTCGTATCTGGGCAATAACTCAACCATATCATGCTGCGAGGTATTGAATTCGCTGATATTTCCGGCGCACGAACAGCATCACAACAATTCATTTCTATGTGCGTCACTCGTAATGGGGCAAAGCAATATGGCTGCAGGCGCTACTATTGGCAGCAATCATAACAGCCGGAGCGCAGATGGTGAATTGATTGCCGGTCGCGGGTTCTGGCCCGGCTTGTGCGTTAGCCTGAAACACAATTCCAAATTTGCATCCTATACCATTCTTGCAAAATCCGATTTCCCGGCCGAACTGAACATTTCAATTCCCTTTTGCCTGGTAAGCAATGATATTGCTAATGACAAGCTGGTTATTATGCCTGCCTATTGGTTTATCTATAATATGTATGCACTGGAAAGAAATACCTGGAAATACAAAGACAGGGATAAACGTACCGAAAGGATTCAGCAAATTGAATATAATTATCTTGCTCCTGATACCATCAATGAAATGTTCGATGCTCTGGAGCTTTTCAAAGGCCTCAAAGCTGATAAGGAAGGCAACTACTACGCGGCAAATTTTGAAAACAGCGACCGTAAAACAGAGATCAGCAAGCTGCCGCAGGCCGTTGAAATTTTTACCGGGCTGATTAAATATTACGCAGTAACATTATTGGTGGACCATATTAAACAAAACAAGATTGAATCTTTCGATGATCTTAAGAAAAGCATACCTGCCAGGATTCAAAGATCGGAATGGATAAATGTGGGCGGACAACTCATAATGAAAGCAGACGTGGAGAAATTAAAAAATAAAATAAAATCCGGGAAAATTACAACATGGACGCAGGTGCATGAAGAATACGGGCATATAGGTGACCGGTATGAAGCCGATAAGCTGGTTCACGCCTATTCGTCTTTGCTCGAAATCGAAAACATCACATCCAGACAATTCACCATTGGCCTCTTTAAAGAATTACTGGAGAAATCCGTGGCTACGAAAGCCTGGATGAGCAAGGGAATTTACGAAGCAAGAAAAAAAGATTATGACAACCCGTTCCGGAAAATGGTGTATGAAACAACCGAAGAAATGAATGCTGTAACAGGCAGGCTGGAGGACAATCAATTTATCCAGGATCAGCTTGCGAAAACAGATAAATATAAAAAAGATGTGAAACGGGTCATCAATACCCTGAAGCAGGCTATCTAACGGTTAAGGTTATTCGAAATTGATCAGATTAAAAACGATTGCACCGCAAGCTCATATCCTTTCAGCCCAAAGCCAAAAATAGTTCCGGCGCATTTTGCAGAAATGTGAGAAATTTTCCTGAATTCTTCTCTCGCGGTCACATTGGAAATATGCACTTCTATCACCGGGATTTTTATGGATGCTATCGCATCGCCTATGGCCACAGAAGTATGAGTATAGGCGCCTGCGTTCAGGATGATGCCATTCATGTATTTGGCTGCCTGCTGAATTTCATTAACCAGCTCCCCTTCTATATTACTTTGAAAATAATCGAAATCTATTGTTTCGTATTTCTTCCGAAGCTTATTAAAATAGTGTTCAAAAGTTTCGCTGCCATAAATATCTTTTTCTCTTTCCCCGATCAGGTTTAAGTTAGGGCCATTGATAATTGCAATCTTCATATTTTGTTTTTAAGAAACGGGGTGACAATTTATTATTAAATGAATTTGCCAATTTACAAATAAACGGTGCAAATAATTAACGCTTCAATAAATAAATTAATTGACATTCATCATTCTGAAAAACTCGTCAAATAAATAGCGGCTGTCATGCGGGCCCGGCGTGGATTCCGGATGGTATTGAACTGAAAAGGCAGGCCGGTCTTTTAACCGGATGCCTTCAATGGAATTGTCATCTAAATTAATGTGCGTTACTTCCACGTTGGGAGAAGCTTCAATTGCCTGTGCATCCACGCCAAAGCCATGATTCTGGGTAGTGATTTCACACTTACCGGTTAATAAATTTTTAACGGGATGGTTCAATCCGCGGTGTCCATGATGCATTTTAAAAGTGGGAATACCATTAGCGAGCGCCAGCAGCTGTTGCCCCAGGCATATTCCAAAGAGAGGCTTTTTTGTATCAAGGATTTTTTTGATGGTAGCCACCGCATCGTGCAAAGGTTCGGGATCACCGGGGCCGTTGCTTATAAAATAACCATCGGGATTAAATTGCTCCAGCGCTTCAAACCCCGTGTCAGCATTAAACACTTTTACATAAGCGCCACGCTCTGTCATGCAATTCAGAATATTTCTTTTAATGCCAAAATCCAATACTGCCACGCGTATTTTACTTTTTGCATCACCCAGCGTATAAGCTTCTTTCGTGGAAACTATAGAAGCAAGCGCCAGTCCATTCATGGAAGGAACTTTTGCCAATTGCTTTTTTAAATCCTCCACATCATTATTATCGCTTGAAATAATACAGTTCATAGCGCCCTGCTGACGGATATGAATTACAAGCGCTCTTGTATCGATTGCATCTATCGCAACGATGTTTTGCTTCTCAAAATATTCCTGCAACGAGGCATCTGCTCCAAAACGGGAATACTGCGTTTCCAGGTTGCGTCCGATCACTCCCTTCACTTTCACAGAATCACTCTCCACGTCTTTATCTTTTACTCCATAATTGCCGATATGCACATTATTCATAATGATGATCTGGCCATAATAGCTGGGATCGGTAAAGACTTCCTGGTAACCTGTCATCCCGGTGTTAAAGCATATTTCACCGGTAGTGGTGCCCATCTTTCCAAAAGCACTGCCGTGAAAAACAGTTCCGTCTTCCAGGATTAATATTGCGGGCTTTGTAGTAGGAGTTGCTGACATTTAGAAAAGTTTTGCAAAGAAAAGAAAATGTGAGGAAAAAAATACATAAATCGCATGTGACTACAGATTTTTTGTAACATTTTAATTTTATGCCTTTGGGTCATTTTCCCACCGACATAGATTTTATTATATTATAATAAATCCTTTGCAGCAATCTCATATTTTTCGTTATCAATATCGCCTGCGCCGTTAAGCCGTTTTTATATTGAATATGATTATTCTGATTAGTGACAAGTCCATTATTTAAGCAGGCAGTTGCCAGGAACCCGGAGTCGGAAGCCACAGAGGATATGTAATTCAGCTTTCCCTTAATATAGCCCACTTCCTGGTATAGGTAGGCATCAAAGCGAAGCTGCACCTGCATGCCGGTATCGGCTTTACCCAGATTATTTTGCGGCAGGTACAGCTCCGCATAAAATTTACTGTCTGGCGGGTTTATGTATGCAAGCAGCTTGCCCTGCTCAATGAATTTATTTTGCTGAAGCGGGAAGGAGAAATATATTCTTCCGCTTACCGGAGCCTTGATCACATATTTCAGTATCCAGTCATCCAGAGCACTTTTAAAAGTTTGTAATGCCTCTGCAAAAGTTATTTTTTGCTGCTCTGCATCATGGTCTAACTGTTCTATTTCTTTCAGCTTGTCTCTTTGCTGGCTTTGATTATTGAGGATGCTTTGATTGAGCTGGGGTATCGCTTCTTTTTTGTTGAGATAGGCGCTCATTGCGGTGCGGTATTCTTCCGGGGAAATCACTTTTTCGTCTAATAAATACTTATTCATGGCAAGGCTTTTTTGAGCAGAATCTTCATCCTGTTTCGTAAATCCTTCCTGCTTTTCTATTGATGAATGCATCGCCTGCAGAGTGCCAATATCTTTCAGCAACAGGCTTTTTTGGTTTGTATAAAATCCGTTGATTAGATGGTCATTGTATTGCTGAAAGGCAGTTATAAATACCTGGTAAGCCGCCTGCAAGTCGCCAAGATTTTTATATGGAGATTGAAAAAGCTGTGATAACTTTTTTAATTGCCCGCTGTTCATGAAAGTTATGCTGCTATCTAAATTACCGGATAGTTCAAGCACTTGTTTTGTATCGGCAGAGCTTTCTATCCATCCAATCATTTGTCCTTTTTTAACTTCGTCGCCGGTTTTCACAAAAAGGTTGGTTAATCTTCCGGATTGAAGCGCAAAAATTTCCTTCGGGGCATTTTCTGCAGTAAGCGTCGCCCTTGTTTCTATAAAATCAGGATACCTGATAAACCATGTGGCAGCAAAAAGCAAAAGGAGGACAAGGGCAAATAAAAGCAATGCCCATTTCTCGAAAAAACCGGACTTAGTGCTGATAATTTCCTGTGCCACATCTGAGCGGTATTGGAAGTTTCTGTACAAATGTGCGGGTTCTTTATCCAACCCGTTATTTGAAATGGTATCTGTGTTCATTGCTTTAGAATTATTCGTTTCCCAATTCCAATTGATTTTTCACCAGCTCATAATACTTCCCCTTCATATAAGCTAATGAATCATGTGTACCTTCTTCTGCAATTTTCCCCTGATGCAGTACTACTATCTTATCAGCATTTTTTACGGTGCTCAGGCGGTGTGCGGCAATTACCACTGTTTTACCCTCAAAAAAAGAAGCCAGGTTCTCCACGATTTCTTTTTCATTGTTGGCGTCCAATGCGTTGGTAGCTTCATCAAAAAAGAGATATTCAGGATTTTTATAAACTGCCCTCGCAATCAGCAGGCGCTGCTTCTGGCCCTGGCTGAGGCCCGTACCTTCACTGCCCAATTGGGTATAAAAGCCATTGGGGAGGCTTTCCACGAAAGATAAAATATTGGCAGTTTCGCAACTGACCACTAACCTGCCGTATTGAATATTTTCATCGCCAACGGCAATATTGCGTGCAATGGTATCATTGAAAATATATCCGTCCTGCATCACTGATCCGCATTGTTGGCGCCAGTAAGAGGGGCTTATGTAGTCAAAACGTAACCCTCTCTTGCCATTTTTCGTATAATCGTTACCGTTAGTTGTAGCTCCGATCCTGATCTCTCCTTTTTGTGGCTCATAAATTTTTAAAAGCAATTTCAGCAACGTTGTCTTACCGCTGCCGCTAATGCCTACGATAGCGGTTACTTTCCCTTCGGGAATTACAAGATTAATATCACTGAGCACGGGTTCATTGCCTGCACCGGGATAAGTGAAAGAAATATTTTTTAGTGTAATACTTTTATTTTCCGGGAGATGATTATTGTATATTTTGTTTTGATCCTCTTCATCAGGCAGTTGATGAATTTCATTGAGCCGCTCCATGCTGATCCTGGCATCCTGTGCACTTTGTACAAAGCTGACCCACTGGTTTACCGGCCCGCTGAGCTGGCCAATAATATACTGCACAGCCAGCATGGCGCCGAGGGTGAGCTGCCCGTCTATCACAAGTTTTGCCACGATAAAGCTGATGGCCAGATCCTGTATTTGATTGATCAGTGTGGCGCCGGCCTGCTGCCACTGGCTGTAGTTAAGATTTTTAAAATTGAGTTTAAAAACAGCGGCCTGTATGTTTTCCCACTCCCAGCGCTTTTGTTTCCCGGCATTGTTCAGCCGTATCTCCTGCATGCCCTGTATCAATTGAAGGGTAGCATTATTTTCCTTTGCAGAAAGATGAAAGGTCTGATAATTGATCTTTCTCCTGATCTTTAAAAAAAGTTGCACCCATCCGAAATATAGTATGCTGCCGATGCAAAAGATAAAAAACAATTCGACATTGTAAATGACTAATACTATCGCGTACACGATAAAATTAAAAACCGAGAATAACGTAGTTAAGGCCGTACCCGTAAGAAAATTTTGTATCTGCCGGTGATCGCTGATGCGTTGTAATGTATCGCCCGTATGGTGTACATCAAAGTAAGACACCGGCAGGTGGGTAAGCTTGATCCAGAAATCAGAAAGTATCTGGAGGTTTAAAATATTGGAAATGCGAAGCAGCAAGCGGCTTCGTATAAAATCTACAAAGGTTTTGCTAAAGGTTAGCATCAATTGCGCTAATAAAACCACCACTACGTATTGAAGGTTTTGTACACTGATTCCATTGTCTACAATACTTTGGGTAAGTAATGGAAAAATCAGTTGGATGCCTGAGGTGATAAGCAAAGCGGCCAGTACCTGTGCTATTTGCCATTTGCTCCGGGCAAGATATTGTAATACCAGCTTCCAGCTTAGTTTGTGTTCCTTTTCACCTTCGTTTTCATAAAAGGAAGGCATAGGTTCCAGTAGCAGGGCTACCCCCTCCGCTTCATTAATCTCAGTTCGGGATGGCGCCCAATGTGTGGTAAACTCCTGCAGATTATAACTGATTATGCTTTTTGCAGGATCGGCTATTGTAAACTTATTTCTTTTAATTGATACAAGAACTACAAAATGATTTTGGTTCCAGTGCAGAATGCAGGGCAGCGTTACCTGCTTTAATTGCTCTGTAGTAAGCTGCACGCCTCTGGTGCGAAAGCCTATTTTCTCTGCGGTTTCACTGATGCCTAATAATGATACGCCTTCTTTGTTAAAGCCGGCAATGTTACGAAGTGTATCGGCATTATAATGTTTGCCATAATACTTTGCCACCATGCGAATACACGTAGGACCGCAGTCCATAGCGGAAGGCTGATGATAAAATGTAAAAGTCATCACAATCGGGAAAATAGCGATTTAAGATATCGTTAAAAGAAAAATCACATTCACTCAAATCTAAAATCTGAAAAAAATATGACGATACGAATTATTAAGTTGAAATGATAATTTCTGAGTCATTAACCATCTGTTATTAAGGATTTAGATGCAAGATGTTTATAACCTCCATGAGTTCTGGATTATATTTTACGATCTCATTTTTTTCGTTCAGAAGAACCGCCAGTGGAATTTGCTGCACTCCAAAATAACTCACAAACTTTCCTGATGTTCCTTTCAAGTCTGAAAAAGAGTACCATGTAATATGATTCTTTCTATTGGCCTCAATCCATTCTGTTTTTTTGGTATCAAGTGAGAATGAAATAATCGCAACATTTTTAAAAACAGAATCAATATTGCGCAACGATGGCAATTCTGCTATGCAGGGGGCACACCAGCTTGCCCAAAAATTTATTAGTTTAAACTTTGCACGAATTTTGTATAAATTTCGATTCTTACCATCTGTAGATATAAAACTAAAATCGGGCACTTTTGCACCGGGCCTCATGTTGGCTGCAAAGGCGTTAATTCGATATTTTATATCGGTCGCTGCTGAATTGTTTTGTAGCTCCGGTGAAAGGAGGTAGAAATAAAACTTCAAACTATCTTCCTCAAAACTTTTGAAATGATTAGCCAAAATATCCAGCGACGTATACTTATCCGGGTGAGCCTTTATGAAGGCCTTTTGTTGTTTCAGGAAATCAGAAGACGCACTGTCTACGACCTTTCGAAAATATTTATATCTGGTTGTATCACTGTTCAGATACTTGTCGGCGCTGTCAATAAACCGGTCATTCTTGTCATGGAAGGGGAAGTAAATGTCACTTTGATATTCTTCTAAAACTTTCTCCTCATTGGAGCCATTTACTGTTCCCAAATACAAGGAATCTTTTTTGGCAATGATAGTAATATTACCGGTATCGATTAAAAACGGCAGCCAGCCCTTATAGCCTGGGTATTCGAGAGAATAATAGCTCACCTCTGTAAATCTAAAATTCTTGAACTCAAAGCTATCATTGTGAGCACATACTGAATCATAAGTCACTGGAATAAATGTATTTGAAATCCCATTCGGTTTGTTCCCTAAATAGACTAATGAACTCCCAAGGCCATTAATTACTCCGGATATATTAACTACTTTTTGAGCACTACTACAGAGGGCCCCCAGAAAAACCATAAAAGAGAGTATAGATTTCATATAAGATTGAGGACAGTGAACATACTGCCCACTGTCCGTTTTAATAATTAAGAGTTTGATTTTTTTTCATGACCTTTACACACGTCAACTCCGCTGTCGGTGCCGCAGGAGATAATTGTACCTGAAACACTGCAAGTTGAGTCTTTACCACAATCTTTGCTCTGGGTTGTACCATCCGGGCAGCCGGCCGAACAAGAAGACTGGCCTTTCAGTCCTCCAATAATCATTTTAAGTTGTTCTGATAGTAGATTTCTCATTTTCTTGAAAATTTAATTTAGATAATTGAAAAACATCGATGCAGTTCGATTATGACGGCGGTTGACAATTTTCAGTTGTTATTATCCAAGTAAAGAAACCGTTGGAATCAACGTCAGGTTCAATACATGAAACCTGTCCATCAGTGTGAATACCTCCATAGCCTGCATCTGTTGCATTGCAACCTCCAATGGACCCTACCGAATACCCGTGGCATGTGAGGGGTGTGCCGCTATAACAGTCTGCAGTAGCACTGCAGGGTACAATTTGACCACCACCTCCAGGAGGCGCCACTCCTCCTTTAATCTGCTTCATTTCATTTTTACTTAATTGTTTCATAACTAAAATTTAAAACTTTAAGAATTATAAACCCACTCTTTTTTAAACAGGTTCGTATCATCTCCTGCATTTTTTGCAAAAAATATTTTTATAAAATATGTTGTAGTTCTTCAATGTTGTATGTTTCCGGCATTCTATGTCCATTAATAAATATTGTTGGCGTATGCGTAATTCCGGCTTCGTCGCACCATGTTTTCATCAATTCTATATGATGTTCCTGTTGCTTTAATTCGCCGTTAAGCGGATACTTATCTGCAAAAGCAGCATAATCTTTTTTCTCTGCAAGGTACCAGTCGTCAAGCGCATGTTCTGTTTGTGTAGGATTTTGTTTCGTAGCAATCGACAATAAATGTTTTGCTACTGTTGCCCGTTTGTCATTTGCTTCATTGGTTGCCGTAAAAATTACTTTTAGCTTAATGTTGTTATTTCGATGAATGATCTCCTCCAATACAGGATGCGCTTTGGCACACGGCCCGCAGTAAGGGTTACAAACTTTTATAATTGTATTGGTTGCATCCGGGTTGCCGATGGTGATACCAATGCTTTCATATCCTGCCGGAGCGGCGGGCTGCTGCTGCAATAGTGAATTAAATGTTTCCGGGTTATATAATAATCTTTTGTATGCCGCCTCATAAGCGGGTTCATCTTTTGCCTTCAGTAAAATTGGTTTAACGGTGTACCAAAGTACTATTGGCAAAAGAAGTAAAGTGAAAGGTAAAAGGTAAAGTGCCGGGAATGATAAATCAGGCAGGAAAGAATGTTGCCAGAAATTTATGATGCCCCAAATCAGCTCTGCCAATAAAACTGCCTGAACACCGAGGCACAACGGGCACCATTGTTTTACTACCTTCGATTGATAATATATGCTAAACAGAATATATGGGGCGGCGCAGCAATTGGCAAAGGCAATAAGAAATATTTTATCTGTAAATAGCAGCCCCGGAAATAAAAGCAACAAAAACGTAGAGCTGAAATAAAAGAATCCAACTTCGCTCCAATTCATTCCTAAAATTCTGGATGCTTTACTATGCAATACGGCATCGCAATTCGTCCTTTTTGAAACTGAACAGATGTTCTTTACCAATGTATTGTCTGAATCTATTTCATAAACCAGTAATAAAACTGCGAAAGTAAGTCCAGCCAGTTTGATAGCCAGTAATGAAGCGGCAGGCCATAAAAAATTTGCGGTAACAGAATTTAAAAAGAGATAGAATATAACTGCACATGTAAAAATGGCCGATAAAATAGAAAGGGCTCTCTTATTTGTTTTCGCAATTTCATTTTTTCTTACTGCTGCAAAATCCTTTTCACCTGATAATTCGGTTTTCCTCATTATGAAAGCGACCTGTTCCCATTCACTAAGAAATTTTTTCTTTGGCACTTGCTTTTCTTTCCTGTCTCCGGCTATATAATTTACGTTTCCGTTATTTGTGTTTGTCACCAATACAAAGTCTTTTCCTGTAGGAAGACTTCTTACATATGCAATAAAAGGAGGGTGCAATTCTTCAAAATGTTCCTTTTCCACACTTACTGCCTCATAAGGTATATTGAAGCGGTCGCACAAACTGCTCAGCGAATATAGGCTCGGGTAGTATGGATTTTCTGTGAGATACCTGTTCAGCGTGGTTTTACTTAGGTTTATCCCAAGATGATATATGTATGCATTTGCCACATTGGGAAGATATGTGTTGAAATTTTCTCGCATAAGGGGCAAGAAATAATTACTATGTAAAATTATTATCCGTTTGTCCAATATAATCGGACAAATGAAGAACTTTTAAATTTTTACCCCCGGTAATTTTTTTCAACTCTCTTTTATCCATTTCTTTCACGAATAAATCGAGAGTTAGTTTTACTGGTTCAGTATAATAAAATGTTTTCTCCTGACGGGAATATTTCACCGGGCAACCAAGCTTTTTCATTTCGTCTAAAAATTCGTATAGCATCGATCTGGAAAGGTTTAGTTTTTTTGCGAAGCTCATAGCATTGCCGGTAGCTTTCCTTTGTATCAATGAGTCAGCTTGTTGTAACCTCATTAAATGGTTGTGTAGGGACATAGAGATATATGTTTAATCAGTACATAAAGCCTGCGTTGGAATTATCAACCTAATTGCACACTAACTCCTTTTATAAACAGAGCCGTTTATAATATTCCTTCAGTGGGTGGGTTATTCAGTTAGAAGAGTACTAAAGATAATTGATAAATTTATAATCCACAAAACAGCCTGCCTGTTACGTAGCTGCATGGGATCCATACTGTTTTAATTGCCCGGTAGTAAGCCGCTCGCTCCTTGTACGAAAGCCTATTTTCTCTACGGTTTCACTGATGCCTAATAGTGAAACGCCTTTTCTATTATAGCCAGCTATATTACGAAGCGTGCCCGCATTACAGTGCCTCCTATAATACTTTGCGTGGCTTTGGTTAACCAAATGCTGTGCAGCGTACTATAATCTTTTACTACATTGGGCAAATATGTGTTGAATTCTTCTCTTATAAAGTCAGATGAAAAATTCTCTCAATGTAAATGTAAAGGTTTTTTGCAATAGAACATATATGTTCTTGAAAAAATTATTTTAATTGTTGCACTTGCAGTGTGCAAAATATTTATGATAAAGAGTTTTTAAAACAATTGGGAAAGCATATTGCTTCACTTCGTAAGACGAAAGGGTTAACGCAGTTTGATCTTGCAATGCGAATGGATAATCACGCCGAACAAATTGGTCGTGTTGAAAGAGGACAATTGAATGTTACCATCTGCACTTTAAAAAAAATTGCAGAGTCTTTAGATGTGCCTTTACATGAATTATTGAATTTTTAGAAAAATTGAATAATCTACGTAAAAAAAATGTCCTGACTAAGCAGGACATTTACGATTAGAACAATCTTTCATTTATTTTTCTCTTCCCCCAATAAGCTTATCCTGCAGCTCTTTCAACTCATCCCATTTTCCGGCAGCAGCAAGTTCGGCCTGCTCCGGCCAGGTAGCAGGATCCAATGCATTAAAGTGGCCTCCGGATTTTTCTAAAATTTCTTTTATGGCCTCGGGCTTGCTTAATGCCAATTGAGCAAACGTTGCTATTCCGCCGTGAGTTAATGCTTCGGCGGCCTTGGGCCCAATGCCTTCAATTTTGGTAAGATCATCACTTTTATGTGAAGATGCCCTTGCTGCAGGCTTTTCAACTGCTTCAGCTGGTGCAGCAGCAGCTGCAGTTTCTTCCGACCCTCCTTTTTTACGTCCCCCTGCCCTGCGGGTTCTCTTTCCGCGGGTAGCAGCTTCACCTTTACCTTTCGTATATACTTCGTTATAATCTACCAATTCTATCAGCGCAAGCTCTGAGCTATCACCGGCCCGTTTTCCGAGCTTAATAACACGTGTATATCCTCCGGGACGCGATGCTATTTTCGGGCTGATCACATCAAACAGCTCTTTCACTGCCTCTTTATCCTGCAAATGGCTGAAAACAAGACGACGCTGATGCGTAGTATTATCTTTTGATTTGGTGATCAATGGCTCTACATAAGGGCGCAAAGCCTTGGCCTTGGCCAGCGTAGTTACAATTCTTTTGTGCTGAAACAGCTGGCAGGCAAGGTTGCTTAATAATGCTTTCCTATGACTTGCCGTTCTTCCTAAATTATTGATTTTATCTCCGTGACGCATGACTGTTATTTTACATCCTGTACCGTGTCAGGAATTACAGGACTATTATAAAATTATATGTTGCGAAAACCTGATAGTAATGAGCAGCATTTTCAAATTTGCTCATTTTCAAATTTTCAAATTATTACTCGTCGTCGAGCTTTAATTTACTAAGATCCATTCCGAAGCCCAGCCCCCTTTCATTCAATACCTGCTCGATTTCGCTCAAAGACTTCTGTCCGAAATTTCTGAACTTCATCAGATCTTCCTGTTCGTACTGAACCAGCTCACTGAGAGAATTGATCTTTGCAGCTTTCAGGCAGTTGAATGCTCTTACAGAAAGATCAAGGTCTTCCAGCGGGGTCTTCAGTATCTTACGAAGCTGTAACGTTTGTTCATCCACAAGATCTTCTTTCTTTTCTTCCTTGCTGTCGAATGTGATATTCTCGTCTGTAATGATCATCAGGTGCTGAATCAAAATCCGGGAAGCCTGCTTTACCGCTTCTTCCGGATGAATAGTACCGTCAGTAACCACTTCCATTACCAGCTTTTCAAAGTCGGTTCTTTGCTCCACGCGGGTATTTTCGATGCTATATTTTACATTTTTGATAGGCGTATAAATAGAGTCGATAGGAATGTATCCAAAGTGGGAGCTCTTTTCCCTGTTTTCTTCTGCAGGCACATAACCGCGGCCCTTGCCAATCGTAATTTCTATTTCCAGCTTAGCCGAAGGATCCATGGTGCAGATCAGCAATTCAGGATTCATTACCTGGAATGAAGGAGAAGCCTCTCCGATCATTGCGGCGGTGAATTCCGATTTGTTTTTGAGAATAAGGCTGATCTTTTCGGTATTCACTTCATGATCTACCTTCTTTTTAAAACGCACCTGTTTCAGGTTAAGGATAATTTCAGTAACATCTTCTGTAACGCCCTTTATGGTAGCAAACTCATGGTCGGCGCCCACGATGTTGATTCCAACAATCGCATACCCTTCCAGTGAATTCAACAGCACCCTGCGCAGTGCATTACCTATGGTAACGCCATACCCGGGCTCTAAAGGACGAAATTCGAATTGTGCTTCAAAATCGTTACTTTTTTGGAGAACGATTTTGTCAGGTTTTACAAAATTTAAAATGGCCATTTTTTATTTTGTTTTTGATTTGTTTTAAATTGATTTGAATCGCTCAGGTTCGTGTACGCTTATCCGTTATTTGCTGTACAATTCCACTATGAGCTGCTCTTTAATGTTTTCAGGAACGCTTTCTCTCTCGGGATAAGAGATAAAAGTTCCCTGCAGGGTTCCTTCGCTCCAGTCTACCCAGTTGAACTTTGGGTTCTTGGGGCGAAAGTTTGCCGTGATTGATGTTTTCGCAGCAGAGCTTTCTTTTAAGCCCACGATATCGCCTGGTTTCAAAGTGTAAGAAGGAATATTTACCACCTGGTTATTTACCGTGATATGCTTATGCGATACCAATTGTCTTGCCGCCTGGCGGCTGGGCGCAATGCCCATGCGAAAAACGGTATTGTCGAGGCGTGCTTCGAGCAGCTTGATCAGGTTTTCACCTGTAACGCCTTTGCGCCTGGATGCCTCTACAAATGTGTTGCGGAATTGTTTTTCCAAAACGCCATAGGTGTACTTGGCTTTTTGCTTTTCGCGAAGCTGCAATGCATATTCTCCAAGGCTTTTACGCTTGCGCGCTGCACCATGCATACCCGGAGGATTGCTGTTTTTTGTCAACCATTTCCCATTGCCTGTAATGGGCTCTCCAAAAATCCTGGAGATCTTTGTTTTTGGACCTGTGTAACGAGCCATATTATTTGATTTTTTAGTGCCGGTACATCATCAGTAAAAATCTAAAATCAATGATGCACCCGTGTTATGAAATGATATACGATATCTGACGTACGATTGGTGATTGATAACGTCCAACATTGTACATCTCACATCGTACCTTGTTATACTCTTCTTTTTTTAGGAGGCCTGCAACCGTTATGGGGCAGCGGAGTTACATCCTTTATCATTACTACTTCAATGCCAGACTGCGAAATGGACCTGATGGCGCTTTCCCTTCCGGAGCCCGGGCCTTTTACATATACATCCACACGCTTTAAACCTGCATCAAACGCAGTTTTGGCTGCATCAGCAGCTGCCATTTGAGCCGCATAAGGAGTATTCTTTTTAGAACCCCTGAAACCCATTTTGCCCGCAGATGACCAGGAAATAACCTGCCCCTGTTTGTTGGTTAAGCTGATAATAATGTTGTTGAAGCTTGCTACGATGTGTGCATCTCCGGCGGCGTCTACTTTTACGATTCTTTTTTTAGCGGCCGCCTTTACACTGGTAGCTTTTGCATTTGTTGCTTTTGCCATAATTGTACTGATAGGTAATCTTTAAAAATTTTTCCGGTGTACCGGAACCGAACCGACCCTCCCTCAGGCTTAAGAAGATCCGGGCTGAGATTCGAAATACAAGCCTTATTTATTGAACGCGTCAATTATTTCTTGGGTGCTTTCTTTTTACCAGCCACCGTTTTACGTTTTCCTTTACGGGTACGGCTGTTGGTACGGGTACGCTGACCGCGCACGGGCAACCCTTTACGATGTCTTAATCCACGATAACAAGCGATATCAAGCAATCGTTTAATATTGGTCTGCACCTCACTGCGCAGGGCACCCTCAGTTTTGAATTCTCCCGTGATGATATTACGAATTGCGGTTTGCTCATCGTCAGTCCAGTCATTCACTTTCTTGTCGTAATTAACATTTGCTTTGTCTAAAATATATCTTGCGGAAGATCTTCCGATACCATATATATAGGTGAGGCCAATCTCTCCTCTTTTGTTCTTAGGTAAATCTATACCGGCAATACGAGCCATATTTTTTTAAGTTTAAATTCCAAAGACCAAATCTCACATATCAATCTGGTTCCTGTATTTTGATTTTGATATTTTTTGAAATTATCCCTGTCTTTGTTTAAAGCGGGGATTCTTTTTATTGATCACGTATAACTTGCCCTTTCGCCTTACGATCTTGCAGTCTGCACTTCTCTTTTTTATTGCTGCCCTGACTTTCATTGTTTCACTGTTTATATTTTGACACCTTATTTGTATCTGAAAATGATGCGGCCCCTTGATAAATCGTAAGGGCTCATCTCCACGCCTACCTTGTCTCCCGGCAAAATCCTGATGTAATTCATCCGCATTTTTCCGGAGATGGTAGCCAAAATTTCATGTCCGTTTTCAAGCTTCACCCTGAACATCGCATTGGATAAGGCTTCCAGGATGGTTCCGTCTTGTTTTATTAGTGCTTGCTTGGCCATATTTATTTTGGGTGCGCAAAGATAGGCCTAAAATTTTTAATTTCACAAAAAAAGGGTTAAAATGCCTGCGGCCGCAACTGGTTTAAGTGCGGTAATTATCAAGATACTGTGGATAACGGGCCTTAAGGCTTGCACGGGACAACCCGTCGTGGGTCAAATCTCTTCATCTGTCAGGTGCACCTTTGTCATATCAAGATAGTGATTTTGCAGACGGTGCACAGAAATGGGATTGTTTATGATCCTCTTTTCGTCCCTGTACCATATTTCAAAATGAGAGAATTCATCTTGTTTCGGCGTCTGAACCCTGAACGCTCCTTTCATGTATTTTACAGAACCGTCCTCATTGACGTGTTTCTTAAAGTTCAGTCTCAGCAATTGTTTCTCATCAAGCGGCAGCGGGTATAAATCTTCCTGGCTGAACCAAAAATCCTGAATGCCGTTGAAGACGGCGATTTCCTTTTCATTGTAATTGAAATCGGTTACCTCGCCGGCCCACTCCTCCCCGTCACTTTTGGCAAGCACATAATCCCCTGCTTTTAAATCGTTGAAATGTATCATGCTTATATTTTTAAACCCAATTTATAAAAAATTCAGGATAGTTTCATCCAAAGAAGCAAAAGCACCTACCATCAAGTTTATTCATCTTACTACTTCAGCCCCATTGCGGCAATAATCCTTTGAATTTTTTCCGACAGCTTTTTATCTGTTTCATCATAGGCGGCAGCGCTTTTCAGCGGGGTATGTACGCTGAAATAAAACTTGATCTTGGGCTCCGTGCCACTTGGCCTTGCAGAAATCTTACTCCCGTCTTCCGTAATGAATTGCAATACATCGCTTTTCGGCAAACCGAGCTTTTCTTTTTTACCGGTTTTCAAATCGGTCTTTTCCTGCACGCTGTAATCGTACAATTCAGTCACCGGGCTTCCGGCTATTTCTTTTGGCGGATTATCGCGGTAGCTCTTCATCATATCGGCAATTTCTTTTGTGCCGTTCATTCCCTTCTTCGTTATTGAAATAAGCTCTTCTTTATAGCATCCATATTGTACGTAAAGATCAACCAGCTTGTTGAATAACGTCATTCCCTGGTCTTTGGCCACCGCAGCCATTTCGCAAATGAGCGCTACTGCGCTTACGGCGTCTTTATCACGCACCTTGTCGCCGATCATTAACCCAAAGCTTTCTTCGCCTCCTACTACATAATTTTCCTTCCCTTCTTTTTCCCTGATCATTTCCGCGATCCATTTAAACCCGGTGAGCACATTATGACAAATGATGCCTTTTGCCCTGGCTATCTCATCAATCATATCAGTAGTGACTATCGTTTTGATGACCATATCCTGAGGCGTTGCAAGACCATTTTGTTTTCTTGCTTCCATGATGTAGCTGAATACGAGGAGCGCTGTCTGGTTACCATTCATCAATACCCATTCGCCTTTGTTATTTCTAACGCCAATGCCTACACGATCTGCGTCGGGGTCAGTGCCCAATAAAATATCGGCATCCAGCTCTTTTGCTTTGGCCAGCCCGATACTCATGGTCTCTTTTTCTTCGGGATTGGGATAACCGACCGTCGGAAAGTTTCCATCCGGTTTCTTCTGCTCTTCCACAATATGAACATTATCAAAACCAAATGCCTGCAATGCCTGTGGTACCAGCATTATACCCGATCCGTGGATAGGAGTATATACGATTTTCAAATTATGTTGCCGTTTGCACGCTGCCGGATCAATGCTCAGGCTCTTCACCATTTTTATATATTGATCATCAATGTCCTTACCGATAATAGTAATATTGCTTTCATTGCCTTTCCATTTTACATCATCCAGGCTTTTTATTTTTTCTACTTCGGCAATCACATTTTTATCGTGAGGAGGAACCAACTGGGCGCCGTCATTCCAATATGCTTTATAGCCGTTATATTCTTTGGGATTATGGGAGGCCGTACAAACCACGCCTCCCTGGCAGCCCAGGGTACGTATGGCAAAGCTCAGCTCCGGCGTGGGTCGCAGTGATTCGAACAAATAAGCTTTAATACCATTGGCTGCAAAAATGTTTGCAGTGATCTCTGCGAACTCACGGCTGTTATTTCTCGAATCATGAGCGATGGCCACTTTTACTTCAGGAAAACTTTTCTTTAAATAATTGGCGTACCCCTGCGTAGCCATACCAACAGTGTAGCGATTCATACGATTGGTGCCAACCCCCATGATGCCCCTCAGCCCCCCGGTTCCAAATTCAAGGTCTTTATAAAATGCATCTTCCAATTGCGTTACATCTTCCTTCTGCAGCCTGCGTATTTCATTTTTAGCAGCTTCATCGTAATTTCCATTCAGCCACTCATTGATCCTGCTTTGAGTTTTTGCTTCCATAGTTTCTGTTTATGATTTGAAGGTATTCAATTTTGATTATTTAAATCCGGCAATCTTGTTTCCGTGTATTTTTGTTTGATGTTTAAGCTGCAAAACTACAGCAATCGTGTACTTTTTATTTTTATTGCAAACTTGTTATTTTTTTGCGAGGCTGCAAATTCTCAAAATATCCATGCGGCGCCGTACGATTCCATTTATCCCAAAAATAATGTTGATACTTTCACTGAGCACACCATTTATCCTTACAATAAAAAAAGAGTACGGCTTGTGACCGCAGCAAACATCCTTGGCTATGGCGGTGCTTTAGTGGGGCTCAATGCAGAATGGTATGCCCATTACCCAAGATCGGGGTTTCATTTTTTTAATGACGATGCTGAATGGCTGCAGGTAGATAAGGTGGGCCATGCCTATAGTGCGTACACAGAAAGCAGGGTAAGCGCGGAGCTTTGGCGCTGGGCCGGGCTCTCACGCAAGCAAAGAATCTGGATTGGCGGGCTGAGCGGCGTGGCGTATCAATCCGTCATTGAAGTATTAGATGGCTTTTCATCGCAATGGGGATTTAGCGTGGGAGATTTTACCGCAAATATTGTCGGCTCGGGCATGTTCATTTCACAGGAACTTGCGTGGGACGACCAGCGAATCAAATTCAAATTTTCTTTTCACCGGAAAAATTATGGCGAAGCAGATTTGGATAAAAGGGCGGACCAGCTCTTTGGAAGTACGGAAATAGAACGATTCATTAAAGATTACAATGCGCAGAGCTACTGGTGGAGCGCTAACATCCGGTCATTTTTCCCGGATTCAAAATTGCCGCGCTGGCTATCGGTGGCTGTTGGCTATGGCGCCGAGGGAATGTTTGGAGCAAGAAATAATATTGCTTATGACAACAATGGGAATATCACCTTCAACCGGACGGATATCAAACGCTATCGCCAGTGGTATTTATCACCGGATGTTGATTTCACCAAAATCAGGACGAAGAAAAAAGGATGGAGAGCGGTGTTCTTTGTATTAAGCATTTTAAAATTTCCCGCACCTGCACTGGAGTTTTCCAACGGGAGCTTTAAAGGGCATTGGATCGTATTTTGAAAGAGGACAATAGTCATAGGTCAATTAGTCAATGTATGATTTTCCGGAGGTTCGTAGCTATTGACAAATGACGTTTGGTTTATGCCAACCCCGCCCCTGTTACTTTACCATTTTTCGTTTCAACGATAATAATTTCGTTGGCTGCCGTAGATACCGACATCCCAACATAATCCGGCGATACAGGAAACTGTTTATAACTTCTCTCCACTAATACCAGCGTTTGAATTTTTTTCGGATAAAACTCAAGAAACGGTTTTAAAGCGTATAGTAAAGTTCTTCCTGAATTGGCAACATCATCTGCGATCACGATCACGGCATCGTCCAGTTTTTCATTGGAAGACAATTTCACATTTTTGGGATTTTGCTTGTCAATATCGATTTCAATAACTGATATTTTTCCTTTAAAAACCTCCGCAAGAAATGACCGGATAATATTTGCAATGATGATGCCGCTGTCTTTAATACCCGCAAGAATTATTTTCTTTTCACCGGCATTTCTCTCCAGTATCTCGAATGCCATTCGCTGCAGTTTCTTCTGAGCCGCCTCAGCAGAAAGGATATTTGTATCAACCGTCATAGTGCCATTTTTATTCAAAATAAATAATCACCCGCTGCTAAAATAAAACAATTCAAACCATTAACTTAGCAAATATCTTTCTTATGCAGATCGTTCAGCAAATTGCTTTTATCATTTTAGCCGCGGTTGCTGTTTTTTTATTTTCAAAAAAAGTAAGAGAAATCACCGGCAATATACGCCTGGGCCGCGATGAAGACATTTCAGGAAATACCAGGGAAAGATGGAGGAATGTATTGCTGCTTGCACTGGGGCAAAAAAAAATGTTCCGCTACCCGCTCGTGGGCATCCTGCATTTTTTCATTTATGCAGGCTTTATTATCATCAATATAGAAGTGCTGGAAATCATACTTGACGGGATATTCGGCACGCATCGCCTGTTTGCCGGACCGCTTGGCGGCTTTTATACATTTGTGATCGACTTCTTTGAGATGCTGGCGATTCTTGTGCTGGCAGCCTGCGTGATTTTTCTGATACGCAGAAATATCTTAAAAGTAAAGCGGTTCATGAAGCATGAGCTGGACGGATGGCCCAGAACAGATGCCAACCTGATCCTGATTACGGAAATTATCCTGATGTCTTTGTTTCTAACCATGAACTCCGCAGACCGGGCGCTGCAATTACAAGGTAATCCGCACTACATAGATCACGGGCGTTTCATTTTATCAGGATGGCTGGCGCCATATATGCAAAGTATGTCCCCGTCTTCTTTGATTTGCATAGAACGAACCTGCTGGTGGCTGCATATTACAGGTATTTTCGCTTTTCTCAATTATCTGCCGTACAGCAAACATTTTCACATCTTACTCGCGTTTCCCAATGCATATTACAAGCCACTGCAACCCAAAGGAAAGATGACGAATATGGAAAATGTGCAAAAGGAAGTATTGTATATTTTTCAACCTGAGCTGGCGCCTGCCGGCAATGAAGCGCCGGTACAGCAATTTGGCGCCAAAGATATTTTTGATCTGAGCTGGAAAAATTTAATGGACGCTTACACCTGCACCGAATGCGGCAGGTGCACCGCTGCATGCCCTGCAAACATTACCGGAAAAGCGCTCAACCCGCGAAAGATCATGATGGACACAAGAGACCGGGCAGAAGAAATAAGAAGAAACATTAAAGCAAACGGAACTTTTAAAGACGATGGAAAAACACTCCTGCATAATTACATAACCGAAGAAGAATTACGTGCCTGTACCTCCTGCAATGCATGCGTGGAAGAATGCCCCGTAAGCATCAGCCCTCTTGATATAATTTTTCAACTACGGCGCTCTTTGATAATGGAAGAAAGCAGCGCTCCCGCGGAATGGAACACCATGTTCAGCAATATCGAAAACAACTTTGCTCCGTGGAAATTCAGCCCGGAGGAGAGAGATAAGTGGAGGGAGGAAGTGTAAATATGTACGATTTACGAAGTATGATTTACGATTTGGAGAGCTCTTAAGACAACAGTGGCTTACTTCTTTCGAAGAGTTTTTATTGAAGCGACAATTATTTTCAGAAGTTCTTCACCTTCCCGATATAACATGGCGATCTTATCTCTTTTACTCTTATTGAACTCCACAATCAGCTCAAGAAAAAACAACGACTCATCAATTTCTTCTTCGACAATCTTCAACTTATTTATAAAATCTGCTTTTGATTTTGCTCTTTTTGTTGCGCGATAATTAGCCCCAGCCGAACTGCTTGACCTGATCAGCTGTCCACTATACGCTTTGTTAATAATATTATTATCCAGACTTGCTATGAGGTGACCGCAATCAACTGAAAATTGTTTCGTCCTTTTCAGCATTTCATTTAAAGTCATTTTACTCAATTAGGTGACAACGAAATCGTAAATCGTAAATTCACACACTGCGTTTTGAATCAAAATTCTCAAACTCCTTTGCAACTGCATTCAAAAATGTGGCGCCCAATGCACCATCAATGATACGATGATCATAGCTTAGAGAAATGTACATCATGTGGCGGATGGCAATGCTGTCGCCCTGTTCTGTTTCGATTACGACCGGCCGTTTTTTAATAGTGCCGACGGCCATAATAGCCACCTGCGGCTGATTGATAATAGGCGTACCCATAATGCTGCCAAATGTTCCAACATTAGTAAGTGTAAATGTTCCGCCGGAGGTGTCGTCGGGTTTTAGCTTATTGGTACGGGCAGCATTGGCAAGGTGATTTACCTGCTTGGTAAGGCCCGTAAGATTTAATTGATCTGCATTTTTTATAACCGGCACGATCAGGTTACCCGTGGGCAACGCAGTAGCCATGCCGATATTGATATCTTTTTTTACAATGATCCTGTCGCCATCCACACTGCTGTTGAGCAAAGGATATCTTTTAATACATTTTATTATTCCTTCAATAAGCAGCGGAGTAAAGGTGATCTTCTCTCCTTCTCTCTGCTCGAAGTCCTTCTTAATTTTTTCGCGCCACAAAACCATATGGGTAACATCGCATTCGGCAAAGCTGGTAACGTGTGCGCTGATTCGTTTGCTCTCCGTCATGTGCTTTGCGATCATCTTGCGCATACGATCCATTTCGATGATCTCCACATTGCCGGCATAAGCAACCGGTGCTGCATATTCCTGTTGGGATGAAGCAGCAGGAACTTCATGAACATCAGTATGCGCGGTTGATTCCGCCACTTTATGAGTTGCCGGTGCACCGCCCTTTCTTTTGTCCAAATACATCATAATATCTTTCTTGCTCACGCGCCCATCCTGCCCTGTACCTTCAATAGCTTCCAGCTCACTCATGGAGATACCCTCGCTGGCCGCAATATTCAAAACTAACGGTGAGTAAAAGCGTATAGACGAAGAATGATTATTGGCGGATACTTTTTGTGAAGGCTGATAAGGAATTTCTTCCACAAGATTAGCGTCTTCGTATTCCTGCTGCTTCCTGGAAGGGGCATTATTAACAGGCTGTGCCGGCGCAGTCGTAGCCTCACTTCCTGTTTTAATTCTTGCTATTACTTTTCCAACTGGCACCACATCATTTTCTTTATAAAGAATTTCAGCAATAACACCGTCTGTGGTGGAAGGCACCTCGCTATCCACCTTATCGGTGGCAATTTCCAGAACAGATTCATCCTGCGCTACCTTGTCACCAGGTTTTTTGAGCCATTTTAATATCGTGGCTTCCATGATGCTTTCTCCCAGCTTGGGCATTATCAGATCAACAAGGCTCATAAATTTCTTTTAATTATTTAACGAAATCGTAAAGCCCAAAATTACACAAAAAGGTTAAGTTAAGCGGTAATTACAAACGACACCCCGAGGGGCATTTAGCTACCGGTTTTATTCAGACCCGGCAGCATATTCCTGCCGCTTTTTCAAATAAAAATTCCGTAATACAAAAAATGCTTTTTTCTTTTGTCCTGTTTCGGATATCAATCCTTTACGGTTCCAGCCCTCCTGGTATTCGGGACTCATTCTTTTGGGAGACCTGAAATCAACCAGAATCCATGGAGTCATTCCTTTGAGATTGGGAACTTTACTTATTAATTGCATTTGATTTTTATAAAAACATTCCTGGTATTCTTCACTGAAACGCGTTGCAGAATCTGCATGGAAGCCAGCCAATGCGCCCGCGCCCAATTCACTTATCACAACAGGTTTTTGATATGGAATGGTAAAATTGAATTTATTTATCTCCCACGGCATGCCGCCGCCATACCATCCATAGTATTCATTAAAGCTTACTATATCTAATTTTTTCCCCAAAGGATCATCCACAAAAACAGAATCATCCTTTGTTCTTGTAAGGAGCGCCGCAGAAACCAATCGCGAGTCATCCAGCGCGTGCGCAGTATCGGCCATGGCTTCCATGAATTTTTCTCTTTCGGGAATATCGGGCGTTTCATTACCGATTGACCAAACGATCACGCTCGCACGGTTTTTATCACGCTGAATTAAATCGGTTATTTGATGTTGCGCATTCTTTAAGGTAGAATCATTCGTCCAGTCGATCGTCCAATATACAGGCACCTCTTCCCACAGCAATAAGCCCATTGAATCTGCCAAATGCGATTCTTCTTCATTGTGCGGATAATGTGCCAGGCGAATAAAATTGCATTGGAGCTCCTTCGCCCAGCTTAATAACATGCTGCAATCACTACTATTCCTGGGTCTTCCCGGAATAAGTGGATTTTCATCATGCAAGGCAATGCCCCGGAGGAAAACAGGTTTACCATTTAATAAGATGTCAGTTTCTTTTGCTTCAATCGTTCGGAAACCAATCTCATCGTTTACTGTATCGTTGTCAGTTGCTATTGAAACAGGATACAACTTTGGATTCTCCGGTGACCAATATATTAGTTTTTTTACCGGGATAGAAAAGCTGGCTTTACCATCTGCACCGGCGCTTATAGTTGTTTGCAAGCCGGTTTCCGGAATGGTAACCTTTATTTGTTGTGACAGCTTTTCGCCGTCTAATTGTACATAACCTTCTATTCTTTTCAAATTATTTTTTGCCAACTGAATTTTATAATCCCTGATAAATGTTGATGGCTCCTCTACCAGCAGCACATCTCCTGTGATGCCTCCATAATTCCACCAATCGAAATTGTCGGTGGGTACATTTTCTTTTTTGCGCGTATCATTTACTTTAACAACAATAAAATTTTTACCATTGTTTAACTGATTGGTTACTTCAAATTCAAAAGGTGTAAATCCGCCTGCGTGTACGCCCAGCTTTTTATCGTTCAATGAAACGTAGGCCTCGTAATTGATAGCATTAAATCTTAAAAAATATCTTTTGCCGGGTTGCGGATAAAAATTGAAGTCGCGTTCATACCAGATAGTTCCTTCATAATACAATAGCTGATCGTTTTGTGAATTCCAGTCACCGGGAACATTTAATGTTGGAGAAGCATCAAAATCGTATTCAATCAGCTCTGATTTTGATTGCTGCCGCTGATTTTCAAAAAAACCGCCCAGTTGATTATTCTCATCTGCCGTTGCGCCCTGGAAGCCCCGAAAGCCCGTTTCATAAGGATCAATAATGTAGTGCCACCGTCCATCGAGGTTTACATAATTTCTTGCATATACATTTTGAATGAAATCAGATTGGGCATGTATGCAAATAGCGCTAAATAGTAAAACGAGGAAGGAACAGATATTTTTCATGCAAATATTTTTATTGATTAAAATAAACGACGGGCCAGCCTGACTGCATCCACAAATTTCCTGCAATCATTATCTTAATTTTCCACGATAAATTTTCTGAGAAAATTCAATGCAATCGCAGCCGTCACCTCTATGTTGCGTTCGCGATTAAACCGTAAGCTGATTTTTTGGGTGCGATAATTCTTTTTATCGCCGGCAGCCATCCACACAGTGCCTACGGGCTTTTCGGGCGTACCGCCGTCAGGTCCCATTATTCCGGAAACTGCAATTCCATAGTCAGTATTCATTCGTTCCAGTAAACCGTCGAGCATTTCAACAACGGTCTCTTCACTTACGGCACCGTAGTTCTCCAGCGTTTTTTCGTGCACGTCAAGCAGCCGTTCTTTTATACCATAAGAATAACTCACAATGCTGCCCTCATAATATTTCGATGAACCCGGCACCGTAGTGATCAAATGTGCAATATAGCCACCCGTGCAGCTTTCGGCAGTGGCCACTGTTTTATTCCTTGCGGTTAATAATTTACCAATTACCACCTGCAAACTATCGTCTACATCTGTAACAAGATAATCTTTAGTACGGTTTTTCAGGCTTTCAAACAACGCATCCACCTTGTTTTGAACTGAAGCCATATCAAACCCGCCGGCAGACAAACGAAGCCGTACCATGCCGTATGCAGGCAGGTAGGCAAGCTTTACATTTTCCGGCAAAGCCGTTTCAAAATCCTGTATCATTTCGGCAAGGGCCGATTCACCAATGCCCGCAGTTAATAACGTACGATGCTCTATAACCGGCAAATTGAATTTTTGTTTCAGCAGCGGGATTACTGAATCTTCTACCATTCCTTTCATTTCATAGGGAACTCCCGGCATACTGATATAAATGATATGATCCTTTTGAAAAACCATTCCCGGTGCGGTGCCTCTTTTATTTTGAATCACTTCACAGACGTCAGGCACCTCCGCCTGTTGCAGGTTGATTCCGGTAACAGGCCTTTTAAAAATGTTTTCAAATAAATATTTTACGTTCGACAATGCTTCCTCATTCACTACCAGCCTGCCGCCGAAATAATCGCACAACACTTTTTTGGTAATATCATCAGAAGTGGGCCCCAGTCCGCCTGTAATCAATATGATATCCGCCATCCTACTTTCATCATCCAGCATTTTTATAATATCCTCCCGGTTATCGCCAATTGCAACGCGCCGCTTCACCGCTATCCCGGCCGTATTCAGCTGTTGCGCTATCCATGCACTGTTGGTGTCTATTACCTGGCCTATCAATAGCTCATCTCCGATGGTGACAATACTTGCATAAATATTTTTCATGCAGCAAAAGTAATGACGCAGGGTAATATTCTGCCTGATATATTATGGATGCTTTCACATTAATCTTTAGTTTTGAAAAAAACATCTTTTGAAAACATTACTTTTTGTAACAGCTATTCTGTTCTCCTTTCACTTATTTGCACAAAATGAAAAAGCATTCAATCTTGCTTATAAAAAATTTGCAGCCGAAAAAATTTTCAAGCACGCATCGATAAGCCTGCTGGTTATTGATAACTCCGGCAAAAAAATTACAGCCATACATCCGGAGATGGGCCTTGCGCCGGCCAGTTGTCAAAAGGTGATTACCGCTTCCGCTGCTTTTGAATTGCTGGGCCATGATTATAAATATGCGACGTCCCTGGCATATACAGGAACAATCATAAATGGAACGTTGAACGGCGATATTATCATTAAAGGAAGCGGGGATCCCACGCTGGGAAGCTGGCGGTATTCGTCAGCCGGGGAAGATGCGGTAATAAAAGAATTTTCAGACGCTATCTCACGTGAAGGCATACACGAAATTACAGGGCATGTGTATGCAGATGAAAGCTTATGGAATGGTGAAACAACTCCCGGCGGCTGGATTTGGGAAGATATCGGCAATTATTACGGAGCGGGAGCCCGCGCGCTCAATTGGAGGGAAAATCAATATGATCTTCATTTGCATTCAGGGAAAAATATAGGGGATTCGCTAAGTATAACCGGCACTACGCCGTCGTTTGTCGACGGTCTGAAGCTTAGTATGGAAGCTACTTCTGCTGCGAAAGGAACAGGAGATAACAGCTATATTTTCATTCCGCAGTTTAGTGAATATAGTACCCTGCGGGGAACGATCCCTGTGGACGAAGATTCATTTACCATCAGCGGCGCTATGCCCCGGCCAGGAAGACAGTTAGCCGAAACGCTGGAAGCTTCCTTAAAGAATATACCAGTTGAAGATATTTCTGCTCAGGAGGTAACTGCTCACAAAACTTTTGATTTGCCGCACACATTTTACACACACTATTCGCCCACTCTCGACAGCATGGTATATTGGTTTTTAAAAAGGAGTATCAATCTGTATGGTGAAGCTTTATTAAAAACTCTGGCGTATAAATATTCCGGAACGGGTTCTACGGATAGCGGGGTAGCTGTTATCCAACGATTCTGGAACAATAAAGGAATTGATTCTTATGCAATGAATATTATAGATGGCAGCGGTCTCTCCCCTGCCAATCGCATTACAACCACTGTATTGACAAGCGTACTGCAATTTGCCAAAAAACAATCGTGGTTTCCTTCATTTTATGATGCATTGCCCGTGATAGACGGCATCAAAATGAAGAGTGGCTCTATCAGTGGCGTGGTTTCTTATACCGGATTTATTAAAAGCAGGTCAGGCAGGGAATATACTTTTGCATTTATCGTAAATAATTTTGACGGGGATTCAGATAATGTGCGAAAAAAGATGTGGGCGTTGCTGGATTTGTTGAAGTAATTTATTGAGCGTATTCCGGTATTTATTGTTTTTCAGCTTTCATCAACTTTCTCCTTTTTCAAAAGAGATTTCAAAAAATCCCGAATTGATTTTGGTAGTATCATTTGCAAAGTTATTTTTGCGGCGGAGGGATGTCAGAGCGGTTTAATGAGGCGGTCTTGAAAACCGTTGACTGTAACAGGTCCGGGGGTTCGAATCCCTCTCCCTCCGCTGATGTACCAATGGCCCCGCAGGAGCGGGGTATTTTTATCCCGGCAAAACGGACAGCATTATTCAGGAGAGATGCCAGAGCGGTCGAATGGGACGGTCTCGAAAACCGTTGTATGGGCAACTGTACCGAGGGTTCGAATCCCTCTCTCTCCGCTCTTATCAATATAAAAGATATAAAACGCTGTAAAATCAATGATCTGCGGCATTTTTCTTTTATGATTGTACCGGAAAAGGTCAACAATTCTTATTTCTACAGTAACCTGTAATGCAAAAAGTCTCAATAAACAATTTGCCCTTTATATAACGGGTTTTTTATTTTACTGTTATGGCAATGGCAACGGCATTATGTGAGCCATCGGATAAGGGAACTGCCTGCCCGTTTTTCCAATACATGGCACGATCATTGAATTCCGGGTGCATACCGCCTGCCATATACACATCATTGCCTGCTACATAAATTGAATTAAACCCGGCATCTTCACTGCGGCTGACGGGAACGAGCGTTCCGTTCTTCCAATACAAGGCGCTGAAAAAATTTTTTTCCACGTCGGATGCCACGCCCGTTATATACACATCATTACCCGAAACATATATGGAAAGTGCAATAGCGTCAAGGCTATCGCTAAGCGGATGGACGATTCCGTTTTTCCAGTAAGCAGCCATGTTTCTTTTACTCATGGTTTCGCCGTTTTGTATTGTTACTATTTCCCTGAAGCCCGCGATATAAATATCATTTCCCGAAATAAAGGCCGATTGTGCGTAAGCGCTGGCGCTATCTGTAATTTGAGTAAGCGTCCCGTTTTTCCAGTACAGCAAAATATCTTTTTCGCCATTATTTCCGCTGCCGAATACATATACATCGCTGCCGGAAACAATTACAGACGATATAGAAATTTTTTTAATTCCGTTTAGAGGAAGTTTTTGAGGAATATTATTTTTCCATAAAACAGGTTCATTATTTATGGTTCCCGATACATATACATTGTTGCCGGAAACAAATATGGAATTGGCTTTTGCATTTTGAGTGGCATCGCTTAAAGCAATGCGCCTGCTGTTTTTCCAGTATTGAGCAATGTTTGTTTTTCCTCTTGTTTCATAGCCCGAAACATATACATCATTATTGTCTGTTACAAAAATAGCTGTAGGCTCTGCATTGTATGCGCCATCGGTTACTGTAACAGCTTCTTCATTTTTCCAATACTTAATTGTATTATGTTTTGTGGCTTCATTATACTCTTTGCCGACTACATAAACATAGACAGGTTTTGAAATTGTATTTTGCGCTAAAGAAATATTTATTGCCGCAAGAGTAAAAACGGGAATCAAAATATGTGATTTCATATTGGGATTATTTTTTAATGCTTTCCTATTTCAGGCTATTGTTCTGTATTATCAATGAGTATTCCTTTCATTGTGTCAAATGAAAAAAAGCAGTCAATAAATTTTGATGAATGCCATTCGCTTTTCTTATGTGGCTTTATTTCATCCGGAACTTTCACTTCTTCCCAATCGGGGAGAATGAAATTCTCAAAGGGAAATGGTATTTCTCCCGGTGTATAAATTTTAAATTGCTGATCGAAATAAATTTTCCGGGTTCCGGTAATACCAACATAAGACGGGAAATTATAGCTAATCGAATACGCTCCTGAAGCGTTGAGCGAATAGGCTGATAACGAATATTTGCAGGAAGCTATTTTATCATATTGAGCAGGAATTATTTCCATTCTGTTTTGCACATTATAAACGCCCCATTTATTGTCTTTCTTTACAAAAAAATCATACAGCGTGCTATATGCCAGGGCATGATTGCTGCTGATGCTATCATATATGCAGGGAGCCGCCAGGGTATTGGCAGAACAGTCCCATATTCCCCATTTACCGTTGCTTTTAACAGGAATTTGTTTATCAGCATCATACCATTGGACCCCGATAGAATCAAAGCTTACCGGAATCAGCATATCTCCGCGCATTTCCGAGCTGCTGCATTCAAGCAGCCCCATTTTATCATCGGCTCCTGTCAGAAAAAAATAGTCTATACCATTTAAATCATGATACACCCTGCTTATCCATTTATAATCAGATGCCTTAAAGTTCATTACTGTATCATTACGTCCATAAAGCGAGTATTTCCCGTTTTTACCGACTATCCACGCTGATGGTTCGTTTTTATCTTCAACCAATTCTTTAGCATAGTCATAATCTCCTCCGAGAATAGTTTTTCCCGAATTGTTTTTGAAGCAGGCAAAACCATCAGATTTTTCAAGATGCAGAAAACAATTTCTGCCAAGTACTTCATAAAATGCCTTTTGGGCGGCATCTTTTTCCATTTCTTCTTTTATCCTCTGGTTAAATTCATCTGATCCGGAATTATCGTTTTTCTCCGGCTGATTGCGGAAATAGGTTTTATCGGACTGAGCAGATCTGCTCAATTCATCCTGCAGCTCAGCTTGTGATTTTAATACGGTATTACCGCTTGCATCTGTTTTATAAATGGAAACATATTGTGCAGTAAGGGAGCTTGTGAAAAAAACAGCTATGAAAAAAAGACTAATGGCTTTTATGCTCTTGAACATATTATTAAATCAGGTTGTGATTATGTTTCGCTATTCTCCGGAATGTTCCTTCCCTGTTTTGTCAACATGAAGCATCTTGTTATCACTTGTCATTACAAGTCCCCCGCCAAGGCGGAAGGGGCCTGCATAATTGTATTTACATTGAATTACTTCTTTTCCTGTTGTATCTATGTAGCCATATTTGTCGTTTAGTTTTACAGCCGCCATTCCTTCGGAAAAATCTCCTATCTCATCATATTTTGGAGGTACTAATTCCTTTCCTGCTTTATCTATAAGCCCCCATTTGTTTTCATCTTTCAACAGGATTCTTGCAAATCCGCCGGAAAAAGGATAGGCAAATATGCCTTTCCTGTTACATACGATAGCTTCCCTGCCGGTTGCATCTATATATCGCCATATAATTTCATTTCCTTCAAATACTGCAACGGCGGCAAGCCCTTCGGAAAAGCCGGAAGCGATACTATATTCCGGCGGAATTATCTCTTTTCCCGTTTTATCAATAAATCCATATTTGAGGCCTGATCTGACCACGGCAAGCCCTTCGGTAGAGAAAGTATCTATATGATCGTATTTTCCCTGAAAGATGATATTGTCGTCATTATCCTTTAGTCCGTACTTACCATTATTGTCCTGAAAGGGAATCTGTGCATGTAATGTCGCTGCGATTATGCACAGCGATATAGTCATTATTATATTTCTCATAGCTTTAAAAAATTGAATGTGAAAATTTCCTGCGCACGTATGACTTGCAATACAAATATTGCTGCGGCGCCTGCCCCGATTGTCTTTATGCTGCCCATGCTTTTTTGCTACGACAGCCCGAAAGCCTTGCTCCCGTCCACTTCCATAAAGCTGTTGCTGCTGTAATCGCCTACGGTATCGTTTACCAGCTTTTTGAGAGAGGCTATATCCGGCGCCTGCCAGATGCAAACCGCTTTTGAACCATCTGTATTGGGTAATACCGCTTTTACGCCAAAGCCTTCGGGCATTGAAGGATTGGCAGAAAGAATATCCCAGAATTTTTCGGGATGGCTGATGTGATGAACTACTACTATATACATAAAAATGGTTTTATAACTAACGATAAAACTCCCGTTTCAGCATTTGTGCACAATGTGAAAAAAGTAGTATTTTATTTTCTTCCTGTTTCAATACGAAGAATAACAGCGCCTTTTTTGTAGTAATTATCTACTTCAACAAGAATGGGCGAATTACACTCAGAATATTTTTTATTGAAAAAAGAAACAGATTCCAATTCATCAAGCTCAGCATTAAAGCGGGGCTCAGTAACGCCGTAAGCATCGCCGAGAACGGCCTGAACATTTTTTACGAGCTGCTGAAAGAAGTCTTTGAAATTGGCATTTGTTCCCAGATAATGATAGTGGTCAAACGTGATTTCCAGCGTTTGCACTGCAGTGCTGTTGTTTTTTTGCAATGTAACTTCTGCATGGCCAATAATAAAATTGCACTGGTAGTTTGTAACATAGCTTTCTGCCTGTTCATTTGTCCCAAACGCTTTTATCAGATCGGGGAAAGCATTTTTGATCATTGCTATTTTTGAAACAATATCGGCATCAGCGCCTATTTGCAGTTTGCTTTGTTGGGCAAAGATTGTATAATGGCACAATAATATCAGGAGCGGGCTAATAAAGACCTTCATGTTGTTTGTCTGTAAACAATGTAAAATTATACGCTTATATAAAGAGAGGCGATGTGAAAAAAGTAGTATTTGCTTCGCGTAAAGTAAGTATGAAATAAAACTAAATCAGCCCTGTTTTCTTCAATGCTTCTGTTCTGCTGTTTACCTGCAGCTTTTCGTAAATGTGGCGGACGTGTGTGCGAACGGTTTCGATGCTGATAAAGAGTTTCCCTGCAATTTCTTTATAGCGATACCCTTTGCTCAGCTGTTCCAGCATTTCCTGCTCGCGCCTGCTCAACGATTGAAAATGCTCGTTCTTTCTTTCTTTTATGGCAAATGCTTCTATCACTTTGCGCGCAATCTGGCTGCTGATGGGGCTTCCGCCGTTTTGCACTTCGCTGATGGCTTCTATAATTTTTTCCGGCGGCGTGGTTTTTAACAAATAGCTGATGGCTCCTGCTTTCAATGCATCAAAAACAATATCTGCATTGTCATACACAGTCAAAACCATACACTGTATACCGGGATGAATAATTTTTAACCGTCGTATACATTCAATACCGTTCATGCCGGGGAGCTCTATATCAAACAATGCAATATCAGCAGGTTTTTGGGTTAATGCTGTAAGTGCAGCTTCCGCATTCTGAAATACACAAACCTCTTCCACGTCCATATTCATACGGATATTTTCAGCAAGGTATCGCCGCACTTTTTCATCATCTTCCACAACAGCAACACTTATTTTTTTCATATTTCAAATATGGAATAAATATTTACGGGGGAAAATGTTATTTTAATGGTATCGTATATCTTAACAGGGTACCCTTATCCGCTTCAGATTGTATTTTTAGTTCTCCGTTCAATTCTTCTATTCTGTGCCGTATATTCCGCAACCCGTTGCCTGTACGGGCTTTGAAGGCATCAAACCCGACACCGTCATCCTTTATTTCAAATAACAAATGATTGTTTTTAATGTCGCCGGCTATCAAAATATTCTTTGCATGGCTGTATTTAATGGCATTATTGACAATTTCTTTTGTTACCAGAATAATATTACGTTTTTGCTGGTTGCTGAGTGAGAAGCTGTTTACATTTTCTGCAAAGCAAATTTCAGATTCCATCCCGGAATATTCAAGCTGCCCGTTCAGTTGCTCGCGCAAATAAGCAAATAACTGTTCTGTTGTTTTATTCTCTGCATTCAGGCTCCAGATTATTTCGCTCATGCTGTTTACTAATTTTCTTCCCGTGGCTGCGATGTCTTGCAATTCGCCGCCAGGCTGTGTTTTATGCGTGGCTGCTTCGCTCATCAGAGTTATTTGGGTTAGGCCGGCGCCAATATCATCGTGCATTTCCCGGCCAATGCGTTTTCGTTCTTCCTCGAGCGCCTTCTGCTTTTCCAGCTCATGTTTTTGCGCCCGTAACTTTCTTTGTACAGATTCCCGTACAACAAAAAAGACGATAAGAATGCCTGACACAATCATGAGTGTATAAAACCACCAGGTTTTCCAAAACGGCGGAGAAATAGTGATAAAAATTTTTTGCTCATCGCTCCATACATTATCACTGTTGCTCACCGTTACCATAAAAATATATCTGCCCGGCGGCAACCGGCTGTAGCGAATAATATTGTTATCTGTAGTGACAAATTTTTTATCCCATCCCTGCAATTGATACCGGAATTTGTTGGCCCCGGGCCGGGTAAAATCCAACGATGCAACTTTAAATGTCACATCGTTCTGGTTGTAGAAAAGGTTTAATTTTTTTTGGCGGAACAATAAGGTGTCATTGTTGCGTACTGAATCGTTCACACTTACCTGGCTGATGTCAGCAACAGGCTTTGAAAAATTTCGTACAACCTGCGAAGGCTTAAACCAATTAAAGCCTTTAATGCCGCCGAAATAAAAATTGCCGCCTGGGCTTTTGTAATATGCGCCTGTGTTAAACTCATTGCTCTGCAAACCATAATCTGCCGTGTATGGTGTAAAGAGTTTTGTTTTTTTGTTGAACATAAAAATGCCGCCGTTCGTGCTCATCCACAAATTATGCTTTTCATCTTCCAGGATGCCATATACATAGCCGTTGGACAATCCGTCTTTTTCATTATAGACAACAGATTGCCTGGCTTTTGTATCGAAGCGTATCAAGCCAATGCCCGAGCCAATCCAGATAATTTCTTTGTTTTCTTCATCGGGATGAATGCATCTTAAATCTATGTCCGGGAAAAATTTTTCTTTAAAAATATATTCGCCATTAATTTTTTGAATGTGATACAAACCGTTTTCGGGCGATGTGTACCAAAGGTTGCCGGGCGATATTTCATCCACATCCGTTGTAATAGCAGTAACAAATCCCGGAGCTTTCGGAAAAGATATTGCGATGTGTTGTTTTTCGTCTATGCTAAAAAAAGCAAGTCCCCCTTCGGTAGCCGCCGCAATGTCTCCGTCTGATGTTTGTATAAAACGATACACGAAATAATTGGCGGGCTGCAAAACTTTTTCAACTTCCCCGGGCAATTTAATTCTCCTGAATTTTCCTGTGGCTTCGTCAAACAGCGCCGCACCAAGGCTCCCCGAAATCCAGATTCTTTTTTTGCTGTCTTTAAAAACAGCAGAAACATAATTGCCGGGCAAAGAATTTTTATCGGAAGCATTGTACGTATAATTTTTTACGGAGTAATTCTGCGGGTTGAAAATGTTTAAGCCATTCAATGTACCTACATACACTTTCCCTTTTTCATCTTCATAAAAACATTTTGTAAAATAATTCTTTAAGAAATGATAATCGCCTTCGTTCATCGGAAAGAGGTTAAACTTTGCAGGCTTCAAATTTAATCTGCACACGCCGCCGCCGTCGGTGCCGATCCACAGATTATTATCGCGGTCAATCAGCAACGCTCTTGTTATATCAATCGGCAAAGATTGTAGGTGAGAATTGTCGTGTACATAATGATAATATTTTTTTTCGTTTTCCACATAGCAAAACAAGCCGTTGTTAAAGCTTGTCATCCATATTCTCCCGTAATTGTCGAACAACAGGCTGTAAAAAATTTTTACGGCAGCGCCGTTTTGAGCGGGAAGCGGGATTTTTCTTACAGCTATATTTTCTGTTGTTTTTATCACGATGGAATCGTCTGCAATCAATGCAAAGCCGTCTTTGCACGGAAAAATATCCGGAACGCTCTTGCTTTGCGGGAAATGCCTGAATTGCCCTGCGACGGTGTTGAAAGTGTAATAGCCATCGCCGGAATACAAAGCGAAAACAATATTGCTGTTATCTGTTTTCGCCTGCATATCGCCGCGGAGAAGCAAGTCGTGACTGATTTTGAAAGGAAACGGATAAAATTTCGTTTGCCCGCTTACAGTGTTGTAAGAAGTGATCCCTTTATTGATATTGAACAGCCACAACGTTTGCGCAGTATCTATGCAAACTAATTTTTCTTCAAGAAATAATTTGTTTTGAAAGTTTCGCGTTACTTCAACAGAATCTTTTAAACGGTTGTAGCAAAAAATTCCCGTTTCGTTTACATACCAGATATTTTGATTTTTGTCTTCGACAATATTTCCTCTTACAAAATTTGAAAAGCCGTTTTGCGGATTTTTTATTACGGGCTTATATACTTTTATTTCTTTGCCGTCATACCTGTTCAATCCGTCAGCAGTGCCAAACCACATATAACCGATCTTGTCCTGATAAATAGCATAAACAGAGCTTTGCGACAGGCCCTGGTTTACGCCAAGTATGTCAAAACGCGGAATAACGGGCTGTGCAGAGGAGCACAGCGCAAACAGAATAGCAGTTATAAAGAACACGCATTTGCTCGCCATCACATTGTAAGAAGCAGGTTTCATTTAATTAATAACGGTAACAATTTACAAAATTGTGGCGCCGGTTTATTTTATTTTACAAGCCTTTAAAATGAGTTTGGATAAAATATCTTTTTAAAACTCTTATCTTGAGGGCCGATTTTTTGAGTACCGGTTTTATACAGAAGCCTCCTGATAGTTGTCGCGAAGTCAAGATAATAATATTTCCCCTATGGCCAAAAGCATGCCCGACAAAACAATTGATGATTTCCTTACCGGCAAGCCGGGCCATACAAAAGAACTCTTTCATCATTTCATCAATGAATATCAAAAGATCGGGCAGGTTACAATACATCCCGCCAAAACGATGATCGGCATTGCCAATGGCAAAAAGAGAATTGCCTGGATTACTCAATTCGGCAAAAATTTTATCCATATTGTTTTCCCTTTTTCAAAGCCCTATCCCGATAATCTGTGCTTTCAAAAAATTGCGCAGGTGCCGGGAGATGCATACCAGTTTAACCACCATTTCCGGATGCTATGGAAAGACGATATCAATGACGAGGTAAAATATTTTATGAAGCTGGCTTATAAAAATGAAGCGGCAGATTAGTTACTCCTGTATTTCCCCCGGTCAAATGCATACCAGGTATAACGGCAATGCACGCGCCTGCCGGCGGGGCAGGTGCACGATGCAGATACTTTTCTGCCGGGAGATCATGACCTGTTGATATTAAAAAAACCTAACTTCATTTACCATTAGTTACTTCAGAAATGAGCCCGGTCAATCCATTACTGATTCTTCCTGCTTTGGCAACGGCACTCCTGACCACCTCTGCTTTTATAAAAATTTCCCACAGAAAACTTACGGAGGTGCAATACAAAACCATAGATGGCCTGAGGGGCTACCTGGCATTCTTTGTTTTCCTGCATCATTCGTCATTATGGTATTTCTATTTACATACAGGTACCTGGAGTGAGCCTCCATCACATCTTTTCATTCATTTCGGACAAACCAGCGTTGCGCTTTTTTTCATGATAACCGGCTTTCTTTTTCTCAGGAAACTGATGCAAGGAAAACAAAAGCCCATCAACTGGCTTCGGTTTTATATGGGAAGGATATTGCGGCTGTGCCCGGTATATTTACTGGTAATGATCATTTGCTTTATTGTTGTTTTATCATTGACTCAATGGACAATAGCGGGCCCTTTTTCTGCATACGCGAAAGGAATATTGCAATGGGGCACATTCGGCATTACCGGGCGCCCGCCTGTAAATCATACGTTTTTCATGGATAAAATAACCGCCGGCGCCACGTGGACGCTGATATATGAATGGCTTTTTTATTCATCACTGCCCTTCATCGGCATTATATTTTTTAAGTCAGGGGGTAATTTTTTCATTGTCCTTATTTCTGCGGCGATCCTGTTTTTAATCTTTTACAATAATCTTATTAAACCCATACATTTTTATTCCTTTGCTATCGGTGCAGCTGCCGCCTTTCTTGTAAAAAAGGAAAAATTATTTTCCCGGCCTGGCAATACGCCATTTTCAATTGTTGCGCTGCTTTGTATTGCTCTTACCATTCATTTCTTTGAAACGCCTTACGAAATAGTACCCTTAACGCTCATTGGAATTTCATTTATCATTATTGCTGCCGGGAACAGTATATCGGGTTTGTTAACGCTGAAAGTTTCCCGCACGATCGGGCAAATTTCTTATCCGCTTTATTTAATGCATCCTGTTGTATTATTTATTGTGTTCAGGTTCATTTTTGGTTTCGGCAACGCCGCAGGCATGAATCTTTATGTATACTGGATAATGATCTCCCTTATCGCCGCTTTCACCATTTGCATTTGTTTTCTCATTCACTTCTTTATTGAGCTGCCTGCAATGAAGCAAATCACGAGGGTTACCTCATTTATAAAAAAATGGAACCTCCGCACACCGGGTAATCCCGGAAATCAGCGGCGGCATATGGAGATTTAGAAAAATATTATTATCTTAATAACGTTTTTACAACGCCAAACCCCATTGCTGATGAAGAGAACCAATATCCTGATCTACCCGCTGGCAATTATAAAATTTATTCTCCCCTATCTCCTGCAAAGCAGCATATATGAGCCACATCGCGACGAGTTCCTTTATCTTGCCGAAGGGCATCATCTTGCATGGGGATACCTTGAAATTCCGCCGGTACTTTCATTCTTTGCCTGGCTCACCCATTTGCTGGGCGACGGGATGTTTTGGGTAAAATTCTGGCCGGATCTCTTCGGAACGCTGACGTTCATTATTGCTGCGAAAGCGGTGCAAAAGATCGGCGGCGGCGCAATAGCTACGTTTCTGGTTTTTCTTCCCTTTATTTTCGGAGCGTATTTGCGCCTGTTCTTCTTATTTCAGCCCAATACTCCCGAAGTTTTTTTCTGGACATTAATTGCGTATAGCGTTCTCCGTTATATTCAGACGCAAAAAAGCAAATTCCTGTATGTATTGGGCATCAGCATCGGGCTGGGAATGCTCAGCAAGTATTCGGTCGCCTTTTTTGTGGTGAGCATACTGGCCGGCCTTTTACTTACACGTCAGCGAAGTGTTTTCAGTAACGAACACTTATATTATGCCGCCGGAATTGCCTTGCTCATTTTTTTACCCACTTTGTTATGGGAATATCATCATCATTTCCCTGTAATGGTGCACATGAAAGAGCTTTCCAGGACCCAGCTGCAATATGTAAGTCCGGTTTCTTTTCTGGCAGATCAGTTATTAATGAACTTACCCTGCGTGTTTATCTGGCTGGCAGGATTATATTTTGTCGCGTTTTCATTTGAAGGCAGAAAGTACAGGGCATTTGCCTGGGCGTATGTGTTCGTCATAATTTTATTGCTGGTTTTGCATGGTAAAAGCTATTATTCGCTTGGGATGTATCCAATTCTTTTTGCATTCGGCGCTTATCATCTTGAAAAGTTTTCCGGGAACCGTTCAAGAGCATGGCGATATAGATTTTTCCTTATACCGATTCTGTTGGGTTCGTTGATTTTACCGTTAGTTCTGCCCATAAGTAAACCGGAAAAACTTGCACATTATTACCAGGTGATGCATTTTGAAAAGTCCGGTACATTAAGGTGGGAAGACCTGCAAAACCATCCGTTGCCTCAGGATTTTGCCGATATGCTCGGATGGGAAGAGATGGCACAAAAAGCGGCTGCCGCTTACGATAGCCTGAACGACACTGATAAAGCGCATACATTTTTATTCTGCGATAATTATGGGGAAGCGGGCGCCTTAAACTATTACCGGTATAAATATGATTTACCCGAAGCCCACAGCGACAACGGAACATTTTTATACTGGATGCCCAAAAATATTCACATTGACAATTTGCTGCTGGTGACCGACGATACTGCAGAAATGCAGCACCCGTTTGTCAAAAACTTTGCATCGGCAACCGTCGTTGGCAGTGTCACGAATAAATATGCGCGCGAAAAAGGTTCGCTCATTATTTTATTTAAGGGAGCAAATGATGCATTTAATAAAATGTTCAGGGAAAAGATAAACGATGATATGAAAGTATACGGGACAAAGTATTAGCTATTGTTGTATCACCAGTGAGGCATCCGTATCGCACGTTCCTACACATAGTGATGATTTCGGCAGCTAATCAAGGCCTGCTGCATTTTTATGCGAAATCTGCGGGATGAGTGTCAGGATATGATTGACACGACGCTACTTATCCGCATCCGTTTTATTTTTAAAACTTACTTGTCTCAGAATAGTTTTACCAACAGGAACCATCTGGATATTTTCGTCTTTGTGTGAAACAGGATTATACATCATGGCTGAAAAGCGCAATCCCGGTATATCCTCCGTTTCAATTGCCGGTACACCATCTGAATGATAAATTACAAGGGAAACAGGTGTATAGCTGAAATCATGAAATCCTGCAAGGGGATAATTACGGGTAATGGCTGCTGTTGCCTCAACCGGGTGAGCGAGCACCAGGGCGCCATAAGTAAAATAATATTCATTATTTAAATCCTTCTTTACTTCCGGCTGAGGATAAAAATTAATAACTATTTTTTCATTACCCTTCCATATTTTATTGATGACAATAAATCCATTTTCCTCTTTGTAAGATTCACTGACCGAAAATGTATCTGCCCAGGCGGGCTTTCTTATTTTCAGGTTAAATGGTACAGGCTGATCTGCATGGATCTTAAATTCAATAGTGTTGCCGAAAGGATAGGAAGTATTTTCTTCAACAGTTACTCTCCTTCGTTTAATCGTCGCCGTTAGTTCACAGGGGCCTAATAAACTGGCCACCAGGTCGTCCTTATCCTTCATCCACATGTCCTGCACATAATAGGGAAAAATTCTTCCGGCATTCGGCACACAGCATACCGCTGCGGCCTGGTGCACCGGGGAATAGCTATAACGGGTTTGTTTTTTATCAGTGCTGCCGCCATTTAAGCCACCCGTCATGTAATAAGAGTTATCCGTTTTCAAATAAGCAATACAGCTTTCCCCCGGGTCTCTGGAGCCCTGCGCCGCATTAAAAAACAGTTTTTCTATTTTATCGCCAAACGTGGCATCGCCGGTCTTTATAAACAGATCTTCGTAGCTGTTCATCAGCTCCTGCATCGAGCAATATTCATAGCCGGTACTGGTTTCATCGGCGTTTCTTCCCCCTATCCATTCATCGCCTATGGGCGCTCCCGTTACTGTTGTTGTACGACTGATCTTTTCCAAAAAATCTTTTAATGCATCTCCCAGCAAATTATTTCCCGACGCATAATACGCCGCGGCCACCGCACGCAAATGTTCATATGTGTGCACTCCATGATCTTTTAGCTTATAAGACGAATCCATCAGCTTTTTGTACTGTGCATCTTCATTCAATACCTGCGTTGAAAAATCTTTATACAAAAAAAGACAATAGTCGCGATAGGCTTCATTTTTAGTGATGCGATATAAATTTTCCAATATATCTACAAACATCAATCCATGGGTAAGGCCTCCAACATAAGGCGTCACCGAGTAAAACGGATGAGAGGCATTCACGGGATAATTCACCATTACATTTTTTACGGCGCGTTCTATGGCGGTCAAAACTTTTTTATCTTTTGTATATTCATACCAGGCGAGTAACCCTCTTAATAATGTTGTCTTTGCCCATAATTCACCATTTTCATTATTGAATTTATACCGCAGGTCTTTATCATAAATTCCGAGATAACCATCTGAATCCTGCGTAGACAAAATCCCCGCAACATACTTCCTGATGCGTGCCAAATATTGCTGATCATTCACAAGAACGGCACTTCGTATATATCCATCGCACCAGTTGCTTTGTGATTCGCTATTCCACCAGAGAAACTGTACCTGCCAATTTCCTCCGTCAGACAAAGCGCCCACATCCTTATTCTTCACTTTTTTCGTCAGGCGATTTCTTCCATAAATATCATCATCGATCATGAGAGAAGGAACGAGGCTATCGAGATGCCCGGTAAAACCGGCAAGATTCTTTTCAATCTCATCTTTCAGCCATCCCGTGGGTTTTATTTCGGAAAAAGGCAATGGTTGCAGCTTTTCCTGTAACGGGTTTATTTTTTTAAAAGGATCCTGTTTGCTCTGACCATATACGTTGCCGGTAAAAGTGAACGGGGTGATTAAAAATAATATGCAAAAGAAATTTTTCAGCCTGTACATTCAGTGGATGTAAAATTTATTTATGAAGAGTAGCTTTACCAAAAAGGTGATTAAATGCAAATCCTAATGCCCGTATAAAACAGGATTGATAGGCGTATCAATCAACTTTCCTATTTCAGCTCCGGGGCACCACGTTTCCCAATCTACTGCCTGGTTTTTATTTTCCGGGGCTTTTAATTTCATATTCTTATCCATGTAGATCATCGTCATTACGCTGCGCATCCGATCGGTGTTATTAGCGCCTGCCCGGTGGAATAACCATCCCCGGTGAAAGCTTACTTCGCCGGTTTCAAAAGGTTCGACTACGTGTTCAAATTTTTCCCGTACAAGCGTTTCCGCCAATAGCTGCTGGCTTTCATCACCGATTTCTTTATCGCGGCCGGTAGTCAGTTTGAAGCTTTGTGCGCTAAACTCCAACGGCCCCATTTCCAAAGGTGTGTCCTGTAAAGGAATCCATGCCGTTACGGTAGAATCATTTGCGAGCGGCCAGTAATATTGATCCGCATGCCATGGTGTAATGCCACCCCCGGGCTCTTTGTATAAGGCCTGGTCATGGTATAATCTCACGCCTTCCGTTCCCAAAAGCTCTGTTGCAATTCTGGCAAGGCGCTTACTGAATACAATTTCTTTTACGGGCTCCGAGCGGGTCCAGATATTCATAATCTGCAAAAAAGCCTTGCCATAGGTATCGCGCTCATGCATGGGAAGATGCTGTGTATTCAACCGTTTTACTTCCTGGGAAATGGTTTTGTTCAGATACTCGATGGTTTCCGGTGTAAACACACGTTTCAGCTTTACAAAGCCATTTTTTCTGAAATAGCTGATTTGATCTTCACTCAGGTGAAAAGGTTCATCCAGATTTTTACGAACGTGGTCCGGTATAGTAGTCATATCTTATAATTTTTTGCAACCAAATAAAAATATGTTTATCTGCGTATACGCGTTACCGTTATACAGCAGATCAGCTTTTCTTGAATCCTTCTTTCAGGGTAACAGTCCTGTTAAACACCAATGCCCCGGGCTTTGAATCTGTATCCACACAAAAGTAACCGTTGCGAATAAACTGGAAATGATCTCCCGCTGTTGCGTTGAGTAAATGCGGTTCAATAAAAGCATCCCGTATTACTTCCATCGAATGCGGATTAATGAAATCCTTAAAATCTCCTTCTTCCATCGCAGGATTTTCAACGGTAAATAAACGTTCATATAATCTCACTTCCGCCTTTGCTGCATGAGCCGCACTCAGCCAGTGTATCGTACCTTTCACGCTGATACCGCTGGTATCATTGCCACTCCTGCTTTCCGGGATACAGGTGCAGTGAATTTCAGTTACATTCCCTTTATCATCTTTTACAAAGCTTTCGCATTTTACGATGTATGCGCTTTTCAGGCGAACCATGGCGCCCGGCGCCAGCCTGAACCATTTTTTTACCGGAACTTCCATAAAATCTTCGGCCTCTATCCATAATTCTTTTGAAAAGGTTACGGTTCTTGTATTGGCCGGATCATTCGGCAAATTTTCGGTTATCATTTCCTCGGTTTTATTTTCCTCATAATTATCAATGATGAGTTTTACAGGATGCAGCACGGCCATGGTACGCGGTGCAACAGCATTCAATTCTTCGCGCAAACAAAACTCCAGCAATGCAATATCGATAAGATTATCTCTTTTGGCTACGCCAATCTTATCGCAAAAAGCACGGATGCTGGAAGGCGTATACCCCTTACGCCTGAATGCAGATATGGTGGGCATGCGCGGATCATCCCAGCCTGTAACATATCCTTCATTTACCAGCTGCAGCAATCTTCGTTTACTCATTACCGTATAGGTCATGTTCAGCCGGGCAAACTCATACTGGCGCGAGGGAAATATTTCCAGGTTTTTTATATACCAGTCGTACAATTCGCGGTGAGGTACAAACTCGAGCGTGCAAATACTGTGCGTGATATGCTCGATGCTGTCGCTCTGCCCGTGTGCAAAAT
>CAZVKO010000037.1:0-13264 GCA_964627765.1 uncultured Ginsengibacter sp. | reverse complement strand
AAATTACCGGTGTACCCACGGGCTTTCGGGTGCTTGATCACCTCACTTATGGATGGCAGCCCTCGGACCTTATTATATTGGCAGCGCGCCCTTCTGTTGGTAAAACTGCATTTGCCCTGAACCTTGCCCGTAATGCGGCGTTGCATCCCGCCAAACCAACGGCCGTTGGTTTCTTTTCCCTGGAGATGAGCGCAGGTCAGCTGGTACAAAGAATATTAAGCGCAGAAAGTGAAATCTGGCTGGAGAAAATCGCAAGGGGAAAGCTGGAAGAGCATGAAATGCAACAATTGTACAAAAAAGGAATTCAGAAGCTCGCCTCTGCGCCGATACATATTGACGATACGGCTGCGTTGAATATTTTTGAATTGAGGGCAAAATGCCGCCGGCTGAAGAATAAGCACAATGTGGGTATAATCATTATTGACTACCTGCAGCTGATGAGCGGCACCGGGGAAAATCGTAACAGCAATCGTGAACAGGAGATCAGCAGAATATCACGCGATTTGAAAGGGCTTGCCAAAGAATTACAAATACCCATCATTGCCCTGAGCCAGTTGAGCCGCGAAGTGGAGAAGAGAAAAGAAGGAAGCAAAATGCCCCAGTTGAGTGACCTGCGGGAATCCGGCGCCATTGAACAGGATGCCGACCTGGTAATGTTTTTGTACCGCCCCGAATACTACGATATAACGGCCAATGAAATGGGCGAAAGCAATAAAGGTGAAACCCATGTTCGTATTGCAAAGCATCGTAATGGTCAGCTGGATACGATTAAATTAAAAGCATTATTGCACATTCAGAAATTTACAGAGGATGATGGAGGCGATTTCCCTACCGGACTTCCCCCGGGCGGTAACTGGAAACCTGTAAAAGATATTGATGACGACGGTGCAAGACTTTATATTCAGAAGGGTAGTAAAATGAATGATGGCGAGTTTGATGACGAAGCTCCGTTTTGACGCTTCCGGGTAATTATTCGTATTTGATCCATACATGCAATTCCCATTCTTTTTTGAAGAAAATTTGCCTGCAACAGAAGATTTTATTTTAAGCGAAGAAAGTTCCAGGCATATTGTTCAGGTCCTGCGAATGTCTGCAGGCGGCAGCCTGATAGTTACTAACGGTAAGGGTGAAACGCTTACTGTTAAAATTGTTGATGCGAACAAGAAAAAGACGCGTGTTGCCATTATCGAAAGGAATTTTTTTCAAAGGTCTTCTCCGCAGGTAAGCATTGCCATTGGGCTGATAAAAAATAAAATACGGTTTGAGTGGTTTATTGAGAAAGCCGCTGAAATAGGCGTGACTGACATTTATCCGCTACTTACCAAGCGAACCGAAAAACAATCTTTTAACCAGGAGAGAATAAGAGCGATTGCCGTAAGCGCTATGTTGCAATCGCAGCAGGCGTGGCTAACCGAAGTTCATGCCCCCCGGAAGCTTGACGAATTGATAAAAAATACCAATCAGCCTCAAAAATTTATTGCTCATTGTGCCGACGGAGAAAAGGAGCATTTAAGTAAAAAAGCAATTAAGGAGGATTCATTCATCCTGATTGGCCCCGAAGGCGACTTTAGCCGTGAAGAAATAATGCTGGCCACGGAACACAATTTTATACCGGTAAGTCTTGGAGACACCCGTTTAAGAACAGAAACCGCAGGCATTGCGGCTGCGGTTCTAATGTGTATAAAGTAAGTTAATAGTTTCCTGCTTCTGTTATTCCTGTACTACGAGGCGGAAACCGTTGCCGTGGATATTTACAATTTCAATACCCGGGTCATTCTTCAGGTACTTGCGCAGTTTGGCGATATATACGTCCATACTGCGGCCATTGAAATAAGTATCGCTTCCCCAGATTTTCTTAAGGGCGGCTTCACGGGGCAGCAGGTCATTTTTATATTCGCACAGCATTTTTAATAACTCATTTTCTTTCGGCGACAGCGTTTGAATGTCCTTACCTACCGCGAGCTGACGAAGCCGTGGATTAAAATGATATTTTCCCAGGTCATATTCTGCATTAATTTCTTCCTTATGCAACTCTTCATTTCGTTTCAATATCGCCCTTATTTTGTGCAGCAACACATCGCTGTCAAAAGGCTTGGTTATATAATCATCCGCTCCCAGTTTATATCCCTTGATAATATCGTCCTTCATTGTTTTTGCCGATAAAAAGAATAACGGCATATCAGGGTCCACATTTCTGATTTCTTCTGCCACCGTAAAGCCATCCATATTGGGCATCATCACATCCAGCAGGCAAATATCAAACTTTTCGCGCTGGAAGGCGGCAAGGCCCAGTCTCCCGTCTCTTTCGAGCACTACGTCATAGTCATTCAGCTCAAGATAGTTCTTCAAGACCATCCCAAGGTTTGGATCGTCTTCACAAATCAAAATTTTGGGTTTTTTACTCTCCATACTTAATTTTTTTAATCTGAATAAAGGTATTTAGTTTTTATTAAACGTATTGATATTTCTAATATGACTACTTATTCTGTTAAAAGCTGTGATAAAAACGTTAAAACAATCATCTCATTTTTGCTTCTGAAATACATCTTAGTGCAATTTTGGTTCCGTTTAGCTCCTCCTGAATGAAATAAATGGACGGCCAACTTTCCGCAAAAAAGTTATTCAGGGCTTATATACTTTATAGGAAAAGAATTTAGTTTAAATATTCTGCCAGTAAGGTTAGTTAAGGAGTTAAGAACAGTAAGAAGCAGATGCTTAATGTATGCTTAACTTCTTAATGGTTTAAAACCGGACTGTTTTAATTTTCTGAACGGTAAAGATGAACGTATTTGATAAGCTGCCATTGAAAAATTAAAATTCGATTTCCGGAAGACATTGGGGATGGATATTAGTCATCTGAAAAAGTATCATTACTCCGGCTACCTCATCCATATTTTGGGATGGATCACACTCTTTGAACATAGAAACAGAGGATCGGGGAGGGGAGCCGGATATACCTTGTATTACTTAATGCTCAATAGAATACGCCAATTAATAGATGGGTGTAGTGGAAACCCTCAATTTTTTAAAATTCTACCAGAAAGTCTTGCTTAATAGTGTTTTCCATATTATCTTCGTACCGGTTTTTCATAGGATATTGGATTTTAAAGCGGGACTAGATTTCTATCTTGGTCCCTTTTTTTTGCCCTAACTTTTGTACTATTTAAGTAAAAAATCCAGAGCACCTTTGAGGTCTCGTAAGATTTATTATATCTTTACACCGGTTTTTCATAGGATATTGGATTTTAAAGCGGGACTAGATTTTCATCTTGGTCCCTTTTTATTTAATAGCATTTCCTTTTAATTGTATTAACCCTTCTTCGGTAATTTTCACAATATCCTCTTCCTGGAGAAAGTGCAATACCCTCTTAATCTTCTTTGAGCTGACACTATGTATTTTTTTCAGCACTTGTTCCAGGCTTAAGCCGCCGCCGGAAACAGAATCCCTGATTTCAGCCATGATTTTTTCAAATTCTTCTTTTTCTATGACAAGACTTTTCTCATTCAGGCAATTGTCGCATATACCGCACCTGCCGATGGAGAAGTCATTGAAATAGTTACCGAGCATTTTACTCCTGCAGCGATAGATTTCTTTTGTGTACCCTATTATTGCATTGAGCCTTTCTTCAGCAGCGTGCTTCCTCTTTCTGATATGCTGTTGATTCACCCGCAGGTCTGCAGTGGCGGTTCTGTTTTGCAGGAACAGGATCCGGGGCTTTTCATTTTGAGGCGTGTACTCTATTATCCCCATCTTCCTCAAATCTGAAAGATCCGAAATCACTTTTTCTTTTTTTAGGGAAATAAAACGGGATAGCTGTTCTTCATTAATAAAAGCAGGGTAATCGAATATTCCGTCGTATGACCTCAGGAGACCCTTGATCAGCGCCTCATATTCCGGGTATGCCTGCTCAAATTGTTCCAGCTCATTTTTATTGGTGGTGAAAACGACAACAGAGGGCATGAAAAACTGATCATTATAACTCAGGAGCTCTTCCTGCTCCAGGATTTTTAAGACATGGGTTATAGTAATGATATCGAGCTTAAATTTTTTTGCAAAGTCAGCAATCTCAAAATTGAAGGAGAGATTTTCGCCGCTCCCCGCCGCTAACCGGAGGTAATTTACCAACGCTGCATACACTTTTTTGATGGTGGAAAGGTCCGGATATTTGAGGTTAGCCTGTTCTTTTAGATCGTAAATTTCCTGCTCATTAAATAACAAAATGGCGTAAGCTTTTTTACCATCTCTTCCGGCACGGCCCGCTTCCTGGTAATAGTTTTCCAAAGCATCGGGCATATCATAGTGTATCACTACCCGCACGTCTGGTTTATCGATCCCCATTCCGAATGCATTGGTGCATGCCATTATTCTGGTTTTGTTGGTGAGCCATTCATCCTGGCGTACATTTCTTATTTCATTAGACAGTCCTGCATGGTAGTGGCTTGCGTTAATTCCGTTTGCCCGCAGCAGTTCCTCCACTTCTTTTGTTCGCTTTCTCGTTTTACAATACACAATGCCGCTGCCATTTACCTTTTTTAAAATTTCTATCAGCTTATTTTGTTTGGAAGGAGGATTGAAAACGCTGTAGGAGAGGTTTTTTCTTTCAAATGATTGCTGAAAGCGTTGGTAGCCGATTTTAAAATTCAGCTTTTCACAAATATCATTTTGTACCACGAGGGTCGCAGACGCCGTAAGCGCTAAAACTGCGGGTTTGGATAACCACTCACGGATGCGGGCGATACGAAGATAGGGCGGGCGAAAATCGTAACCCCATTGCGAAATGCAATGTGCTTCATCTACAGCAATAAGATTTATCTTTAACGCACTCAGGTAATCGAGGAATAATTCTGTTTCCAGTCTTTCAGGTGACACATATAAAAATTTGAAATTCCCGTATGCCGCGTTCTTCAGGGTTTTGACCACTTCTATGTAGTTCATTCCCGAGTAAATTGCAAGCGCCGGAATGCCTCTTTGCCTCAATACACTCACCTGGTCTTTCATTAAGGCAATTAAGGGGCTGATAACAAGACATAGTCCTTCATTCATCATTGCAGGCACCTGAAAACATATTGACTTTCCGCCACCCGTCGGCATTAATGCAAGTGTATCCTTTCCTTCAAGGATAGAATTGATAATCTCTTCCTGCAATGGCCTGAAAGCTTCGTAGCCCCAGTATTTTCGCAAAGTTGAAAGCGCCGTACTCATAGTATTGGAAATAAAAGTACTATTGAAATCCGAAATGTTATTTTTACAAAAATGGCTGGATGGAATTTATTTTTTCTTTAAGCGAGATCAGGGATATGGCACAAAAATTTGTTGCCTTAATGAATGATTATACGGTGATAACCTTCAGCGGTGAATTGGGTGCCGGAAAAACAACATTCATTAATGAGGTTTGCAAAAGGCTCGGTGTAACAGAAACGGTGAGCAGCCCTACTTTTGCACTGATACAGGAGTATAGAAGTGGCAGCGGCCGGATCATTTATCATATAGACTTATACAGGATCCAAAGCGCTGAAGAAGCCATGGAGGCGGGTATTGAAGATTGTATAATGAGCCGCGAATTATGCTTTGTTGAATGGCCCGAAAAGGCACCTGAATTATTTCCTGATAAAACCATGCACGTATCATTATTCATACTATCGGGCCTGGAGCGAAAATTAGTAGTGGAACTTCCCCAATAAAAAATTAAATTTATATTCATTTTAATTTATCAATAAGATGGCGACATCAAAACCGTTTGTTTCCCCCTCCTTCCGTTACGAAACCCTTGAAGAGAAATTAGATATAAAACCCCGGGGAGCAAAGCTTTTTATCGGGATTCCAAAGGAAACCTCATTCCAGGAGAACCGGATTGCACTTACGCCTGAAGCCGTTAATATATTGGTGCAAGACGGGCATGTAGTGGTAATGGAGAGTAAAGCGGGCGCAGGAGCAAGCTATACGGATGCAGACTACAGCGAAGCCGGGGCCAGAATTGTGTATAGTAAAAAAGAGGTTTTTGAAAGTGACATCCTGGTGAAGAGTGCGCCGGTGGCGGAAGATGAGCTTGATCTCTTAAAGCACAATCAATTTATCATTTCCCCGATACATCTTCCGGTAATGAAGCAGCACATCCTCGAAAAGATGATGAGCAAAAAAATTACGGCACTCAGTTTTGAAAATTTTAAAGACGATAGTGGCCACAATCCTATTGTGCGCAGCATGAGCGAAATTGCCGGAAGCGCTGTAATGCTGATAGCGGGGCAATATTTAAGCAATGCCAACAATGGTAAAGGAGTTTTGGTGGGCGGCATTTCAGGGATTCCTCCCACCAAGGTAATTATTATCGGGGCGGGGATTGTGGGCGAGCACGCCGCCCGGACTGCATTGGCAATGGGGGCCAGCGTAAAAGTTTTTGACAACAGCATTTACCGGCTGAAGCGGTTGCAAAATAATATTGGTTTTCGTATATACACCTCCGTTATAGAGCCGGGCATTTTGAGTAAGCAACTTAAAACCTGCGATGTGGCTGTGGGCGCCCTGTCGTCCTCAGGAGGCAGAACGCCACTGGTAGTCACCGAGGAAATGGTAAGCAAAATGCGCCCCGGAAGTGTGATTGTAGATGTGTGTATAGACCATGGCGGCTGCTTTGAGACCTCATCGGTCACTACTCATAATGCCCCCGTATTCCGGAAATATGATGTTATTCACTACTGCGTTCCGAATATTCCGAGCGGATTTGCACGTACTGCTTCCCAGGCTATAAGCAATGTATTAATTACACTATTGCTTGAGATGGCGGATGAAGGAGGATACGAAAACCTGGTGTGGTATAAAATAAATATCCGAAGCGGGATTTATTTATTCAAAGGAGCGCTTACCAATTTTCACCTCAGTGAAAGATTTGACCTGAAATTTACTGATTTGAATTTGCTGATAGCAAGCAGCCGGTAGCTATTTATAATTCATCATATCAATTTTCCCGTCACAAAAATCATATTCAATTTTATCATTGCTGCTGATGATGATCAGCCTTGTGGAGCAGTAATCGCGAATTAATGAACGATACAGGCTAACTCCGTCCTCGTCAAGGTTAGTAGCCGGCTCATCCAGGAAAATGACAGGAACATTACTGAAAATTGCCTGGGCCAGTTTTACCCGTTGCTTCATGCCACTGCTGAAATAGCGAAGTTGCTTATGTGAAGATTGCTGAAGACCCAGATGGGAAATGATGTCTTCATCAGTTTTATCATCAATCCATCCTTTCATATTCCGGTGAAACAAAAAAAATTCCGTCAATGTCATTTCCTCTACCAGTTCCAGGTAGGGTGCAGCAAGAGAAATGTTTTTGAAAATGTGTTCATGATGGATAATGGTTTCTTCGTTTTTGTAGTCAACGCTTCCTTCGTTGTAGGTGGAGGTACCCGCGATAATCTGCAGCAGCGTGGATTTGCCCGAACCATTGGGGCCTGTAATTGCGTACTGGTTGGGAGTGGTAAATTGAAAACTGAGATTGCGGAAAATCCAGGTTTTATTAAAGCGTTTGCCCAGGCCCGTTAGTTCAATTTTCATCATTCATTTCTTTGGCAGCAATTTTTACAATACCCTTTTTGCTTTCTCTGATGAAGCGGACAATTTCATTTTTTTCCGTTGTATCGGGAAGTTCTTTCTCTATAAATTCCAGTGCCTGTGTAATATTTAAGCCACGCATGTAAACGTTACGGTATATTTCGAGTATTCCATTTATTTTTTCTGAAGAATAACCGCGCCTTTGTAATCCTACAGAATTTATCCCGACATAGCTCAGGGGAGACCTGCCGGCTTTGATGAAGGGGGGAATATCTTTTACAATTTCAGTGCCCCCGGCAATATAGCAGTGAGCGCCGATTTTTGAAAATTGAATGGCAGCGGCCATACCGCCAATAATTGCATAGTCGCCTATCTCAACATGGCCCGCCAGTTGCACGGCATTGGCAATAATTACATGATCACCCAGGATACAATCGTGCGCTATGTGGGAATAGGCCATTAACAGGCAGTGGCTTCCTATTACAGTTTTCCATTTATCTTTTGTACCCCGGTTCACCGTAACACATTCGCGTATGGTAGTGTAATCGCCAATCTCAACAAACGTTTCTTCACCATCGAATTTTAAATCCTGCGGAATGGCGCCCAGTATGGCATGCGGGAATATATTGCATGCCTTGCCGATAGTAGTATTTCTTAAAACCACCGCATGCGTCATAATGTGGGTGCCGTCTCCTATCTGCACACCTTCATCTATATAGACAAAAGGATCTATTTTCACGTCTTTTCCAATCTGCGCCGATGGATGAATATGGGCAAGAGAATTGATCATATAATCACGCTTTGGGTCTTTTTACAATTTGTGCTACTAAAATTGCTTCAGTTACTACTCTGTCGCCAACATATACAGTGCCTCTCATTTCGCAGATGCCTCTCCGTATCGGATGAAGCAGCTCCATTTTCAAAATAAGTGTATCGCCGGGAACAACTTTTTGCTTGAATTTACAATTTTCAATCTTTAAAAAGTAGGTGTCGTATTTATCCTCCGTATTTCTCGGTATGGCAATGAAGCCACCGGCCTGTGCCAGGGCTTCTGCCAGGAGCACGCCCGGCATCACTGAATTTCCGGGAAAATGCCCCTGGAAAAACGGTTCATTATAGGTAACATTTTTTATTGCGACGACATGCGTATCGGATAGCTCAATGATTTTATCAACCATTAAGAAAGGATAGCGGTGCGGTAAGGTTCTTTCAATTTCCTGTATATCCAGTATGGGTGGAATGTTCGGATCATACTTTGGAATATCCTGCCGGTGCTTGTATTTTTTAATATGCTCTTTTATCTTTTTGGCAAACTTAACGTTGGATGAATGCCCGGGCCGGTTGGCAATAATATGTGCGTTGAATGGATATCCCACCAGGGCCAGATCTCCTACCACGTCGAGCAGCTTATGCCGGGCGGGCTCGTTGGGAAAACGCAGTGTAAGATTATTAAGGATACCCGCATCGCTTACATGCACATCTTTTTTATTAAATATTTTTGAAATCCTCTCTACCTGGTCGGAGGTGACGGGTTTATCCACCACTACAATCGCATTGTTTATATCGCCTCCCTTTATAAGATGATTCGAAATAAGCAGCTCCAGTTCATGAAAAAAGCAGAAAGTTCTGCTGGGGGCAATTTGCGTTTTAAAATCTTCAATGTTGCGCAGGGCTGCATGCTGGGTTCCCAATACCGGCGAGTTGAAGTCAATGAGCGTATTGATGCGGTAACCGTTATAGGGTAATGCAACCATCTCCACTTTCTTTTCTTCATCTACAAAATTTATGTTATGGAGGATGTTATAATAAATCTTCGGCGCATTTTGTTTTTGTACTCCTGCCTTACCCAGCTGCTCAATAAATTGCTGCGCGCTTCCATCCAATATAGGCACCTCTTCACCGTCTATTTCTATCAACGCATTATCTATCAGCATGCCCGTCAGCGCTGCCATCAGGTGTTCAATGGTGCTCACCCGCGCGCCATTCGACTCAATCGTGGTGCTTCGGTTGGTTTCAATTACATTATCTACATCTGCTTTTACAACAGGTTTTCCCGGCAGGTCTATCCGTTGAAAATTAATCCCGGAATTAGGCTCAGCCGGCTTAATGTGCATAGTTACAAAATGCCCTGAATGGATGCCGGCTCCTGATATTACTACCTCTTCCTTTATTGTATGCTGAAAGTGCTCTTCTTTAGCATTTTGCTGCTCCATGGCCACGAAAGTATGAAAAGTATTTCTTCAAAAATTGGGGAGTCAGCGTGAAATTGCAAAAATTCCTTTGCCGGAGAATTAAAATTATTCGGGAACTTTTTCATTTATTTTTTCGCTCATCAGCCGCTCTACTAATTGCTCCAGTTCTTTAATTCTCTTTTCCAGTTCCGGAAGATTTCTGTTCAGCGCCTGGCTGCGTAGTGCCAGGGAATAATCGAAAGCGGGCGTGCCGGTAACGGCTGTATTCGGAGTTTTTATAGATTTGGTTACGCCACTTTGTGCGTTGATCTTACTACCATCTGCAATTTGTAAATGCCCTACAATGCCGGCCTGGCCGCCGATCATGACGTTGCTGCCCACTTTTGTACTTCCGCTGATGCCGGCCTGAGCGGCGATCACAGTGTTATTTCCCACTTCCACATTGTGAGCCACCTGTATCAGGTTATCCAGTTTGGCGCCGCACTTTATAAGCGTGGATCCTATGGTAGCGCGATCAATGGTAGCATTGGCACCAATTTCAACATTGTCTTCTATCACCACATTACCAATTTGAGGTATCTTCCTGAAGCTGCCATCCTGCAAGGGAGCAAAGCCAAACCCGTCACTTCCGATAACAGCGCCTGCGTGGATGGTAACGTTTTTACCGATTACACAATCGTGGTAAATTTTTACCCCCGGAAATAATACCGTATCATCATTTACTACGCTATTATCACCAATGTAAACCTGCGGAAATAACTTTACGCTATCACCTATTTTTACATTTTCTCCTATGTAAGTAAATGCGCCGACGAAAACATTTTTCCCCAACGTAGCGCTACCGGCAATGCTGGCGGGTTGCTGAATACCGCTCAGGCTTCCGGTGGCTATTTTTTCGTACGTGCTTAAAATTACTGCAAATGCCGAATAAGCATCCGGTACCCGGATGATAGTAGCATCAATCTTTTTTGCCAGATCAAGGGATGAGTTAATAATTACTACAGACGCCCCGGTCGAGTATAAAAATTCCTCGTATTTGGGATTGGCTAAAAATGAGAGCTGCCCTGCCTGCGCTTCTTCTATTTTCCCGAATGACGATACCGTTACATCAGGGTCCCCCTCAATCACTCCATTTATGATAGATGCTATTTGCTTTGCGGTAAAATCCACTTTTTTTATTTTATCTATAAATATAAAGACGAAGATTCTATTTAAAAGTTAAACTATAAGGCACCGTCTTTTGGCAAACAAATGTAAAATTTTTTTATCGTGCCAAATAATGTTTGATTGATCAGGGCATTGTCTACTTCTGAGATATCAGCGACGGATCCATCCTTATACAAAATTTTTATACGCTCATCATGCTTATTATATGTTTCATTTGTGGCTTCGCCATTAAATACCAGATAGGAAACATCCCTGTCATCCACATGGAACAGCTTTTTTACAGTTTGTTTCTTTGTCAAAATGGTTTCATTGTCAAACGGTGTGCCACTGTATTTTATTTTGAGCAGTTTTCGGTTGATAATTCCCCGGCACAGGTAAGAAAGGATTTTGTCAGGATGAGCAGCCCATAATTTTATGGCAAAAAGAACGTCATAATCATCCAGCCTGCAAAAATCATCGAGGTAAGCTTCCATATTTTTTATGTCAAATTCCCGGGTCAGAAAAATGTTCAAATCCGGTGAAGTACTTACAGCCTGAATTTCTTTTGCCCGTCTTATTATGTTCACCAGCATTTTCTCCGCACAGAGAACGGTTTTATGCAGGTATACCTGCCAGTACATGAGTCTTCTCGCTACTAAAAATTTCTCAATTGAATAAATGCCTTTTTCTTCCACCATCAGCTCATCCCTGTATACCGTGAGCATTTTAATTATCCGGTCGTATCCAATCACTCCTTCGCTTACCCCGGTAAAAAAGCTATCGCGGTTCAGGTAATCCATCCGGTCTACATCTAATTGTCCGCTTACTAACTGATGCAGAAATTTCTTGGGATATTTATTTGTAAAAATGTCAATGGCCATTTGAAGCGAGCCGCTGAACTCCTTATTGAGCTTCTGCATCAGCAGAATCGATAATTTTTCATGGGAGATATTTCTGATCAATGCCTTTTCCAGGGCATGCGAATAAGGGCCGTGCCCTATGTCATGGAGCAGAATGGCCACCTTTGCCGCCTGCTCTTCTTCTTTTGAAACAGACGTGCCTTTTTCCTTCAATACATTCAATGCATCGCTCATCAGGTGATAGGCGCCCAGCGCATGATGCAGCCTTGTATGCACTGCACCGGGATATACCAACGAGGCCATTGCCATTTGATGAATCCGTCGCAACCTTTGAAAACAGGGGTGCGATATAACTGCATAAATGAGTGCATCGTCTATTGTTATAAAGCCATATACAGGATCATTAATTATTTTTCTGAAAGCCATTTTTAAATTGTTAAAATGCCTGATAAGCCCCGCAAAGGTAGTTTTTGGGAGGGGAATAAATTACTTTTGTAATGCTGTGCCAAATGGAAGAATCACTGCCGTTATTCTCCTGAAAAATATCTCAAGAATCAAAAAAAGTAACTATGAGCTTAGCAAAGATTTTATGGATTGATGATGAGATGGAAAGCCTGAAATCCCAGATCATGTTCCTCGAGAATAAGGGATATGAAATCAAGCCTTTGAGCAACGGGTTTGATGCAATTGATTTTGTGAAGGAGAATTTTATTGATGTGGTGCTGCTCGATGAAAGTATGCCGGGCATTACCGGTTTGGAAACCTTGCAAAAGATCAAAGAAATAAATACCCAGGTACCCATAGTGCTCATTACTAAAAACGAGACAGAAAATCTGATGGATGAAGCTATAGGGTCGCAAATAACAGATTACCTTATAAAGCCTGTAAACCCCAACCAGGTCTGGCTTTCACTAAAAAAAATTATTGATAACAGGCGACTGGTTGCAGAAAAAACCACTTCCGCCTATCAGCAGCAATTCCGGGATTTGTTCATGGCATTAAACAACAATCCTGACCATAATGAATGGATGGAGATTTATAAAAAACTGGTGTACTGGGAACTGGAAATGAAAAAAAGCGACAGTCCTGAAATGCAGGAAGTGCTGCAATCGCAAAAAAATGAAGCGAATACTGAGTTCTTTAAATTTATTTCAAAAAATTATTCCGAGTGGGTTACCCATCCTGCGGCAAAGGCGCCTATCATGAGTCACAATCTTATGAAGTTTAAAATATTTCCTCATGTTGATAAAGAAACGCCCACTATTTTTTTACTGATTGATAATCTGCGTTTCGACCAATGGAAGGCGATTCAACCCATCTTTTCTGAAAATTTTCGCATACATGAAGAAGATACTTTTTACTCAATATTGCCTACCGCCACGCAATACAGCCGTAATGCCATCTTTGCCGGCTTGCTGCCGATCGAAATAGAAAAACAATTTCCGGCAGAATGGAAAAATGATGACGAGGAAGGAGGTAAAAATTTATTTGAAGAAAAATTTTTCCAGGCACAAATA
>CAZVKO010000036.1:0-23174 GCA_964627765.1 uncultured Ginsengibacter sp. | reverse complement strand
AAGGCATTACTTTTTTCCAATCAACAGAGGAATCAATATAATTGGTGAAACCTCCTGCAGCAAAGCTTATTTCATTTTTCTTTCCTAATTTTTTTCTGAGCTGTTTTATCAATGATGTAAAATCATTTTTGTCATCCGGGCTATAGGAATGCCCCGGGAAACCTTCAATAACGGGATATTCCCAATCCATATCGATGCCATCGGTTTTAAAGTAATTATTTAGCTGCTTGGCTGTTTTCGCGAAAGTCTTCCTTCCTTTTTTGGTAGAAAAAACATCAGAGCATGTTTTACAACCGCCCCAACCTCCAAGCGAAAGCATCACTTTCAATGATGGATTTCTTTTTTTCAATTCAACAATTTGCTGAATGGTCATACTATCGCGGCCATTCATTACAGCGAGAGCGTTTCCCTTTAAATGACAAAAGCTAAAAATAATATGTGTTAATTTTTCTATCGGAAAGCTGTCTACCATAGTAGGCCTGCCGGCATAATAAGCAATTACCGAAAAGTGATTCGTTTCATTTTTCTGTGAGGAGCCCAAAACAGAAATGCAGACAAAAAAAGTAAATAATAGTATACGACGCATTTTTAAACAGTTGCTTTGATGTTTATTAATGAATTTTATATGCAATATGGCAACAGGTTTTGAATATGTCTTAAATTTTTTATGAGCGGTATCCATGGCAATATATCATTATTGTTTATTTTCATCACTTAAATTTTACCAATCATGAAAAGGCAGATAAATCCGCTGCAGCAACTATTTATTGCCATTGGTTTTTTTCTTGCTTGCGTATCGTATGAAACTTGCGCCCGGGGCCAGTCCCAGCCTTTTAAGGTAATTGCATTTTATACAGCCAGGGAAGACCTGGCTCATATCAGCTTTGTTCATGAAGCGAATAAATGGTTTGCCAAAAAGGCCGCTGAATATAATTTTATTTATGATTCAACCAACGACTGGACCCATCTGAATAAAAAGTTTCTTTCTGCCTATCAGGTGGTCATCTTTTTAGATACGCGTCCGGATTCATTGCCTGAAAGGGAAGCCTTTCAGGATTATATGGAGCACGGTGGTAGCTGGATGGGATTCCATTTTTCTGCATTTGCATTGACTCCTTCGGCGTATCCTCAAAACTGGAATTGGTATCATGATACTTTTTTAGGCGCAGGTCAATACGTAAGTAACACCTGGCGGCCCGTGTCTGCCATATTGAGGGTAGAAGATACGAACCACCCGGCAACAAAAGGGCTTCCCGAAACTTTTAAGTCTTCCCCTAACGAGTGGTACCGCTGGAAAAAAGATTTGAGAAAAAATCCGGATATAAAAATTCTATTGTCAATCGATTCTTCCAGTTTTCCTTTAGGCACTGGTCCCAAGCTGAGCGAAATATGGCACAGCGGCTATTATCCTGTAGTGTGGACAAACAAAAAATATAAAATGATCTACTTTAATATGGGGCATAATGATATGGATTATGAGCATACATACGACAGCACCAACAGAACTTTGTCTTATACCTTCAATAACCCCATACAGGATAAACTCATATTAAATGCATTGTTTTGGTTGGCCGGCCGGTAATAAATTTTAAAGAAAAATTTTTATGTAAGTAAAGGAGTGTGATCTCCTGTGTTATTTTTGGCTTTTAAACTTTAACTGAAAGATGAAGACTATTACTATTTCACTGGCAACCGTATTATTTGCGTTACCCGCATTTAGCCAAACAAAAATTGATGTACAGAATGCTTCCAGCCATATTGGCGAACAGGTAACTATCTGTTCAAAAGTTTTCGGTACAAAGTATCTTGACCGCTCAGGCGTCACATTTCTCAATCTTGGCGCCGCCTATCCCGTCAGCCCTTTGACAGTTGTTATTTTCAAAAAAGACCGGGCCCATTTCCCAACGCCACCCGAACAACTGTATGCTGATAAAAAAATCTGTGTTACCGGTAAAATAACAGTGTACAACGGGAAGGATGAAATCATTGTTTCAAAACCTGATGCTATTGCAATTGAATAAATCAGGTATGGATTTAAATAAAAAAGCAACCAAGGGGGAGATGGTTGCTTTTTTATAATATGTGGACTTTTAATTAGCTGAATAATCCGCCTTTTCTCAGTTCCTGTGTGCCCTGGCCGATCAGGAAACCGTTCTGATAAATTTCAATTTTATAATTGCCTTCCTGGAATTTACCCGGTGCAAATGCAAATTGTACATTTTGTGTTTTATCTGTTTGAATGGTCACCGGTAATTTAGCTGTAAATTCCTTATCGCCCTGATCGCGTGTAGTGAAGGTGCCGGAATTCAGTGATTGCACGGAGATTGGCTTGCCGTCCGGTCCCATTACCACAACGTATACATCGGTTTGACCCGGTATCGCAATGCGATTGCTTACGTCAAAAGATATAACGAGCTTGTCTACACGATTTGCCTTGGTAGTCGTTTTTTCTGCACCGTTGTGCTTCACCTTTACCGGTGTAATGGCAATATTGGATGCATTGAGTGTAGAAGCAACATCTACTTTCTGCGCCAGGCTGTCTTTAGTAGCCGTAGTGACAGCAAGGTTATCGGAGAGTTGCTGCTTTTCCTGTGTCAACTGTGTTTTTTCCTGTGTCAGGTTTTGATTATCCTGTGTCAGTTGCGCAATTTGCTGCTCCATGCCTGTGATTTTATCATTCAGGCTGGCAATTAATGTTTTTGCCCTTGCGAGTTCGGCAGCAGTGGCATTCTTTTTATTCAGAATCCTGCGAATTTCTGTTTTTGTTTCAGCAATCTGCTTGTTGGCATCAGTGAGCTTACCTTGCAAACTTGTATTTACAGTTGAGAAGGAATCAAGACGGGCCAGTGATGCGTCAAAACTTTTTTGTATATCACTTTTTTGATCAGATAAAGTGCTGATTTGAGTTTGCTGTTGCTGAATCTGGTCATTACTTTTATTGGTTTTAACTGCCAGGGCGGTACCCGTACCTACCAGTGCAACTGCTAAAATACCAATGATGAGATTTTTGTAATTTTTCCTGGGTTCCTGTACTTCATCAGTAGCCGTTGGAAAATTGCTGGTGCTCATAATTTTTGATTTTTGTTTAAGAAATTGTTTTTTTAAAAATGATGGAGTTTTTATAGGTTACCAAGCCGGTTAAAAAATATTTTTTAAGATTCACCTATTATCTTTTCCATAATCGTGCCATATTTTTTATTTCAATAGTTGCTGATAAAAAATAAAGAGTATAAATAACTGATTCCAAACAGAGTAGGAGTTGTTAAATTTATCCTGTACTATGCGGTATAAAAAAGTCTTTGAGATTTTTTTGAAATCTCAAAGACTTTCAAAATTGAAATTATAAAGCGGGAAGTGAACTCAGGGTGTCAATTGTCCGTTGGTGATATATTTTATTTGAACAGCTTTTGAAGTATCTGTTGCCGCCGGTTCACCTACGAGTAATATGGTATAGATTTTTCCCTGCTCTACACTGAAGGTCCTGTTTGCAAGCGGTGTCGCTGATTCAGTATTTATAGTTACCGAAACGTCTCCCGGAGCCACTCCTTTAAAATTGGTGACTGTTGCAAATGCGGCGGTAGAGTCAAATAAATTATTTCCACCGGAGGTAACGGTAATGCCCGGTTGCCCGGTTGAATCTACAATTGCATTAATGTAACGAACATATGCCTGGCCGGATGAATCAGAAAGGCTGTCGAAATTATCCTGCGCCACAACATTTTTATAGCTACCACTGGCCCCTACTAAAAAAACTGAATAATAGGCGCTGTCAGTAAGAGACTGGGAAACGGTGGCCAGCTGTGTGCTGCTGTTTTGGTCGTAGGCCGTTATATCGTGCGAGCCCGGTAAAACGTTTACATATGACCCCGTATAATTATCGTAAGCAAGCGGTAAGCTCGTCAGGGCATTTCCGGAAACCGAGAAGGCAACCGCTGACTGATCAGGAGCAAGATTAAACGCCATCAGCTTTGCAGCCGGAGTGGAAGTAACGGTATTGTTTTTTTTACAGGAGATAAATAGAATGGTTAAGAATAGACCTGCAATTGCAGGAAGCATCAGTGTTTTCTTTGTCATAAGTTTATTTTAATAGGGTAAGAAAATAATATATCAGCAAGAAATAATAATGCCATTAATTATTAAGAAAAGTATAAACCTGTGATATATTCTTACAATAGGAAGAATTGTTGATAAAAAAATAACCGGGTTAAAATTTTGAGTTCATATTAAGGAAAATTACCTTAGTAAAAACAACTAAAATGAGAAAACTTATTTCCACCATCATTAGTATGATTGCTTTTGTAACTGTAACGCAGGCAAAGGCAAATTTAAAATCGCCGGATTCTGACTCATGCTACATTTACATTTATCGTACCGGTGAATTTGGAGGCGCCCTTGCCAACTTTTCCATCTGGGTAGATGATGTGAAGCTATGTAAGCTTAGCAATGGCCGCTACTTCAAAGTGGGCGTAAAGCCCGGAACGCATACAGTAAGCGCCAAAAGGGGAGGAGTGGGCATAGCCAAAAAGGAAACCGAAGTGTCGGTAGACTGCGAAGCAGGAAAATCAAATTATGTTTCCTGCACTATGAAATCAAGCTTTACCAGGGTGCGGTTAAATATGGAGGAAGTGGTTGAAAAAACCGGCCTCAAGGAAATTTCTGATATGAAAGTAGATAACTGCCAGGCAGGTGTGGAAGATCAGTAAGGATCTTTTGATAGTTGCTATACTAAATTGCCAGAGAAGCTGCTTAAAATTCTTTTTCTTTTTAAGTTAACAATAGAACCATATAAGAAGGCATTTAAGAAGGAAATATTGATTTGTATGTCCTAATTGCCTTGTATGGTTTGACTTACAAAAATTTTTAAACAGCTTCTGAGTCCTGCACTTTCGGCTGATAGTTTTTATACAAAATTCTCAGGATGCTTGGCAGCACCACCAGCAAGAGCGGAATAGCAATAATAAATCCGCCGATTACTGCGATGGCCAGTGGCTGGTGAAGCTGTGCGCCGGTGCCAATGCCGAGGGCTAATGGTAATAATGCGATGATTGCTCCGATAGCTGTCATAAGCTTTGGCCGCAGCCTGGTCGCAATAGCATAGGCAATCGCATTGTCTGCCTCTTCCTCCTGTAATGTTTGTTTGAATTGCAGGTAAGTGAATATAGAATTTTCGCCAATGATGCCGACTATCATAATCAGTCCGGTATAGCTCCCTACATTGAGCGGCGTGTGAGTGATGAATAAAGCAATATAGCTTCCGGCGATTCCAAGCACTGCGATAAATAAAATGGCGAGGGCCGTCTTTACGCTCTTATATAAAAATAATATTACCCCAAACACAAGGATGCTTGAGGAAATGAGGATGAGCAGCAATTCGGAAAACGATTTTTGCTGCTGCTGGTAATCCCCGCCATATTCAATACTGTAGCCTTGCGGTAAATGAATTTTATTGGCGATGTTTTTTTGAATATCCTTTATAGTGCTCCCGAGATCCCTGTTCTCAAGCCTTGCTGATACTACACCCATTGATTGCAGGTTTTCCCTTTGAATTTCTGCATCGCCTTTATTTACGGTTACGGTTGCAAAATCGCTAATTGTTTTTAGCTTCCCGTCAGGCAAAAATATGGGCAGGTTCTTCAATGCTTCCACCGTCATTTGCCTGCTGCCGGGATATACCAGCCGTACCGGATATACCCGATCGTGATCATAAATATTTCCAATCACATTTCCTTCCAGCGATGTCTGCACCTGGTATTGCAGATTAGCGGGTGTAATATTGTATTGCGCTGCTTTTAAATAGTCCGGTTCTACGCTGACAGAAGGGCCGGCAATTACAATTCCGTCAAATACATCGGCAGTGCCGCGTGTATCTTCAACAACTTTGCTGACCTGTCGTGAAAGCTGCTGCAATACTTGCTGATCGTTACCGAAAATCTTTATTTCAACCGGTTGTACGGAGGTCATCAGGTCGCCGAGCATATCCGTGATCACCTGGCCGAAATCAATTCTCAGCTCCGGTTGCGATGATTCTATTTTTTGTCTTAAATCTTCAATTACCTGCTCTGTAGTTTCCTTCCGGTTCTTTTTTAACTGAATCAGATAATCGCCGGTATTGGGTTCGGTAATAAAAAATCCCATTTCAGTCCCGGTTCTTCTCGAGTAGGCTTGCACGTTAGTATCGGCAATAATAATTTTTTCAACTTTCCGTAATTCATTATCTGTTTCTGTGAGCGAGGTGCCGGGAATGGAAGCGTAATCCAGCACAATGCTTCCTTCATCCATCTCAGGCAGGAAGCCCGTTTCCAGTTTTGGCAATATCATAATGATAGAAACAATTAATGCTGCTGCAAACAGCAAGCTGATCCACGGCCGCCTGATAAACCATATTATCCATGCCCGCTTTTTTACGCCTACAGGCCTGCTCTCTTTTACAGCCGTTATTCTTTTCTTCTTTGGCGCAAACCATAGGTACACCACGGGCAGGCCAATCCACGTAACAAGGAACGAACACACCAGGGTAATGATCATAGTGTTGGTAAGCACATTAAAGTAAGCGCCTGCCACCCCGCTCATCAGTATAAAAGGAATGAAAATAACAATGGTGCTTAATGAGGAGCCAATCATTGCCGGGAGAAGATAGTGAATGGCATTGTGCACAATTTTTTTGTAATCATCTTCGGGATGCTCTTCATGCGTCCGGTGTATTTGTTCTACCACCACGATCGCATCGTCTATAATTAACCCGATGGCGGCAGCGATGGCGCCGAGCGTCATTATGTTTAATGTGTAGCCAATGCTGTATAATGTAATGATAGTCGCACCAAGCGTAACAGGGATAGTAATTAAAATAGTGAGGCTTGCCTTCCATGACCGGAGAAAAATCACCGCCACTATGATAGCCAGCAATAAACCTATCCATAAGCTGTCTGTTACACTTTTCACGGCGTCGCTTACAAAGTCTGACTGGATGTAATAAGGCTTTATCACAACGCTTTTGGGCAAAATGTTTTTCAGCGACTTTATTTTTTCTTCTACTTGTCTGGATATGTCTACCAGATTGCTGTTGGGTTGTTTGATCACGGCAATCAGTAAGCTTTCTTTGCCATTGGCATTTATTTTAATATATTCAACGGCCTCACTGATCTGTACGTCGGCAATGTCTTTTAGCCGGACGATGCGTTTGGAATTATTGCTTACAATTACATTTTTTAAATCATCCAATGATTGCACCGATGCATCTGTAACCGTGAGATATAAATAATTATAGTCGGATAAATAGCCGTTCGACCTGATAAAGTTGGTTTGCGCCAATGCATTGCTTACCGCATCAGGAGTGACAGAGAGGGCGCTCATTTTTTTTGCATCGGCATTCACCCAAAACTCTTTTGATTTTCCCCCGGTTACTCTCACCTCGGCAACACCGGGCACCTGGCTCAGGTAAGGCTTTATGGTATAAGTGGCCAGCTCCTTTAATTCAATTGGTGAAAGTTCATTGCTTTCTACTGAAAAACCCATTACCGGTAAAATGGAAGGGTTCATTTTTTTTACCGTGATGTTCGTTTCCGGGGGCAGTGTATTTCTTATCTCGGCAATTTTTCCCTCTATTTGCTGCTGGCTGATATCTATATCGGCATCCCAGCTAAAATAAGCTGAAATTTCGCAGGTGCCCCGGCTGGTGCTGCTTCGTATATCGGTAAGTTCAGGTACCTGCTTAATGGCATTTTCCATCGGCCGCGTTACATCTACCATCATCCGGTTCACCGGCTGTAACCCTGCATCGGCAATGATCTTTATTTTTGGAAAGGTTATTTCAGGGAAAAGTGAAGTCTGCAAATGGCGGTAGGCAAATAATCCGCCCAATATCAGCATAGCCAAAACCACGGTGATCGGGCTTTTATGTGTATGGAAATAATGTTTCAATGCCATATGCTGCAGCTCATTTTTGTACAGTAACTAATGCAGTGTCGGACAGGCCATAGTTGCCGGTTAGTATAATTTTATCATTCGGCGAAAATACCGGCGACAGAATCTCAATTTTATCATCCGTTTCAATTCCTTTTTTTACCGGCACTTTTACTGCGATGCTGTCATTGACCATCTTCATTATCCAAAATTCAGATTGCGTTTCATCGGTCAGCACGCTTTGTTTGGGTAATGTGGATGCAGAAGGCTTCCTTACTTTCAGAATTTTAACTGTAGCTACCAGGTTGGGCGGAATCTGTTGCGTGGAATTCACCTTTATTATGAAGTTCTGTGTTTGTGAAACGGAATCCACCAGTGGCAGGGAAGAACTAACGGCGCCGGTTATACGCTCATTGTCAGGCAGCGCAATTTCTACAGGTAAGCCGGGCGAAACATATTTTTTATCCTCATAGGGAACGCTCATGATAAATGCGAAACTCTTCGAATCGCTGATGACTGCCAGCTGCTCGCCATCCTGCACATAGTCGCCCGGCTGATGATCCAGTTCAGTGATGAAGCCATTTGAATTGGCGGTAATGGTGTTGATCCCGGAAAATTTGAAATCAGGATTCAGGTTATTTACCGCATCGCGGATCGCCTGCGACTCTTTGGTCTGAACAACAAACATAGGCTGCCCTGCATGAACATAATCCCCGATCTTTACACCGGCTTTTTTCACGTATCCGATCATGTTGCTCTTTACAAAACTTTTTTGCAGGTAAGAAGAAGTGGCATTCAGCTCTATATATTGTTGTACTGTGTCGTTACTGACTGATGTAACGGTAACGGGTGTACGCGCTTCGGCAGGAGCCTCGTCTTCACTGGCGGTATCCTGTTGCTGACAGCCTGTACAAATGGTTATTGCTGCAAACAGTAAATAAATTTTTCTCCGGAGAGCTTTTTTCATTTGTATTTATTTAATAGCCGGATGCATTCCAATAGTTAAGCTGGTTAATAACCTGGTAGCGCGCCACCAGGTTTTGCACTACCAGGTTTTGCGAGGTAATATAATTATTCAATGCCAAAACATAGTCCGCGATTTTGATATCACCCGTCTCCAGTAATTTTCCGTTTACGTTAATAAGCGTTTTCAGGTATTCAATCTGCCTGTCAATCGGATCTTTCAGCTTTTCCAGCTCCCGCAGCTGCTGTTGCAGTTGCTCCACCTGCTGGGCAAGCTGCTGCCTGAAATAATCACGCTGTCTTACACGCGTACGTTCCATAATATCGATTTTGGTATACTGCAGTTGGCGCTGATGCCCGTCATAGATCGGAATCGTCAGATTTACCCCAAAGCTGGTACCGAAATTTTTATAAGGCTTTAACACCAGCGATGACAGGTAACCGCCGTCGCCATACAAACTGACCTTGGGGCGGTAACTAACATCAACGCCTGTACGAAGATTGCGCAGCTGAAGGCTGTCAACTGTAAATTGTTTCAGAAAAACAGACGTATCGTACCCGAACCCGCCGGTGTAGTGAAGTTGGGGGTCCAATAATGTGCTGGTAGTGGTGGTGTCTGTAATGCCTGCCAGGTAGTTGAGCGTGGCATAATCATTTTTATATTGCAGCAGCAACTGGCTGCGTATCAATTGCTGTTGCTGCAGTGTAACCAGAAAAGATAAATAGTCAGCCTGCTTATAAACATTTTGCCGGGTGAGCGTTTTCAGAATACCTTCTTCATGACTCAATAATGTAATCAGTTTATCGGTAAAACCAATCTGCAGCTGATCGCCGTAGGTGAGTATATATTGCCCGGTAACCGCTTTCTTTATATCCTGTGCAGTGATGGCCGAAGCAATCTGTAACGAATCATTTTGCAACCGCAATCCTTCATATTGCACTTCAAGATTTCTTTTATTGTAAATCTGTTTTGTAACTGCCACCATTGCCTGGAGTTGTTGCCCGTTGGTGATGGCCGCATCGTAGCCGATTCCATTAACTACCGGTGCGTAATAAGAATTGCTGATACCATTCACCTGGATTTTATTGGCCGCCACTATAACCTGGCTGTCGATACTATTGGATAGAATGAGATTTTTATTGGCATACAACTGAGGATTAATAGTAAGTGCAGTATCAACGAAATAATCTATTTTTCTTTGCTGGCAAAATGAAGTAATGTAAAAAAGGCACCCCACAACAGCTAAAAGACTTTTTCTGACCATTCTTAAAGATAAACTTTCTTCAAACTAACATCCTGTGCTACAGGAATATTTAATAAAGGGTATTGAATATCCTTAGCCCTCACTTTTTACAAATTTGCCATCCTTGCTAAAAATAACGTCTTTTCCCTTTACTTCTACTTCATAAAATGTTTTGCCCGATGCATCCGTAAGCATGCCTGCTTCAGTGATTCCCTCAACGTGAAAATGTTTTTTTACATACCTGTTTATCTCTTCCGGCACTTTGCTTACAGGTATTGCATCTACCCTCTCAACGAAGTTACCACGGGGTGTAAATTGAACAGAATGATCTTCCCCTGATCTTCCGCCCCAATTTGCCTCATAATTACCGTTTTCCTTTTCCCATCTCACATTTTTTGCGGCAGGATATTTTGCAGACAATGCTTGTTTTACTGCGGCAGGTACAGTTAACTTTTTCTTATCCTTCTGGGCAAATGAAGATAAAGCTGTTGCAAAAAAGAAAATACTTAGACTAATAATTTTTTTCATTCCTGATATTTTTTAGATGCAAAGCTATAAACCGATTTTGGCGAAAATTTGAAGCCATAGCAGCGGGTTAAAAAGATATGCTGATAGTATGCCTTTCATCAGAAAACTTATATTGAATCCGGAAATGATAGGCATCGCAGATCTTTTTCACAATAGATAAACCCAGCCCCAAAGAATCCGCCACGGCTGATCCTTTTTTGAATCGTTCAAAATAAGAATGAGTATCATCTTTTGGAGGGGCGCCGGTATTGGAAATTTTTAGTGTTTCGTTTTTTAGCTCAATATCAATGATGCCGTTTTCAATGTTATGCCGGATGGCATTGGTGAGGAGATTCAATACCAGGACATCCGCGAGGTTTTCATTCATCCTGACTTCAACTGCTGAAGATACATCTTTGATGAGGGTAATATTTTTTGCGTTCAGAAGTTCGTCGAAATTATTCAGGTGGAGTGCTATTACATTTGCCAGCTTAATATCTTTAGACCCGGCGAATTGCCGGTTATCGATCTTTGTCAGCAAAATCAACGACTGATTCAATTTGGAAAGGCGATTGGCAGTATCGGCAATGACAGATATATACCCCGCCTGTTTTTCATCAAGATTTGTCTGGTTGAGCAATTCAAGCTTTGAAGATATGATGGCTAAAGGGGTCTGTATTTCGTGGGATGCATTTTCCGTAAAGCTTTTTATTTCATTGTAATCATTCACTGCTTTTTGCGTCATTGCGCTGACCGCCTCATTGAGCTGATTAAATTCAGTGATACCGGTATGTTCCGGCTGAATTGCACTTTTGCCCGTGATGTTGAACTTTTGCAATTGCTGCAATGTATGGTAAAAGGGGCGCCACAACCTGTTCAGGGCAAACCGGTTGATCGCGTACAAAGACACCAGCAGAAGTATAACAATAACGAATGTTATTTTCAGTGCCAGCTCAATGATATCTTCTGTTTTTTCCTGTGATTTTCTTACGACGGCCTTGTATGGTTGGCCATTAATTACCACCGGAAATTCCAATTGCCGAAAATAAGCATGCCTGTTTTTTTGGTGACCAACATATACACTTTTAAAATTTCGTTTAATCGTATCCGTTACCTGAAAATATTCCTCCTGCTCGTCTTTGGAAAAAGTGGGTTCGGGTAATTGATGATTGGTATCAATGTACTCGTTGATCTCCTGCTCCTCTACCACAAGGCTTTTGTCCAGCTGCTTCACCAGTGCAGCATTGATGAAAAAATAATAAATGATGGCGCCGATCATCAAAACGGCGATCATGGCAATAATGCTGATCCGGTTATATTTATTTAAGAGTTTCATTCCGCAGAAAATTTGTATCCCATTCCGTACACTGATTTTATGTATTCCTGTCCGTCCGGCTCCATGAGCTTTTTGCGGAGATTCTTAATATGCGTGTAAATAAAATCAACATTGCCTTCCATATTATCGCCCCACAAATGTTCGGCTATTGCATTCTTTGATATGACACGATTGCGATTGCTGGCAAAATATAACAGCAATTGATACTCTTTCCTTGTAAGTTCAACAGGCTGTCCGTTTATTTTGATGGTTTTGGCAACTGTGTCGATAGTAATATTGCCGGCCTTTAAAATATTATTGCCATAAAAATTTTTTCTCCTGATGATTGCGGCGACCCGGGCACTCAGTTCAGAGAGATGAAAAGGCTTGGACAAATAATCGTCTGCCCCGAGCATAAGGCCGGTAACTTTGTCGTCCAGAGAATTTTTTGCAGAAATGATCAACGCGCCATCTGTTTTTTCGAGGTCCTTTAATTCTTTTAGTATGCTGAGGCCACTGCCACCCGGCAGTGTAATGTCTAAAATGATGCAATCATATTCATAAAGTTCCACTTTCTCCAGCGCAGCTTTATAATCGGCTGCCGTTTCGCATACATAATTTTCCCCTTCCAGGTAGGTGGCGATGCTATCGCTCAACTCTTTTTCGTCTTCAATTATTAAAACTTTCACGGACTGATTTTCTGCAAAAATTACAAAACATTCTGAAGTCATTCTGAAGACAAAAAAATAAGATGTTGTTTATATTAATAATGATTTGGTGACAGCAACTTTAGTTTTTCTTCAGAATCAGGTCTCATCTTTATCAAAAATTTACTCCCATGTCTATTAAGGATATTTTTGTAACTGCATCTTTTATGCTGGCAGGCAGCGCGTTTGCGCAGAAAAACGATTATAAAGTTGTAAAGATTTTTCATATAAAAAGTCCGGGCTGGTGGGACTATATAGCAGTAAATAATGGTAAAGTGTACGTGTCTCACGGCACCCAGGTAAATATTTTGGATGAAAATACCGGCGACTCTGTCGGCGTAATTCCGGGTACAAAAGGAGTTCATGGCATTGCATTCGACAATAAACTGCAAAGAGGCTATACCAGTAATGGAGGGTTGAATAATGTTACGGTGTTTGACCTTAAAACAAATGCAATTATTGCACAGGTAGCTACAGCCGCCGGTCCTGACGCCATCATGTACGAGCCGTTTACCAAATACATTATTACGAATAATGGTCATGGTAAAAGCCTGTCTTTTATAGACCCGGCGCAGAACAAGGTAGTTGATTCCGTAGATGTGCAGGGCAAGCCGGAAACCGGGGTTTCCGATGGTAAAGGAAAACTGTTTGTAAACATTGAAGACAAAAATGAGATAGCCGTAATTGACCTTCATACCTTCAGGGTAATTCACAGGTGGCCGTTGGCTCCGGGCGAAGGGCCTTCCGGCCTGGCGATAGATACCAGGACGAATCGTTTGTTTTCTGCCTGCTCCGACAGCAAATTGCTGGTAGTAATGGATGCGGGCAACGGAAAAATCATTGCAAAATTGCCGATAGGAGAGGGTTGTGACGGAACCGCCTTTGATGAAAAGAATAAATTGATTTTTGCTCCCGCCGGCAGGGACGGAAATATTTCTGTGTATAAAGAAAAAACTGCGAATGAATATGAAAGCCTGGGAACGGTTGAAACGAAAAAAGGAGCAAGAACGATAACAATAGATCAAAATAACGGTTCCTTGTTTTTACCCACTGCAGAGTTTGGTGCGCCTGATCCGCAAAACCCGCGCAGGCCGCAGATGATACCGGGAAGCTTCCAGGTGTTGGAGGTGGGTAAATGATTGGGGAAACTATTTACAAACACAATTTTGATGATGCAGACATGAATTTATTCGCTCTGATAGGAATGTTTTTAGATTTAGAGGTTGCAAATATGGGGCGTTCCGATAGGAACGCTTTGTGCATCATATTAATGAATGCTACGGATAAAGTGCTCGTCCGAAACAATAAAATTTAACTCAATTAAGTTTAAAAGAACTCCTTCACTCTCTCCTTTATCATTTCAGGCATATCGCATCGCCTCATGGTTTTGGCGTCCATAAATAGCAGGCTGACAGTGCCGGAACTAAGCAATTCATTTTGCTCATTAAATATTTCCCCGTGAAAAATGATTTTGGAGTGCACCGGTAATTCTTTTACCGTGGTTACCACTGTTATCAGGTCATCATATTTTACCGGGCGTAAAAATTTGGTATGAATTTCTACCACGGGCATAATAACGCCTGCTGCTTCCACATCTTTATAAGTAACGCCCACACTTCTCAGAGATTCAGTTCTTCCTATTTCATAAAACTGGGCATAATGACCATGATATACGAATCCCATTTGATCTGTCAGCGCATAGTGAATTCTGATTTGCGTTTTGTGAGTAAACAAGTTGCTTTGGATTTTTTTATTACACGAATTTATTGCACGAATTAACAAATGGTCAATAGTCAATGAGTCATTGATCATAGGCGGCCACATCGTACATCGTACATGATAAGTTGCACCTCACTTCCCAATAACGCCATCCACACTCATTCTTCCGGCGCCGACAAAAAGCAATACGATGCAACAGGCAAGATAAATAGCAGCTCTTTCCCCTGCACCGAAGAGATCGCCGCCATGAGCTTTAAACAAGGCGACGCACATCGCTATAGCGATAGGAATTACAGCCAGCCGTGTAAATAAGCCGAGTATCACGAACATAGAGCAAAAAAATTCTGCAAAAATATCCAGTGCCAGGGAAAGAGTGGAACCGAGGCCGAGAAAATTAAGGAAATGAGTTTTATACGAAGTAAAATGTATAAGCTTGTCATATCCGTGGTGCAGCATTAAAATACCGAGTGCAAGCCTCAATACCAGCATTGCAAAGTTGAAAGCTCCTGCTGAATATTTTGTTGAAAGAAATTTTTTCATAAAATTTTTTACAATTGTCTTAACAAAGATTGATGCAATTTAAAGTGTTTTATTTTCATCAAAGCAGGTATTGGTACGAGGGTGTTTGTATTTTTGCGCGGTAATTTTTTGAAAAGATGAATCCCGGGTATTATTATCTTGCCTGAAAAACTAAAATAAATTATTAATGAAACGTTTCCTGTTCCCGTTCGTGCTTCTTTTTGTCTGCTGCCAGGGCTTTTCGCAGGCGAATTATTTTGTCACCGATCCTGAAAAGGCATTTAAGGAAGCCAAGGAGTATTTCATGAAAGGAGAATACAGTCTTGCTTATCCTTTATTAAAAGATTTGAAAGATCAATATCCTGAAAATTCGCAAAGCGCTCACGCCTATCTTAACCAGGATGTAACATATTATTATATCGTATGCGGATTGAAGATGAACCAATCCGTTGCGGAAGACGAAGCTCACCGCTATATTGACAATGCCAACAATGAGCCGCGTCAGCAAATGATGAGCTATCACCTGGCAAAATATTATTTTACAAGAAATGATTTTGCCAGGGCAGTGGTATTCTATCAAAGAGCGGGATATGATAATTTAAGCAATGAAGAAATTGCGGATGCAAAGTTTGAGCTGGCATATTCTTATTTTAACCTGAAGCAATTTGACAATGCAAAGCCATTGTTTAATGAGATTCATCAGCTGCCGCAGAACAAATATTATTACGATGCCAATTATTATTATGGATTTATTTGCTATCGTGATCGTGATTATAATGCCGCGCTGAGCGCATTTCAAAAAGTGGAGGACAGGGATAAGTACAAAGGAATCGTTCCGTATTACATTGCCCAGATCTACTATTTTGAAGGAAATAAAGAGCAGGCGTTGAAATATGGGGAAGAAGCGCTTTCGCGCAGGGATATTTATTACCGTAACGATCTTGACTTGCTCACGGGGCAATTGTATTTTGAGAAAAAAGATTTTGCCAAGGCATTGCCTTATCTTAAAAATTATGTAGACAACAGCGATAAGGTTTCCAAGGAAGTGATGTATGAGCTGAGCTATTGCTATTACGATCAAAACCAGGTAGACAAAGCCATTGAAGGTTTTAAGCAGCTGAGTAATGAGCAGGATTCGATGGGACAAAATTCCATGTACCTGCTGGGCGATCTGTATTTGCGTACAGGCCGGAAAGAAAATGCAAGAAATGCATTTTTATATAGCGCCAATAACAGCAGCAACCGCAAGCAGCAGGAAATTTCAAGATTCAACTATGCAAAGCTGTCTTATGAATTAGGCTACCAGGATGTTGCTTTAACTGAGCTGAACAAGTTTGTCGACCTGTATCCCAATTCAGAATATGCACCTGAGGCTAAGGAAATTCTTATCAGTCTTTTGGCCAACACCAATAACTATAAAGAAGCGCTCGCCTTGTATGCTTCTTTTGGTAAGCCTACCCCAACGATGCAAAAGGTATATCCCAGATTATTATTTGGCGAAAGTACAGAGTATATCAACAACCAGCAGTTAAACGATGCTGATGCGCTGCTCACAAAAATTGTCGGCGACCCCAATGCAGGAGCCGTATTGCCCTATGCAGATTTCTGGAAGGGCGAAGTTGCGTATAGGCTTGGCCGTTATGACGACGTAATAAAATATATGAATGCTTACCTGCTTTCCGGAGCCGGGCCGGAGGGTGAAGCGAATGCTGATGCAGCCAAATATACCCTGGGCTATGCTTATTTGCAGGAGGAAAATTATCCGCTGGCGCTGTCAAATTTCAGGCAGGTGGCCCCTTCCATTAATTCGCAGGCGACAGGAATAAGGCAGGATGCATATGTACGTGCAGCAGACTGTTACTTCATGCAAAAGAATTTTTCTGCTGCGAAAAGCATGTACCAGAATGTGATTGATAATGGTTTGCCGCAGGCCGATTATTCATTATACCAGATCGCATTGATTGAAGGAGTGCGCAGCCCGGCTGAAAAAATAAAGACATTTAATTCGCTTGTGAAACGGTATCCCAAAAGCGATCTCATTCCTGAATCTTATATGCAAATTGCCAGTGCCTATATGGCGGAGGAAAAATTCCAGGATGCAATTCCTTACCTGAATAATATACTTCAGGTAAAAGATGCCAGCGGCGAATATCCCAAAGTTTATCTGAAACTGGGGCTTTGCTATTATAATCTCAGCAAAAATGAAGATGCTTTAAAGAGCTATCAAACGCTCGTTTCTGCTTATCCGCAGTCGCCAGAGGCAGATGAAGCGCTGGATAATATGAAAAGCATTTATGTGGAACTGGGGCGCCCCAATGATTATGTAAGCTTTGTAAATAAAGCGGGTAAAGTGATCAGCGTTTCCGAAGCGGATTCCCTGACCTATGCTTCGGCAGAATTAAAATACAACAGTAACGATTGCGCAGGAGCCATTGATGCATTTAATAATTATTTATCCAAATATCCCCAGGGAGGATATGCGCTGCCGGCAAATTTTTACCGCAGCGAATGTTATTCAAAAAATAAGGATTGGAAAAATGCATTGCAGGGATATGATGCGGTTGTAAATGCCGGCAGCAGCAAGTTTGCCGAGAAAGCCGCTTATGCCGCAGCGCATATTTGCTATTTTGAAACGCAGGATTATGCGCAGGCGCTGACCTACTTCAGCAAACTGAAAGACCTTGCCACCACACCGGAAAATCAGCTGGAAGCATTGCGCGGTTTGGTAAGAAGCTATTATCAAACCAAAAATTACTCACAGGCCAATGATGCAGCCAGGGAATTGCTTACCAAAAAAGGATTGAGTACCGACGATCGGGCCGTGGCAAATCTGGTGTTGGGTAAATCGCTCGAGGCCGCTAACCAGTATGACCAGGCAATTGCAGCCTTTAAACAGGTGGCAGCTGTCAACAAATCTGCATGGGGTGCCGAAGCCCGTTATGAAATTGCCAATTGTTATTTCACTTTAAATGAATTGCCGCAGGCAGAAAAAGCGGGAATGGAAGTAATTAAGGTGACGAGCGCTTATGACTATTGGGTTGCGAAAGCTTATATTTTATTAGGAGATGTTTACCTGAAAGAAAAAGACTATTTCAATGCAAAGGCGACCTACCAGAGCGTGGCCCAGAATGCTACCATTGCTGAATTGAAAAATGAGGCACAGCAGAAACTGGATGCCGCCATAGCAGAAGAACAGCAAAATTCAAAAGTAGAAACCAGCCCCTCTGACAGTAAATAAGAAATTTTAAAACCGACAGAACTCCATGCACATGCAATTCTTCCAAAAATACCAATTACCGGTTTACCTTATCGCAATACTTTTTTGCCTGAACAATCATGCCTATGCGCAGATTGATTCTTCAAAAACACAGACGATTGATATCACTTCATCGTATAAGCCTTCTTTGCGCAATATGGTAAAGATAAACTTGTATGCCTCGCCTTTGAGCGCAGATACCACACGGAAGCATCTGAGCTATAATATTCCTCCGCAAAATTTGTTTTTTACCTACCAGCCCATTTCACTGCGGCCTCTTGCGCTGGAAGCAGATACCAACCTGCAGCTGGGAGATCGCAATGAAGTAAAACTCGGAATAGGCAGCTTTACCACGCCCTACGCTGCCGGTGCCTTCAGCTTTGGCGATGGTAAACAAAATTTACTGAATGTGTATGGTAATTATATTTCATCGAGAGGAAGCATAGAAAACCAGGACTTCAGTGAAATGGGAGCAAAGGCTGACGGAAGCATTTTTACAAAAACGAAAAATGAAGTATATGCCAATGCCGGTTTTGCGCAACACGAGTATTACCAATATGGCTACGATCATTCGCTGGATAGCTTTAGCAAACCCCAGATAAGAAGAAGCTATCACGATATTTTCGCCGGCATCGGAGTTCGCAATACAGAAGTAAACGATTTAAATGTTACTTATGATCCCCACTTAGAGCTGCATACTTTTGGAAGAGAAAACCAGGCAACAGAAACAACTCTTATCTTAAACCTGCCTGCTGAAAAGAAATTCAGTGAGTCGACATCTTTCAAAATTACCGCGTCAGGCAGCTTTGATAAATATCTCCGGAAAACTACGGGGCTTACTGTCAAAAATAATCTCTTCGAACTTTCTCCGGAATTTGTTTACTATAGCGATATGTTTACCTTCCATGGTGGCATTACCCCGGCATGGAATAATAAGGATGTACGGCTTTTACCGAATATCTACGGGGAAGCGCAGCTGCAGCAAAACGTTTTAATAGTGCAGGCCGGATGGGTTGGAAATTATATTGCCAACAGCTTCCGTACGCTGAGCGGAGAAAATCCTTACATGCAGGATCCCACAGATACATTTCATAATACAAAAGAAATGCAATACTACGGAGGTATCAAAGCCACGGTAGGCAACCATTTCAGCTTTAATGCGCGGGCTGCATTCATTGTTTATAACGATATGCCCTTATTTGTCAATGATAGTATTGATGGTAAAAGCTTTTATATAAAAAATGAAAGAAGAATAGATGATTTCCAGATCCACGGTGATTTGAATTATATCAACCAGGATAAATTTACATTTACCGCCGGGCTTGATTTGAATACCTACACGGGCTTACTGGATAATGCCAAAGCCTGGGGATTGTATCCTTTGAAATTAACGGGCTCTGTCCGGTGGTATGCCTTCAAACAACTGTTGTTTAAGGCTGACCTGGTTGCATTTTCAGGAGCAAAAGCCTACGTGTCTTACAATACAGCTCATCCGTACGAAAAAACATTAAATGGCGGAACCGATCTTAGCGCAGGCGCTGAATTCAGGATTAATAAAAGATTTGGCGCATGGCTGGACCTTGATAATATCCTGAACAGCAAGTATGAGTATTGGAGCAATTATTCTGCTTACGGATTACAGTTAATCGGCGGCGTATTAATTCATTTCTAATTTAAGATTTGCGAATTGTTGATTGTTAATTCGTGTAATTGGCTTTAATTCGTGTAATAAAATGGATATTTGCATCACGCATATATGCAGGACGTACTTACATCATATCTTATTCAAAAAAAGGAATGTTCCCTTCCATACATAGGAAGCTTTAAAATTATCCGGATTAGCCCGGAACCTGATATTACCGGCAAACTATTTTCAGCGCCTGCAGACGAAATTATTTATAGTGCATCTTCTCATTATAATTCCGGTGATCTTACGCAATATGTTGCAGTAGCGGAAAATGTGAATACAGACGAGGCAGAAGAAAGAATTAATAACTGGTGCCTCAATCAAAAAATGAACCTGGAAAATAATGAAGAGGTATTGTTTGAGCCTCTTGGTTCGCTTCGCAAGGATGATTCCGGTAACATTGTCTTTGAAAAGAAAAACAGAACCATGTTTTACGATGCAGTTGTTGCAGTGCGGGTGGTGCACAAAGATGTTGACCATCCGGTGTTGGTCGGAGATACCGAAACGACGTCTTCGATAATGAATGAGTTTCTGAAAAAAGAAGCGCCTGCAGAAAAAAGCTGGAGGATGCCCGCACTAATCCTGGCAGTCATCGCAGTATTGTTGTTTGTTTATTTTTTCCACGAGCGACCGGTAAGTGCAACCGGAGTGAGTAACAACGCATCCATTGAAGTAAAAGCCCCTGCGCCCGCCTACCAGGAAGTTAAATAGATGCCATACAGATGCATCATTTCAACCGGATGATTGCATTTTTAATACCAATATATTTCCCTGGCATTATCTGCTTCTAAAAAGTTGCAATTACTTTAAGGCACATATTTCTGCCCATGTTGTATATGCCTAAATGCCCGCTGGGTGAGCTTTCATAATATTCAAAATATTTCAGCCTGCTGAGATTGGATTGACAGGCCTTGTTAAAAACATTGCTTGCCTGTAGCTGGATTTCGATTGAATGATCCGGCGAATATTGAATTTCTGTTGCGATACCTGCATTGAAAAGCGCATACCCCCGGGTATAGGTTTCTGTATTATTTAGTGCAAGGAATCTGGTTTGTGCCGCATTAATTTCCGCTTCCACTTTTGGCGTAAAGCTGAAAATTCCGGATGTTACTTTGTAAGAAGCATTGCTTAAAATTTTAACAGGTGGAATTAACGGAAGATATTCACCGTTGTTACCGGTATGTTTAAACGGACGCCCCCTGTTGAAACCATAGATCAGGGAAATGCTATTGTTAAACATACAGTTTCTTAGCGGTTGCCATGAACTCCAGGCTTCCATTCCATACAGTTGAGCAGAAGATTGTTGATACTGATAGGTTTTATTACCCTGCGCATCCGTGAGGGGCCTGCCTTCGGCATCCGTTTGAAGCGAGAGGTAAATATAATTTTGAATGTTGTTATTAAATATACTAAAGTCCCCTGAAAATTTTCGTGTGCTTATTATTACTCCGAGGTCTTCCTGCAATGAAAATTCAGGATGGAAATTACGGTTGCCGAGATAGATGATATGTGCCCCCGGATCCAAACCATTGGATGCAATTTCGGTCATATTGGGCGCCCTGTAACCGCGGCCCACATTGGCTTTCAGGCTAACGCTTTTGGAAAGCTCATGGGTTGTACCCATGCTTGCAGAAACTCCGCTGAATGTTTTTCCATAGGCCGGGAACTGAAGCGCAGCACCCGCAGTATCAGGAATAGCTACGCGCTCGTCGAAATGGGTAACCGGACTTTTTCTGACATAAAAATTATCAAAAGATATACGACGTATATCATAACGAATGCCGCCACTGACGGTCCACTTATCCTTGATGCCGTTTCTTGCTGTTGGTTTCCATTTTACATACAGATATATTCCGCCGTCAAACAGGTTATAATCAGGAATAGGAAAGTCAGTTGCATTAATGCTTTTGTTGTTTTGCGCCATTCCGTTTATACCGGCGGTTGTTTCAAAAGAGCCGCTTTTAGGAAAATTATACCGTAGTCCGTAGTTGATCGTATTTAGCCGCACATGCATTCCGGGTTGTAAAGGCGCCGTTGGATGGTTGTATTCCCTCCGGATATTCTGCTGAAGGCCCGCAATAAAATTCATATTCCCTTTACCCATTGCATAATTGCTTTGCGTATAGATTCTGTAATGTTGAATATGCTGGTGAAGCGGCGACAATTCATAAGAATTCAATTCTTCATCTGAAACGATGGGCCGGTTTTTAATATCATCACTATTACCTTCATAAATTTGTTTGGTAAATTTTCTCGTGAGCGAATCGCGGCTTCCATCGGGTATTCCCTGCAGGTTATCGTATAAGGTAAAGGCCAGGTGCGTAAACCCTTTTGCAGATCTGTAACCTGTAAACAGAGACAGGTTCTTCTCTCTGAAATTGGTATTATATACTCTGCCATCTACCCGGTTTCGGTAATTTTTGGCAAGCCGGTAAGAGCCGTTTGCAGAGATTGAAAAATGCTTATCCGAATAATTTAAATCTATTGCATTGCCGGCGAGGTTGTTATTATTCTGATATTCGGATAAAATTCTTCCATGTATTTTTTTGTCTCTATAGGCAGGTATGTAAGGGAACAGGCTAACCACACCGGCTTCTGCATCTGAGCCAAACATCAGGCTGGCAGGGCCTTTTATTATCTCCGCTCTTTCAATATTATAGGCGTCTACTTCGATGCCGTGTTCATCTCCCCATTGCTGGCCTTCCTGTCTTATTCCGTCATAGAGTGTGAGCACGCGGTTATAGCCAAGCCCGCGGATGAAAGGTTTTGAAATATTGGGGCCTGTTTTTACAGCATTGAGGCCGGGCACATTTTTTACCAGCACATCGATAATATTGCCTGCTGTAGTAAGATCGATTGCTTTGGACGACACTGTCGTTATGGAGACCGGGTTTTCCTTTATGGTAGCGCCCCTTGAAATGCCCGTGAGCACAATTTCATTCAGAACGGTTTCACGGGGCGTCAATTGAATATTGAGCTGAATATGACAGCTCTTTTTGAGGATTATTTTTTTATCAAAATCATTGTAAACAGAGGAGGATACGCGGAGATGGTACGATCCGTCAGGAATATTCAGTAAAATAAAATGCCCTGAAGTATCAGTGATTGTGCCCATACGCGTATTGATTAATTCAATGCTTGCTGAAGCAACCGGTTTATTATTTGCGACAACAAAACCCGCAATTGAGTTTGTCTGGGCGTGGATACTGCAGCACCATAAAATCACCGCCGGCAATAACCGAAATTTCATTGATACCTGTTTTGGTGACAAAAATATAAAAGTTAGATTAATCTAACATTATTTTTTTGATCAATCCTGGTTAAATTTGCTTTATGTTGTCTTATACAGAAGAAAATT
>CAZVKO010000035.1:0-20709 GCA_964627765.1 uncultured Ginsengibacter sp. | reverse complement strand
TTTTGAAAAAGTAGTGGTTTCAAAAACACTAAGCGATTCGGTACTTTCATTTAAACAAGGCGAACCGATCGATCTTGACGGGTTGCTTTCAAAATTTGTAAAGCACGGTTTCGGCAGAACGGATTTTGTATATGAGCCGGGGCAATTTGCCGTCCGGGGTGGTATTCTTGATATTTATTCTTACGGAAATGAAAAACCTTACCGTATCGAATTATTCGGGAATGAAATAGACAGCATTCGCATTTTCGATCCTGAAACACAATTGAGCGAGCGAAAGCTGTTGCAGGTAAATATTATTCCCAATGTGGAAACACAATTTACTTCCGGCGAAAAGATTTCGTTGCTTAATTTTTTGCCTGACAATACCATTGTATGGATGCAGGATTGGGACTTTACCAGGGAAATTATAGAAGATCAATACGGAGCCGTTCAGTCATTTCTCGGAAATGAAAGCCCCGGTAAAACCGTTATTAATGATGAAGGAGAAGATGAGCTGCACGTTAAGAAGGATGTTTCGTTACATGATTTTATTGATGCAAAAACATGGGAAGAAGAAATTGTCAGCCGGCACATTGTCGAAACAGGAAGCAAATCTTTCTTTGCCAAAAATGACGGTAGTGTAACTATCCATTACAATACAGCGGAACAGCCGGCCTTCAACAGGAATTTCAATTTACTCATCCATGATCTTAAAAATTCAGAAGCCAGGCAATACGCCATTTTTATTTTTTCCGATAACCCGAAACAATTGGAAAGGCTGTACAATATTTTTAAGGACCTGAATGCCGAAATAAATTTTATACCCATTCCGGCTTCTATTCATGCAGGCTATATTGATCATGATCTGAAGATTGTTTGTTATACAGATCATGAAATATTTCAGCGCTATCATAAATACCGGGTAAAGCAGGCATTCAGCAAAAGCAAGGCGCTCACTTTAAAAACGCTCCGTGAACTGCAACCGGGAGATTATGTAACGCATATTGATCATGGAGTAGGCGTCTATAGCGGGCTTGAGAAGATCAATGTAAATGGCAAATTACAGGAAGCGGTCCGCATCGTTTACAAGGACAATGATCTGCTGTATGTAAACATTTCATCGCTGCATAAAATCAGCAAGTACAGCGGCAGGGAAGGAACGGTTCCTAAAATGAACAAGCTTGGCAGCGATGTGTGGAACAGGCTGAAAGAAAAAACAAAGAAACAGGTAAAAGACATTGCTGCCGATTTAATCAGGTTGTACGCTCAAAGAAAAAGTTTGCAGGGATTTGCCCACTCCCCCGACAACTATTTACAGACTGAGCTGGAAGCGTCTTTTATTTATGAAGACACGCCGGACCAAAACAAAGCGGTATTAGATGTAAAGGGGGATATGGAAAAGCCTGCCCCCATGGACCGGTTGATCTGCGGAGACGTAGGCTTTGGTAAAACAGAAGTGGCTATCCGGGCGGCATTTAAGACCTGTGTTGACGGGAAACAAGCCGCAGTGCTGGTTCCCACCACCATTCTTGCCTATCAGCATTATAAAACTTTTAGTGAGCGTTTAAAGGATTTTCCGGTTACGGTCGATTATATCAATCGTTTTAAAACCGCAAAACAAAGAAAGGAAACATTGCAGGAAGTGGCGGAAGGCAAAATTGATATCATCATTGGCACGCATGCGCTATTGAGCAAAGATGTAAAGTTTAAAAACCTGGGATTAATAATCATTGATGAAGAGCAGAAATTCGGAGTGGCGGCAAAAGAAAAGCTAAAGCAGTTACGAACCACTGTTGATTCCCTTACACTAACGGCAACGCCTATCCCCAGAACGCTGCAGTTTAGCCTGATGGGCGCCAGGGATTTAAGCATTATCAATACGCCCCCGCCGAACAGGCAACCGATACAAACAGAGGCGCATGTGTTTAACGAAGATTTCATACGCGATGCCATTTATTTTGAAACAGAAAGGGGCGGCCAGGTTTTTTTCATTCACAACCGCGTGCACGGTCTTGCGGAAATGCGAACATTATTACAAGGGCTTTGCCCCGACCTGAATATCGCTTATGCACACGGGCAAATGGAAGGCGACAGGCTTGAAGAAACCATTCTTGATTTTATGGATCGCAAATATGATGTGCTGGTATGTACCAATATCATTGAAAGCGGTGTAGATATTCCCAATGTAAATACCATTATTGTAAATAATGCGCACCAGTTTGGCCTGAGTGATCTGCATCAATTAAGAGGAAGAGTAGGGCGCAGCAACAGGAAGGCGTTTTGTTATTTAATCGCTCCCCCGCTGAGTACATTAACGGCTGACAGCCGTAAGCGCCTGACCACGCTGGAGCAGTACAGTGATCTCGGAAGCGGCTTCCAGATAGCGATGCGCGATCTGGACATTCGCGGCGCAGGAAATTTATTGGGCGGCGAACAAAGCGGCTTTATCGCAGAGATTGGCTTCGAGATGTATCATAAAATCTTAGATGAAGCGATCCGGGAATTGAAGCGAAAGGAATTCAAAGAATTATTTAAAGAAGAGATTTCCAGGGAGGATGACTTTGTCTCTGACTGTACCATAGATACCGATATGGAAATCCTGATTCCGGATGAGTATGTGGAAAGCATTACCGAAAGATTAAGCCTGTATTCGAGATTAGACAATTGTGAAACGGAAAAAGATCTTATCGCATTTCACCGGGAGCTCACCGACAGGTTTGGCCCGGTGCCTCCACAGGTGGAAGATCTTTTTACCACAGTACGGTGCAGGAAGCTGGCGGTTGACCTGGGATTTGAAAAAATGATGGTAAAGGACAATACGCTGAAATGCTTCTTTGTAGCCAATCCGGAATCTCCTTATTTCAACAGTAAGATATTTCTTGGTATCTTAAAATTTATACAAACGCAAACTAATAAAGCCAGATTGAAACAGGCGGGGAAGAACGGATGGCTGATTGTAAAAGATATAACTACTATGACGGGATTATTTAATTTTTTGCAGCAGCTTCACCGGGCCTCGGTAATAACGCAAAAAGAGCTGACTTCGTGAAGAAATAGCTCTTTAATAACTTTTCGTTTACCCGTAACAGTTAGACGCATAATTTATGCAAATGTGGTCATTACTGAATAAACAAATGCAACTATGGATGTGCTGAAAATAAAGCTCAGCGCCATTAATTCGCCTTTTGTTAATTTAATCGTGTTCATAATGGTTGTTTTTAATTGTTTTATGTATTTGAGACAGGCATCTGTTTACCGGGTTTAAAGTTTTCCTGTTAATTCTATTTAACAAAAATTCCGTTTCCGCCCCTGCAATGTCCTGTATCAATTACCATACAAAATAAAAGCACCCTGTATGCATGAAAAATACCTTGTTTGTAGTAGCCATAAAAAAGGCGATACAGAACTAACTGTATCGCCTAAACGCATTTTTATAAAAATTTTTACCAGCCTTGTTTCGCTACGCCATCCTTTATTGCCTGCAATGCTTTTTCTTCACTTAACATGGTAGTCATTTTATTTCCTTTACCATCATCTCCCTGCGCCATATAGCCACCACGCGATGTTTTTGTAATCACGGCATTCTGCATAGGGACATTTTTTTCTTTGGTTTTCATGCAATACGCTGTTATCATTTGTGACATGTTGATTGGGTTTTATAGTTCATAATGATTATTTAAACATCAAAGCCGCCAAGCTGTGATATTCAAAAATAACGATTTATGAGTACTTCATGAATGAGAAGTTGCCCACAGGCTGTGAATGAGAAACTTAAGGAAGCTCATTTTTAATTTTTGCAATTGTTTTCCTGAAGGTATATTTTATATACATCTCGTAAGAATATTCGAGACCCGTTCCGCTTGTTATATGCTCAATAAAATCTTTATAAGGAATAATTCTGAAATCAAAATTTACATTTTTAAAAATTTCCCTGTCATAAATAAAACTAACAATCAGCAGTTCACGATGTTTCTCCACCAGCCCGGGATATTTTTCAGAAACGGAATTAAACAAAGCCATTCCGCGCGGAGCAATGTAACCTTCCGCATTCCAGTACCGGAGATCAATGCCTACATTTTTAAAATCAAATAACAAATGAGACAGGTACGCATTTCCCTGTTTAAAAGCCTGCACCTTCGCCCCGGATATATCTTTATAATTCACGTAATAATTATCGAATACAATCCTCTTTAATAATTTATGATTGAGCTTTAGGATAGTTGATAATCCCATTGTAGAATTGACCAGAGATGTTAACGGCACACTGTCTGCATCATATTGTCCGCCTGCATGGGAATACAATAATTGCAAAGGGACTCCCACATAAAACTTAGCCTTATCAATCACATTGAACTTACCAACATAACCAATATCAAACCTTTCTTTAAACGGATCTCCCGGATGGATGGCAACACGCCAGTTGATGAAAAGGTCATGATCATAAGGTTTGGTATCTACTTTAAACTGAAAACCGTTTTCCAACTGTTCGTTGATCATCCATTTATAATCATAGATAGGTTCAATAAACTGGTGATTGTTATTTCCTTCAAGCGTACCGATAATGTAGGAGGAATGTTTGGCGCGATATTTTACCGTAAAAGTGGGTTGCAGGGTGGTATAATTTGGCCTTCCGAATTCCTTCTGCAGGTAAACACCAGTTTTTATTATCAGTTTTGGCGAAACCTGGTATTCAATTTCAGGAATCAACTCATACCCAAAGAGCGTGCCGCTTAACGGAATATTACCAAACCATTCTGTATCGTTGCAATAACTGAGGTTATACAAATTAAAAGACAACTTCTCACTGTCTGCGGGATTAATAATGGTTTCATTTCTGAAGGCAGGATAATCGATTTGCGCCGTTGTATACAGGCCGGTAATCATAAAAACACAGCACAAAGCAATGGTAATAACGGATCTCATGAGGCAAGATTTTTCGGTGCAATATTACACTTATGCTTTCAAAAAATTTTTTTTATATGAAAAAATAAAACTGCCGGAGAAAAAATTACAGTTGAATGAGATTAACTACAACCGGATACTACAAAAAAATAAAGAAGGCTATTGTTACCTTCTTTATAAATCTGTTTAGGAAATTATACTGCCGGCAGTTACACATCTAACTTTGCATACCTGGCGTGCGTTTCAATAAATTCTCTTCGGGGAGGAACCTCGTCACCCATCAGCATGCTGAAAACCCTGTCTGCTTCCACCGCGTTGTCAATGGTCACCAGCTTCAACGTCCTGGTTTCAGGGTTCATGGTCGTTTCCCAAAGCTGTGTTGAATTCATTTCACCCAAACCCTTATAGCGCTGGATGGTTACAGCATCTTCCTTGCCGTCCGCCACTTTTTGTATCCATTCCCGGCGCTGTTCATCATTCCATGCATAGGTTTGTTCTTTACCCTTTTTAAGTAAATACAACGGCGGTTGAGCAATATATACATAGCCTTGTTCCACCAGTTCTTTCATATAGCGGAAAATAAATGTCAGGATTAAAGTGGCAATATGACTCCCGTCTACATCAGCATCCGTCATGATGATTAATTTGTGATAGCGCAATTTTGAAAGATCCAAGGCCTTGGGGTCATCCGGTGTGCCTACTTTTACGCCCAAAGCGGTGAACATGTTGCGTATTTCCTCATTATCGTAAATGCGATGCTCCATTGCCTTTTCTACATTCAGAATTTTACCACGTAACGGCAGTATCGCCTGGAAGCTTCTGTCTCTTCCCTGCTTTGCCGTGCCGCCTGCAGAATCTCCTTCTACCAGAAATATCTCGCAATTAAACGGATCTTTATCACTGCAATCTGCCAGTTTACCCGGCAATCCGCCGCCAGTAAGTGCGCTTTTGCGCTGCACCATTTCGCGCGCTTTCCTGGCCGCCGCCCTTGCCTGCGCTGCCAAAATTACTTTCTGAATTATGATCCTGGCATCTTTCGGATTCTCTTCGAGGTAAGCCACCAATACTTTGCTGAGTGTAGAGTCTACAACACCCATTACCTCACTGTTGCCGAGTTTGGTCTTTGTTTGTCCCTCAAATTGAGGCTCCGGTACCTTTACAGAAATCACTGCGGTGAGGCCTTCCCGGAAATCATCCCCTTCAATTTCTACTTTGGCCTTTTCGAATAAACCCTCTTTTTCACCATAGCTTTTAAAAACGCGGGTGATGGAGCGCCTGAAACCTGAAACATGCGTTCCGCCTTCGATGGTGTTAATGTTATTTACGTAACTGAACAGGTGTTCCTGGTAGCCGGTGTTATAAGTCATGGCCACTTCAACCGCCACATTGCTTTGTTCATCGATGCCCTCGCAATAAATAACTCCCGGAAGCAATGCCTGTCGGCTTCCGTTCTTATCTATCTGCTCCACAAATTCAGTGATACCGCCTTCACTATAAAATGTTTTCGAGTAGCCATTACCGTTGTCGTCTTTTTCACGAAGATCGGTCAGTGTGATCCGGATTTTTTTATTTAAAAAAGCCAACTCTCTTAAGCGGCTTTCCAAAACATCACGATTGTAGGTAGTAGTAATAAAAATGGACGCATCAGGCCAAAATCTTATTTCCGTCCCGGTTTTATTGCTTTCGCCGATTTCACGCACTTTATACAAAGGAATCCCTTTGGCATATTCCTGCTCGAAGATCTTTCCATCACGATTTACCGTAACATGAAATTGGGTACTTAATGCATTCACGCAACTCACCCCAACGCCATGCAGACCCCCGCTCACCTTATAAGTATTTTTATCAAACTTTCCGCCTGCGTGCAGCACTGTCATTACCACCTCGAGCGCACTGCGCTTTTCCCTGGTCATTATTCCGGTGGGGATGCCCCGCCCGTCATCCTTTACACTAATCGAATTATCTTCATGAATGGTTACTGAAATATTCTTGCAATAGCCTGCAAGCGCTTCATCGATTGAATTGTCAACTACTTCGTATACAAGGTGATGGAGCCCTTTATTTCCTACATCGCCAATATACATGGCGGGCCGCTTCCGCACGGCTTCCAGGCCTTCGAGCACTTGTATACTATCCGCCCCGTAACCATCCGTTTTGGGTGCTACCACTGCTTCTGTTTCTGCTGTCATATCAGGGATTAAATGAGCTGTTTAGCTGTTCAAAAATGTATTCTGTAAAGATACGAATTATGGATGGAAAGTGAGCATAAAAAGACTCATAAATCACCATTTTATTCACTCACCTGCGAATATTTTTTAACCAATTTTTCCCTATTGAGTAAATATATCCACTTAATCTTTTATGATAGTTGCCTATCTTTGCAGATACTTCATGAAATATCCCCATGAAATATTATCTGTGGCGCTCAATCATCCTGTAATGCAGGAAGAACTTGAGCTGGTACACCACAAAGTACAAAGGATTCCCGGCACGGTTCAGTATACGATAAACCGGTATAAAAAATTGCCCGGCCTCGTGGTGGAAGATACCGGTATGATGGTATATAATTACGTCGAAAACGATAGCAGGGAAAATAGTCTTTATCTCATTTTTTGTGTAACCGGCAACAGGTATTGCAAACAAAAGGATGCTGAGTGCAATAACTGCAGAAACCTGCAGTCACAACACTGCTCAGAAGTATTGGAAACAATTGACATAGCAAGTTTTCGTTTTAATGCCGATCATCTTTCACAATTTGTAAAAAGTGTCAGGACCACTTCTTTTTCTGAAAACATTTTAAACTTTACACACACAAGCTCTTTTTCAAGATCATTACCCCTGTGCGGCAATACCAGGTTGGTTTTGGAATCTTTACTGAATCACACTTATTCAGAAAGCCTTGAAAATATTTTCATTAATGCACAGTCACAAATGCTGCTGTTGTATTGTATGGAATGTATGGCCGGAGACAATGAATTCTCTTTCAACTGTAAATTCCTCGCCAATGAAGCCGACAGGGAAAAAATTGCCCTGGCAAGGCAGATACTGCTCGAGCATATCGGAGAGCCGCTCACCATTAAAGAGCTTAGTCGCAAGGCCGCTATTAATGAATGTTATTTAAAGAAAGGCTTTAAAGAAATGTATGGCACTACCATTTTCGACTTTTTCCAAAGCCAGCGGATGGAGCATGCCAAATATCTTTTATATGAAAAGGGATTAAGCGTTACAGACGTATCGGCCATGTTAGGCTATTCCTCTATATCTCATTTTTCCACAGCATTTAAGAAGCATACCGGCTTAAAACCGTGCGAGCTTTTGCTGCACTGATCAATCTTTCCGGTATTTTTTATAAATCTTAATCGCTATCATCAGCAAAACGGCAAGCACTATCAATGCCAGCACCCCCCACAATGCATTTAATAATTCTTTTACCACGGCCAGCATTACAATTGCTACCAGGAAAAGCGTAGCTAATTCATTCCACATTCTCAGCTGTTGCGAAGTCCATTTAAAATTATTGTTTCGCTGTTGGATAAATATTCTTTGCAAGCTGAGATGGTATAAAAACAGTCCGGCAACAAAACCCAATTTAACGATCAGCCACACCGGCAAACTTCCGTACAAAATAGCCACCCAGGTGCCAAAAATAATAGTAAGAATGGCAGAGGGCCAGGTAATGCCATACCAGAGCCGTTTTTGCATAAGACCGTATTGCTTCGTCAGAATTGTTTTTTCCGGTTCTGCCTTCGTATAGGCTTCTGCGTTATATACAAAAAGACGTACCATATAAAACAGTCCGCTGAACCAGGTAACCACGAAGATGATATGTAAGGCTTTTATATAGAAATACATGGGTGAATGGTGAGTAGTGAATGGTGAGAAATAAATGCGTTTGATTAACTGGCAATCATTCCTGATAATAATTTAAAAGTGCTGATAATTTTTTCTCCGCATGGTCGCATTTTTCCGAAGAAGCATAACCTAAATCACAAGCAATATCCAACGCTGTATCAATCTCGATTACAGAGCCGCGGGCTATTTCAAAATGACGATTCCTTTCGGGCCCGGATTTCCCCGAACAACCTTCAGCAATATTTAAATGCACAGACAACGCCGCTCTTCTTATCTGCTGTACCATTGCAAACTTTTCTTCCTGTGGAAAAACAGATGTTAACTTATAACACTCAGGTGGCAGGGCCCGCGAAGCCTGGTAAACATTGAGCTTTGTATGTGCAGGTTGCAAAAGCATACTATCTTATTTAAAGTTGAAAATGAAATTTGAACTCTATACTGAACACTGACAACTCACCATTCACAACTCACCTTTCTCTACAAGCTTCGCCAGCGCCTCCACCCACAACGTATTCGCATTTAAGCACGGTATCATTGTATAGGTCTCACCTCCGGCTTGTATAAAAGTCTCTTTCCCTCTTATGGCAATTTCTTCCAGCGTTTCAAGGCAATCGCTCACAAAGGCGGGGCAAATCACCAATAATTTTTTTATACCTTCCGCAGGCATCTGTTTCAAACGAACGTCGGTAAAGGGTGTAAGCCATCCTTTGCCCAAACGCGATTGAAATGTAATGCTGTACTTTGACACGGGTATATTTAAGAGTTCGGTAACTCTTTTGGTAGTAGTGAAAACCTGGTGCCGGTAGCAGTGCGCATGCGCAGCAGATGCTGCTTCGCAACAATCGGATGATTGCAAACAATGACTGCCTGTTGTATCACTTTTCCTGATATGCCGCTCCGGCACTCCATGGTAACTGAATAATATATGATCGTAAGGCTCAGCTAAAAAAGGCCTTATACTTTCTGACAGGGCATACAGATAGTCAGCATCAGCATAAAATGGCGGCACAAAGGTGAGCTTAAACGGATACTTTTTCTTTTGATAAATTTCTTTGGCGTATTCTACCGCTGTTTCATAGCTCGACATGGCATAGTGCGGATAGAGCGGAACGGCAATTACCTCCTCCATAGCAGGGTCTTGCTTCAGCAATTCATTAAATCCATCTTCGGGCGCAGGATTGCCATAACGCATGGCAATAGCTACCGGCTCATTTATTTTTTCCTGCAGCGCTCTCTGCAGCTGCCTGGTTATTTCAATTAAAGGCGACCCTTTATCTGTCCAGATGGTCTTGTAAGCCTCAGCGGATTTAGGTGCCCGGAATGGCACGATAATACCCTTTACCAGCATTGCCCGGAAAAGCCATGATTCATCTATAACCCGCTTATCCATTAAAAACTCGTCGAGATATCTCTTCACATCCCTCACTTCCGTTGAGTCAGGAGAACCCAAATTCATCAATAAAATACCTTTCATTTACTTCAAGTCCAAATTTTTAAGTATCTGCAAATGTAAGATGCGAATAATAAAGAATGGTATCAGTGAAAATTTTATAATTATGGATAATAAGATAAGTCACCCTGATTTCACGATAAGAATCATTAAAAAGATTGACTTACATCACTATTAAGTAGTGATTTCTTCGTTTCTTTGAAAAATATTTAACAAGAATATTGCAGCTTAGTGATTAAAAACTTTATTCGTTATTTATTTTTAATGACATTTGCCGCGCCACAGGAAAGCCGTTTATCATGAATCAGATGACAGGATTAGAGCAAGCACACAACTTTTTAAATAATTTTTGCGTAGCGGGGATTAACTACCGGAAGAGCGATATTAGTGTTCGCGGCAAGTTTTCCATCTCTCCTGAATATTCTGTTTTATTGCTAAAAAGAGCTGCTGAAAAGAAATTTCCCGGCTTTATGGTTCTTTCTACCTGTAACAGAACGGAAGTGTACGGCATCTGCAACAATCCCAAGGAACTGATCGAAATGCTCTGCATTTACACCAATGGAAAAATAAATGATTTTATTGAACAGGGATATCAATACCAGGGCCTTCCAACGGTAGAACATTTGTTTAAAGTAGCTGCGGGCCTGGATTCGCAGATTATCGGTGATTATGAAATTTTATCTCAGTTAAAGCAGGCTGCCAAACAGGCAAAGGAAAATAACTGCCTTAACTCGTTCATGGAAAGGATGGTGAATTATGCCCTTCAATCTTCCAAAGAAATAAAAACAAAAACAAATCTCAGCTCGGGAACGGTTTCGGTTTCGTACGCTGCTATAGAAATCATCAAAGAAAGAATTCCCGATATCAGCGATAAAAAAATCCTGCTGGTGGGTATCGGCAAATTTGGAAATCATATCGGGAACAACCTTAAGAGCTACCTTCCGTTTGCTACGTTGCAATTTTGCAACCGCACCGATAAAAAAGCTATTGATCTTGCAGCAAAATGCAGGGGCACTTTTATTTCTTACGAAAATAAAGCAAAGGCTGCCAATGAGGCCGATGTAATTATAGTAAGCTCGGCAGCAGAAAATTATACCATTCTTCCGTCCTGTTTTACTACAGAAAAAAACAGGTTGATCCTCGATCTGTCCGTGCCGCAAAATGTAGACCCTGCAGTTCAAAAATTACCGGGTATTACTCTTATGAATGTAGATGAGATATCTGTAATACTGGACAGAACTATAAGTCTTCGCCAGGCCGAAGTGCCGAAGGCAATGGACATCATCAATGACACCATGCTGGATCTTTGCAACTGGTATCGCAGGCAATCCATTAACCCCCTGCTGCGCATTGTAAAAACCCAGCTCCAGGAACTGAGTGAAATTCACTTTGCCGAACAGCCCGTGGAAGAAAAGATACATAAAGCAGTATCTTCGCTGGCGGTACAATTAAGCGAGCAAAACAACAGGGGTTGCCAGTGCATCACTGCACTAAGCAGTTATCTTCACATGAATTGAAAAACGCTATTAAGATAGGAACCCGTGACAGCCAGTTAGCGGTATGGCAGGCAACGCTTGTTCAGCAGCTTTTGCAAAAAAATAATATTCCTTCTGAACTGATCTATATAAAAAGCGAGGGTGATGTGGATACCATCACGCCGCTCTACGAGCTGGGTGTACAGGGAATTTTCACCAGGTCATTGGATACAGCCTTATTAAATAACAGAATTGATATAGCCGTTCACTCGCTCAAAGACGTTCCGACCAAACCGGCAACGGGAATTGACATCATTGCAGTTTTAAAAAGACATTCGCATAAAGACATTTTAGTTTTTAACGGGGACGAATCCGCAGTAAAGGAAATATTGGGTTACGACCATGGCCAATGGTCATCTCAAAAAAGTAATCATCAAAAGCCATTCGTGATTGCCACAAGCAGCATTCGTCGCATTGCACAATGGAAAAACCGGTATCCCGCTCACACATTTGAAAATCTGCGTGGCAATGTAAATACGCGTTTGAGAAAGGTAAAAGAAAATAACTGGAACGGGGCGATTTTCGCGGCCGCAGGCCTGGAAAGAATTCAGGTTCGCCCCGAAAATTCTATTGATTTGGATTGGATGTTGCCCGCGCCCGCTCAGGGCGCTATCGGAATTACCTGCAGAAGCAACGATGCGGTTACCGGAGGAATATGCAGGAAACTGAATGACGAAGAAACACAACTCTGTACACAGGCGGAACGTGATTTTCTGAGAACACTTTTAGGCGGATGCTCTACCCCTATCAGTGCATTGGCAACCATTAACAACGGAGTAATACATTTTACCGGAAACATTTGCAGTGCTGACGGAAAGCAAAAAATCCAGGTAGAAAAAACTGCGTCTGTACAAGGCCGTTATGAAATTGGCATAGCGGCTGCAAATGAGCTGTTAAAAAATGAACAGGCCCGTACCATACTATATAACCTCAGGAATGCAGAAAAATAAAATTGAAATATTAAGTACGAAACGGCTCGATAAAGCTATTGATTCCGATGACATCGTCATTGATGAAATACCTTTTATAGAAACGCGGGGAATAGATGACGGGAGTGTAAAAAAGAAAATACAGCAATTATCCGGGCAACAGATACATGCCATCTTTACCAGCCGCAATGCGGCAGAGATGGTAGGTAAATATGTTGCTAAAAATGAGCCCTGGAAAATTTATTGCACAGGCGATAAAACAAAGGATACCATTTTACATTTTTTCCCCTGCGCCTTCATAGCAACCGTTGCAGAAAACGCAGCGGATCTGGCATGGATAATTTTAAAAGACATCTCAGTAAAAAGTGTCATCTTCTTTTGCGGTAACCAGAGAAGAGATGAATTGCCTGAAATATTGGTTCAAAATGGAATTGATATGGAAGAAGTGATGGTATATGAAACAATCAGCAGGCCGGTGACAATAACCAAAGAATATGACGGCGTCCTGTTTTTCAGCCCCAGCGCTGTTGAAAGTTTTTTTTCAAAAAACAAATTAAACGACAATACCATCTGCTTTGCCGTTGGCAATACAACTGCCCATGCGATAGAAAAATTTTCCGGCAATAAAATAATTACTGCTGTCAGAGCAACACAGCAAAGTATATTAGACGCTGTGCTGGCTACTTTTAACCTTTTGAATAAATGAAGAATATCAGGAACGATCTTTTATTAAGAGCGCTGCGGTGCGAAAAAACAGAAAGGCCGCCTGTATGGATGATGCGGCAGGCCGGCAGATATTTACCGGAATATATGGCATTGAGGGATAAATATGATTTTTTTACCCGGGTACAAACTCCGGAGCTTGCGGCTGAAATTACCTTACAACCCATAGTACGTTTGGGGGTAGATGCTGCCATTATTTTTTCAGATATTTTAGTCATTCCGCAGGCCATGGGTGTAGAAGTATTATTAGAAGAAGGTAAAGGACCCCTCTTGCCAAAAACGATCACTTCACAAAAAGATATTGATGCCCTGATTACTGATGCGGTTGAAAAAGATCTTGATTATGTCTTCAAAGCGCTTGCGCTTACCAAAGAACGGTTGAACGGCAGTATACCTTTAATAGGATTTGCCGGCGCCCCTTTTACTATTTTATGTTATATGGTGGAAGGTAAAGGAAGTAAAACATGGGACAAGGCACGGCAATTTTGTTTCTCACAGCCACACCTGGCGCAACAGTTGTTACAAAAAATCACAGATACTTCCATCGCATATTTAAAACAACAGGTAAAGGCAGGCGCTGATGTCGTCCAGGTCTTTGATAGCTGGAGCGGATGTTTAAGCCCTGAAGATTTCAGGCTTTTTGCACAGCCTTATTTAATTCAAATCGCAGACGCCCTGAAAGATAGTGCACCTGTAATCTTATTTCCCAAGGGAAGCTGGTATGCATTGCAGGGTCTCAGCAATAGCTCTGCATCCGCACTGGGCCTTGACTGGTGCATTTCCCCGAAAACAGCCCGGGATTTAACAAACAACAAAATAACATTACAGGGTAACTTTGACCCTGCAAAATTGTTATTGCCTCCCGGTGAAATCAAAAAATCGGTAAAGGAAATGATTGATGCCTTTGGTGTTCAGGGATATATTGCCAATCTGGGTCATGGCATTACGCCTGATGTGCCGGTTGAAAATGCAATAGCATTTGTGGAGGCAGTAAAAAATTACAAGTCTAACGGTCAAGGATAAACGAAAAATGCCGTACAAAACAGACACAAAAGAATTCAGGGGAAGATGGATAGAATATATCTGCAGCCTGCAGAACGTCATTTGCGCTGCTCTTGAAAACGAAGACGGGAAAAGCACTTTTAAAACAGATGAATGGCAACGCGGAGAAAATGGCAGAGGTGGCGGAGGTACTACAAAGGTTATTGAAAATGGAAATGTATTTGAAAAAGGCGGTGTAAATACTTCCGTCGTGTATGGAAAAGTAAATGATAAAATGCAGGCTGTTCTGAAAATTCCTCCGTCCGGGGCGAACGGCACCTGGTTTGCCTGCGGCTTATCGTTAGTCATTCATCCGCTGAATCCTTATGTGCCTACTGCTCATGCCAACTGGCGCTATTTTGAATTACATGACCAGGAGGGTAATGTATCTGACCGCTGGTTTGGCGGTGGCACCGATCTTACCCCTTACTATTTATTTGAAGAAGATGTGCTGCATTTTCATGCTACGCTGAAAAATACAATGGATGTTTTCGGTGACGGATTGTATCTAAAATATAAAAAATGGTGCGACGAATATTTTACCAATACCCATCGTAATAACGAAATGCGGGGTGTCGGTGGTGTTTTTTACGATCACCTGAAACCCGCTACCGATGAAGAGGCCGAAAGCTTAATGAATTTTCAATTTGCCAATGGCAATTCATTTTTAAAAGCCTATTTACCTATAGTGCAAAAAAGAAAAAACTTTACTTATACAGACAAAGAAATTCAATGGCAGGAGATACGCCGGGGACGATATGTTGAATTCAATCTTATTCACGACCGCGGTACCTTATTTGGATTGAAAACCAATGGCCGCACTGAAAGCATCTTAATGAGCTTGCCGCCGAGAGCCCGGTGGCTGTACAACTATCAGCCGGAAGAGGGAACTGAGGAATACAAAATGTGGCAGGCGTGTTTAAATCCGAAAGACTGGGTGTAATCTAAGATTTAAGAGAAGTATGATTTAAGATTTTTAAACTTTTTTATGGATAGAAAGGAATTAGAAGATAGAACAAAACAATTTCATATTAATGTAATAAGATTGTGTAATGGACTTTCTAAAACTGCTGCAGGTTTTGAGATTGCCAAACAAGTAATTCGTTCTGCAGGGAGTGTTGGCGCTAATTATCGTGCCACAAAAAGAGCCAAATCAACTAATGATTTTATTAATAAACTAAAAATTATAATTGAAGAAGCAGATGAATCTTTGTATTGGTTAGAAGTTATTAGAGATATTCCATTATTGAATAATGAAAAAGTAAATCCCTTAATTCAGGAAGCGAATGAATTGGTTGCGATTTTTGTTTCAGCTTTAAAAACAATGTCGCAAAACAAAAATTCAAACTAAAAAATCTTACATCACAGATCTCAGATCATAAATCATAGATAAAATGTATTTACAACGCAGAAACAGAATACTTCGTCAATCATCCGCAATAAGAAGCATGGTTGCCGAAACTACCTTAACCCCCCATGATTTCATCGCGCCCCTTTTTGTAGACGAAGGCAAAAATGTGGAATTCGAAATTCCATCTATGCCCGGCTATTACCGTCGTTCAATTGACGGAATTATTAAAGACGTAAAAGAATTATGGAGCCTCGGAATAAAGAGCGTTTTGCTTTTTATAAAAGCCCCCGATGAATTAAAAGATAATACCGGCAAAGAAGCATGGAATGATAACGGGCTGATGCAGCGCACCATTAAAGCAATAAAAGATGCCGTTCCCGAAATGCTGGTAATGACGGATGTTGCGCTGGATCCCTACTCCTCTTACGGACACGATGGTATTGTAGAGAATGGTGAAATTGTAAATGATAAGACGGTGGATGCGCTGGTAAAGATGAGCCTCAGCCATGCCAAAGCCGGTGCCGATTTTGTGGCGCCCAGCGATATGATGGATGGCCGCATTGGCGCTATACGCAAAGCATTGGAGGAAAATAATTATACCAAAACGGGCATCATGGCGTACAGCGCAAAATATGCCTCCTGCTTTTACGGGCCTTTCCGCGATGCCCTCGATTCCGCGCCTGGATTCGGTGATAAAAAAACCTACCAGATGGATTATGCCAACCGCATCGAAGCGGTAAAAGAAGCATTGATGGATGAAGAAGAAGGCGCTGATATTATAATGGTAAAGCCCGCGATGGCTTACCTCGATATTATCCGCGAAGTAAAAAATCGTGTATCCCTGCCTGTTAGTGCTTATCATGTAAGCGGAGAATACGCGATGATAAAAGCTGCTGCAAAAATGGGATGGATAAATGAAGATAAGGCGGTACTGGAATGCCTCACTTCTATCAGGCGGGCGGGCGCAGATCTCATCGCCACTTATTTTGCAAAAGATGCAGCAAAACTCATCAATAGTTAATCTTCTTAAATCAATGGATAACTATCTTATCAGAAAATACAATATTCCCGGCCCGAGATATACCAGTTATCCTACTGTACCTTATTGGGACGAAAATTCCTTTTCTGTTGACCAATGGAAAGAGACGGTTATCAGAAGTTTCCATGAAAGCAACGAACGGGAAGGCATCAGCATTTACATTCACCTGCCGTATTGCGAAAACCTCTGCACGTTCTGTGCATGTCATAAGAGAATTACCAAGCAGCACTCCGTTGAGCTCCCATACATCGAAGCTTTGCTGAAAGAATGGAAATTATATATTGATCTGTTTGGTAAAAGGCCAGTTATAAAAGAGCTGCATTTGGGCGGAGGCACTCCCACTTTCTTTAGTCCGGATCATTTAAAGTATTTATTGGAAAAAATATTTTCCTCGGCTCAGATTGATCCGAACCCTGAATTTAGTTTTGAAGGACATCCGAACAATACAACGCCCGAACATTTGAAAACGCTGTATGACCTCAATTTCCGGAGAGTGAGCTTCGGTGTACAGGATTATGATGCAAAAGTTCAACAAACCATTCACCGGATCCAGCCGTTTGAAAAAGTAAAAGCTGTAACGGATATTGCAAAAGAAGTCGGTTACAAAAGCGTCAGCCATGATTTGATTTTTGGCCTGCCCTTTCAAACATGGAGCTCCATGGCGCAAACCATTGAGAAAACAAGATTGCTAAAGCCCGACCGGATTGCATTTTACTCCTATGCACACGTACCGTGGATTAAAGGAGTAGGACAAAGAGGCTTTGATGAAAATGATCTGCCATCGCCTGAAGAAAAAAGAGAATTGTATGAAAAGGGGAAAAGGCTGTTGGAAGAATCCGGATACATTGAAATAGGTATGGATCATTTTTCTTTACCGCAAGACAGCCTTTATACTTCCATGAAACAAAAGACGATTCACCGGAATTTCATGGGGTATTCATCTTCATCCACGCAATTGATGATTGGCCTCGGAATGTCGGCAATAAGCGACAGCTGGTATGCCTTTGCTCAAAATAATAAATCGGTGGAAGATTATATCAGCTTAACGGAACAAAACACTTTACCCATATTTCGCGGACATATTTTAAATAAGGAAGACCTGGTAGTGCGGCGCCACATTCTCAATTTAATGTGCCTTTTAGAAACAAGCTGGAAAGATGATACCATGTATTTGCCGGAAATACCGGAAATTCTCAACAGGCTGGAAGAAATGAAAAACGACGGATTGATCCAAATCCGGGATAAACATTTAAAAATTACAGAAACAGGAAGAATTTTTGTTCGCAATATTGCAATGGCCTGGGACCTGCGCATGATCCGTCATCAGCCGGAAACAAGAATTTTTTCTATGACAGTTTAAATAATCAGTTTTTTATAAACTTTTTTTCAATGAAAGAATACGTCAGCAGCAAAACCCTATTTGAGAGGGCGCAGCAAAGTATCCCTGGCGGAGTGAACTCGCCCGTTCGGGCTTTTAAGAGTGTGGGAGGAACGCCCATATTTTTAAAATCGGCAAAAGGAGCTTATCTGTATGACGAAGATGGAAACCGGTATATAGACTACATCAACTCATGGGGCCCCATGATTCTGGGGCATGCTTACGAACCGGTAATAAAAGCCATACAGGAAAAAGCAGAGCTGTCTACCTCTTTTGGCGCTCCTACGGAATTGGAAGTCAAAGTGGCGGAGTTGATAAAAAGCATGGTTCCCAGCATTGATTTAATAAGAATGGTAAGCAGCGGAACCGAGGCCTGCATGAGTGCCGTCAGGTTAGCAAGAGGCTATACCGGCAAAAACAGGATCATAAAGTTCGAAGGTTGCTATCACGGTCATGCAGATTGTTTTTTGGTAAAAGGCGGAAGTGGCCTGGCCACGCTAAACATTCAAACAGTACCCGGTGTAACTGCCGGCGTTGCGAATGATACGCTTACCGCGCCCTACAATAATTTAAATGCCGTAGAAAAATTAGTGGAACAATACAAAGGGGAAGTGGCTGCTATAATTATTGAACCCGTTGTTGGCAATATGGGTTGTATTTTACCACAGCCCGGATTTTTAGAGGGTTTAAGAAAATTATGTACCGAAGAAAATATCGTTTTCATTTTTGATGAAGTAATGACAGGATTCCGGTTGGCGCCCGGCGGAGCGCAGGAGTTGTTTAAAATAAATGCCGACCTGGTTACTTACGGAAAAGTAATTGGCGGCGGACTACCGGTAGGTGCTTTCGGCGGCAAAAAAGAGATTATGGAACACATCGCCCCGGTGGGAAATGTGTACCAGGCAGGTACATTGAGCGGGAATCCTATTGCGATGATAGCCGGCTTTACAATGCTGTCGGAATTAAAAACTAACGGTGAGGCATATACGAAATTAGAAGTAAGAGGAGCGCAGCTTGAAAATGGAATGCATGAAGCATTGGAAGCAAAGAAAATTCCCCATCGCATCAACAGGATGGGCAGTATGATGAGTCTTCACTTTTGTGACCACGATGTAATCGATTTTGAAACTGCGTCGAAAGCCAGCCTCAATATGTTTAATAAATTGTTTCACCACCTGCTCGATAGTGGCATTTACCTGCCTCCTTCAGCATTCGAGAGCTGGTTCCTCAGCACCCCGCTTACCGCAGATGATGTAAACGAAACCATTGAGGCCGTAGACCGTTTTCCTTTTATATAAAAAGGGCGCAACCAGCGGCTCCGCCCTACCCCAATAAAATCTTGAAGAGCTAAAGCCTTTCATGATTTTTCAAATCATTACTCATGTCCCGAGCCCGGACTTACCAGGGATTTTTCTGTAGCAACGGCCGTACACCTTTATATTGCACTGCGTGTTCAGCACCTTATCTAAATACCATGCCAAACCAATAGCGTTTTGGAAATTTTATAAATTGCTTTAAAACTTTCTTTCCACAACAAGAGCTCTTTTTTATTTGCACCTATAAATCATGACCGAATTTTTTGATTCATCACAATCAAAGCAACCTTATGATGGCCTTCAAATTCATTACCTTTGCACTCTTTTTAAAGTTATTGGGGTTAAAAAATGGAAAAGAAATACCGGGAGTTTAGCCAGTTGAATCTTACCGCTATAGGAAATGAGGTGCTGGAGCTTTGGGAAAAAGAAAACACATTTGAAAAAAGTGTTTCGCTCAGGAATGGTCATACGCCTTTCGTTTTTTACGAGGGGCCGCCAAGTGCCAATGGTATGCCCGGTATTCATCACGTGATTTCAAGAACGCTCAAAGACCTGGTATGCCGCTATAAAACCATGCAGGGTTACCAGGTAAAGCGCAAAGGCGGATGGGACACCCACGGACTGCCGGTAGAGCTGGGAGTGGAAAAATTACTTGGCATAACAAAAGAGGATATTGGTAAAAAGATTTCTGTGGAAGAATACAATGCTACCTGCAGGCGTGAAGTATTGAAATTTAAAGACAAATGGGATGAGCTGACACAAAAGATGGGCTATTGGGTGGATCTGAAAAATCCTTATATCACTTTTGAAAATAATTATATCGAAACACTGTGGTGGTGCCTCAAAGAACTGTACAAAAAAGGATACCTCTACGAAAGCGTAAGTATTCAGCCTTATTCGCCGGCAGCCGGAACAGGTTTGAGCTCCCATGAATTGAACCAGCCGGGAACCTATAAAGATGTGAAGGATACCAGCGTGGTGGCAATGTTCCGCCTCCCCAATCCCTCTATGGGAGGGGCTAATGCAGCACATCCTGCAGTAAAGAAAATATTTCTGGCAATCGGAAGTTCAGAGGCCCTTTCTCTTTCGGAGAGGGCGGGGGGTGAGGCCTTCTTTTTAGCATGGACCACTACTCCATGGACATTGCCTTCCAACCTCGGGTTGACTGTCGGAGATAACATTGATTATGTTTTGATAAAAACATTTAATCCTTA
>CAZVKO010000034.1:0-75636 GCA_964627765.1 uncultured Ginsengibacter sp. | reverse complement strand
ATGAAGTAAGCGCGGAAGGAACGATTGCTGCAGCCTGCGCGGCATCAATACCTGAAGGCACCGGAATAGTGTAACCGGCGGCAACCATTTCAGCAAAAGAACCATAAGGAGGATGTATGTTTCCAAACGCCACCATGTTGCCATTTTCGGTAATGCCTACTCCGTCGTTGCCGATAATAGCAGGAAAATGCGGAAATAATTTTCTGCTTGAATAATGTTTGCCTGATGCCACCCCCCTGTCAAAGTTTTCAAGCGCCGCGGCTTTTACATATACAAGGGTTTCACCGTTTGTAATAACAGGATTTGGGAAATCGGTGCATTGCGGTGTTTCCCCAAAATCATTGATAACTGCTGCTTTCATATTAATTTATATTTTATAGCAAAGTTCTACAGCAACCAGGCGCCGCACGATAACATTTGTTAAGAAACAGGATGCTGTTTTTTTTCTTTCGCCGCTCTGTTACGGATCCGGCTTAAATGCACAGATGAGATGCCGAGATAGGAAGCAATATAATGTTGGGGTATGCGCTGCACAATATGTGGCTTTTGTCCTAACAGGTTCAGATAACGCTGCTGAGGTGTATCGCGTATAAAAGATATAAACTCGTGCACATAATGCAATTGCCTTTCAAATATTATTTCAATCATTTCTTTTAAAAATGCAGTATCGTGACCCAGCTCTTTCATGATGCGCTCATAATCTTTTTTGTGCAGCACATGAATAACGGAAGGCTCAATGGTTTCAATTGTAAGAATGCTCGGGATATTTTTTCTGAAGCTTTCTGCAGAAGACAAACCCTGCTCTTCAAAGAAAAACTGGAACGTTACATCTTTACCATTGTGATTGAGCCAGGCACGTATGCATCCCTTTTCAATAAAAAAAGATTTTTTAGAGATATCTCCCTCTCTCAGCAAAATTGTTTTTGCAGGAACCTCTATACGCTCATAAAGCTGCACATATTCTTCAAGCTGTTCCTTAAGATGCGGGAGTCTTTTTATTAAAAATTCGAACATGATTTGCCAGGTTTTATTGGCAAACTTAGTATTATTAAAAGTGTATTGTTTTTGTGTCCTGTTGTTATACTATGCTGCTTCCCGTTGTAATTCTTTAGGATGCTGCATTAGCCTTACAAACCATCCGCAGGATATTTTTAAGCTCTTCCATTCTCAAAACGGTTATGCAAACATAGGGAAGCCATCTTCCGTATCCTCAGTAGAAATTTTCATTCACGAGATGTATCTATTATCATTAAAATTTCATAAATGAAAATTTGTGAATTATTATAAAAATTTGTTTTTTAATAATATAATACACATAAATAAAAAAAATATGTAATTTTATAACTATTATGTTTATAATATTTTAATATTTTTATTAATAATTTTAATATTTTAATTATTTAAATGTGTTAGTATGACCACCATGACTGCAAAAAGAAGCATCCCCTTTTTTATATTGAGTGTTGTTGCAATTGCAGCTTTGTTCATTCCCTCCCTGCCAAATTATGACACGGGTAAATATAATGCCGCAGACGTCGCCTGGATGATAGTAGCCACCGCTCTGGTATTCATTATGACTCCGGGGCTTGCATTTTTTTATGGTGGTATGGTAAACCGGAAGAATATATTATCAACGATGATGAAAAGCGTAGTAGCGGCCGGGGTGGTTTCCGTGCTTTGGATTGTGGTGGGTTATAGCCTTTGTTTTGGAAAATCGGTAGACGGTATCATTGGCAACCCGCTTAGCCACCTGTTCTATAAAGATGTTACCTCGGGAGAACCCTGGAGTCCGGCGCCCGGCATACCCAAATCATTATTCTCCATGTTTCAGCTGATGTTTGCCATTATAACCCCGGGATTAGTCGTAGGAGCTATTGCAGAAAGAATGCGCTTTATTGCCTATGTATTATTTACCGTATTGTTCAGCTTGCTGGTATATGCTCCTTTGGCTCACTGGAGCTGGCATCCGGACGGATTCCTGGCCAAAATGGGAGCGCTCGATTTTGCAGGAGGAACGGTAGTACACATATCTGCCGGCTGCGCCGCATTAGCAGGCGCCATTGTTCTCAAGCGCCGGAAGGTTCATATAGAAAGGAAAGAAACGATGCCCTCAAATATTCCATATGTATTAATTGGAACAGGGCTGCTTTGGTTTGGATGGTTTGGTTTTAATGCCGGATCTGCCCTCGGTGCCAATTCACTTGCCGTTTCGGCCTTTTCGACCACCAACACTGCTGCTGCCGCTGCCGGTCTATCATGGATGTTCTTCGATGTATTGAGAGGTAAAAAACCATCCGTAATAGGATTCTGTGTCGGAGCTGTAGTAGGCCTCGTGGCTATAACTCCCGCTGCAGGTTTTGTGGCCGTACCACAGAGTATTTTTATCGGAGTGGTAGCCGCTATTATTTCCAACCTGGCAGCGCACCTGAAATCAAAAACAATGGTAGACGATACATTGGATGTGTTTCCGTGTCACGGAATTGGAGGTATGGCAGGCATGCTCATGACCGGTATTTTTGCTACAAAGGCTGTAAATGCTGCGGGCAACGACGGTTGGGCATATGGAAACCCTGCATTTTTCGTGATCCAGCTCAAGGCTATGCTGTGTGCAGTGGCTTATAGCTTTATTGTATCATTTCTGATTTTCAAGTTTATCAATTTCATCGTACCCCTCCGCGTTTCAGATGAAGAGGAAGAAGAAGGGTTAGATGCCACCCAGCATAATGAAAAATATCTTCAGGGCACGTTGCTGGTTACCACATCCGACGGACGCCTTGTTGAAGAAGAAGCTGTTCACTAAGGTCCGATTCCACATCGACATACTCCTTGTGAAGGCATACATTGCGATTTAAAGATAAAGAGAAAGCCCCGCGCTTTCTTTTTGTCTTTACCAATAATCGTTTATAGAACTTTTATTACTCATTCAATTTGATTGTTGTGGCCGCAATAATATCCCGTTTAATAAAAAGAGAGTCCGGAAAGGGCTATCAGTACTTTGCGGGCGCACTTCTTATAATTGTCCCTTCATTTTTATGCTTCTTATTTCACAATTATGTGAGCCGGGAAGTAGTGGCATTTATGCTGCTGCTCCTGCTTTCCCTTATTGCCATGTCTTTTGATATCTTCCCTGTGCTGCTGGCCGCTATTCTTAGTGCCGCTATCTGGGATTTCTTTTTTCTTGCTCCCCGATTTGAATTTTTTGTCGGTAAGCCTGAAGATATGATTACGCTGTGCACATTTTTTTTTATAGCATTGCTGAATGCAGCGCTTACTTTTAAAATAAGGCAGGCAGAAAAAAAAGCAAGACAGGAAGAAGAAAAAGCAAAAGCTTACCAGCTCTACGATATTATACTCAATTCCCTTTCACATGAGTTCAGGACCCCGCTGGCTACTATAATTGCTGCAACCGATAACCTGCTCACAGAAAACGGGACGCTTCCTTCCGCACACAGGGCACAGTTAATAAAAGAAATTTCTATTGCCTCGCTGAGGCTGAATGAACAGGTGGGTAATCTGCTGAACATCTCAAGAATTGAATCCGGGCTTCTAAAACCAAAGAGGAACTGGTGTGATGTACGCGATTTAATTCGCAATGTAATAAAGAAAGCGACTGAAAATGCAGGCAATCACAGAATCATGGTGCGTACCTATGATAATTTACTCCCTTTTGAGCTGGACTATGGTTTAATGTACCACTTAATGTACAATCTGGTAGACAACGCCCTGCGTTACACTCCTGATGAATGTTTTGTAAAAGTGACCGCAAGGATGGAGGGGGAAGACCTTGTTCTGGAAGTGGAAGATAACGGTAAAGGATTTGCGCGGGATGAGCTGCACAAGGTGTTTAAAAAATTTTACAGGGGGAAAGATACAAAAGCAGGGGGGCTGGGGCTGGGCCTTTCGCTTGCAAAAGGTATTGCGGAAGTTCACCATGGAAGCATCGCATTGCAGAATATTTATCCTTCGGGCGCCCGGTTCACTATAACTATTCCGCCGCAAAACAAATCCTTAAAAAACTGAAATATGCATCAAAAAGAAATATTGGTTATTGACGATGAAATACAGATACAAAGGCTGCTGGAAATTACTTTATCATCCAATGGATATAAAGTACACCAGGCAGGCACGGCAAAGTCGGGCCTGGCAGAAGCAGCCGGCTCTGCGCCGGATTTAATAATTCTCGATCTCGGGCTGCCGGATGAAAGCGGGCAATCCTTACTGCTCAGGCTGAGGGAATGGTTCAATAAGCCTATCCTTATACTTTCGGTACAGGACCGTGAAGAAATGATAGTGCAGGCGCTTGATAACGGTGCCAATGATTATATGGTGAAGCCCTTTCGTACCGGTGAGCTTATGGCCAGGGTACGGTCGTGTATGCGATCGGGTATGGCTGCAGAAAATCAACCTGTGATGACTTTCAGGGACCTGGAAGTAAACCTGCAAACCAGAACCGTAAAACTGGAAAACGAAATACTGAAACTTACCTCTACCCAATACCTGCTGATTGCATTATTCGCAAAAAACGAAGGAAAGGTGCTTACGCATCAATATATTTTAAAAGAAATATGGGGCGCTGAGTTTATTGACCAGCTGCAATATCTCAGGGTTTACATAGCACAATTAAGAAGAAAGCTGGAAAAGAATATTGACAACCCTCAATATATTATTACCGAATCAGGTATTGGCTATCGCTTTGTTGGGAAATAAAATCAGCATATCTCCCGATAAGCCCGCATTTCCCTTTCATTAAAACAACACTAATTGAGCTAACTATCCGGATACGGATTGTGGAGTAATGCTCTGTGAGGTAATAAGGACGTATTTAGCAGTTTGCTTATCCCGAAATATGCAACTACATTCGCCATAGCTCTTGCAATACAGCTTCGCTTCAAATAAATATCATCAAAATGAGACCTACCTTCATCCTGTTGTTCCGGGTTATCTTATACTTTCTGCCTCTGCAGTTGTGTGCACAGGATATAAGCTATATGTCATCCGGTGGAAAGCTCAAACCCCTGCAGGCCATTATGGACATACGGCATTATACCCTGGCTTTGGATGTTGACATTGATCAAAAATCAATAGATGGTTATGCAGAAATCAAGTTGATATTATCCCGGCCGTCTGACACATTGCTCTTCGATCTTATTCACTTTCTCGATGTGAAAAAGATCCTGGTAGATGCTGCTGTTGAGAATTTTAACCATGCCGGTGATGAAATCTATATTACAAACCACGCAAGGTTTAGTGCCGGTGTACATGTGGTGAGAATATATTACGGAGGTCATCCACCGGTAGCGGTAAGGCCGCCATGGCTGGGAGGGTTTACATGGACAAAAGACAGAGAGGGTAACCCGTGGATGGCTATCAACTGCCAGCTGCAGGGAGCCAAAATTTATTTTCCCTGCAAAGATCATCCCAGCGATGAACCCGATGAGGGAGTGGATTTGTATATCACCATTCCGCGGGGATTATCAGTAGCTGGCCCCGGCCTGCTGCAATCCGTAAAGAGAGAAGCGAATAAAAAGGCAGTATGGCATTGGAAAACCAATTACACCATCAGTAATTATTGCATTGTATTTAATATAGGCAAATACAAAGTATTTACCCGCAACTATCTCACCTGCGACGGCCACACCGTGCCTATTCAGTTATATATCCTGGAACAGGATACGGCACGGGCAAAGCATTTGTTAGATGTTAAGGAGAGAGACACTCACATACTGGAAAAATATTTTGGCGAGTACCCGTGGGTAAGGGAAAAGATCGGCGTTGCAGAAGTACCCAATTCGGGCATGGAACATCAGACCATGATTACATTTATGGACAGTTTAATCTTTACAAAATTTCCCGGCAACCAGGATTATTCCGCTGTCTATTTTCATGAGTATGCACACGAATGGTGGGCCAATAAGATTACCAATAAAGACTGGGCGCATATGTGGATACAGGAAGGCATCGCTACCTATGCAGAGGCGCTGGCGATGAGAGAGCTTGGCGGAGAAAAGGCGTATGATTCCGCAATCATTGCATTACGGGCCGGCATACGAAATGAAAAGCCGGTAGTACAGGGTGATGCTTTGGGCATGAAGGATGAATATAATGGCGATATTTATTCCAAAGGCGCTTTCCTGATGCATACGCTGAGAAGTATCCTGGGCGACAGCATATTTTTCCCGGCATTAAAAAAATTTATTACCGGTGTTAAATATCCCTACGAGCAGTTCTTTACCACTGATGATGTGCAGCAGTTTTTCAGTAAAGAAACCGGCAGGGATCTGCAGCCGCTTTTTGATTTTTATTTAAGAACCACCCACATGACAACGATGAGCCTGCGCAGAACCGGCCCGGATACCTATTACCTGCTGATTACCGATGTGCCCATGCGTGGGTTGCCATTGGATATTGTAACCAGTGCAGGCGTTATACATACTACAATGGAGGCGGCCACGGCAAAGCCGCTTAAAATAACCAGCACCACGCTGCCCATACCCGATCCCGGCGATCATTACTTTAAGAAAGTGGTTTACCAGTAACAGAAGCTTATTAGCATCATAACGATTCTGCCATGAAGAAACAAAAGCATAAAGTTAATGAGCAATCACAATTGAATTCTTATACTGCTATTACTCTATAGTGTAGAGCCCGTTCTTTACAGCATAGATCACCAGGCCTATTGTTGAGCGAACTTTCATTTTTTTCATAATGTTGCCCCGGAGCCGGTCAACTGTTCTTTTGCTAAGGAAAAGCAGGGCCTTAATTTCGTCGCTTGATTTTTCTTCGCAAACGAGCCGAATAACTTTTTTCTCCAGTTCAGAAAAAATGGGGAGCTGAGCGCCTCCCAACAGATTAAAAGTACTATTTACTATGTGCTTAATCATCCGGGGCGAGGTGGATTTACAGAAATAGTAGTCCCCTTCATTTATGGTTCTTATGGCTTCAATTATTTCTTCCCTTGCAGCATTTTTAATTACATAACCATGGGCACCGGCTACCAGGGCATCAATAATAAAGCGCTCACTGTCAAAGGTGGAAAGTACCAATATAACAGGATGAGGCGGTTCCATTTTCATTATTTCCCTGATGGCTTCAATACCATCCATTACGGGCATCATGAGGTCTGTAATAATTACATCAGGCCTATTTTGACGGACCAATGCAACTAACTCTTCGCCATTACCGGCACTCCCGCAAAAGTGCATACCCGCGGTAGCCAGCAACAGGTTGGTAAGCCCGTCGCGGTATAGATCATGGTCTTCCGCTACTATTACTTTGATTTCTGATTTCATTATACGGTAATTTAATGAGGTATTCAGTGCCTTTTCCTGCGCCGGTGGCCAGGTATACTTTTGCATCTAACAAGTGTGCCCGTTGTACTATATTTTGTAAACCGATGCCGGGATTCTGCTGTTCAATACTGGTTTTATCAAAACCAATTCCATTATCTTTTATGCGTATGTCAGTGCTTTTTTTATTTCGTTTTATCGAAAACTCAACTGTATCTGCCTTGGAGTGTTTTGCAATATTATTAAATATCTCCTGGCATATCCGGTATATATGAATGCCGTTCTCTTTGGGCAGCTCATTTACCTGGTTTTCAAAAATTACTTTAATACCTGTAGTATAAGCAGTAATATCTGCCAGGTCTTCCAGTGCGGGAATAAGACCTTTGCGTAATAAAACGGAAGGCATCATGTTAAATGAAATCTGCCGTATCTTATTCATAATAGTATCAATGTAATCTCTGTAATTTTTTACCAGCAGTATATTTTGGGCGTCAGGTTCTTCCAGCTCCCTGAATGAAAGCTTCAGATTCGAAAGCGAGGCGCCTATATCATCGTGCAGGTCCGACGCAATTCTTTTCCTCTCATCATCGAGCGCATTAAACTGGGCTTTCATCTTTTCTCTATGCAGGGCGGCCAGTTTTTTCTGCTGTCTCATAATTACAAAGAGAAAAAATCCCATGAGAATGATGAGGACCAAAGCCCCTGTTAATATTGAAATGTAAATTCCAGTGTCTTCGGCATGCATATGATTGCTAGGGTATAAAGCATGTTAGTGATGAAATTTATAAAGTTAAGTGTAATCCATAGCCTGCGTAGAAAAGCATGGGGAACGCCTGTATGAAATACATTAAAAGCTTCAATGTATCCCTTACAGGTATAAAATAATAAAAAAGACAGGCAAATAATAAAAGTAGCGTTTTTTATATGGTTACCGTAATCAAAAACCAGCATTTTGCTTACTTGCTGAATAGAAAGAAAAATGATTAAAAACGAATAGACGACTCTAAATAAAGAATTATTGCCTGTAATGTTATTTATAATAAGATTATCTGCTATCCATATCAAAGCTCCCAATGCTGCCCAACCGTACAATTTTTCAGAAGTAAGAAGCTGCCATTTGTAAAACTGGTATAATATAATCAGCAGTTCCAGCAGTACATATATGTTGGCATTTACTACATTGGTCCTGTTTGAAAGAATCAGTGCCAGGCTCAATGATTCGTTGGCAAGCCCCAACCATATAGTAAACAGGAAAGGATAATAGCTGTTATTTATTTGCCTGAAACGAAATATGCCAACAGCGGCAGGTATAATTATTGAATGATTTAATAAAATACTCAGGTAGTAGCTGGGCATAGATAGCTATCCGTTTAGGGGCGATGACTGGGGGCAATCATCGGGACAACGATATCCGTCTTCAAGAATAATGGGGTCATTACCAGATGATACCGGTGCTGCCGATGATGGCAATATATCTTCGCCGTCTGCATTTGCAGCTACTAATATAGTATCTACCTGCAAATCTTCCTTCATGCCCAGGTAGATGCGTAAGTTGGCACACCCTTCTACAGAAAGAAGTCTGTCTATTGCATCTTTTTCAAACATTTCACTTACAGGAAAGTTAGATGGGCGATATTGCCGGTAAAGAGTGGTCATGTCGATTGCTTCCTGCAATGAAATCTCGTGGTTAGTTGTGTTACTCATAATTATAAGTTTTACTTGCAATGTAGAAATAGTATTGCCAGAAGAGTTGTGTATTCATTGCCAAAAAATGGCGAGCGTTCGCCATTTATGAAAAACCGGTGAAATAACAGTTTCTATTTTGATAATATTGTAATAGTATTATTTACTCAGATGCTGTATCATATCTGGCTTGGCCGATAGAACTGATTATCAGATTAACAGGCACCCAATTACGCTCCAGGCAATGAACGATAATGACAACATTAAAAGGGTTATTCGTGAGCGCAACCGGCTCAAAGAAATAATAAACTATGTTGAAGCAAACATTGATACTAATCTGCAGGGCCGGACGGTGGCCGAAAAATGTAATGTAAGTGTTTCCACTCTGTTCCATCTTTTTAAAAAGCATCACAGACTGTCATTCCATACTTATGTTGAGATGCAAAGAATGGACAAGGCATTGCACTTATTGCAAAACGCCGGTATGAGTGTAAAAGAAGTAATGTATGCTACAGGGTATAAAAATAAAAAGACCTTTAATAAAGCTTTTAAGAAAAAGTTCAGATATACTCCGGGGCATTTCAAAATATAAATTACATAATAGTATACCTTATTGCAGAAAATGTAACTCATTTAGGCTTGTAAAAGTATGGGGCGACGAAGAACTTTACAAAAAGATAATTAATACAACCGCACCACCTTAATATACACCCAGCAGCACCCGGAAAAATTATTAATACGGCTATTAATGAAACAAGATATTAAGATAGAAATTATTTCTTCCTTACTGGTGTTTTTATTTACCTATACTGCCTGTAGTAAGCTTATGAACTACCGGTTCTTTGCTTACCAGCTTAGCAGAGCGCCTATGCTTGGTAATTCGGCTACAACCATTGCATGGTTATTGCCTTTGACCGAACTTATTACTGTAGTACTGCTGATTGTAAAAGGCACACGGCTATATGGGCTTATCGTTTCCTTTTTTATGCTGTTTATTTTTACGGTCTATATTTCTGTAATGCTCTTGTCCGGAAGCCCACTTTCCTGCTCCTGTGGCGGGGTACTTAAACAGCTATCCTGGAAACAACATTTATTGTTCAATGGAGGTTGCATCGTAATAAACGGATGGGGTATTTGGGTAGCGGCAAAACCAATTGTAAGGCCTGCTATCTGAAAAATTTTATTGCAATAAACAGGAAGTAAGCTGAAAACCTGTAACAGAGTAAGCGATATTAATTAACAAATACGTTCACAGAAAACAACTTTTTCTGACATTAATTAACCAACAAAAAACTTCAAAGATGAAAACGTATCTGATAGCAATTATTGCGGTAATCGGAGGAGCTGTAGCAAGTGCATTTACAATGCATAAACCACATATTCCGGTTAAACGAACCATCAGCGGGCCATGGTATTATGAATACAATTTGAATACCGTATCAGGGGAGCACACCCCATCCAATTACACATTTATCGATCCCCAACCAGACGATCCGAATGATGTAGAAGGGTGTGAAGGCACCGGTATACCTTGTGTCATCTTAGCAACCGGAACTTCGGGCGTAAGTGGTGTGCCGGATGCTTCTGAGGTTGATGCAATGCATCTTAGCGCTAACACTAAGGTGTCCAAAAGTGCACAATAGTAATCCGGGATTCAAGGGGTAAAGAGGCCTGTAAAGGCCTCTTTTTTATTCCGGATTTTGTTTTATTCCGGATAATAAAATAACATTGTCCGGTATGGGAAAAACATATCTCAATGCGCCGGGAGATAAAACGTATTCCGAACCACTGATTTCCCTTTTCAGGGTAATATTGAAACCTTCTTTATTAAGTCGCCTGATATCCATCCAGCGCCATCCCCGCATCAGGAGCTCCTTTCTTCTTTCCTGTAAAACTATTTGCAGCGCCCCTGTTGCGTTCGCTGCACTCAATGGTTCAAACATTCCTGTTTTAAACCGGGTCATTAAGAGTGCATTTAATGTATGCATGGCAGAATCAGTAAATCCTTTTCTGGCAAGACATTCAGCTTTCATTAATAAAACTTCGTCCGTAGCGATTCCGCTAAACATAGTGCTTCCTCCTGAATAGTTTCCCTTAAATACGTGTGCGTTCCCGGCGGCCTTGAAATAAATTGCTTTCCTGAGGTCACTGTCTGAATAGGACTGATACAAAAAGGTGTCAATCTTTGCCCTGTTGCTGCTAAAAAGTGTTGGCAAATGAATCCTGTTGTCCATAATTACTTCTGTATTGAATTTTGATATAGGATAGCTCGCCGAAGCATTCAGATCATTGAAATCAAGAAGTGAATTAAAAAGAGATAAACAGGAATCTGAATATAAAAGACAATTTGAGTAATCTCCCATAGATAAATAAGTACGGGCAAGAAGTCCGTAAGCAGCGGGCCGGGAAGCTCTTACGGGATGCACAGGATTAACGGGCAATAATTGAACGGCCTCTTTGTAATCCTTTATGATCTGATTGTAGGTTTCCTGCAATGTACTTCTTACAGATACATCATTAAAATTGTTATGAAGCCTCAATGGTATGCCCAGGTCGCCCGATGCAGTTGCTGAATCGTACTGTTTGGCCCATGTCCAGGCTACCAACTGGAAGGCACGGGCACGCAAAAGCAATGCCTGCCCCCTGATATTATCCCAATCTGGGCCATTTGCGGAAGTTCGCTGAATTGTGTTTATGTTGTCTAATACAGTATTGGCAATATTGACTACATAATATTGATTGGACCAGTCATTGGGAAACTCTGTAAATAAGCCGGATGTTCCCCAGATATAGAGCTGCTTCGCTTCATTGTCGGTGAGGGAATTATAATCATTATCTACAATATAAAAATCATCCACGCTTTGTACAGCGGCTGATAAGTCCCTATCCTCAACAAATGAAAAATCATCCAGGAGTGCCTGAAGATCCTGTAAAGTTCCGGGAACGGCCAGCGCTTTATCAGGCTTTGCTCCCAGATACTTTTTACAAGAGATGACAGAACCGGAAAAAATAATAAATACGAAATATAGAGCGAGCTTATGTATACGCATATTCGAAGGTTTAAAAGGTGATAATTAAAAGTCAAATTTCAGCCCTGCGCTAACTTTTAATGACGGAAGTACAGCGCCGTCAGGATAATCCGGATCAACCGGATATTTGGTTGCTTTCCAGATTATGCCTATGTCGGAGAAGGTGCTGTATAGCTGGAGTTGATTTATTGAACGTGCCCCCATCTTTATTTGCGGGAAAGTATAAGATACATTGATAAATTGCAACCTGATGTTGGCTGCTTTTTCAACCAATACCCGGGATCCGGCAAAAAAATCGTCGCTTCCGGGTATCAGCGGGTAGATCATTGCGGGTATGTTAGTTCGTTTTTCATCGCCCGGATGCAGCCACCGGTTGGTAAGGTCGCTATTGGCAACCCAGTTGTTGTAAAGATTGCTGTAGGAAACCGAAGATCGTCTGAAATAATCCCCAAACTTAAATACAAGATTTACGGACACTGCGAATCCTTTATAGGTAAAGGTGTTCATCAGGTTGCCGTATGCAGTGGGCAAAACCGGGCCGTTGTATATAAGGTCAGAAATTCGTACATCCGTACCCGTTAGTGTGTAATAATCTTCGCTGATGTCTTTGTTAAAATATCCCCGCGGCTGACCCGTTTGCGGATCGAGCCCCGCCCACTGATAGGAAAAGATGGAATAAACGGGTTTGCCCGCAACACCTGCAATCACTTCTCCATTGTTGATGTAGAAGGATGCCGGAACATCCTGTAAATAATAAGATACCACCTTATCCTTGTATAATGAAAGATTCAGGATAGTTTGCCAGGCAAATTTCCCTGATAGATTGTCAGACTTTAATTGAAAATCCCATCCACCCGCTTTCATAGAAGCCACATTTTTTACCACTGTATTGTTTAAGAGGCCGGCGGTATAATCAACCGGAGCTGCACCCAGCAAATTGGTAGCGGATTTCCTGAAAAATTCAATACTTCCTGAAATACGGTTTCCACGGGATGCAAAATCAACACCCATATTGGTAGTGGCTACCTGCTCCCAGCTCAGATCAGGATTGTTTACGTTATTTATTTCTGCAAAGGGAGTATGCGTATAGGGGTTGGTGCTTTCATAAAATATAGTGGTAACGGCAGCTTCGGACTGGTCGATGTTTCCTGCGAGCCCATAGGTGGCGCGAAGTCTTAAAAAAGGGAGCAAGGGTATATGGTAAAAAGGTTCGCCGGAAATTGTCCAGCCTGCACCCGCACTCCACAGAGGCTTCCAGCGATTATTGGTAGAAACACCGAAAGCATTGGATGCATCCCGGCGGCCGCTTATACTTAGCGCATATTTCTGCCTGTAGTTTACTTCGGCATTGCCAAATACAGAAACAAAGCGATTCAGGCGCTCATTAAAATAATTAAGATAAGGTATGGCCGCTGTGTATCCTGTCACGTAGGTTGGATATTCATTCACATAGTCAACAGGGGTTGATGTGAGGACCTCCTCATTGTAGCCGTATGTCGTATACCCGTCCCCGTTAGTATGCTCCTGTCTTGCTTCTGCGCCTGCCATTGCATTTATCCCGAACAAGGAAAACACATGGTTATAATTTACCTGTCCTCTCCAGTTGTCGGATTGCAGGGCCGCATAACTTGTATTCAGCACAGAACCTTTTGGCACTATATAGCTGACAAGCCCTGTAGCAGGATCTATCTGGCTGAACAGGTTAATGATATTTCTTGTGCTGTAGCTTTGAAGAGTTTGCAGGTCATTGCTATTGATTATCTGGTGGCGGTATTGATATTTGATATCAAAGGAGAGCCCTCCGGATATTTTATAGTTGATGCCTGTATTTATTAGCACATCCTGTGTACTCAGGCGGTTGGTGTTATATTTATAATCTTCAAGCGGGTAGTAATGCCAATCGAGCAATTGGCCATTACCGGCAGTATCAATATAGCTTTTTCTGTAGTCTTTAATTATCGGCAAGGGATTGCCTGAAGCATCGGCCAGCTCGGCATAAGGATATAAGTGACCATTTGCAGATGTGACTTGGTTATAAGGTATCTTCCCGGTTTTGCTGTCTGTAGCCGTATAGTATATACCTGCATTAATTTCCACATTTTTTATGGGTTTAAATGAGCTATTCCAGTTCAGGCTTTCCCGGTGCAGCTTGTCGGACAGAGCCCCTGTATTGTTATCATAGCCTGCTGACAAGAGCCAGTTCATTCTGCCGGTACCTCCATTACAGATCAGCGAATATTGCTGTAATGCTTCGGGGCGATAAATATATTTTTCAAAATCACTACGTACATCATGGTTTGCCAATGTATTAATGGCATTATTAGCTTCTGTGCTGCTGATCTGGCCATCCCTTTGCTGGATAAGGATTTCCACGACGGGTGAGAGCACTGGCCGGTAAGGGTCCGATTCCATGTCGTTATAAAAACCACTATCGAACAACATCTTTTCCGTATTGATTTCCTCACCTGACGGAGCAAGCGGTATCTTAAACAGGTCGGGTTTGTTTCCCGTTGTTATATTGCTGCTAAAGCTGATTGAAACAGGATGATTGTAGCTGCCTTTCTTTGTAGTGATAACAATGACACCGTTTCCCGCAAGCGTGCCCCATATTGCTGCTGCTGCCGCATCCTTGAGTACAGAAATGCTTTCAATATCATTTGGATTAATATCTGCCAGGTCGCCGCTGTATGGGAAATTATCAATCACAATCAATGGATCGCGGGGCCCCTGGATGGTACTGAGCCCGCGCACCATAATGCCAAGATTGCGCTCATCGCTCTTACGGTCTATAAGCAGGCTGTTGGTAATGCCTTCCAGCCTGTCCAATATATTGGTGGTAGGCTGCATATTCAACAATTTATTATCCATCTTTACATAAGAACCGGTGCTGACCTGCCTTTGCACCATTTGATAGCCGGTGTTAATAATTACCGTATCGAGCACACTGTTATTTTCTTTTAGGGTAATGGTCATTTCCTCCGTAGTTGAATGAAGGATGGCTGTGGTACGGGCATAGCCCATTGCGGTAAATAATAAAGTATCTCCGGCCCTTGCCGATTTAATAACAAAGCTCCCGTCGTCACCGGATAATGTTTTAGGCTTTCCGTTAACTGAGATAGTTGCGCCCTGTATCCCGGAGCCTTTTATGGTTATGATTCTGCCCCTCATTATTTGCTGGCTTTTAGCCACCTGAATTGCAAAGAGCAGAAAAAGCAGTGAAATAATTTTTCTCATCATTAATGTTGGTTTTATTGTTCTGAAATAACATACATGGTGATTTCATGGGTGGCAGGCACCAATGCAAGTCCATAGGATTGTAATTCCTTTTGCAGCCCCGGGATGTCGGCGGGAAGCGAATGCAGGCCGATGGTAACACGTGAGCTGTCGCCGGTATTATCAAAAAAGATAGGCTTGAATGGCCGGGTGGCAAGCTGGGTGTTTAGTTGTTCGGCTAATATTGAAACGGGCTCATTGCTGATAAGGCAGTTATAACCGCTTGATGACGCCGCCTTTCCTTTTTTAATATGAAGAGCAGTTTTAATCAGGTCATAGCAACGGACCTCCAGCGTCTCCCAATGGCCGCGCAGATTAAGGTAATAGTTGAGCCCGTTAATCATGATTTGGTTCATGCGGTCTTGCGTAGTTGCTGCAGGCACAGTAAGTTCAAAGCAAAACCGGTGCTGCTGCCATGCGGTGGCGGCTTCATCCATGGTGAAGAACCGTGTGGAATCGTTTGCGTGTAGCAATATCCTGTTAGCGTTGACTCCGAGCGCTGCCTGGTATAGTGCGAGCACGGGCATATTGAGATACGTGATTTTTTTATGAAGGGCATCTTCTTCAATTCTGCAACCGCCCCCTATGCCCGGCAGATAACGTGTAAGGCTACACGAAAACAGCATTTGTGAATAATCGCCCCCATTGCCATCCTGTAACAGTGGTATCCGTTTATTATAATTCATCACATCCTGCTTATACGGTAAGTTTTGCAATGAGTCTGTACGGAGCAATTCCTTTATATTGGCAGCAGATACTGGTTCGGCACCTGTGATAGCAACAACAATTCCCCTGGCATTGACCCATACATAATGCGGCAGTAAAAGATGAGGGAATAAACGGGCCAGTACAGTATCTCCGGTAACTATCGGGATGGCGAGCGGAAGTATAGTGCCCTTGTGGCCGGAAATAAATGCCTCGACTTTTGATCTTGTATCGCCCGTAGCGGCAGTGCTGACCAGAATAAACTGTACGTTGCCTTCAAATTGCTGCTGCAGGCTATCCATTGCCGGTAAATGGCGAACACAGGAGCTGCACCATGTGGCCCAGAAATCGATAATAACTGCTTTGCCTTTAAAAGAGCTTAGGGAGATAGTGGTATCCCTGTAATTAACCACATTATGGCAGGTAATATCAGGCAATGCCGCACCGGGATGCAGCGGTTCTGAAAAGGAAAGTAAGGGCAATAGCATAGCCCCTACGCCAAAAATCAATTTCATTAACTTACGTATTAAAGTGAGAAAGAAGAATATGTAATGAATGACAGTACCTGTTACAAAACTAACGGTAATGGATATGCGAAAACTACACCGGGTTCTTCGGTTTTTTGGCAAACTGTGTTTGCCGCAGCGAGAGTGAGGCGCCTCTTAAGCGGTCAAGAAGACGAAAGCTTTTATAGTAATTAATAATGAAAGAAGGATGATGGGGCTGGTGAAGCGATGCAGATGAATGGCCCTGTTCCTGTCTTTGAAATTTTTGGATTAGCAGGTGATGCAATACCCGGTCTAAACTTCGTTTAGGTATGCCCGTTAGGTTCGGTTCCGTGTTGGTATACTTTGCAGCCATGCTATTGGTTTATTATCAACTACAAAGTCCCAATGGTAAGATGAGATAAAAAGGGCGCAGGTCTCAACTCACCGTCTTGAGGCCGTCGGGGCCCGCACACGAATAAGAAAGAGCCCACGCCTTAACGTGGGCATTCTACTTATCATCTCGTGTGCTTAAAATTTCCGACGTTTCAAGACGAGACTTAAAGCAAATGCTTCAAATTATTTCATGAAGTATTGCAAAACTAAAATAATATGGCAATATAATGAGAAATACTGACAATATACATTTTTGTATATTAATATACTAAAATTTAGATAAATGAACATAAAATATACTTATAAATATACATACCTATTGGTTTCTTTACAATAAATTAAAGAATATCAAAAAAAATATACATAGGGGTAAAATTCTTCAACAGGCCGTTGAACGATCCGGTATTAATATTACCCTGATAACTCAAAGAGCAGGCTATAAAAGAGTGACCTATTATCTTCACAGAAAAAATCCAGACCTCCCTTTGCATATTCTGGCAAAATATGGCAACGCCATGGGTTACGATTTTTCCGACGAGATTCCTGAAATGAGAAAATTTTCGGTTGAAGAACATCAGCCACCCTATACTAATGAACCCACAAAACTGGAAGAAGCCATCCGGCAAAAAAATGAGTGGAAAGAAAAATATTTTGCACTGCTTGAAAAATATTTGAGCATTGTGGATAAGGATAAGTAAGTCCTTGAGGGTTCTAAAAAATCTTCAAAGCCTGTTTTACAACAGGAGCCACAGGCAGTTAATTATACCGCCCGCATAGCGCCCGGTTGCCATAGCAAAGGCATTCATACCCCCATCTTTTTGTGCCAGAAATAATACGACAATATACCGGGAACGATCCATAGCAGCATGGTAAGCATAAGCGGGTCAAACCTGCCCGCTGAAGCAATACCGGAATATACGGCGGAGGCAAGGTCAAAAAACAGGCCGGCGTAAGCCCATTCTTTTACCGTGCGTAATCCCGGGATAAGGATGGCCACCACCCCCAGCAGCTTGGCCACGCTTATAAATTGTATAAAGTACACCGGAAAGCCCATGCCATCGTGTATTATTTTAATGGCATCTGCTGTTGGCTGCACGCCGCCTATGGAAGAGAATATCATTAATGCGGCAAAAATGATGGTGCATATCCAGTACGTAATGTTGATAGTTTTTGGGGTCATACTGTTTTGGTTGAAATATTTTGGGATGATAAATATAAGCTGTTCCTGTCATATTGATCAGGCAATATGATGGGTTATGGGTGGTAATTAACCCGTACCGGTCCGCAGGGCATAGCTCCTGTTGTGCAGAAACCACCAATATTTTTGTCATAAAAAAATAACTTATAAAAATGACGACATTTATTTGAAAGTTTCAAATTAATTATTATTTTGTTCCATATTTCTTAATACCCCCTTTTCAATGACCTTTCATGTTATCATATCTTTTTCAGGCGAATTACCTGTGTAATAGATAAAAAATTACCGGGCAATTTGGTTGGGAAAAATAATATATGCTGATAAGAGTTGTATTTGCATGGAGGTTATTACGATGCTATCATGATATGTTGTTTTGAGTGTTTTTAATTTGAAATACAATCGCGATGTTTTCAATATTCTTCCACTCACAATTTTGACACCTGCCTATAAAGGACATCCTTTTTCCGCCCTCCTGATTGTATAAAATAATAAAGAATGAAACCTTCACAAAAGGAAATTGAAACATTCCTCGATGCAGGCTGTCCCTGGCTTTCCAAACCCAATATCGTCGGTGTTCACGTGGGTAACAAAAAGGTAAAGGGTATAGACACGGGAGACCTTGCCATAGTAGTGCATGTGGTGCATAAAAAGCGGAAATATGAATTAGGCCGGGATGATTTTGAAATTCCCAAAGAAGTGGAAATGCATTTCCCCGCTGAAGATGGCAGCATCGTTACAGTAAATATTCCCACAGATGTAGTGGAAAGTGGTATTGCCAGGTCCGAAGCGCTGAATCAAAAGAGAAGACCCTGCCCCGGAGGCTTCCAGATACAAGGCAATAATGTTCCTGGCTTCGGCACCCTGGGCGTTAATATTATATGGGGAGGCAAATACCGGTTGCTTACCAACAACCACGTTATATCCCGAAATGGCCGGAATACCAGCGACGTGTGGCAACCATACGATGATCTCGGAAACGGGCTTGCTACAGTAACCGGGTACATTCCTGTAACCACTTATCCAAATCAATACCAGCCCAATCCTGTTTTCAATACGCAGGACCTGGCCTGGTGCGATATTACGCCCAATCTGGGAGATGCTGCTATTTATTACATCGGAACCCCTGCAGGGATGCGGCCGCCGGTTTTGGGAGAACGCGTAAGAATGGTGGGCAAAGAAACGGGACAGGTAATGAGTGCGCAAATACAAAGCCTGACCTTCCAGGTTACCTTTCAATTTGGTGGCACAAATGAGTGGGCATGGTTTAGAAATATGATTCAGCTTAATGCGCAGATTTCCCAGGCGGGCGATTCTGGTGCCGTGTATATCGGCGACGATAACCGGGTGGTAGGAATGCACGTTGGCTCTACCGCACTTAATTCGTTCGGCTGTTATCTTGTTTATGGATAAAACCTCATAAACTTCAACTATAAATTTTAACACACTAAAAAATCAGTATTATGAACACAATTCCCGGAGCAGATGCATTGGGGTTTGGATTCAACATCCTGGGTGATTATGATTACTCATCCATCACCTCCCAGTTGTTTATCCATAAAAATTCAAATGCATCGCAGTACACGTATCAGCCTACAAACCTGACTTATGCAGTACCGGATAATATTTCGGTAATTACAAATACGAACACCACAGGGTCTACCCAGGTCTTCAGCAGCCGGCAGCAGTTTCAGAATTATTTCTCGGCAAAGGCCAAGGTATCGGGGTCTTATGCGGGTTTCAGCGGCCAGTTCAGCGCTGCCTATTCACAAACACAGCAATCTGACAAATCATTTTACTATTGTCTTTCAGAAACAGAATTCACCGGGTGGGAGCTGCTGCTTTCGAGCCAATCGTCCGACTGGCTTTCTACTGCATTCACTGAAGATCCTATTGTACAAAATCTGCCTTCAAATTTTTCAAAACAAAACCGTGAACAATTTTTCGAAATGTTCAGAAAATTCGGGACGCACTTTATTTCAAAGGTCACCCTGGGCGGAAATCTGTATTATTATGTTGCGGTAGAAGATTCTTTTTCTTCCAACGAGCAGCAGGTACAGGTAAATGTGAGCCTTGAATATAAAGCTGTATTTTTTTCTGCCTCTGCGAGTGCAGAATCCGACTGGAAACAATTAGGCCAGAACTGGGCTAACAGCCGGATAGTAAAGGTGGATGCAGTGGGTGGGGATACCAGTGTGCTGAATGCCCTGGATCCCGGATATGGTGACAGCGACGGTAATTTAGTCACTACCTGGGCGGCTGCCGTAATGAGCAACCCATCTGTTGTTATTTTCCAGCTCACTTCCATTGCACAATTATTTACCGGGGATCGCGCCGCGGCAGTATCACAGGCTTTGGAAGCCTACATGAATGGCGCCATCGTAGCAAATGCAAATGCGGATTTTGTTCCGGCAAGGAATCCGCAAAATGGATGGTATGTAACTTCTTCAAGCATTATTTTAAACGGAAGTATTATTTCCCCTGATCCCGTTGTTCCCCAGCCACCGCCAACGATCTGGCATTGGGGCAATGGAGTAAATATTGCCGTGCCAATCGGAGGGTTCCAGATTGCCTTCTTTGACCCGACCAGCTTTGAAGTGCTGATGAGCCATATTTACTTTACCGACAATACCTCGCTGCAAACAGAACAGCAGGTTTACGCCACCATGATGAAAGATATTGACGCAGTAACGCAAACCGGGTATTTATGTGTAGTATCGGTATTCGGGATGGATCTGATGAATTATCCCAGCCCTGCATTTGCCACATGGCTTTCTACCTGCGGCGCAGCGCTTACCGATTGGAAGAAGTATATCAGCTTTTGCGGATCTCCGGGCCTTATTTCTTATGTGTGCATAGGAAAGCAGGGGCTCTTACCCGGAGGCGCTACAGAAGCCTGCTCTCTTACTACCGATTGGGCCGATAATCCCTGGCTGGCAGGAAGCATAGATGCCACCGCCGAAGTGTTGTTATATGTAGATAGTACTATGATAAAAGACTCAGGCCATGCACAAAGTGCGGGATTTCTTAATACTGCACTGGCACAGGCAGTAAAGACCGCAAGCTACCGCAGGTACAGCCTCTTCGGCCTTAAAGAGGTAGTATGAGGATGATTGCTTGTATAGTTATCAGGCAGAATTGTAATGAATGAAGATTTTGATCGTCAGTCAATACGCGCAGCCGACCGGGTTCTCAAGGGTAACAAGGTTGCTGGCAGCAGCATTTGCAGATTTGTTTGAAACGCACGTGTTGGGAATAGATGTGTATGCAGATGCGGCAGGTGAAAATATTCGCTACAAGGTTCATTGCAATCCATTTTCATTGGATGTTTTTGCGGAACAAACGATTGTAAAAGTGGTTGATGAGATATTGCCGGATATCGTGATTTTGTATCATGACCCCTGGCTGTTGCACAGGTTCCTGGTACCCATGAGGAGTTGCCATCACCGGTGTCGTAAAATAGGATATATTCCGGTAGATGGATATATCCTGCAATCATATGTGTTCGATGATATTACAGAGCTGGACGCACTGGTAGCTTTTACGTCATTTGGCCGGGAGGTGCTCACAAACGGCATGAAAAGCCTTGGAAGAAATCACCTACCCCCGGTTGCTGAAATTCCACACGGCGTCGCAGCGTCCTTTTATCCTTTGAATGATAAAATTGAGCAAGTTGACGAAAGGAGACAATTGGCACGCGCTTATTTGTTTCCACACAAGCCCGCACTATGGGATGGCTTTTGGGTGCTTAATGCCAATAAGAACCAGCCCAGAAAACGGCTTGATATTTCACTGGAAGGTTTTGCCTTGTTCGCACGTGATAAACCCCCAAATGTGAAGTTCTTTTTACACAGCGCATGGAAGAGCCGTCATTTAGATATATATAAACTTATAACCCGCCTGCAAATAGCGAAGAGAGTAATTTCCACCGAAAGCGGCACAGACCAGCCATCATTGCCGGTGTCGTCGTTAAACTATATATACAATGCGTGTGATGTTGGGATAAATACTTCTTTGGGAGAAGGATGGGGATTGGTAAGCGTGGAGCATGCCGCTACCGGCGCTCCCCAGGTGGTGCCGGATCATAGTGCAAGTAAGGAGATTTGGAAAGCCACTGCATCATTGCTTCCCGTTCGCCGGGTATGTTATGGAAGCGGGCTGCTGCAGGGCGGGGAAGTAAGCGCTGCAGATGTAGCTGAAGCGCTGGATAAATTATACACTGATAAAAGCTATTATAGGGATAAATTAATGGCGTGTTATCAAAAAAGCCGGGACAGCCGGTTTACCATGCACGAAATAGCCGACAGGTGGAACCGGTTGTTTTTCGAAATCACATCTGATAAATAAAGCAGCTGGCAATGATATTTGTAAAACAATATGGAGAGAAAAGAACAGGTACCAACCTCGTTCGCGCCATGCTTGAATATTATTTTGATAATGTGCAGGTGCTGATGCATGTTCCCGGCGATAAACATGCTTTGCCTGTCGATTACAATTTATTGAAAGAATGTCTTGTAACAGCTGATAATCCGGTTGGCGTAATTAAAGAATTTTCAGAAAAAAATGCAGGCGATACAACAAATTTTTCGGATACCGGACAACTTGATTTTTTAGAGCAGCTGGCTCCTTTACTTGGCGAGGCCATTATCGCTGACCGGTTGTGCTTTTGCATACACGTTAAAAATCCTTTTGCGTGGATAGTAAGTATAAGCAAATGGGAGGGATGGAGGGCTTCGGATATTGCCAATAGCAAAAGGTTTATTCCTTATGTTCGCGACGCTGTTTGCCGGTACAACGATAAATATCGCTCCTGGCTGAATCTTAAAGAAGCTTTCCCTGAAAGGACCACCATCATCCGGTATGAAGCATTGCTCGAAAGCCCGGTGGACATAATCAAACAAATTGTCTCACTCACCGGAGCCGGCCTTAATGATAAGCCCGAAAAGTATTTTGATGGAATTGTACTTCCATGCCATTGGGATAATCAACCGACAGCAATGCATCATGCAGGGTTTGATAAAAGTTTTTATGATGAAAAGAGATATCTTAATTTATTATCAGCTTCTGCAATAAGAACAATTTCAGAACATATTGACGGGGAGCTTATGAAAAGCTATGGATATAATATCGAAGAATGGATAGTTGAAAAGATTGCTTTATAGCCCTTGCCGGATAAGATACTTCTGTTATCAGGACAAGATTGTAAAAAAGGAAATATTAAAAAAACTGGTATAACTAACATATTTCTTAATCCCTAAATCTTTATAAAAATGGCAAAAGTTTTTCTATACGATCCGGCGGAAACTACCAAAGACACCCTTGCAATAATTAAACGAAAAGGATATACCTGCGTTGAATTGACTGACGATCCTGACGTTTTTTGGAATACAGTTGAAAATCTTGGTGAAGGAGATGTACTGGCTTTGTTAAGTCATGGCAATGCCAACGGGCCTTCGGACGTAACCGGCACCGAAGGCGATGATATTGATATGGACAGGTTTTGTGAGGCCATGACTGATCATAATATAGAGCTGTACCTGCTCTCCTGCAATACAGGCCAGGATCCCTGCGGCGAGACGCTTTCAGACAATGGCGTCCGGTTTGTGGCCCCCAAAGGATGTGCTGTTTTTACTACTGTCGGTACAGACCAGGTTCTTGTCTATTCCAAAAGTGGCGGGGAATATAAGGGATGGAGCGGTCCGCTTGCGCCCACAAGGGACAACAAAAGCCTTTCTCTGCCCTGAGAAGGGTATCGTATTATCAATCCCTGTTAGTGCTGATCTCGGGCAAATCATTGATAAAAATTTTTGCGGCCGGGCGTATCATGAGTATAACTATTAATCACTAAAAATTCGCAAATAACGGGTCCGGGTTTGCCATGATTTTTTGTTTCTTTTTGCATCCATAACAAAAAGAAAAAATATAGCTCCTACTTAAAATACGATTCCGGTATCGTTTTCCACATGCCGTGCGCCAGGCGGCCATGAAGCAGCTCCCATATAAGATAGACCGGCCAGATGACGTAATGAAAGATGGCCAGCAGTATGGAATGGTTATAATACCAGCTTACCAGCACGGCATATATGCCCAGCACCATATAGATAATGCCTTTGTCCCTGTTTTGCATGATGCGTATTTTTGGTAGATGCGGTATTAAAGATAGCAAAAAAGAGCATTTTCACTTCAGATCAAAGAGCAAAATCTTACACCGTCTTTCAGAAAATTGTAAAAAAATTCCCGGCACCCCCTGTCGGCAGTATAATTTATTGTTTCCATTGTCAATGCAGATTACAGCCTGTCCGTTATGTAAAAAAAGGGCCGGGATTTTAAGCCAACACCTCATCAATGGCTTCATTTACTTTCTTAAGTGAAAATGGTTTTTCGAGAAATACATCGGCGCCATTGTTCAGGGCTATCTCGCGGGCGGAGTCAAACCCGGAGATCATGATAATTTTTATGGAGGGATAATTTTTCCTCACATAGCTGATAAAATCAATGCCGTAGCCGTCGGGTAATTTATTATCCAGTATGATCACGGAAGGCTTATGCTGCTGCAGGTATTTCTCTGCTGCGAGGAGCGTTCCGGCATAGTGTACCTCAAAATCTCTTTCAGAAAGAATAAGATCGAGGGCGAGGCCTATTTCGCCTTCATCTTCTACTATTAATATTTTTTGTGTCAGCCCGGTTTCGTGCTTTATTATGCTATTCATAATGTGGTGATTTATCTGGCAATTAATTTTTAATGGCTGAAGTTCCGTGTCCTGCTGTGCAAATAGCTTGCCTTCTTTTTGTTTTATCAGCTTTGGCTATAAGATATTCCCGATGAAATATCATCCTGCAGGGGCATACCGGGCAGTTATAGGCGGGTGTATAGCATATTCTCATGATATAAGATTGCAGGAACAAGATTGTTGCGTTGTCCTTTCTCCCGGCAAGACAACACCGGCAGTATGATATAAAATAAAAAATAAACTGTTTCTGTGTGACGGAATCCTTGTCCCGGCCTCTTTTACCTCCGGCTCAAATAAAGCCATTCCGCACTCAAATAACTGCCTGCCAAATATTTCCTTATAATATGTTACCATTAACCGGATTAAGGTATAATATCGGTCGGGGTTACACGTTATAATCTTTTAATCCACATCTATGAACCTTACCCGGATCATTGCCGCCGTATGTTTTTGCTTCTGTATAACTGCATTATACGCCCAGGACGAGCCAGATAGCAAACAAGGCTTCTTTTCCCTCGGGGCCACCATGTCAAATTACAACCCGCCCGGCCATTCAAAATATATTTCCTCGTCAAAGGCCAGCTTCGGTATGCAGCTCAGCTATTGGAAGCCCCTGGTACCTCATATTGATTTTTCGGCAAACCTCGGCTTTGTTCTTGCCAATTTTCCTGCGGGGTTTGTAAAAGGGGATAGCATAGGCCAGGCAGGGGTGACGCTGCATACAGATGCACTGATTCACTTAAAGGCTTTTGCGAGGGATGCCAAGGTCAATCCGTTTTTAACGGCCGGTGTGGGATGGGGATCTTTTGCATACCAGCAGGCATTCTATGCACCTGTGGGAGCCGGGGTCGCTTTTCATTTTAATGCAGGGAGCATGCTTATCCTGCAAGGGCAAATGAGAGAGGCACTGTCGCGGGGCATCACTAATAATTTTATGTTTTATTCTGCAGGCTTTGCGCTGAATATCCCGGGCAGCAGCAGGAACAGGAAAGAAAAAAGCGATAAAGAAGAAGCTGTGAAAAAGGCTTTAACGACTGTGGATACAAGCAAACAAAATGCGCCGAAAGCCGTGGATGCGGTGACGGTAATAAAAAACACTACGGATACCACTGTAAAAACTATCAAACAAAACGTGGCGCCACCGGCCGATTCGGACGGAGATGGCGTGTTGGACAAAGACGACAAATGCCCCGGCGTAAAGGGAAGTAAGGACAATGATGGTTGCCCGTTCCCGCCCATGAATGACGATGATTTGGTAAGCATGTCTGCCGATTCGGTTACTTACAGGATCTATTTTGATTACGACCGGTCCGATCTCTTAAGCCATGATTTTGACGTGCTGAACAGGATAGTAAAGATGCTGCAATCTGATAAAACACTCACCCTTCATATAAGCGGTTATGCCGATACGCAGGGAACACAGGCAAGAAACATGAAGATATCGGCTGAACGTGCCAACGTAACTCTTGATTATTTTTTAAGTTATCATGTTCCGTCAGCCCGTATTACAATGTTTTACTATGGCGCCGGCCAGGCGGTTGACAATATACAACAATGGCGAAACAGGAGAGTAGAGATTACGATTATTAAGCATTAGGGGATAATATCTTTTTTGGATCAGGGTTTGCACGAACAATTTTTATAATTTGATACTGAAAGCCTGCGAAACAGAAAATAATTAATCAATCTATTTAGGATATACTATCTTAGCCGGCCAATAATAAGATTAATTGGACAAACCAGTAATTTTCCTGGTACAGATCAAAAGCACAAATCAATTTTAATACCGGTGTAATGGAAATAGCATCCTGCTGTCTCAGGTACTGATCCGTTAGTTGAAACTATATAAAGAAAGATGGATAATAAAAATGTTGAGGAATATTATGATGATTTTATCGGATACCAGGTAAAGGCCGGAGTTAATGATAGAATTCACGGGTTATTTAACAGGTTGCTGCATCTTGGGTTAAAAGCTGATTCAAACGTATTGGAATTGGGGAGTGGAATTGGCGTAATGTCTTTTTTGTTATCAAAAAAAGTAACATCCGGCAAAATAGAAGCAGTGGATATAAGCACTAAATCTATTGAATTTTCCAGGAGCAGAATTAAAAGTAAAAACATTTCCTTTTTTGCGGATGATATTATCAATTATGTACCGAAGAATAAAGATTTTGATTTTATTACCTTATTTGATATTATTGAACATATACCGATAGAAAGGCATTCTGATCTTTTCAGGAATCTGGCATCCATTGCGAATGAAAATACCAAAATATTAATTAATATCCCCAATCCGGAATATATAGAATACATCAGGGAAAATAAGCCGGGCGCACTCCAGATAATTGATCAGCCCATACCGTTAAGCGCTGTTTTGACAAATGCTGAGAAAAATGGACTTCAGATTACCTGTTTTGAAACCTATAACATTTGGGTGGAAAGCGATTATCAGTTTTTCGTAATCAAAAAAAAGAAAAAGTTTACTGAAAATAAACTGAGTGAGGGTTGGAATTTATCCCAAAAAATTAAAAGCAGAGTCAGGCGGAAATATATGAATCTCAGATACCAATACCGTTGATAATATACGTTGTTGCATACGCCATATTACATTTTATCAGCACTTGTTATTTCATTATAGGTAAAATTAATTTTGAGCTGTTGCCGGCATCGTGATATACTTTGATATCAGATTTGATAAAGTCGCTGTCTTTAGCTTTGTAAATATCCATGAACTGTTGCGGGTTCCTGTCAACCAGGGGAAACCAGCTGCTTTGAATCTGTACCATGATGCGATGGCCTTTTTTAAATGTATGCGCAATCTCAGGCAGCGCGTATTTTACTTCGGTGATTTTTCCCGGCACAAAGGGCTCCGGCTTTTCCAGGCTGTTCCTGAATTTACCGCGCATAATTTCTGCACGTACCAGCATTTGATATCCGTTCATTAATGTTTTATCATGATCGCCATAAGTAAAATCATCAGGAAATACATCGATCAGCTTTACTATAAAATCTGCATCGGTAGTGGAGAGGCTTACTTTCAGATCTGCAGTAACCTGACCGGCAACGGTAACATCATTTTGCAATACCTCCGTTTCAAAAGTTAGTACATCGGGCCTCCTGGAAGTAAAATGCTGGTCATCGTCCATATATTCTCTGGTACGATGGTCCAGCTCTCCGTCGGCATAAGGAACCGGGTGGGCGGGATCGCTGATGTATTCCGAATAGCCGGTTGTTGAAGCAGCGGGCTTGTCAAATGAAAGTTGGTTATGACCCTGTAAATACAGATCGGTCCTCTGCACATTCTCCGGCGGCCATTGTTGTAAACGGTGCCACTGATTTTCGCCGGTGAAAAATATAGTGGCTTTGGCAAGGCTGTCCAATGAACCTTTTCCTTTCAGGTAATAATTGAAGAAAGGTATTTCCACATTTTGTTGGTACCACAGAGCAGTATTGCTGCCGAATTGAATATTACCCATGAAAGAACCATTCCTGCTGGCCCATTGTCCGTGATACCACGGGCCTTCTGCAATTCTTACATTGGTAGCGGGCGATTGCTTTTCTATTGATTTAAACACGTTCCATGCGCCAAAGCAATCTTCTGCGTCAAATAAACCGCCAACCACCAACACGGCAGGTTTTACATTATACAACCCGGCTCTTGCATTGCGGGCTTTCCAGAATGCATCGTAGGCAGGATGGTTCATTACTGTATCCCAGAAATACACGCTGTCTTTATCGGCCAGCGAAGTAAGATGCGGTAAGGCGCCCATCTTCAAAAAATAATCATACTTGTTATGAGTGAATACAGGCTCCGATTCCGGGCCAATGGTTGTTGGCTTAGGCCGGGGCCTTCCAAACCCAAAACCCACATAAAAATCGTAACCATCCATGGCAAAGAAAGCGCCGTTATGATGAAAGTCGTCGCCGGCAAACCAGTCGGTAACGGGCGCCTGCGGGCTGGCCGCTTTTAAAGCAGGATGATTGCTCAATGCCGTTTCCGTGGTATAAAATCCGGGATAGGAAATTCCTATGGTCCCTACGTTGCCATTATTGCCGGGAATGTTTTTTACCATCCAGTCAATGGCATCATAAGTATCGCTGGCTTCGTCAATTTCCTTTCCTTTTTTATGTGCATTAAACGGGCGAACATTTTCAAAATCTCCTTCGCTCATCCATCTCCCGCGCACATCCTGGATTACCAGAATATATCCTTCCTTTACATAGGCAACCATATAGCTCATCCAGAATTTTCGATAATTGTTCTCTCCATAGGGAGCACATGAATAGGGCGTACGCATGAACAGGATAGGATGTTTTTCAGTAGTATCTGTGGGCGCATAAATGGAAGTAAACAATCTCACGCCATCGCGCATGGGTATGTACACTTCTTTTTTAGTATAGTGTGTTACCATCCATGCCGAATCTATTTGCTGCGCATCAGCCCGGATATAAAAGAATGCGAGGAAAATGAAAAAATATCTTTTCATCAGACACAGTATTTAAAGTTGATGGAAGAAACTTTGCTCAGTTAAAGGTAGGGGGAATTAATAATTTTTGTTATTCTTTATATACTTTCGGAGCATCAAAAGCCAACCGGATACCAATACGCTCATGAAAAAAATATTTTTGCTTTTACTGCTGTTTATGTGTGGTCAAGTATCAGCGCAGGAAAACTACTGGCAGCAATACCTGCATTACAACATTGATGCACAGCTGAACGACCAGGAAAAATCTATTACGGGAAAAGAAACGATCGTGTATAAGAATAATTCTCCCGATACACTCAGTTTTATCTGGTTTCATATTTATGCCAATGCATACAAAGACGAATCAACAGCCCTTTTTCAGCAAATAAAAAAGGATCCGGGTAAAAAGCACAAGATAAAACACTATAGTCCGGGGTTTATGTCGGGGCTTGCCTTTTCCGTAAATGGAATCACTGCTGCTACGGAACCAGACCCCAACCCCGAATACATTGATATTATTAAAGTGTTGCTGCCGCAGCCGTTATTGCCGGGCGATTCAATAACCATAGGCAGTTCCTTTAAAGTGCAGCTGCCCTCTTACTTCTCCAGGTCCGGCTTTGAAGATGGAGAGTTTATGGCCTGCCAGTGGTATCCTAAACCTGCAGTATTTGATAAAAATGGCTGGCACGAAATGCCGTACTTAGATATGGGTGAGTTTTACAGTGAATATGCTTCGTATCATGTAAACATTACTTTACCTGCTGCCTATGTAGGAGGTGCAACCGGCATTTTGCAAACCACAGCAGAAGCAAATGCATATAAGACTACCGGTAGTTATAATACTGCTCACCGTGAGGATCAGCAGCAACTTTATAAACCTTTATCTGCCGACAGCTTTAAAACGCTTACGTACTATGCGGACAGCGTGGTGGATTTTGCATGGTTCGCAGATAAGGAATTTATTGTTGAATATGATACCATGCAGTTATCATCAGGCAGGGTAATAGACGCATTTACGTATTATCATAACAGTAAAAAAACGCCATGGGCAAATAGTATAGATGATGTAAAAGATGCCGTGCGGCATTATAGTGCATGGATCGGCGAATTTGATTATCCTGTTGTGCAAGCGGTGGAAGGGCCTAAGAATAATTCTGCCGATGGAATGGAATATCCTACTATTACATTGATAACAAGCCCGGGTGCAGACGGTGAAAGGCTCGATGATGTGATAACGCACGAAGTAGGACATAACTGGTTCATGGCTATGCTGGGCACCAATGAACGGGATCATGCATGGATGGACGAGGGGCTGAATACCTATTTCGAATTCAGGTATATGGCTGAAAAATACCGGGGCAACCCGGTATTCGGGAATAAGATTCCGTACGAAGTGACGCAATTAAGCGAACAGGACTTTCAGCAAGCGGTGTATTTGCAATTGAGCAACCTGCCCATCCATGAAGCAATTGAAACAAAGTCGGCAGATTTTGATAATGAAGACGAATACGCATTGGCAGAATATATAAAACCTGCAATATGGATGTATATGATTGAAAAGACAGTGGGTTTGCAAAATGTAGACAATGCGTTTCATACCTATTTTAACCTGTGGAAGTTTAAGCATCCGCAACCAGAGGATTTGAAAGAGGCTTTTGAAAGCGCTTTGAGCCTGGGCTTCAATGACTACTTTAACTTACTGAAGAAAGAGGATTCGTTGCAGTAACAGGCAACCCTACACTTTGATTATAAGAACAGCAGATAATAAAAATACTGCGAATCCTTTATCCTACTCTGTCCTTAAAATTTTAACAGGGTTTACGGTAGCAGCTCTTATACTGTGATAGCAAATAGTAAGAAATGCAATGAAGATGGCAATAAATGCTGCTGCAAAAAATATCCATATATGGATAGAAATACGATAGGCATAATTGTTCAGTAACCATTGGTGCATCAGCAGCCATGCAAGCGGGGAAGCAATAAGAACGGCTATGAGTACGGGCCTGGAAAAATCAACTGATAAATTACCAATAATGCGTAATGAAGAAGCGCCCAATATCTTCCTTATGCCCATCTCTTTGGTTCTTTGTGTTACACTGAAAGCTGACAGGCCAAACAAGCCGAGGCAGGAAATAAAAATGGCGATGGAAGCAAAACAAATAAATAATGTACCGAAACGCACTTCATCTTTATACTGTGCATCATAGTCTTCATCAGAAAAACTATAAATAAAGGGAAGACCGGGGACAATGGTTTTCCATTTTTGTTGCAGAACACGTATGGTATGGCTCATATCCGGCGATGAAATATTGAGTGTAATAAAAGTGAAGAACCATGGCGACATCTTAATAATAAGCGGTTGGATATCGTCTGCATAGGAGCTGAAATGAAAATCTCTTACCACACCGGTTATAAAGCCGTTCCGGCCTTTAATAGCAAATCGTTTTCCCAATGCCTGTTGAGGATTAGTATATCCCAATGCTTTTTCGGCGGCCTCGTTAATGATAGCCGCTTCATTGGTATCTGATACAATAGAGTCTGAGAAATTGCGCCCTGCCAGCAATTGCAAATGATATTGCGGAAGAAAATCTTTATCCACTGCATACATATCCCACAAGGCACCCGTCATATGGCCGGAGCTGTTCTCGATATCAACGTCAAGTTTTCTATTGGCTTTGCCGATCACAGCAGAGCCAATGCTTGCGTATGTTATGCCGGGCACTTCTTTCAATTGCTGCTTCACCAGTTCCGTATGATCGAGAATCCTTTGGTCGAAGTGAAAATCGACCACCAGCATATGATCTTTATTAAATCCAAGATCCTGGTTGCGCATGTAATGAAGCTGCTGGTAAATTATAATGGTTGCAATAATCAAAGTGACGGATATGGTAAACTGGATCACTACAAAAAACTTTCTCAATGTGAATCCTTTAGTGCCGGTGCTGAACTGACCTTTTAAACTTTCAACCGGGTTCACATTGCTGAGAAAGATGGCGGGATAAATGCCTGACACAAAACCGGTAAAAAGAGCGATGCCAGCCAGCAATAATAAATAAGCCGGTTGGATGAAAATGGACCTGGCAATTGTTTTGCCCGCAATGCTGTTGAATAAAGGAAGCAATACAAAAGCCAATACCATTGCAATAATGCAGGCAATACCTGCAATTAATACAGCATCTGCTATAAATTGAAGCACCAGTTGTTGGCGGGATGCGCCTAATACCTTACGAATACTGGTTTCTTTCGCACGTCTTAAGGACAAAGCGGTAGTGAGGTTAATGAAATTAATAGAGGCAAGAACCAGTATGAATAAAGCTACCAGTGAAAAGATATATACATTGGCCGCATTGCCATGCGCCGCTGTGCCTGTTCTTGATCCACGCGGTTTGCCATGCAGGTATACCGATTTCAGTGGCTCAAGATGCAATAAATATTTAGCCTGGGTTTGAGGGAAATGATTGTTGACAAAGGCAGGTAATTGTTTGGAAAGCTCACCAGCGTTATAACCATCCCGGAGCAACAGGTATGTATAAAATCCAAAGTGCTGCCAGTTAACAGCCGCATTTTTATTCCATTCTTTCAGCAGGGTGGACATTGATACGAGGATGTCTGCTCTCCATTGCGAATTATAAGGCATGTCTTGCATGATCCCGGTTACGGCGGCCGGAAATTTACCGTCGAGCCATAAGGTTTTACCAACTGCGTTTTCGTTTCCGAAATATTTTTTTGCCGCAGCGGATGATAATACGATGGTGTACGGCGCTTCCAGCACCGTTTCGGGGTTGCCTCTTAATAAGGGTAGCGTGAAAACCTTGAATAAGGAAGCATCAGCATAGGCGATGGTTTCGTCATTAAAATTATTCTCGTCCTTCTCGATGATCAGGTTGTCGAGAAAGATTCTGGTGGCGGCTTTTATTTGCGGAAAGATAGCTTGCAGCGCCGGAGCCATTGGTGCCGAAGAGCTTTGATACTCTGTTGCCGTGGGTGTTTGTACATCGGTAACGAGGCGATAAATATGGGCTTCATTTTTATTGAAGCTGTCATAGCTCAATTCGAAGTGTATGTATAAAAAAGCAAAATAAAAGACACACAAACCAATGGCCAGCCCTGCTACATTAATTGCAGTAAAAAATTTATGATGCCATAAATAGGCCCAGGCCGTTTTGAGACAAGTGATCATAATTCGAATATATAACTAAATAATTAGTTTTTAAACTATTTTTTTAGTTAAATGATCTTCTGTAGCAACGTCTTATTGGAAAACCACCGGTAATCATAATTGATAATTCATTACAGCCTGGAACCAACGCATACACGAAAAATACCTGAAGAGAGCTATAAAAAGGTTTTATTGAAAGAAATTTTAAACTAACGTTAAAGCATAAACGAAAAATCAGTTCAGTGGAATGCCTTCCTCTCTTTTAAAAGCGTACGAAGCATTAAGTATGTACTGATAGAACTGGATAAGCGTACTGTTGGCAATGAAATCGTAAGAAGGCATGTACAATTGCATAAATTTTTTCAGCGTATCGCCGCTTAGCCCGGTGATACGACGTACCAGCCTTGCATTGAAGCGGTACTTTACATAATGGTCCTGTTCTTCCTCTATCAGTCGTTTATGAAAGGCAAGATTTTCCTTATTTTTTGCGTGATTAAACGCATTAATAAGGGCATCCAGGTCAATCCCCGCTGCACCACCAGGGTCGTACGTGGAGCTGAGCCCCGGTTTTTCATAATCAAAAATCTTTGAGTATTCCATCCTGTTTTCGATAGAGTCCTGCTGATATGTATCCGCGTAGACCGTAACGCCCTTAAGCACTTTATACTTGCTGTCAATCCGCACCCACAACGATATATCAAACGATGAATAATCATCTATCGTAGCCACGGGGAACTTTTGTGTAGACTTGCCCCTGTAGGCGAAACTTATGGAGTCATCCTTTGTGACATTGATATGGTAAGCTCCCAGGGAATCAGTAATGGCTTTATTTCCGGAAGCGCCGGAAACAATTACACCCGGAACACCATATACTCTGGTGGAATCGTACACCGTACCGGAAAGGGTAATTTGCGCAGCACAATTTCCGGCGGCAAGCAGTTGCAACAATAATACCGGCAGTAAAAGGCGTATTGGTAATTCTATTTTCAAAATCATTAAAAAGTAATATTACATCATTGACCGCATCCAACGGCCAACATTCAGTTTTTTAACGCTGATTTTTGAAAAGTTTTTATTCGCCTGTCAGGAGCTTTTCTATTTCGGCCGGATAGTACCGGTGTTCGAGGGCATGAATCTTATTGGCGAGGGTTTCTGCTGTGTCATCTGTTGCTACCTCACATCTCGCCTGGAAGATGGTTTTTCCATGATCATATATGTCATCTACGTAATGAATAGTAATGCCGCTCTGTTTTTCTCCGGCTGACAAAACCGCTTCGTGCACGGCATTACCGTACATGCCCCTGCCTCCAAACCGGGGCAGCAATGCCGGATGTATGTTGATGATTCTATTCTTATAAGCATTGATCATTACCGGGGGCACCTTCCATAAGAAGCCTGCAAGCACTATGAGATCTATATTGTACTTTTTTAGTTCATCGATATATCCGGTATCATGAAAAATTGTTTTCTTGATGAGCAAAACCGGGATGTTTGCATTTGCTGCTACCTGTACCACACCTGCATGGGGATTATTACATACAACAAGGCTTACCTGTATCTTGTCTGAGTGTTCAAAATACTCAATGATCTTTTTTGCATTGCTACCTGCGCCGGAGGCAAAGATGGCAATATGTTTAACATGCCTGGTCATAAAATTGTTTTGAACCGCTGTTCTATAAAGATTGTTTTTAAAGGTGAAATAATTGCTCCAAAGATGCATTTTTTCTTATCAAAACTGAATTCATTTCATATAGTAATTCATTTATCCCGGCTTGCATACGTAAGAAAGAAGTTGTTATTTTTTATTACCATAATCCTTTGAAAACCTTGCGGGATAAGGATAAATAAAAAAAATAAAAATGTTAACACATTGTCAACATACTCCCTTATTTTTGCACCAAACTTTTATCCACTATCAAGACAGGTAACTAAGTTTATGAACCGACGCACCAAGCTTCATCTCGCTACGACCTCATTAATTTTTTCTCTTTTATTTATTAGCAACCAAAACTTATTCGCTCAGAGTGGTGAAGCGTTATTTAAAGCCAACTGCGCTGCGTGTCACAAACCCGACCAGACCTATGTAGGTCCGGCTTTAAAAGGCGCAAGGGATCGGGAGCCGTCAAAAGACTGGGTATATAAATGGGTGGCCAATACCACTACCATGGTTAATACAGACCCGTATGCCATGAAGTTAAAAGCGGCTGCCGGCGGAAGCGTTGTTATGACACCGTTTCCCGATTTAAAGAAAACTGATATTGACGCTATACTGGATTATGCAAATAATTATAAACCACCCACCACCACTACAACGGGTGGGCCCGCCGGAGCGCCTGAATCAGACAATACAATATTATATGGTATCTTAACGCTAATACTTGCCATCATTGGTTTTGTTTTGTTGCAGGTAAACAGCAACCTCAAGAGACTGGCCGATGAGAAAGAAGGATTTAAACCGTCAGTGCCGGTTCCATTCTACCGTAACAAGGCCTATTTGCTTATGATAGTTATCGTGCTGTTCCTTATCGGCGGGTATTACCTGGTGCAGGGTGCAATGGGCCTGGGACGTCAGCAGGGATACCAACCGGTGCAGCCTATTTTTTATTCGCATAAAGTACATGCCGGGGTAAACCAGATCAGTTGCCTGTACTGTCATACCGGTGCCCAGGACAGCAGGCATGCCAACATTCCTTCGGTAAATGTCTGTATGAACTGCCACATGGCGGTAAAAGAATATACCGGTGCACCGCTTCAAAGAGAAGACGGAACCCCTGTAGACGCGAATGCAGAAATTCAAAAGTTATATCAATACGCCGGCTGGAATCCGGATACCAAAACTTACGACAAGCCCGGCAAACCTATACAATGGATCAGGATTCATAATCTTCCCGACTTTGTTTACTTCAACCACTCCCAACACGTAAAAGTAGGGCAGGTACAATGCCAGACTTGTCACGGAGAAATTCAAAAAATGGATGAAGTACATCAATTTGCTGATCTCAGCATGGGTTGGTGTGTTAACTGCCACAGAACTACCAATGTTCAGTTTAATGACGACCAGGGTCATGGTAACAAGTTTTACAGCATTTACGAAAAATTCCACGAAGACATAAAAAATCATAAATACGATAGTGTAACCGTAGAAAAAATTGGCGGAACCAATTGCGGAAAATGCCACTATTGATTGCGATTTAATTGCGTGAAACGATATTGTTACTAATTGCCTTTTGGGTATAGAATTTTTCAAATTGAAATAAATGAGCGAAAAAAAGTACTGGCAAAATTTTGGAGAGTTTCATCAAACGGAAGAGGAAAAGAAGCAACCGAAGAATGAATTTAATGAAGCGCTTCCATTTGAAGATCTTGCGGATGAAGGCCTTTTCAGCGGGAAGACGCCAAGAAGAGACTTTCTGAAATACATGGGATTCAGCACGGTTGCAGCCATTGTAGCAGCCAGCTGCGAAATGCCGGTTCGCAAAGCGGTTCCCTATTTAAACAAGCCGGATGATATGGTTCCGGGGATTGCTAATTTTTATGCATCTACCTATGTTAACGACGGCGATGCCATTCCGGTAGTGGTAAAGCAACGCGAAGGCAGACCCATAAAAATAGAAGGCAACGATCTCTCGTCACTTACCGATGGCGGTACCTCTGCCCAATGCCAGTCTTCAGTTTTGGATTTGTATGATACCACCCGTCTGCGTTATCCAATGATTGGCGGCAAGGAAGCCACATTTGAAGCGATCGATAAAATGATTGCGGATGATATTGCAGCCAGTGCAGGCAAACCATTCGTATTGTTAACCTCATCAGTTACCTCTCCCACAACCAAACAGATCATTTCAGAGTTTTTAGCGAAATATCCCGGAAGCCGTCACGTGCAATACGATGCCATGTCATACAGCGGCCTACTACTGGCCAACCAGGCTTCTTATGGCAGGAAGGCGATTCCTGCTTATCATTTTGAAAATGCAAAAGTGATCGTGAGTATTGGTGCTGACTTTGTAGGTACATGGCTCAGCCCGGTGGTATTTGCCAATCAATATTCCAGAAACAGGCGCATCAATGAAGACAAGCCTGAGATGAGCAAGCATTACCAGTTCGAAAGCTATTATACCATCACAGGTGCCAGCGCTGATGACAGGTATTTACATAAGCCTTCCGAAACAGGTGCCGTAGTGTTGGCGCTGTTGGCTGCGCTTAATGGCGGCACGCCATCCGGCGTTTCAGCAACTGTCGCAGACGGAATTAAAAAAGCCGCAGCAGACCTGTTGGCGAACAAAGGCGCGGGTCTTGTGGTTTGCGGAAGCAATGATCCCAACATACAAATAATAGTAAATGCCATCAACGAAGCAATCGGAGCCGGGGGGAAAACCATTGACTGGGGTTCCGTGGTAAACTACCGGCAAGGCATAGACGCAGATATGGTGGATTTGATCAGCGATGTAAATGCCGGCAAAATCGGGGGCTTATTTATTTACGGGGCCAATCCCGCATATAATTATTATGATGCGGATAAATTTATAGCCGCTGTAAAAAAATGCCCGCTCACGGTTTCTTACAATGAGAAGATGGACGAAACAACCGAGCTGTGTAAATATGTGATTCCGTCTCATCACTGGCTGGAATGCTGGGGGGATGCAGAATTGCAAACAGGTTATGTCAGCGTTATACAACCGATTATACATCCTTTATTTAAAACACGCCAGTTTGAAACGTCGCTGCTGAAACTTACCGGTGATCCACATGAATACGAAACTTATTTCAGGGCTTATTGGCTCAGCAAATTAGGGAGCGTTGAAAGTGTAGATAAATTTTTACAGAATGGCGTAATTGAAAATGGTTATTTAAAAACGCAAAATTTTACTGTTAATACTGCTAATCTTACTTCGGCTTCGGCAGGCGTTACTGCTTCTTTTGATGCCTCCGATTCTACTGCGCAAAAGCTGGTTCCGGTAATTGCTTTGGCAGGTGCAGCCTTTACAGGTAATGTTGCAGATGCCACTGCTAAAATACAGGCATCCGCCAAAGGAAGCGATACAGAAATCGCCTTATATCAAAATATCTCTGTGGGCACCGGCAGCCGCGCCAGTAATGCATGGCTGCAGGAAGTGAGCGATCCTATCACAAAAGCTACCTGGGACAACTATGCTGTAATATCTCCTCAAATGGGTAAATCATTGTTCGGAATAGATATCTATAACCCGCACGATATGGATAAATATGAGGTAGATATTAATAAACCGGTTATCAAAATAACGGTGAACGGCAAGACTATGAAAGTACCCGCATTGATCATGCCCGGTATTCATCCCAATGTAATTGCAATAGCAGTGGGATATGGGCGTCAAAGTCTGAATAAAGACAAAACCGCCGAATATATAGGCCCTGCAGCTAAAGGCACCGGAGTAAATGTTTACCCGCTTGCATCCTATAATGGTACCTCTGTTTCTTACTCTTCCGGTGTTACAGTTGAAAAAACGGATGAAACCTATATCATCGCTCAAACGCAGGTACACCAGATTACCGAAGGCAGGCCTGTTATAAGAGAAACTACGCTTGCCGACTTTATCGCACGGCCAGATGAGATGACGGAAGAAGTGGAAAAGGAATTGAAGACATACGGGGAAAATTTTGAACGGGATGGCACACTCTATCCTACGTTCGACAAGCCGGGAGTTAAATGGGGAATGAGCATTGACCTGAATACCTGCATTGGTTGTTCTGCCTGCACAGTAGCCTGTGTTGCTGAAAATAATATTTCTACTGTAGGTAAATATGAGGTAAGAAGATTTCACGATATGCAGTGGATCCGCATTGACCGGTATTATACCGGCGATCCGCAAAATCCGGATGTCGTTTTCCAGCCGATGCTTTGCCAGCAGTGCGATAACGCTCCATGTGAAAACGTATGTCCTGTGGATGCCACCAACCATAGTGACGACGGTTTGAATCAAATGATCTACAACCGTTGTATCGGTACAAAATATTGCGCCAATAACTGCCCTTATAAAGTTCGCCGGTTTAACTGGGCAGACTGGAATGGTGCAGACAGCTTCCCCGACAACCAGACCGGAATCATTTCTGACGCCACCATGCAGCTCAATGACGATTTGATGAGAATGGTGCTGAATCCTGATGTAACGGTTCGCTCAAGAGGTGTAATGGAAAAGTGCAGCTTCTGTGTACAGCGTTTACAACTGGGAAAATTAAATGCCAAAAAAGAAAACAGGCCGTTGAAAGACATGGAAGTAAAAACTGCCTGCATGCAGGCCTGTCCTACCCACGCTATTGTATTCGGTAATGTAAATGATAAAGACAGCCAGATTTCCAAAATGAGGTTGCGTGAACAAAAAGAAAGAAAATTCTATGTACTGGAAGAATTGCACACCTTACCCAATGTAAACTATCTTGAAAAAATAAGAAATACCCAACGTGCGGTGGGAAACATGAATAAGGCTAAAGAAGCGTAAAACAGAAATATAAATCAGCATTTCAGCATTCGTCACTGAAAAAAGAAAACAGGATATGTCATTATTAAAATATGAATCGCAACTAAGAGAGCCCCTGATAGATGGAGACAAGACCTATCACCAGGCTACAGAAGACGTCATCTCTCCGATAGAAGGAAGGCCGGGAAAGCTTTGGTGGATTGGGTTCTCGTTGGCAATATGTCTGTTATTATTTGGTATTTACTCTGTTTACCGGGAAGTTACTTATGGTATCGGGCAATGGAATCTTAATCATACTATTGGCTGGGGTTGGGATATAACCAACTTTGTTTGGTGGATCGGTATCGGGCATGCGGGCACGCTCATTTCTGCCATTCTTTTATTGTTCGAGCAGAAATGGAGAACGGGAGTAAACAGGGCTGCGGAAGCAATGACCATCTTTGCAGTAATGTGTGCCGGGCAATTCCCCATCTGGCACATGGGTCGTGTGTGGGTTGGTTTTTATGTATTGCCTTATCCGAACAGCCGCGGTCCGCTATGGCCAAATTTCAACTCAGCCTTGTTATGGGATGTATTTGCCGTATCAACTTATTTTACGGTATCCCTGTTATTTTGGTATTCAGGGTTGTTGCCCGATCTGGCTACGGTTCGGGACAGGGCGAGGACTAAATTCAGGAAAATGTTTTACGGGCTTGCCTCTTTTGGATGGACGGGAAGCACCAAGCACTGGCAGCGTCATGAAAGTCTTTCCCTGGTACTGGCAGGATTGGCCACACCGCTGGTATTATCGGTTCATACTATAGTGTCCTTTGACTTTGCCACTTCTGTGATTCCGGGATGGCATACTACCATATTCCCTCCATATTTTGTTGCAGGTGCAATCTTTTCCGGTTTTGCTATGGTTCAGTCATTATTAATCATTACCCGTAAGGTATTGCATCTCGAAGATTATATTACTATCGGGCATATTGAAGCGATGAACAAGATTATTGTGCTCACGGGTTCTATTGTAGGCATTGCCTATCTCTCCGAATTGTTTATTGCATGGTATAGCCAAAACCCGTATGAATGGTGGGCCTTCAGGCAGAACCGGGTCAATATTTTCAGCCCTTATGGCTGGGCATATTATGGCATGATGTTCTGTAACGTGGTTTCACCGCAGCTTTTCTGGTCGAAAAAATTAAGAAGGAATGTAACGTTTACCTTCTTTATGGCCGTATTGGTAAATGTCGGAATGTGGTTCGAGAGGTTTGTAATTATTGTTACCTCTATTTACAGGGATTATATACCTGCATCCTGGAGCAATTATTACAGCCCCTCAATATGGGAAATAGGATTTTACCTGGGAACCTTTGGTTTATTTTTCACCTGCTATTTTCTCTTTGCGAAATTCTTCCCGGTTATTGCACTGGCAGAAGTGAAAGCGATATTAAAAACAAGTGGCGAAAGCTATAAAGCGAAGATGGAGGATACTGAGAATATGGATGCCGGAAAGTTTTATGTGGATAAAGTTGAGCATGCGCATTAGTATAAAATTTCTTTAACCAAAAACCGAAAGGTTTTGAAATAAAATAAAGAATGAGAAAAAAGTTTGTAGTTGGCTCTTTTGATGACGAGAATATTTTATTTCCGGCGGTAAAAAATGTAAGAAGGGCCGGTTATAAGATTCATGATATATATACGCCATTCCCGATTCATGGCCTGGACCACGCAATGGGGCTAAGGGAAACCAGCCTGCATACTGTAGGATTTATTTTTGGTTTCCTCGGTACCAGCATAGCCATAGGCGGAATGGGCTGGATTTTTGTTTCAGACTGGCCGTTGAACATTGGAGGTAAACCGCACTTCCCGCTACCGGCCTTCATTCCGATTACATTTGAGCTTACTGTATTAATGTCTTCCGTGGCGATGGTGATGACCTTTTGCTGGCTTAATAAAATGATGCCCGGAGTAAAAAAGCATCATTTTAGCCTGAGAGCCACTGATGATATGATGGTGATGGTAATAGAATGTACTGCGAGAAGCAATGAAGAGGATATACAAAATTTTCTGAGGAATAATGGCGCTCTGGACGTGAATGTGCAGGAGGCAGAAGATGGCTGGTGGTTTGGCACCTACGACAGGGAACAGAAGTTGTACAAGGCAGAGCCGGGTTATTAATGACCCCTGTACTTTAGAGCAACACTTACAGGTTATTTGTTTAGATATATGAAAAAAGTAAAAATAACAGGAATTTTTTTATTGGTAGCTGGCATCGTAATTTTTATAGAAAGTTGTGGTGACAAAAGAGAGCCGGGAAGAGTATATATGCCCGATATGGCCTATAGCCGTGCATACGAAGCCTATGCTCCCGATAGCCTGAAATCTGAAGGAATTAATTACGTTCCTTATCCGGTACCGGGTACTATCAGGAGAGGCGATCTGTTCCCTTTTACTTTGCCTCACGATTCTGCCGGGTATAAAATGAGCGCGGATCTGAAAGACCCGTTGCCGCCGCTGGATTCCACACAGATGGCTGAAGCCGAAAGGTTATTCCATATAAATTGTGCAATTTGTCACGGACCCAATCTGGATGCGCAGGGTCCGCTGTCTGCAGGAGGTAAGATACCGGCCGTGGCCAACCTTACACAAAAAGTATATGTTGACATGCCGGAAGGAACAATGTTTTATTCTATTACCTATGGAAAGAATAACATGGGTAGTTATGCTTCACAATTGACCCGTGAACAAAGGTGGATGGTAATACAATATGTAAAATCAAGGCAAGCTGAATTGAGCAAGTCTTCTGAATCAGCGGGCAGCGCTTCTTCGGATTCGACAATGAAAAAATAAAAGTTTTAAGTTAAAATAACCTTTTACATGAATAATCAGTATAAAACGCCTGCAATAGTGAAGAAGTGGTCTACAGGCTTTATGATTGTGGGTGTAGTTACATTGATCCTTGGAATTATCTTTTTAAATCCCTTTGCGGGATCTAATGGCGGTAATGTAAACAGCACGAGGTTCTGGGCCGTATTGCTGCAGAACAGTCTTTTTTGGTTATTGCTTCTCAACGTTTCCACCTTTTTTATGGTAATCAGTATTTTGGCAATGGGAGGATGGCAAGCGGCATTTCGCCGGGTAACGGAAGCTGTTTCATCTGTAGTTCCTTTAATGAGTATACTTACGTTGGTTATCTTGTTATGTATTATACTGGGGCATCGTTCAGATATTTACCCCTGGCTCAATAGCCAATTGGTGGAACACGATGAAGTGCTGAAAGGCAAGTCAGGATTTCTGAATCCGACCGTTTTTATTTTTGTATCACTTTTTTTCATGGGAATATGGTCGCTGGTAAGTAAGAAGCTGAGGGATTTTGGTAAAGAATTGAACAACGGCCCCATGGATTATGAAACTTCTAAAAGATGGTATAAGAGGCAAACAACCTGGGCCGGGTTTTATGTAGTTTCCTTTGGTTTGTCGGTTGGTTCCATTATACCCTGGGTGTGGATCATGAGCATAGACGCCCATTGGTTTAGCACCATGTTTAGCTGGTATACATTCGGAAGCACCTTTGTATCAGGGATGGCGTTGCTTGCGCTTTTTGTAGTTTATTTTAAAAATGAAGGCCAGCTTGAATTTGTAAATAAGGAACACCTGCATGAGTTGCTTAAATATGTTTTTGCCTTTTCTATCTTTTGGACTTACCTGTGGTTTGACCAATATATGTTAATATGGTATGGCAATATTCCTGAAGAAACTATTTACTTTAAAACAAGGGTGCAGGGAGTATATAAGGGATTGTTTTATCTGAATCTTATATTGAACTTTTTATGCCCGTTCCTGATACTGATGAAAAGAGCATCAAAAAGGAACTATGCCTTGGCTGTAATCATGTGTATACTTGTTATTTTTGGACACTGGATTGATTTTTACCTGATGGTGATGCCCGGAACAGTAAAATCGCATCCTCATTTAAGCTGGTTTGAGCTGGGCATCCCGGTTGGTTTTATAGGGTTTATCATTTGGGGGGTAAACCGGTATGCCACGAAAGTATCCATGACTGCCATGAACGATCCATTTCTCAAGGAAAGTATTGTTCATCATACTTAGTCAATGTTATAATAAAGCTTTAAAACGAAAGGATTAATTTTTAAATAAAATAGTTTAAGTACCATAATCATCCGCTGCGGAAGATGAAAGGGAAAAATTAACAAACATGAGCGACTTTTTTTTAATAGCAATTTTTATACTCTTCTTCCTGGTTGTATTCCAGATATCCAAGGCCAGCGAATACGTAAGTGTTTTGAAAGGCGAAGAAAAGGCGAGAAAGCAAAATAACCGTATCAATGGCTTTTTCATGATTCTGTTCCTGATTGCGGGTCTTATAGGGGTCTGGTATTGTAATAAATTGTTTTATCATAAAACTTTGCTGTCGGTAGGTTCTGCTTCCGAGCAGGGCAAAAGCATTGACCTCATGCTATGGATCACGCTGGGTGTTACCGGGAGTGTTTTTATCGTAACCCAGACACTCCTGTTTTGGTTTGCATTCCGCTACCAGGAGAGTGATAAAAGAAAGTCGTATTTTTTTGCGCACAGCAATAAGTTAGAGATAATCTGGACGAGTATTCCGGCTTTGGTATTAACTGTATTGATTGTTTTTGGGCTGAAGTACTGGTTTAAGTTTACTTCCGATGCGCCCAAAGGTGCACAGGTGATAGAAATAACCGGGCATCAGTTTGGATGGGAGATTCGCTATCCCGGTAAAGATGGTGTTCTTGGCAGAAAAAATTACAAACTGACCGATCCTGCAAAAGGAAATCCTTTGGGAGTAGATTGGTCTGATCCCGCAAGTCACGATGATATTCATGTACCCACAACCATGCATGTAGTGGTAAATAAACCGGTAAAACTGGTAATTAATTCACAGGATGTAATTCATGATGTTGGCCTGCCACAGTTTGGTATGAAGATGGACGCAGTGCCGGGGACCCCGACTACCCTGTGGTTTACGCCGCTCTATACAACCGAGGAAATGAAGAAAAAGACGGGCAATCCTGATTTTGTTTATGAAATAGCATGTGATCAATTGTGCGGAGTTGGCCATTATACCATGAGGGGTGTGGTCGTTGTAGAAACACAAGCGGAGTTTGATGCATACATGGCGTCTCAGAAACCTGAGTACTACAAAGCATTTCCTGACCTGGACCCCGATAAGATTGTAAATAAAGATTCAACAACAGCCAAAGCCGTTGCACAGAATTATAAGAAATAAAATATATACAGGGCTTACTGAGGCTTTAAAAAAATATTACTATGAGTAACGAGACAACACAAGAAGGTGCAGTGGTTGTACATGACCTCGGACACGAAGCTCATGTGCATCATCACAAGCAGTCGTTTATTACCAAATATGTTTTCAGCCAGGATCATAAAATGATCTCCAAACAGTTCCTGATAACGGGAATGATATGGGCTATTATCGGGGCATTTTTTTCTGTGATATTCCGATTCCAGCTGGGTTATCCTGATAAAACATTTCCGTTCCTTGAAGATATATTGGGTCATTGGGGCAAAGGCGGCCACCTTGATCCCGAGTTTTACTATGCACTGGTTACCATGCATGGTACCATACTGGTGTTTTTTGTATTGACAGCTGGCCTGAGTGGTACGTTTTCAAATTTGCTCATTCCTCTTCAGGTGGGTGCAAGAGACATGGCATCGCCATTTCTGAATATGCTTTCTTACTGGTTTTTCTTTGGTGCTTCTATTGTGATGGTTGCTTCCTTGTTTTTACAAACAGGGCCCGCAGCCGGTGGCTGGACCATTTATCCACCATTGAGCGCGCTGGGCGAGGCATCGGAGGGCGCCAAGGCAGGTATGGATTATTGGCTGATAGGAATGTCGTTATTTATTATTTCGCAGCTTTTAGCAGGCCTTAATTATATTTCTACCGTATTAAATATGCGTACCAAGGGTATGAGCATGACAAGGCTCCCCCTTACTATGTGGGCGTTCTTCTTCACGGCGGTGTTAGGCGTATTATCGTTCCCGGTTCTTCTTTCCGGCTGTGTGTTATTGCTGTTTGATCGTCACCTCGGAACAAGCTTCTATCTGAGCGATATTTTTATCAATGGCCACATATTACCTAATGAAGGCGGCAGCCCCATATTGTTCCAGCATTTGTTTTGGTTTTTAGGACACCCGGAGGTATATATTATTGCATTGCCGGCAATGGGTATTACATCAGAGGTGATTTCCGTGAATTCGAGAAAGCCCATTTTTGGTTATAGTGCAATGGTAGTTTCACTATTTGCTATTGCGGGGTTATCTTTTATGGTATGGGCGCACCATATGTTTGTAACCGGCTTAAATCCTTTCCTCGGCTCTTTCTTCGTGTTGCTGACATTACTGATTGCAGTACCGTCGGCTATTAAAGTGTTTAACTGGCTGACTACCTTATGGAGAGGTAATATCCGGTTTACGCCGGCGATGCTCTTTGCGATCGGTTTTGTGAGTTTGTTTATCTCCGGGGGATTAACCGGTATATGGCTGGGTAATTCATCACTGGACATTCATCTCCACGATACGTATTTTGTTATTGCACACTTCCACCTGGTAATGGGTGTAGCGTCATTATTCGGAATGTTTGCCGGCATTTACCATTGGTACCCGAAGATGTATGGAAGATATTTGAACAACACACTTGCTTATATTCATTTTTGGGTAACGATTGCAGGGGCCTATTGTATTTTCTGGCCTATGCATTACGAAGGCCTGGCAGGTATGCCAAGACGTTATTATGATTACAGCGCATGGGAATCCTTCAAGATGTTTACCGGGCTGAATGAATTTATCAGTGTTGTGGCGATTATTGTATTTGCGGTTCAGTTATTATTTGTATTTAATTTCTTTTACTCCATATTTAAAGGAAGAAGAGTTACCACTAAAAATCCGTGGGGCGCTAATACTTTGGAATGGACCACACCCGTTGAACGGATACACGGTAACTGGCCCGGAGAAGTGCCCGAAGTATACCGCTGGGCATATGATTATGGCAAGGACGGAAGAGATTTTATTCCTCAAACAGAGCCTGTCGGTAAGGACGAATCAACGCATTAATTCAGGGCGTATAAAGGCTTATCAGGATTTTTATATGGTTATATACAATGCCCTGAATATTTTCAGGGCTTTTTTAAATTGGGTTGAACTATAATGAATAATGTGGCAACAAGTGTTTCAAATTCGGCATCATTTGCTATTGCCAGCAAGGCGAAGGATTATTTCCAGCTCATGAAATTTACCCTCAGCTTTACTGTGGTATTTAGCTGTGTGGTAAGTTATTTACTTGTGCCGGGCATTCAATTTAACTTCATTTCGGTGCTTGAGATGTTTGTTGCGGGTATGTTGATCACCGGATCTGCAAATGCAATAAACCAGATTCTGGAGAGAAATACTGATACATTAATGAGGCGAACATCAGGCAGGCCGCTTGCTGCCAAAAGGATGCAGCCGGGTGAGGCCTGGATGTTTGCGGTTATTGCAGGCATTGGCGGTATAGCATTAATGGCACTTTGGTTCAATGTGCTGAGTGCCGCTACTGCATTAATAAGCCTGGTTTTATATGGGTTCATTTATACTCCATTAAAAAAAATAAGTTCTATTGCTGTACTGGTAGGCGCCTTACCGGGAGCATTGCCTTGCCTGACAGGATGGGCTGCGGGAGCTAATACGCTAAGCGCACCGGGATGGGTGTTGTTTGGAATCCAGTTCCTGTGGCAATTCCCTCATTTTTGGGCAATTGCCTGGGTGGCCTACAGGGATTATGAAAAAGCAGGATTTAAACTGCTACCGGCCCATGAAGGGCCCACAAAATTTTCCGCACTGCAGTGTATAATTTATTCTATGCTGATGATTCCCGTGGGGATGTTGCCTTATTATTTTCATCTGAGTGGCCAAATATCTTTCTGGATATTGCTGGCCTGTAATTTTTCAATGGTTTTTCTGAGTATAGTATTATTTATTAAAATGACAACAGCAGCTGCAAGAAGAATGATGTTCGGGTCCTATTTTTACCTGGTAATTGTTTTCCTGGCATTGTTGTTTGATAAAATATAAGACCTTACCAATCCTGACTGGCAAAAAGAGTGTAACAGGCTGTAATTTATGATAGCAGTAATGAAAGAACAACGAAAAAGAATTCATCCGCATAAATTTACTTTGTGGATCGGGCTTGCCAGCATTGTAATGATGTTTACCGGTCTTACCAGCGCTTATATTGTAAAGCGCAATTTATCTGACTGGATCACATTTGATTTACCCAAAATTTTCTGGTATTCAACGGCAGTCATCATTATCAGCAGCGGTACGATAATGGCCAGCCGGAACTCTTTTAAGCAGCGTCACATGATGCAGTATCGTTCCTGGCTGCTCATCACGTTGTTGCTGGGAATCGCATTTGTGGTGATGCAATATGTGGGGTTTACCCAATTATGGCATAACGGGGTTACGCTTACACGCAATGTGGCATTTTCATTTTTGTACATAATTGTGGGCTTGCATGCGCTGCATCTGATCGGGGGTATTATTGCCCTTATCATTTCGCTGGCGAAAGCCTACAGCAGAAGGGTAAAAAATTATGATATTGTGCCGGTAGATATTGTGAATACTTACTGGCATTTCGTGGATTTATTATGGATTTACTTATTTGTTTTTTTATCGCTGATAAGATAGGTTAACCCGGTAAAAACATATTGATAATTGAACAATTAAATTATTTTTGTAACACTTTTTAAAGACTTATAATGGAAACAGCTATTGCCAAAACGAAATCATCATGGTGGAATGGCGGAAGGAGCCCCTTCAATGTCAGCTATGGTAAACTGATGATGTGGTATTTTTTAATGAGCGACTCCTTTACTTTCGGAGCTTTTCTGATTTCTTACGGAACCATTCGCTTTAGTCTTAATAATTGGGTTGACCACAACTATGTATTTAACAAATTTCCGTTTACCGGTGAGGCGAGCCTGCCCCTGGCTTTTGTAAGCTTAATGACGTTCATTCTTATCTTCAGTTCGGTAACCATGGTGCTGGCTGTGCATGAAGGGCATCGTATGAACAGGAAGGGTGTGGAAAAATGGATGATACTGACCATATTGGGCGGACTTGCATTTTTAAGTTGCCAGGCATGGGAATGGACACACCTTATTACCAGCAGGCACGAAGTGCTGGTAGATGGCGCTATTCAATATTGGGGTACCACTACCAGCCACAATCCATGGGGGCCACAGGTAATGTATAACGGGCATTTGGTGGCAACACCCGGCCCGGTTGCATTCGGCGGGTATTTCTTTGGCATTACAGGATTTCACGGATTCCACGTATTCAGCGGGGTTGTCATAAATATCATCATGCTCATTAAAACGTCAAAAGGAGATTTTGATAAAAGAGGTCATTATGAAATGATAGAAAAGGCCGGATTATACTGGCACTTTGTTGACCTGGTATGGGTATTCGTTTTCCTTTGTTTTTATCTTATCTAAATATTTTACAGGAATTAAATAACTATTAAGAAGATATATGTCTGCAATTACCACAACACATGCAATAGATGCCAGCCACGATTCGGCACATGTAAAAAGAATCTGGAAGGCCTTCTGGATTTTGCTTATAATTACCATCATTGAGCTGGCGCTGGGCTTAACTATTTATTTTATCGATAAAGAACCTGCCCCCAGTGAAGTCCTCATCCATTTCTTAAAAGGAGTAATTATCATTCTTTCCCTTGCGAAGGCATTTTATATTATTTCAATTTTTATGCACCTGGGCGATGAAATAAGAAATTTTATTATGTCGATCGCCATTCCTGCAACTCTTTTTATATGGTTTATATTTGCGTTCTTATTTGACGGGAACAGCTATAAAAATTTACGTAATACCGATGCGGGTTCGCATCCTTCCATTGAAAATGTTCAACCACATACCGTTCCGGCAATGAAAGAAGGCGAGAAGAATTAACATGAATTGTTTACGATATTAAAAAATAGCTGTCACCTTTGTTGATAGCTATTTTTTTTGAATCCATATGAAGAAAAAAGCGCTGCTGGCCCTGTTATTGGCCATCCTGTTACCGGCAGTTGGTTATTTGCTGACCAATTATTACAGTAAGAGAGCCATTCAAATGCCATCCCGTTATTTTTATGACAGCATAAAAGTAACCCATAAAAATGGAAATACGGTGTATGATACCGCATGGCATCATTTGAGAAATATTCATTTCATAAACCAGTTTGGTAAACGTGTATCTTTTGAAGACCTGAAAGGAAAGATCATTGTGCTTGATTTCTTTTTCACGCGATGTCCTTCAATTTGTCCGCGCCTTGCCAAAGTGATGAAGAAACTGCAAAATTCGTTTACCAACAATGATTCCATTGTTCAGTTTGTTTCCGTTTCAGTAGACCCGGTTCATGATTCGGTCCCGGAATTGCGAAAGTGGGCAGAGAGGTTTAATGTAGATCCTGACAGCTGGTGGCTGCTGACCGGCAACAGGGACAGCATTTATACTTTTGGACTGCAGGAGCTGAAAGCAAGCATTGCGGATCCCGGTATAGATACAGCTTTTATTCATTCTGAGGATTTGTTTCTGCTCGATAAGGAAAGGATCGTACGGGGCTGGTATAATGGCTTTGATACCTTAGCGCAAAAAAAACTGGTTCGTGATATTCCATTATTGATGCTGGAGAAGGATCGTAAGCGCACTTTCGGCGAATTTCTGAAGGACCTTTTCAATAATAGTTAAACATAGTTTAAAAAGACAGATGAATAAAACTGACCGTATCCTGCCGGAAGCCGTTATAAAAAGAAATGATAAAAAGGTCACATTGCTTATCTGGATGGTTTCTATTGTGGTATTTGCGGCCGTAGCATTTCTGGCCAACGTAAAATTCAATTTCAGGCCCGGCTTTAATCCCCACATTTTTGCACTGGCCAATGCCGTTATCAATTCGGTTGTTGCGGTGTTGCTGATCGTTGCGTTGATCGCTATAAAAAGTAACCGCGTCTATTTGCATAAAAAGTTAATGATTTCCGCAATCATCTTATCCGTTATTTTCCTCGTTTCTTATATATGCCACCATTTGCTGGCAGGAGAGACAAGGTTTGGCGACCTCAATCATGATAACATCCTGAGTCCGGATGAAAAACTTCGTGCAGGCGTCAGCCGTTATGTTTATTATTTTATACTGGCTACCCATATTCCTCTCGCCGGAATTATTCTTCCCTTTATTTTATTTACTGCCTACCGTGCCCTGACTGCCGATTACGGAAGACATACGAAACTGGCAAAAATTACCTGGCCCATTTGGCTGTATGTAGCCGTAACAGGCGTTGTCGTATACCTTATGATAAGCCCTTATTACGTTTGGTAAAATAATCTGTTTGGTACAACCGGATATAAAAAAACCCCGAAAACGGGGTTTGGGTTTTATTGGTTTTAAAAACGGAATTAGCTAAGATGCCACCTTCTGGTTATACCGTCTGCATAACGACCTCTGCGGTTCCGGTTCCACATTTCAGCAGTAGTAAAATTTCTTTTATCATCCGTGTCGTTTGAGTTGGCATCTATGGCTAAAGTTTCCTTTACCTCCTGTGTCAGTTGCTGTTTTGTTTCTTCGTCTAACTGCACAGTTTGTTGCATAGCAAAATTCTTCATTGTAACTCCTTTTTTAGTCTTTTGTTAATAAATCGTCTGAGCGAAGCGGAAGTAAGAAAACCAGGGTAAGTTGATTCTGTTTCATTCTGGTTTCGGTACGGTCTGCGTTCTGTAGAAGCTTATATAGCTGGCTCAGTTTTGCGGCGCAAAGTTAGAAACAGACAACTCCCGATACAAACTTCATTAAGCACGTTAACGGTATCTCCAATATGGCTATGGTAATTATAAGTAAAAGATAATCAGATTTTTATATTGAATAATTTTAAGATTTCCACGGGTTAGGCTATTATCAGCAAAGAGTGCTGACAGGCAGTAAGAGATGATAAACGGCAATCAAAGAAAACTTTTAAACCTGTTTAGGCAGGTGGGGTTATATTGCTAACACCTACGCCTATCCGAAAAAGTACAGCTCGTATTATAATCCCAGCTCTTTGTATGGATCCCAGAATAGTTTTTCAAAATCGACAACAGTATCCTTTTCTACCTTTATTTTTTCTTTTTCAAGAAGCTCCTGCATCCGGGTGGGGGAGCCGAAATGTGCTTTGCCGGTGAGCATTCCGTTACGGTTTACCACACGGTGTGCAGGAACCTTTGGTTTTGCGCTGCCGGCTGAATTCATTGCCCATCCAACCATTCGCGATGACAGCTTCGTTCCCAGATAATTTGCAATAGCGCCGTAAGAGGTGACCCTTCCCTTTGGGATCTGGCGAACTACCGCATATACGTCTTCAAAAAAATTATATTGTTTTGTTGTTGAACGGGGCTTTTCGGGCCTTGTTTTATTCGTTGTTTTTTTTGGCATCTTTTCTTTGTTGAAGCAATTTGCTTTTTAGAGGTTCGGTCACGTTTTTATATTCATAAGGGCAATGCCTGCAGCCATTCCCGCAGCAGTAGCCCCGTTGAAGATGATATTTTTCGGTGAACACGAGAAAATTATTTTCGTTATAATAAAAATGTATGCCTTCTATGAAATCGTCATCAGCCGCCATCACTAATCTTTTGTTTTAACAATGCATCCTTTTTTTGATTCATTATTTCGCCGGATAAAGAAAAGCACAGGTAAAAAACTTTTTTACTTCCTGCAATATCAAGCCGTTCGTAATAAGTTTTTATTTTCAGTTCCTCATTAATATTGTCTTCGCTGTACACATCCTTAATATCCGAAATTAAATTTAGCCCGTACAAATCAATAACCATTCTTGTAAAATTATACAACTGCGGCGAATCAGTTTTTAAATGAACAGCCCCACCCGGCTTTAGAATTTTTTTATAGGAGCGTAAAAACCTCGGATGGGTCAGCCTTTTGCGGGCTTTTGAATTCCTCAATTGCGGATCAGGAAAGGTGATCCATATTTCATCCACCTCGCCGGCAGTAAAATATTTTTCGATCATTTCAATTTGGGTGCGGAGAAAAGCTACATTCTGCAGCGTATTTTCAATAGCATATCTGGCGCCTGCCCAAATCCGGTTGCCCTTGATATCGACACCGATAAAATTTTTTTGCGGATGTAAGCCGGCAAGCGATGTAGTATATTCTCCTTTACCGCAGGCAAGCTCCAGCACTACAGGATTATTATTTTTAAAGAAGTTATTCCACTTACCAGGCATGTTTTCAGGAAATTCAAGCACATTGTAGAATGTTTTAATTTCCGCGAACCGCTGTAATTTTTTATGAGCCATAGAGGCAAAAGTAAGAGATGCAGCATGTTTGAAAGCGGGTAAAATATTTCGCCGATAAAAAATGCATCTTTACCGACTGCTGCTTGCAACAAGCCTATTTACTATTTTACGGCTATGGGCCTGCAGATAACTTTGTTATACAATTAAAATTTTATGGATAACGATAATAATAAGATGCAACAGCTGGGTGGTTCAGGGAATTCAAGAATCTGGAGCGGACTTATTCTTCTTGCTTGCGGTGTCTTACTGCTGGCTTATAAAATGGGCGCGCCTGTTCCGGACTGGGTTTTTACATGGCCCGTATTACTGATATTGATAGGGCTTATAGCGGCCATTAAGAGTGGATTCAAAAATCCGGGCGGCCTGATAATGATTGCAATTGGTACTATCTTTTTAATAGATCAGACCAACCCCAAAATGAATTTCCATGATTACATATTGCCGGCCATACTGATTTCTGTTGGTATCATTTATATTCTCCGGCCGCATCACACATTCGGCAGGTATGAGAGAAGATGGAGAAGAAAGTTTTATGAAGGACCGGGTTACAGACCTGCTGAACCACTGTTTTCTGCCAGTCAGCCGAACGCCGGTGCAACGGGTACAGCAGAAGAATGGATTGAGATAAATGCTGTATTTGGATCGGTAAAAAAAATAATTCTTTCAAAAAATTTCAAAGGAGGCGAGATAAATTGTTTCATGGGGGGAGCAGAACTAAATATGATGCAGGCGGATTTGCAGCATCAGGTAAGTCTTGAGGTAAATAACGTTTTTGGCGGCACTAAAATAATTGTTCCTTCCAATTGGGATGTGAAAAACCAGGCAACAACAGTCTTTGGTGGCATCGAAGACAAAAGAAATCTGCCTTCAGTGACCACTGATCCCGGTAAAGTGTTGGTGCTGCATGGTACCTGTGTGTTTGGAGGAATCGAGATAATAAATTATTAAAACTGGCAAACAGCATAAGCTTCTTAATCACTAAAATATTTTTTATGAAATGGTATCTTGCAAAACTGGTATACAGAATCATTTGCGGCGAAGGAGCTCATACCCCGCAGTTTGATGAGCAGCTAAGACTAATATATGCCGAAGACGACCTCCATGCTTTTCAAAAAGCAAGAACCACCGGGCATATGGAAGAAGATAATTTTTTGAACAATATTCAAAAGCCGGTTCGCTGGAAGTTTATTGATGTGTCCGAGCTGCATCCGCTGGCCGAATTAATTGACGGAGCAGAATTATATTCAAGAATTTGCGAAGAAGAAGAAGCGGATCGCTTTATAAAAACAACAAAACAAAGGGCCTCTTACATCCTGGAAAGCAGCATGCATAAAAGCATCCCCTTAAATTAATTGTTTTGAATAAAACCATATCATACCCGCAGCGGTTTTTGGCCACTGGTATTGTTGTTTGGGCAATTATCAGTTTTGTTTATTCAATTATACTCACCGGTGTTTTAAAGACCTACAACATTACAACAACGGAATTGGTGATGGATGCCATAATCAACAACCTGTTGCTTACCGGTTGCTGCCTGCTGATCGTAAACAATATGCGCTATTACCTTCCGCGACAGGAAAAATATTGGTATGTATTAATGATTAGCCTGGGACTTAGCGGGCTGTCGGTTTTAATTTCCCGGTTAATTCTCTGGTTGATATTCAGAAATGACTTACACTATATTCAGTCCCTTTCTGCCTCTGCAGGGCTTCGGTTTGGAATTTTATTTTTACTTATAAGCTGCATGTCGCTGGTCAGCCTGCTTTGGTATACGCAGGAAGAGCAGAAAAAAATGAATGAAAGAAAAGCCGATTCAGAAAGACTGGCCCGTGAAGCAGAACTCTTTAAACTTCGCCAGCAGCTACAACCTCATTTTTTATTCAACAGCCTTAATTCGATAAGCGCATTAACCGGCACCCAGCCTGAAAAGGCAAGGCATATGATTCAGCAACTCAGCGATTTTTTGCGGGGTACATTGAAGAAAGACGATCAGCAGTGGAATACTTTGGAAGAAGAATTGCAAAGCCTCAGGCTGTATCTTGACATTGAAAAGGTTCGGTTCGGACATCGCCTGCAAACTGAAATTGTTTGCCCTGAAGAAGTGTTAGCATTAAAATTGCCCTCATTGTTGCTGCAGCCACTTGTGGAAAACGCAATAAAATTTGGCCTGTACGACACGACAGAGGATGTATTAATAAAAATGGAGGCCATTGAAGACAAAAATTATTTAAAAATAACCATCCAAAATCCTTTTGATCCGGAAACGTCGCAGCCATTGAAGGGAACCGGGTTTGGATTGTCGTCTGTACAGCGAAGATTATTTTTGTTGTTTGCAAGGCAGGATCTTTTAAAGACCGGCAGGGAAGAAAAAATATTTATTACAACCATACTCATTCCGCAGCTATGATGAAGGTAATTATAATAGATGATGAGCAATTGGCGAGGAGCATTGTGAAAGAATACCTGCAGCCTTATCAAAATATTGAAATAGTTGCCGAGTGCAGCGACGGCTTTGAAGGGATGAAAGCCATTATGCAATTCGGACCTGACCTGATCTTCCTGGATGTTCAAATGCCTAAAATTAATGGTTTCGAAATGCTGGAGCTTATTGAAAAACCACCCGCCGTTATTTTTACAACAGCCTTTGATGAATTTGCCATAAAAGCATTTGAGCAAAATGCGGTTGATTATTTATTGAAACCTTTCAGCAAGGAAAGGTTCGATAGAGCAATTCAAAAATATCTTTCACATCCTGCGGGCACTTCATTACAGCCGGTAATTGATACGGTGTCAAAATCAGTTGCGCAGCAAAGCCGGATTGTAGTCAGGGATGGTAATAAAATAAAAATTATTCCTCTTAGCCAGGTTCAGTACATTGAAGCCGCCGACGATTATGTAAAAATTATGACTGCAGCCGGTTCATTTTTAAAAAAGCAAACCATGAATTTTTTTGAACAGTCTTTGAGCATTTACCAGTTTATCCGTATTCATCGCTCTTTTATAGTAAACACTCAATTCATCACGCGCATAGATGTACACGAAAAAGACAGCCACGTTTTACTCCTTAGTACGGGCGCCGGGTTACCGGTAAGCAAATCGGGGTATGCCAAACTGAAAGAAGCGCTGGGAATATGATGATAACCTTAACGCAGAGAGGTTTGGAATATCTTTCCCCACAGGTGGGGAATTTTATGCATTCCATGCTCCTCAAATAGATAAAAAATTCCTAAGCCAGTACCCTGATAGCCGGGAAAATATGTGTCTGACTCTCTGCGAAAGAATCCGTCTTTTTTGGCACAGTAATTAGAGATTAAAATAATTATAAAAACAGCAATAGCGTCATAATTTTCTTTTCAGAATTATTATATTGGGAATAATATTTTGAAGAGGGATAGTCCTTATTTCCATTAGTTTAATATAATATGAAAAAAAACTGAAGAGGGTTAATTATAAGCTGATTTAATTGTATTGAAATTCTGTATTATGGAACGGGTTTTAATTGTAGACGATAACTCAGACATTCTTTGGGTAGTGGAGGTAGTTCTCAGGCGATATGGCTATGAGGTAATGGCTCTTCCGAGAGGCGAAGATGTAATACCCAGGATAAAATCATTTGCACCCGATCTTATACTGCTGGATGTTTTTCTATCGGGAATAGACGGTATAGAAGTCTGCAATAAGTTAAAAGAAAACTCCAAAACCAAAGACATACCGGTAATTATGTTTTCCGCTCACACCAATTTTTCTGATATACAAAAATTTTGCAAGGCAGACGATTTTATAGCAAAACCTTTTGATGTGAATGAATTGGTTGGCAAGATTCAAAACCAGATAAAATCTGCCCACGCATAGCTGATGCTGCCTGACATAAAGCGGCGGAAGCGGTTCTAAGGATCCCGGATAATAGCGGCAATGTATAGCCGAAATGAAAGGCTCGTCATGCCGGGGTGGAAAAAAGTAAGGATAAACCTTCAGAAGAATCTGACTGCCGGGTGTTTAGGTTACAAATTGGTAACATGCCTTGTGATATAGAATAATAAAGTATAGTATAAGTTTGTATAAGGTAAATCAACTTTTGTCATTATGATTGCTGATTTTTCTCATTACCACCTCTCCGGCCATTAAATAAATTTACTACCGGTAAAAAAAGGTATAATAATGAAAAATATTCTGGTATTAACAGATTTTTCTGAAAATGCCAAGGCAGCCGAACTATACGCGCTGCAACTGGCCACTATCTTCAGGGCCCATTTCATGCTGTATAATGCCTATCCCATTTATACGGTGCCGGTAAGTGATACGGTAATATGGCCGCATGATCAAACGGTGTCATTAGAATATCAAAGTTTAAGTAATCTTCAATACCGCGTTGATGAATTGAAAAGCCATCTGAAAAACCTGCCTGCGGGCGCTTATAAACCAGCAATAGATCATTTGAATAATGCAGGCAATGTAGAAAATCAGCTAAACGAAGTGATAAAAGAAAATAACATCTGGCTGGTGATAATGGGTACTAAAGGCGAAAGCCTTTCGTCGAATGTGCTTTTTGGCAGCAACGTTTTCAGGGTACTGGCTACGGCCGGAGTTCCTGTTTTAATAATCCCTTCGAAATCCGTGTGTGAAAATCTTAAGCATATTGTTTATGCCACTGATTTCAGGAACACCGATGTCAGTATAATTAAATGGTTAAAAGATTTCTCACGGCAAATCAAGGCCGAATTATCCGTCATTCATGTTTCCGGAGATACCAGCTCTAATATGGTTGAAAATGACAAAAGCCTGGCAGAGGCAATATCCGGCAGCGCAGGCGACGCAGTGCAGATAAAATACTTTCATCAGAAAAGTATTTCGGAATCGCTGCTGCAAATGGAAAAGGAAATGAATATTGATATGTTAGCAATGATGCACAGGAAACATGGGTTCTTCGATAACCTGTTTCATGGGAGTACCACGCATAAAGTGATAAGGCATACCGAAATACCAATTCTTGTTTTCCCGGGTTAATGATATACCGGAGACTTTGTGTTTTTTGGAATTTTGTCTCAACTAATTTTTTCTGCCCCAAAATAAGGATGTAACGCTTTTGGTAATTGTATTCCGTCTTCTGCCTGGTTGTTTTCAAGCAAGGCGGCCACTATTCTTGGCAATGCTAACGATGAGCCATTGAGTGTATGCACCAGTTGAGTTTTCCCTTCCGCATTTTTAAAACGTATTTTCATCCGGTTGCTTTGAAATGTTTCAAAGTTGCTGACAGAGCTTACCTCGAGCCATTTTTCCTGGGCCGCGCTAAATACTTCAAAATCGTAAGTAAGCGCCGAAGCAAAACTCATATCGCCGCCACATAGCCGGACAATGCGGTAGGGCAATTCAAGCGCCTGCAAAAGCTTTTCAACATGACGTACCATTTCTTCCATCGTATCATAACTTTTTTCCGGCTGTACCAGCTGCACGATTTCTACCTTATCAAATTGATGCACCCTGTTTAATCCGCGAACATCTTTTCCATAACTTCCCGCTTCGCGCCTGAAGCACGGCGTATAGCCCGTCATCTTTATTGGTAATTCATTTTCTTTTACCATTTCATCGCGGTAAATATTGGTAACCGGAACTTCCGCAGTGGGTATCAGGTATAAATTGTCCTCATTCACAAAATACATCTGCGCTTCCTTATCTGGCAATTGTCCGGTACCATAGGCGCTCGCTTCATTTACCACAAGCGGGACCTCGTATTCTGTATAGCCGGCATGGGTATTATAGTCCAGAAAATATTGAATTAACGACCGTTGCAGTTTTGCGCCTTTGTTTTTATAAAACGGGAAACCACTGCCGGTTACTTTGTTTCCTAATTCAAAATTGATAAGGTCGTATTTTTTTGCCAGGTCCCAGTGGGGCAATTTATTTTTTACGAGCAGCGGCTTTGTGCCACCTTCTCTTACTATCTCATTGTCTTCTGCTGATTTCCCCGCAGGTACGGATGCGTGGGGGAGATTCGGCAATTTGATCAATGCATCATGCAGCTCTTTTTCTGTCTTCGCTAATTTTTCATTAATGGGCTGCAGAGAAGACTTCAGCTCATTTACTTCCGCCTTTTTCTGGTCTGCTTCCTCTTTTTTTCCGCTGCCGATTAGTTTTCCTATTTCTCTGGAAGCTGCATTTATTTTTGACTGTGCTTCATCAAATTCAAATTGCGCCTTTTTTCTTTTATCGTCTAATTCTATTATCGTATCTACCAATGTGGTGTCGGTAAAATTTTTTACCGCCAGCTTTTTTAGCACTTCATCTTTGTTGTTTCTTATAAAATTTACCTGTAACATTTTTCTTAAATAAGCTGCAAAGATAATCACCTGAAGGCATCTGCATTTTTCGAGTAATTTTACAATATGCAACAGGTAAATGATCTGCAGGTACGCTGGTGGAAGCTGGAAGAAAAATTCATTAAAAAATTTGGGAAAAGACCGGACATGGAAACCATCCTGTTTTTGATAGGCGTACAGGAAGTGCATAATTCCATGAAGAAATTTACAAAAGAGCAAAAGCAGGACCTGATGCACATTGCGGTGTGCTCATTGCTTTCGCAAAGCGGTTATTACAAACTAAACAGGTACGACAAAGAAGGATGGCCACATTTTGAGCAGTTGAAACCTTTACCCAACTACAGCGCTATAGAACAGGAGAATTTTCTGAAAGACCATATCCTGCTATATTTTGCTAATGATGAAAATTCTTTTGATTAGTTTAATGGATTCTTATTTCATTACAGGGAAAGCCTTAATTTGCAGTCCTGATTTTCAAATATTAAAACAGGAGTATGAATTTTCCGGCAAATCTGCGCTATACCAAAGATCATGAATGGATATTGCTTGAGGGCGATATCGCAAGGGTGGGCATTACCGACTTTGCGCAGCATGAATTGGGCGATATTGTGTATGTTGAAATTGAGACCAGGGGTAAAGCTCTTGGAGCGGAGGCAATCTTCGGGACCGTTGAAGCCGTAAAAACAGTGAGCGATCTTTTTCTGCCGGTAGCAGGCACCATTACCGAGATAAACCCGTTATTGGAATCCGAACCCGAAAAAGTAAATACCGATCCCTATGGCGACGGGTGGATGATAAAGATGAAAGTAGATCATGCAGAGGATGTAAGCAAGCTGATGGATGCCGAAGCCTACCAGAAAGTTATTGCCTGAATTTTGTGAAAAAAATTCATTTTAAAAGATTTTTGCCCGGTATAGCCTGGTTTATTATCGTTTTGGTGCTCACCTGCCTGCCCGGGAGCGATTTGCCGAAGATAGGCTGGATGGACAAAATTTACTTTGACAAATGGGTTCATATCGGGATGTTTGGCGGCCTGACATTTTTATTTTGTCTGCCATTTTATAAATCACCCTTTTCCGATAAGGAAAAACTTCATTACTTTGCAAAGATTGCCATTGCTTCTGGCATTTGGGGATTAGCAATAGAATTTATTCAGAGATTTTACGTTATAGGAAGAAGTTTCGATTGGATGGATTGGGCGGCAGATAGCGCGGGTTCTCTAATCGCATTTTTGATCTCCCGGAAAATTTTTATTTCGAAAAAAACAGCGGATTATTCTTAACGAAATACGGTAGCAGTTTATACATCTTATATTAATTAATACATTCGGTTATGGAAAATGTTGACAGCATGGAATATAATACCACGCGTAACCATTTAATCATGCGCGAGTATGGACGGCATATTCAGAAAATGGTGGAATATGTAACATCCCTGGAAGATCCCGAAAAACGCCAGAAGAACGCATATGCACTGATTGAATTAATGGGTTTTTTAAACCCACATCTGAAAAATGTGGAAGACTTCCGTCATAAGCTGTGGGATCACCTGTTTTTGATCAGCGGTTTCAAATTAGATGTGGAGAGTCCCTATCCTATACCCACCAGGGAAACGCTAAAAACAAAACCGGAGCAACTTGACTATCCGAAAAGATATCCCAAATTCAACCACCTGGGGAAGAACCTGGAGCTTGTAATTGATAAAGCGCTGCAGGAACAGGATCCTGAAAAAAGACAGGGATTTGCCAACGCTATTGCTTATTACATGAAGCTTACCTATAGTAACTGGCACAAAGAATTGGTTCATGACGATAATATTCAGTCAGAGTTGAATGCCATTACCAAAGGGGAGCTGGAGTTTAATAACCGCCCGTTTATTAAACATCGTGTTGATAACCGCGATGAATTTTCGGGCAATGGCGGCAAGTATCGCAAAAACTTTGGAGGACGCGGTAACCGGGGCAACCAAAACAGGAGCGGTAATGGGAACCGAAATAAGTTTTCCAAGAAAAGGTATTGAATGTAATTTGAAAAAATAAGTTGTCAGCCCCGGGATTTTATAACTCCGGGGCTTTATTTTTGTTTACCTTAAAAAATATAAGTGGGTTCATTTGAAGTAACAGGAGGCAAAAAATTGAAAGGTGAGATTATCCCGCAGGGGGCAAAAAATGAAGCCCTGCAGGTCATATCTGCCGTGTTGCTTACCCGGGAAAAAGTGACCATTAAGAATATTCCGGATATCATTGATGTCAATTTGCAAATTGAGTTATTGGAAGGATTAGGGGTTGAAGTGGAAAGAGTGGACAGGCATACCTGCACCTTTGATGCATCTGATATTGACGTTGAATACCTAACCTCAGCATCGTTCAGAAAAATGACAGGACGGTTGCGCGGCAGTGTAATGATTGCCGGCCCTATGCTCGCACGATTCAAAAATGCGTACGTGCCAAAACCCGGTGGAGATAAAATCGGAAGAAGGAGACTGGATACGCACATGACAGGATTTCAAAAATTAGGCGCGGAATTCGTATATGATGACGATGCCTCTTTTTTCCACCTCAAAACTTCGCAGCTGAAAGGAACGTCTATGCTGCTGGATGAGCCCAGTGTAACGGGTACCGCCAACATAGTGATGGCTGCAGTGCTGGCGCAGGGAACTACGGTTATTTATAATGCAGCATGCGAGCCCTATATACAGCAGCTTTGCAGCATGCTTAACAATATGGGGGCTAAAATTTCCGGAATTGGCAGTAATATGATCACCATAACCGGCGTGGAAGAATTGTCAGGCACTACACATACCATTCTGCCGGATATGATAGAAGTAGGTTCTTTCATAGGCCTGGCTGCGATGACGCAAAGTGATATTGTAATAAAAAATGCGGGTATCAGTCACCTGGGAATTATTCCGGAAAAATTTCAGCAGCTGGGGATAAAAATGGATTTTACCGGCGATGATATACATATACCCGGACAGGATATATATGAAATACAAACTTATCTGGATGGTTCCATCCTCAGCATCTCGGATCATCCGTGGCCGGGCTTTACACCCGACTTGCTAAGTATAGTTTTAGTGGTAGCTACACAGGCAAAAGGAAGCATTTTGGTTCATCAGAAAATGTTTGAGAGCCGGTTGTTTTTTGTAGATAAAATTATTGAGATGGGGGCGCATATAGTATTGTGCGATCCGCACCGCGCCGTGGTGATAGGCCTGCAGAGAAAATATCCGCTCCGGGGCATACAAATGAGCAGCCCTGATATAAGAGCCGGGGTGGCCTTGCTCATTGCGGCCCTGAGCGCGGAAGGTAAAAGCATCATTCAAAATATTGAACAGATAGACAGGGGGTACCAGCATATTGATACAAGGTTAAAAAAACTTGGCGCCGATATTGTACGCCTGTAATTTCGTTTATTCTTTACCGTTAGTTAGCTGCAATAGTGGAAAAAAAATATAATAAGATAATTCTGATAACGGCGCCTTCGGGTTCCGGCAAGACTTCTATTGTAAAATACCTGATGAAAGAATTTCCCCGGCTGGCATTTTCAGTTTCCGCTACCACGCGGCGCCCGAGGGACAATGAAAAAAATGGCGTGGATTATTATTTCATGTCAGAAGAAGAGTTTAAAGACAAAATTCATCACAAGGAATTTTTAGAATGGGAAATGGTATATGAGGGGAAATATTATGGCACCCTGAAATCAGAAATGGAGCGGATTTGGACGCTGCAGAAGGTGCCTGTTCTCGATATTGACGTACAGGGCGCCATTCATGTTCAGCAACAGTATCCCGTAAACACCATGTCAATTTTTATACAGGCCCCCTCCCCGGAAGAGTTAAAGAAAAGACTGCAAAGCCGCGGATCGGAAACCGAAGAAACATTAACAGCCCGGGTCAACAAGTCGGCCTATGAAATGACTTTTAAAAATCATTTTGAAAATGTAATTGTAAATAACGATTTCGAAACCGCCTGCCGGGAAACCGGGAAAATTGTAGCTGAATTTCTTGCTAAAGATTAATTTTTTAACCGCTTCATTTTCGTTTAATATTTTTGTGGAATGGACTGGAGACCCATTATAGCTATTGCGATTTTGCTCATTTTATTTGGCTTCTTTGCGGGCGTGGAGATTGCCTTTGCGTCCGTAAGCAAATTATCTGTTGAGCTGCGAAAGAAACAGGGCAGGTATGCCGGCAGAATATGGGCCGCCTTTATTGATGGCCCCACCCGGTTTATCGTTGCCATTCTTCTTGCGATGAATATTGTTATGGTGATATACGGCTTGCTTTGGAGTAACGCATTTGATAGTATCTGGAGATATTGGAAAGTTGAAAATCCCTTGCTGAAGTTAGCCATAGAAACGGTGCTTGCCACGGTTTTGCTGGTGTTCTTTGAGTTTATTTTCAGGGCCTTGTTTCGCGCTAAAAATAATACTGTTACCGGGAGCGGCATTATTACATTTATCGTAAGCTTTTTTTATTCATTGTTTGCATGGCTGGCGGCGTATATAGTAAGCATGGCCGAATGGATGCTAAAATATATTTTCAATGTAAAGCTCCAGGCCAGGAATACCCCATTTACAAAAATTGACCTGGAGCATTTTCTTGAACAGAAAAAGATGGGCGATACTGATGACAATGAGGAAATGAATAATGAGCTGTTTGAAAATGTGCTGTCGCTCTCGGATGTCAGAGTAAGAGAATGTTTAATACCCAGGAAAGAAGTAGAGGCTATCAATATTCATCTTCCGCTGGCGGATGCCAGAAAGAAATTTATTGATACCAAGCTGAGCAAGCTGGTGGTTTTTGAAGATAATATTGATAACATACAGGGATATATTCACCAGCTCGATATGTTCCGCAATCCGCAAAGTATCCGATCTATGCTGCTCCCGATTCCGGTGATACCTGAAAGCATGAGCGCTACCGCACTGATAGACAAGTTTACCAAAGAAAGAAAAAGCATTGCATGGGTGATAGATGAATTTGGAGGAACGGCAGGTATTGTAACAATGGAAGACGTGCTGGAAGAAATTTTCGGCGACATTAAAGATGAATATGATGTGGGGGAAGAGTTTATTGACAAACAAATATCGGCTAATGAATATCTTTTAAGCGGCAGGCTGGAGCTGGATTATCTTAAAGATAAATATAAAATGGAGTTTAGGAAAAATGAAGAAACCGAAACGCTTTCCGGCTATATAATCAGCCAGCACGAATCTATTCCACGACAGAAAGATCGCATCATTATTGATGATTACCAGTTTGATATACTTAGCGTAAGTGAAACAAGAATCGAAATGGTAAAATTAAAAATACTCAGATAAGCCTTCTTTCTGAATTGTATCAGTATATCTGACAGGCATTAATTATTCAGGATGATTATTGCAGTTAACACAATAGTTGCGACCCATAATAACCGGGAAGAAAATGCAGCGTTTATTAATGAGTCATTTGAAAGAATTATAACGCAGCAACCGAATCATACCTTTATCATCATATCTGATAAAAAAGATCACCCGCTTTCTCTTTTTAAAAATGTTGTCACAGAAATAACATTGCCCAAAAGAAATAATTTACTTCAGTGGCATGTATGGTTGAACTTTAAAATCCCGGCAATTCTAAAGAAGTATAAGGCCGGTGTTTTTTTTAGTTGCGCTGCCATCAGCTTTCGTTCTGTAAATGCGAGGCAACAGGTATTTTTCGGCGATTTATCATTTCTGTTGCAGCCTTCATTGGTCACGAAAAAAGATATTGCTTTTCATAAAAGATTTTTTTTAAAAAGTGTGAAAAAGGCGGACAAGGTTTTTGCCGTATCTGAATTTTGCAGCGATCATATTTTAAGATATTCAGGAATCTCTTCAGCCAAGATGACGATGGCGTATCCGGGGATTACTCCTGATGCAATCAGCATTAGCCATGAAGAAAGAGAAAGGATCAAGACAGTGTATGCTGGTGGACATGAATATTTTGTATATAGCGGCATCATAGATGAACAGGGAAATTTATTGAATTTACTGAAGGCATTTTCGGCATTCAAGAAAAGACAAAAAAGTAACATGCAGCTGCTACTTGCCGGTAGGGAAGGATTGCGGTATGAAAATTTTAAAGAAAAGCTCCGGCTATTTAAGTTTAAAGAAGATGTAAAAGTGTTGACCGGTTTAAGTTCTGACGAAGAAAAGAAACTAATCAGCGCCGCTTATACCTTTATCAGCGTTCCTTTGTCTGACTGTTTTGCAACTCAATGCCTGCGGGCTATGCAATTATTTGTTCCGGTAATCACTTCCTCTTCCGGCGCTATGCCGGAAATCTGCGGGGATGCCGCATTGTACGCAAACCCAGAAGACTTTCAGGCAATAGCATTGCAAATGATGCACTTGTTTAAAGATGAAAATTTGAGAAAGAAACTAATTGAAAAAGGAAAGGCCCGGACACAAAAATTCGATTGGAATATTACGGCAAAGCTTATTTGGGAAAGCATGATAACAGGCGTTTTATAAACAATCATTTTTATTGAAACAGCCAATAATAGTAATTTGCGCTTTCATATGAAAGAATCACAAATAAATATCAGCGTACAGCTGGATAGCAATAAAATACCGCAACAAATATTTTGGACTGCCACTGAAAGTACGGCGGCCGTTCCTCAAAAAACGAAAGCTATGCTTGTTGCCTTCTGGGATGGAATGGAAAAATCGGCATTGCGAATTGATCTCTGGACAAAAGAAATGATGGTAGATGAAATGGCAGATTTCTATTTTCAGGTTTTGAGTACGATGGCGGATACATTTCATCGTGCTACGGGAAATGAATCTTTAAGCAGCGACATCAGGTCATTTGCAAAAGAATTTCACAAAAAATTTGTGGAACAGGAGCGTCAAAAAACTTAAATTTATATACAATGAGTTTAGAACAAAAAGTAATGGATGAGCTTAAGGCAGCCATGCTGGCAAAAGATGAAAAATCATTGCGTTCTTTACGCGCCATAAAAGCGGCGTTAATTAATTTAAAAACATCTGAAGGCTTTAGCGGCGTGGTAAAAGAAGAAGATGAATTAAAGCTGCTGCAAAAGCTCGTGAAGCAGAGAAAAGAATCTTTGGAAATTTATGAAAAGCAAAATCGCAGCGATCTTGCCGAAAAGGAGAAAGAGGAAATAAATGTGATTGAAAAATTTCTTCCAAAGCAAATGAGTGAAGCAGAGATAAAAAATGTGGTGGCTGCTGTTATAAAAGAAACCGGGGCTTCCTCACCCGCTGACATGGGGAAGGTGATAGGAGCTGCCAATAAACAACTTGCAGGAAAAGCGGACGGGAAAACGATTGCGGGTATTGTAAAAGAAATGCTGTCGCCGAAATAGTTGCAGTAACGGCTATTTATATTTAACCATATTAGTGATGATAATTGATATTGCATTTGTAATTGTAATGGTCATTGCCGTTTTTAAGGGCTTTAGCAAGGGCTTAATAGTGGGCATTTTTTCTGTGCTGGCATTTATTATCGGCCTTGCCGCCGCAATAAAACTTTCTGCCGTGGTGGCCTCTTACTTAGAGAAAGATGTAACTTCTTTTAATAAATGGCTGCCGGTGATATCATTTCTGCTGGTATTCATTGTGGTAGCCCTGTTAGTGGGCATGGGCGCAAGGCTTATTAAAAAAACAGTAGACTTTGCTATGCTGGGTTGGCTCGATAGCCTGGGTGGTATGGTGCTTTATATGGTTATTTACGCTGTTATATTCAGCATACTGTTATTTTTTGCAGTAAAAGTCTCTTTAATAAAAGCTGGTGCAATTGCCGATTCGCACGTTTATAAATATATTGCGCCATGGGGGCCGGATGTAATAAATTATTTTGGTAAGATCATACCGGTATTTAAAGACATGTTCAGGGAATTAGAATCATTTTTCGGGCATCTCGCGCAAAAAAATACATGATAACTGTTTGAAGCCTATATTATTTCAATATTTTTTGCACAGAAACGTTTATTTTAGCATTGTATATCCGAAGTAAAAATAAAATCGGTTGATGAGAGATGGAATACAACATCCACCAGGACGGCAAGTTTAAGTTTATAGAAGAGGGCGAAGGAGAACCTTTGGTCCTGTTGCATGGACTGTTTGGCGCATTGAGCAATTTTGAGCATCTTATCGGTCATTTCCGGGGCAATTACAAGGTGATAGTTCCCATGCTCCCTCTTTTTGACCTGGATCTGCTGCACACCACCGTTAGCGGTTTGCAGAAATTTGTATTTCGGTTTGTGGAGGCAAGAGGGTATGAAAACATACATCTTTTGGGTAATTCCCTGGGGGGCCATGTAGCATTGGTGTATATTTTAAAGCACCCGGAAAAAATCCGGTCGCTTATTCTGACAGGCAGTTCCGGGCTTTTTGAAAATGGAATGGGAGACAGTTATCCCAAACGCGGCGACAAAGAATACATCCGGAAAAAAACCCAGCTGACTTTTTATGATCCGGCAATGGCTACTGAAGAGCTGGTAGATGAATGTTTTGAAATAACGAATAACCGGCTTAAGGTGATCAAGATAATTTCACTGGCAAAGTCTGCCATCAGGAATAATCTTGGTGAAGAATTAAGCCAGATACAGCAGCCCACATGCTTAATCTGGGGGAATAACGATACCATTACCCCACCATTTGTAGCACAGGAGTTCCATCGGTTGATACCGAATAGTGAACTGCATTTCATTGATAAATGTGGCCATGCGCCTATGATGGAAGTTCCCGGGGAGTTTAATAAGATTCTCGAAGGATTTCTTTCGAAATTGAAAGTACCCGCTGCAACAGTTCATTAAAATCTTTTGTCTATATAGGTAGCGTTACATTGTTTTAGTAAACAATAACTTTGTAATTTACATGTTAGTACATGAACTTATAAATACTGCCTTACCTCAGCTTCAGCCGGGAGATACGGTTGCCACAGCGCTGCAACTAATGAGTGATTTTAAACTAAGTCATTTGCCCATTGTAGAGGAGGATCGTTACCTGGGCCTCCTCAGCGAAAATGATTTGCTGAATATTGATAATGACAGGACGAACATCGAAAACTGCAAAGATGATTTTGCACAGGTATCTGTAATAACAGGTAATCATTTCCTGAACGCTGTAAATGTGGCCAACCGTTTCCAAACCAATATTGTGCCTGTAATAACCGAAAACCGGGAATATCTGGGAAGTATTTCGGGTAATGAACTTTTGTCTGTACTGGGAAATTTTTCAGGCGCCAATGAAAATGGGGCTATGGTGGTACTCGAAATGGAAGCAAGCAAATTTTCAATTTCTGAGATCAGCAGGATAGTAGAAAGCGATGGCGCATCTGTATTGCACTTAAATATTGCCTCAAGACCCGATTCCACCTTGTTACAGGTCACCATTCATCTCAATAAGCAGGAAATATCTGTAATAGTAGCTGCATTTGAACGTTACGGCTACGCAGTCTATTATTATTCCGGGGAAGAAATGTTTGCGTCTGAAATTGACAGCAACTACAAAAACCTGATGAACTTCCTCGACATTTGACCGTGTCCTTTTAATACAGGCATTATCTGCGGCCGGCCGTCAAATAACAACCCATATCATTTACCGGTTTATGCAAAAGGATTATTTTTACAAAATGCAAATTTTACTTTTCCTGTAAAAGTTTGTGGTAGAAAATTATGCGCATAGCAATTTACAGCCGTGGTCTCGAAGGAGATCAAAAAGATGATCTCAAATTATTGATGGCAGAGCTGGCCCATTATAAAATTGAGCCGGTTATTTTTCAGAACTTTTTTAACCAGTTCTATTCTTCGATAGATATTCCCAATAAATATTCCACGTTCAATTGCCCTGAAGATCTTGAAGATGTAGATTACCTGATCAGCCTGGGTGGCGATGGAACATTATTGGACGCAGTAACATTTGTGGGGTCAAAGGCCATACCCGTGCTGGGAATTAATTATGGCCGGCTTGGATTTTTAGCCAGTATTGGTAAAGATGAGTTGCACTCAGCCGTAAAGGCATTGGTACACCATACTTATGTGATTGACAAAAGATCCCTGATACACTTAGATGCGAATATGCCATTGTTTAATGGAGTCGCATTTGCCCTGAATGAATTCTCCATTCACCGGAAAGACACGACTTCGATGATTAAAATTCATACCTATCTGAATGGTGAATTTTTGACCACGTTTTGGGCAGACGGGCTTATTGTATCCACGCCCACCGGTTCCACCGGATACTCGCTTAGCTGCAGTGGCCCCATCGTTTTTCCCGAATCAGCCAGTTTTGTGATCACTCCGGTGGCGCCGCATAATTTAAACATCAGGCCTATAGTGGTGCCTGACAGCACCGTCATTTCTTTTGAGGTAGAGGGCAGAACAGATGGCTTTTTGTGTACTTTGGACAGCCGCAGGGAAATTGTTACCAAGGAGGTGCTGCTTGCGGTGAGACGCGAAACATTTTGTATAAACCTGGTCAGGCTCGACGAAAATGACTTTTTGCAGACCCTGCGAAATAAACTGTCATGGGGACTTGACAAGAGGAATTAACAGTAAATTTTTAACTTGCAGATATAATTAAAACACCGTTTCTTCGTTTTACCAAATATTTGCCACCCAATATGAAACAGCTTCTCTTTGTCCTTGCAACAGTTTTTTTTCTTCAGATAGAAGTAAACGCACAAGCTGATTATGGTGAAACCCAGGAGGGAGAATATGGATTATCCATTGGGGTTGCCCATTATTTCGGCGACCTTAACAACAGGGCGGATCTCAACCGTCCTAAAATTGCTTTGGGAGCCTTTTATATGAAAGACCTCAACCCGTATGTAGGGGTCAGGTTAAATTTTCATTATGCTCAGCTCGGCTACAGTGATCAATACAGCGAAAACGAATTTCAGCGCAGGAGAAACCTTAGTTTCAATACCAATATTTTTGAAATTGCCTTAAGGGGTGATTTCAATTTTTTTCAATACAACCCATCCGATCCTTCACATAGCTTTACGCCGTATGCTACCCTCGGCGTTGGGGTATTTAGCTACAACCCTTATGCTTATCTCGATGGTACTAAATATTATCTGCGGCCCCTGCATACAGAAGGAGAAACTTTTTATAAGGGAAGAAAGGAATACGGAACAATGGCTGCGTGTGTGCCTGTGGGGCTTGGTATTAAATATGCCGTTACCGAAAAAGTAAATATCCGGTTTGAAATTTCTTATAGATTTACAAGCACCGACTATATAGATGATGTCAGCACCACGTATGTAGGCATCGATAAATTCCCTGCCGGCTCCGTTGCGGCTCAATTACAGGACCGGTCTTATGCAACGGGTACTCCTATTGGCGTTGAAGGTTTCCAACGCGGATTCAGCAAGCAGAAAGATGCTTATGCTATGGCAGAATTTGGAATTTCATTTAATCTGACTTCTTATAAATGCCCTTCTGCACGATAAGCTGATTTCATTTTCTTAGTCTGTTTCGACATCTCTTTAAAGTATTTTCTTACTTTTGTTTTAAGTCAGGCAGCCTGCCTGACTTGATTATTTACAACAATAATGAGTCTTAAAGAGAAATTAGACCCGGCAAAGTTTCCCAGGCATATTGCGATTATAATGGATGGAAACGGAAGATGGGCGAAAGAAAAAGGCAAGGACCGGTTATTCGGCCATTATAATGGTGTAGAGAGTGTGAGAAATATTGTAGAAGGTTGTGCCGAATTGGGTATTGAATACCTGACTCTTTATGCATTCAGTACAGAAAACTGGGACCGGCCTAAGGATGAGGTAACCGGTCTGATGGAATTACTGATTCAAACTATTAAAAAGGAGGTTTCAACCCTCAATAAAAATAATATCCGCCTGCATGTAATCGGGAATGTCACCATGCTTCCTCCCGTTGCCCGCAGAGAACTTAATGATGCATGCGATGCTACAAAAAGAAATACAGGGCTCAACCTGGTGATGGCATTGAGCTATAGCAGCCGTTGGGAAATCGTTGCGGCTGTAAAAAAAATTGCGATGGAGGTTGAAAATGGCTCGTTGCAACCCGGGGATATTGATAGCCATATATTTGAGCAGCATTTGTGCACCGCGGGTTTCCCTGATCCTGAGCTGATGATTCGTACCAGTGGTGAATACCGCATCAGTAATTTTTTATTATACCAGCTTGCCTATAGCGAATTATACTTTACAGAAACCTTATGGCCCGATTTCAGGAAAGAAAATTTATATACTGCATTGCTGAATTATCAAAATCGTGAGAGAAGGTTTGGTAAAACCAGTGAGCAAATTTCTTAATTATCATGATGACAATTCCGGCTTTAAGCACGTATTTTGCCAGGCCCGGATGTCTTTATTATCAGGTTGATTTAACAAATACTTTTAATTATTGCCGTTAACTTGCCGCCTTATATCTGAAAAATTGATTTGATGCACAAGATCTACAAGATTTTATTCTTGGTAGCTGTAGCTGTTACTGCCAAAACTAAAGTCGCCGCCCAGGTGGACCACGATACTTCTGTCAATGTGCAGCTTGAAAATATACTGAACGCCCGTACTCCAAAGCAATATACCATATCTGAAATAAAAGTAAGCGGCACCAAGGCTTTTGACCCCAATCTTATCATTTCAATTTCAGGCCTTGCGGTGGGTGATAAAGTAATGCTGCCGGGCGCTGATAACTTTGCAAAAGCTATTACAAACCTCTGGAAGCAAAACATCGTTTCGGACGTCAAAATTTATTTTACCAATCTGGCCGGCAACAATTTATCGGTTGAAATTAATGTAACAGACAGGCCTGCTCTCACAAGTTTTAAATTCAGGGGCATTGGTAAAAGTGAATCCGACGACCTGACAACAAAACTATCTCTTTCTAAGGGGAAACAGGTGAGAGTAACAGAAGGCTTTAAACAATCGGCCATCACTACTATAAAGAAATTTTTTATAGATAAAGGCTACCGGAATGTGGATGTAAGATTAATTGAAACCAAAGATCCCAATTCGGCCAATGCAGAGAGCCTGGTATTCGTTATTTCAAAAAACGGGAAAGTTCATATTAAGGATATATTCTTCGCGGGTAACGAATCCGTAAGCGCCCAAAAGCTCAAAAAACAAATGAAAGGCACCAAGGAAATGAGCCGCCTTACCTTGTTTCCTACTTCACTGGGCAATGTATATGACTCCGGTAAGACCAACAAAATATCATTCAGCGAATATCTCCGGACAGATGGTTATTTAATTCCATCCAAAACACGTGAATTACTGGATCCCTATATCCGCTTTAAGCTCAGTTCCTCGAAATACAACGACAAAAAATACCAGGATGATAAACAGAAGATTCTCGATTACTATAACTCATTAGGTTTTCGCGATGCGCAAATTGATGATGATACCTTATATAATGATAATGGCAACCTGGATGTGGCAATAAAGCTAAAAGAAGGACACCGTTATTATTTCGGCAACATCACCTGGAAGGGGAATACCAAATATTCCGATTCAGTATTGTCATTGCTATTAGGAATCAGGAAAGGCGATGTTTTTGATGCCGAAACGCTCAATAAAAAGTTAGGAAAGATTCCCACACAGGAAGGGGGCGATATCAGCAGCCTGTACCAGGATGATGGCTATTTGTTTTTCTCGGTTAACCCGGTGGAGACCGCTGTATATAACGATACAATAGACTATGAAATTCGCATCCAGGAAGGTCCGCAGGCTACTATTGGCAAGGTAAATATTACCGGCAACGACAAAACAAAAGACTATGTAATCCGCCGGGAATTGCGTACCATTCCCGGTGATAAATTCAGTCGTGAATTAATTATAAGAACCGAACGGGAGCTATCACAGTTGGGTTATTTTGATCCTGAAAAAATTAACCCGGGAATCGATCCTCATGTGGAAGATGGAACCGTAGATATTACCTGGGGACTCGTAGAAAAATCTTCTGACCAACTCGAATTGTCCGCAGGCTTTGGCGGGGGAATCGGATTAACGGGAACGCTGGGTGTTACCTTCAACAATTTTTCTATCTATAATATTTTCAATAAAAAAAGCTGGGACCCGCTTCCCACCGGCGATGGCCAAAAGCTGAGTCTCCGGGGGCAAAGCAATGGCCGCCAGTTCCGGTCATATAATTTTTCATTTACAGAACCCTGGTTCGGAGGTAAAAAAAGAAATTCATTGACTGTAAGCTATTACGATACAAAGTATGCCAATGCTTATAATCCTTATGGTATATATGAAAGAAGTTATGCCGATACGTCTTACATAAAGATATCAGGATTTAGCCTCGCATTGGGTAAACAATTGCACTGGCCGGATGATTATTTTTCACTCATTTACCAATTGGATTACCAGCGCTATAAGCTAAAAAAATACAGCATTTTCCCCGGGCTAACGAACGGCATATCTAATAATATCAGTTTGAAGGTCACCCTCTCCCGTAACTCGGCAGGGCCCAATCCGATATTCCCTACAGGGGGTTCTAATTTTGTCCTGAGCGGTCAATTTACGCCTCCCTATTCTTTATTCACCCCGGCATCATATTATGTAAACCAGGCACAGGAGGATCAGTATAAGCTGGTTGAATTCCATAAGGAACGCCTCGATGCCCAGTTTTTCGTGCCATTGGGAAAGCCCAAAGGACCCGATAAAAACAAAATGTTCGTTTTAATGGCAGCGGCAAAATTTGGATTCATAGGCCGCTATACGGATAAAACGATAATTTCACCCTTCGAGAGATTCCAGTTGGGAGATGCAGGATTAAGTAATAACTACGGGCTGTTAGGCTATGATATTATTGCCCATCGCGGATATCCTGTATATGATAATTCCGACCCTAAAGTAAATCCTGACCTGACCACAGCCAGGGACTTTTTTACTATTTTTAATAAATATACTATGGAGCTGCGCTATCCTTTCAGCACCAGTGCAAGCAGTACAATTTTTGGAGAGGCTTTCTTTGAAGCCGCAAACGGGTGGTATAGTTTCAAAGATTATAATCCTTTCAGGCTGAGAAGGTCTGTTGGCCTGGGAATGAGATTTTTTCTTCCTATGTTTGGCCTGCTCGGGTTCGACTACGGAGTGGGCTTAGATAGAATTACTCCGGGCGGCAGTCTGAAAGGCGCGGCTAAGTTTACCTTTATGTTGGGCCAGGAACCGGAGTAACCAAAATCAACATACAGTCATGAAAAAAATATTTATCTCTCTGCTCTCGGTTTTTATATTGGGAATGTCAGTTCATGCGCAGCGTTATGCAGTAATTGATATGAATTATATTCTTAATAAATTACCGGAATATAAAGCAGCACAGCAGAAATTGGACGAATTCAGTGCCATGTGGCAGCAGGAAATTGATAAGAAATCAGCGGCACTGGATAAGATGTATAAAGATTATGATGCCGAAAAGGTAATGCTAAGCGATGATTTGAAAAAGAAGCGGGAAGATGAGATATTTAATGCAGATAAAGACCTGAAAGACCTTCAGCGGAAAAGATTTGGCTATGAGGGAGATTTATTTAAGAAAAGACAGGAACTGGTAAAGCCAATCCAAGACAAGGTTTACACCGCCATTCAAAAGCTGGCTGCCGAGAAATTATATGATTTTATTTTGGATAAAAGTGATGGAATTACCGTTATCTTTGCCGACCCAAAACTTGACAAAAGCGATGATGTATTAAAAGAGCTGGGTGTTAAATAATTGCGAAAGGACAGCGGAAGTGCAGCCAATAATACTTTTTTAAACACTTTATATAAAACAAATATTAGCAAACAAAATGAAAAAGTTTCTCACCCTGATTTTAATTTCTGCGGGCATGTTAGGATTTTCTTCTGTAGCGCATGCGCAGAAAATTGGTTATATAAATGCCGATGAAATTATACAATTGATGCCTGAGGCTGATACTATTCAATCGCAATTGGATGAATATCAAAAATCGCTTTACCAAAATGCACAGGATCAGCGAAATGCTTTTCAGGATGCGCTTCAAAAATTTTACAAAGATTCCTTAACCATGAGCCCCAGCCTCAAAGAGGTAAAAAGACAGGACCTTCAGAAGCAATACCAGGACCTGGCAGGAATTGATCAGAAAATCCAGAATCA
>CAZVKO010000033.1:0-66945 GCA_964627765.1 uncultured Ginsengibacter sp. | reverse complement strand
CTAATACCGGCATTCACGCACTGAGAGATTTTACACTTACCATTAATAAAGGAGAAAAGGTAGCCATTATAGGCAAGACCGGTTCCGGTAAATCAACGGTAGCGCAGCTCATGCTGCGCATGTATGATCCGCAGAAAGGTGCTGTATTATACGATGGTACAGACATCCGCAAAATGGATCTGCAAAACTTGCGGAAACAGATTGCTTATGTGCCGCAGGATGTATTCCTGTTTAGTGATTCGGTTGAAAATAATATTGGCTTTTCGTATGCGTCACCCGATCATGAGCGGGTGCTCCTTGCCGCAAAAAATGCTGCGGTATCAAATGAAATCAACGATTTTCCGCAACAATATCAAACAATGATAGGGGAGCGCGGGGTGACACTGAGCGGCGGCCAGAAGCAGCGGTTATCCATTGCGCGCGCTTTATTAACGGAGCACGAGATCGTATTGTTTGATGACTGCCTCAGCGCGGTGGATGCCAAAACCGAAAATGAGATCATCAGCAACCTGTATAATTACCTGCACGATAAAACTGCAGTGATCATTACCCATCGTATTTTTTCCTTATTCAATTTTGACAAGATTATTGTATTGGTGGACGGCGCTATCGCCGAAAAGGGAACCCACCGCGAATTGATGACGCTCGATGGGGTATACGCAGAAATGTATTACAACCAGCAACAACAGGAAAGAACAGCAGCTGACTAAAATGAAGTTTCCAAATATTTTGCCAATTGAAAAACAATTTTATCTTTGTCCATTACTTGATAACAAAAAAAAATAAAAATTTCAAACGTGGCGAACGAACATAATGACAAAAAGTTGGAAAGCGTGTACAGCAAAAGAATCAGGGCCGGTAAAAGAAGAACGTATTTTTTTGATGTGCGGGAAACAAAGGGTAATGATTATTATTTGACCATTACTGAGAGCCGGAAGAGATTCAATGATGATGGTTACGACCGGCATAAGATTTTCCTGTACAAGGAAGATTTCAACAAGTTTTTAAAAGGAATGACTGAGGCAATCGACTATGTGAAGACAGAGCTGATGCCGGATTTTGATTTTGATGCATTCAATCATGATAATGCAGATCATTATGAAGATGCAAATCATGATGAAACCGGTTCCGTTGCTGCGAAGGAAGAAATACCGGCACCAAAAGTAACGGAAGCCGCCAGCGAGGATACAAAAGAAACTCCACCAGCCAGCAGCACACAACATGAAGATGTAGATAAGTGGTAATTGCGCGTGTGCTGAAAATAGATAAGTCCTCCTTACGGGAGGATTTTTTATTTTATATCATCTTTTAAATGTTGTGCTGCTAAAAACCTGTGTTAGCTATGTGCCTGTTTGTTATGCCGGAAGCTACCGCCACATAGATATAGCAGAACACAGGAGTCATACAGAACTACCCGGATTATATCCTCATCTGCTTATAGGCATTGATCAGGCCATTGGTAGAAGAATCGTGGTCCTCAACGGGCGCATCATTTTCCAGCTCGGGTAATATTTTTTTGGCCAGTTGCTTACCCAGCTCCACACCCCATTGATCGAAGCTGTAGATATTCCATATAACTCCCTGCACAAATATTTTATGTTCGTACAGTGCAATCAATTCTCCCAGGGTATAGGGAGTAATTTCTTTTATCAAAAATGAATTGGTGGGTTTGTTGCCTTCAAATTCCTTGAATGGAATAATCAATTCGGGAACTTTTTCTGCCAGGAGTTCATCCCTGGTTTTCCCATTCATCAATGCTTCTGTTTGTGCAAAAAAGTTGGAGAGTAAAATCAGGTGATGGTCACCCACCGGGTTATGTGAAATGGCTGGCGCAATAAAATCGCATGGTATCAGCAAAGTACCCTGGTGAATCAGCTGATAAAATGCATGCTGCCCGTTGGTACCCGGTTCGCCCCATATTACAGGCCCCGAAGCATAAGTAAGTTTATCGCCGTTGCGGTCCACATGTTTGCCATTGCTTTCCATATTGCCCTGCTGAAAATAGGCAGGAAAGCGATGCATATATTGATCGTAGGGGAGTATGGCTTCCGTTTGCGCACCGAAGAAATTGATATACCACAGGCTGACCAGGGCCATTATTACCGGAATATTTTTTTCAAACGAGGTTTCCCGGAAATGTTTATCTGTTTCGTAAGCGCCTTTTAAAAGCATTTCAAAATTATCGTAACCGACAGTTAAGGCAATAGACAGGCCGATAGCGCTCCAAAGGCTGTATCTGCCGCCGACCCAATCCCAGAACACAAACATATTTTCCCGGTCGATGCCAAAGGCCATCACGTCTTTTTCGTTGGTGCTTAAAGCAACAAAATGCCTGGCGATATTTTTTTCATCGCCTGCACTTTTTAAAAACCATTCTCTTGCGGTGTGCGCATTGGTCATCGTTTCCTGCGTGGTGAAAGTTTTGGAGGCGATTAGGAAAATAGTTTCATCGGGTGTGATCTTCTTTAATACTTCCTCGATGTCGGTGCCATCCACGTTGCTTACAAAATAACTTTGTATGCCTTCTATCCAATAAGGCTTCAGCGCTTCTGTAACCATTACCGGCCCCAGGTCGCTGCCGCCAATGCCGATATTGACAAAGTATTTTATTTTTTTTCCTGTATATCCTTTCCATTCTCCCGAATGAACCTTTGCACAAAAGTCCTTCATGTGCTGCAACGCCTTTTTTACTTCAGGCATTACATCCTTTCCGTCTGACATAACAGGCTTTCCTGAAAAATTTCTCAATGCGGTGTGCAATACCGAACGGTTTTCGCTTACATTAATTTTTTCACCTGAGAACATCGCTTCGACTGCATCGTCCAGATGGCATTCACCGGCCAGCTGAAACAACAAGTGCAATGTATCATCTGTAATAATGTTCTTGGAAAAATCACAAAGAATATCAGGAAGCGCAAATGAATACTTGCTGAACCGCTCTTTGTCCAGGGCAAACAAATCTTTCATCTGCACCTTCTTCATTTCTTCATAATGCTGCTGCAATTGTTTCCATGATTGTGTTTGTGCAGGATTAATGTGAGGGAACATGATCTGTAAATTTATAACACCCCGGAGGTTTCAAAAAAACCCTGGGGTTCCGTTGATATATTATCTGCGAAAATACAATAAGACGCCGAAGGTTTCAAAAACGTCCGGTCTGATATCAACGGTTATTTTTATCAATAAGCCGGGTTATTGATATATCCATTTACAGCTATATAATTCATTTTTGCTATTTACCAATTCCACTTCATATATACCGGCATTTAGCTTTCTTGACAGGCCGATAGCGGCACCGGCCTCATAATATATCTTTTCAGAAAATATTATCTGACCTTTTACATTCAATATAGCCATCCGGTACCATCCGGATGACAGTCCGTTTATTTTCAGCTGAATATTATTTTTATCAGCGGGATTGGGATAAATGGCAATTGACTTACCCGACGCCGGAATAAACACATTCATAACCCGGGAATAGTTTATCTTTTTGTCAGCGCCGATGCTTTTAATCCGGTAATAATTATTTCCCTGATCAGGATTTTTATCAAGCCAGGCATAATCCTGTTCAGCGCCGCGATCAGCATCCAGCGTGTCCGCTGAATTAAACACAATACCATCATTGGATTTTTCCACAATAAAATAAGCAGCAGAAGATGGAGTAACTTCAGCATGCCATTTCACGATAACTCCGTCATTATAACGGTAAGCATTACACGAAGTAAAAGCAACTTCCAAAACGGAAACCGGGGTAAAATATATTTTGAACCGGCCGGCGACATGGGATTTTGGATCATTGGTAACCTCAAAATTTATCCTGTTGAGCTCGTTTAAATTTAATGAGGTCGCTTGCTGAAGAAAGTTATCCCACAAAAAACATTGCAGGGCATTCAAATGTATTTCAGCCAGGTCCACCCGGAGCTGATATTCCTGCTCATTCAGATTGCGGATGTTCAAATTAAATGTATCCTTTGCTGTAATAGCTCCATAACGCTCCACACTTAGAAAAGCATTGTCCCTTGCAATGCTTACACTTTCATTTTCAGCAAAAAGCTTATAGGCATCGTTATCATCAACACTGTCAGAAAAAGCGCTATCGCTTTCCACCATTACACCATCCACCAAAGTAGCTGTGTCACCGGCAACCGAAAGCAGGTTTATTCTAAATAAATCCGGTTCTTTATAAGGAATAAGAGGCGCACCACTCCCCGAAGCCTTGATATTTTCCTTAAAAGTAATAGAATAAGCAGAGGAAGTGCCTCCAACAATAAAGGCCTGCCCGCTTTCGATATAGTTCGCATTCAGATTGTAGGGACTTCCATAAATACCGCCCCCGGGTGTGGCTGTAAAAGTGCTTCCGTTATAGGTGAGCGTTTGATAACCTCCATAACCATATATTCCATATAAATAAGGATCCCAAACATATATCCTGGTGGAGGTGGTGGGAGGCGGCGTCATCTTACGCAAGTCGATCATGGCCGGGTATGGATTGCCAATCATCGTGAAGGAAGTAGCCGGGCTTGCTACTGTTATTGCAGATTGCGATCCCTGTTTAATTACACCCTTTGTACGCAAAGTGGTGGATGTAGCGGCATCTGAAGGACTTGTACATGACCTGTCGCCGCGAATAAAAATGCAATATGAAACCGTATTATTGGAAAGCGTATTAATTGAATAAGCCGTAGTGCCTGGCACAGCAACCCAACTATTGGTGGACTGGTTGTACGTTTTTATTGAGGGCGACGCGGTATACATATCGAATCCTGCGGAAGTTCCTCCCGGCCCCGTTAGTTGGGTTCCGTAACCCGGCACACAATTGACATTTGCACCGCATCCTTCCTGCCATGCAGATTGAATAGTTTGTGTAGTAGAAGTCGGGATGGATAAAAATCTCCATTTCTTTTGTGCAGCAAAATATCTTTCCACGGTTACGCTTCCGGTAATCTGGTTGCCGCTATTTGCACCACTGTTAGTCATGTCAGCTACTAACGCAGTACCCGAAGCATTGGAACTGAGCGTCAGATAACCTCCTGTTGCGAATATGGAATTATTTACATTTCCGAAAGAAAGGGTGCCATATAAATTTAACGTGCCCCCCAGGCTAACTCCGGCGGCACTGGTGTTACTGATGATTAAATTTTTAATAGCGTTATTATAAAAAGTATTTGCCGGAATGGCCTGAGACGAAGCGCCGTTCATTTCAATGGTTCCATCTGTAACATTAAATGTTCCGCTATTGCTGATAGCGCCGCCAATTTGCACTATGCCATTGCTGCTTACCGTAACAGAGGCGTTACTTTGTATGGTAATATCACTAACAGACACTGTGCCAGAGCTGATCACAGGATACCGGGCACATCCTGAAGGTATCAACGCATTTGGTATAAGAGACCCCGGTACTCCTATCGTCCAGTTTAGTGAATTGGTCCAGTTTGTGCTGAGAAGCCCCGTCCAGGTTGAGGTCAATCCGGATGCGTTGCAGGAACTGCTTTTTAAAGAACCTGGCGGCAAGGCAAAGCCCCTGCTGTCAGATCCTATAAGCAGTATCAACAGGATAAGTTTGATCTTTTGACATTCCTTGCGCATATACAATGAAAAATATTCATAAGGGTAGCCCGTGATACAAAACAGGATGTTAATAAAACAGCATCTGCCGGAAGGAACCATCGGGCGGCACGAATCATCAAATCCTGCCGGTACTCATAAAAATTACAGCGTTATATTCTTTAACTTCAATTCACGCGGTAATAGGTTAAACTGTTTTCTGAAGGCTTTTGAAAAATTGTTTACCTTAATAAAACCCAGCTCGTAAGCCACCTGGCTGATACTTTTATTACCGTTTTCAATTTCACGCCGGCCCCAAAGCATTCTTTTTTCCTGGTAGTATTCGAAAATATTTTTGCCAAAAACCATTTTAAAATGCCTCTGTAATGTGCTCGGGCTTAAATTAAATTCCTTTGCTACCTGCTGTAGCGGCGGCAATGGCTTCGTAAGAGAATTCGATATCTTTCTTTCAACTTTGAGAATTGTTTCGTAATGGCTGGATTCGCCGGACAGGATCTTAGGGTCTCCGGCTTCCATTATTTTGTGCAAAAATTTATTCATCAGAATAATGCAAATCAATTTCACCTCTATGAGTGGTAATGAATTATTGCGTATTCCTTTTGCCAGCTGAACAGACAAAATATGACTCCTGTGATCCAGCTCTTTGGAAATTATCACGGGCATATTGTTTACCACGAGCGACCGGGTAAGTTCTTCTATATTGGTATTCGCTTCATGATAATTATTCTCCAGCCACGCCGAATTAAATACAATAGCTATTCTGCAGAAGTGTTCTTCTCTTTTTATATACCCCTTTGCCTGCCCCTCGCCGGTATACATCACGATAAAATTTTTATTACTTGCCGGGAATGCAGCATCTTCCGGTAGCATATATAATACCCGGTAAATTAATTCCTGGTCATCGTCATAAAAAATGTTAAGATCGAGATCGGTATGGAGAACAAAATCATAATAACGCAGGCCGAAGCCTTCTTCCAGCTCAATAAATTTGATCAGGCCTTTTCCGGCGGAAGGAGGAATTTTGATAGTATTGTCTGCTATCTCCACCCCGAACAGAACAGCGAGTGATTCTAAATATTCTGTAAATGAATTACCACTGTAAGTAAGAGTATTGTTTGCCATTAGTTTATCACGGGACGGATGGCTTACAAAAAGGTGCATTGGCTTCATCCCCTGCACCTGATGCAAGTATAATAAAACGGGTTTAATTTTTCAACACCTTTCTAAAGATTGATTGTATAGGGTATTAAATTGACTTCATGCGGAACTTTTTTCATTTTGCCGCTTGCTTATTTTGCATCAGTTTAAACCCGCACAGTATAACCTTATATTTCCCCGGATATTTCTGATAGCCTGCAGGTGCTGACTAAATGCCCAGTTCAACAGATGCATAATATATCTGTTTTCCCTGAGCATTTACGACAGCTATTACCGGCATATCTCATCCACATCCGTTGAATTGCCCATCCATATCTTGTTGAAGGACTTATAATAAACCCTCAAACAACAAGAAAATGAAAACAATTCTACTAATCACTGCACTGCTGTTGACAATGGTAGGCTATGCGCAAAGTACCCGGCAGGAAATGATGAAACTAACTCCTGCTATTGCGAAACAAGCTTCTTTTGAAAGTTCCATCAACGACGAATGGCTAAACAGCGCCGAAGAAAATATTGAGGAACGGGAATATTATTTTAAGATGAAAGGCAACTCGGCCGCGGAAGGTATTTTCTATGCTGCCAACCGGCAACACAAGCTTGGATTTATTATCGGGCCATTTGGCTATACTATCAGCCCGCTGCAAATGGCGGATAAAGTAATACAAAACTGGAAAGAAGAAATCAGTATTAAGTCTGCGGAAAGAGGCAACGACATTATACCTGTTACATCAATGCCTGTAATTGAAGCAAACAGCACTAAAATGATCTACAGGTATTCTTGCCTGTCAATTGAGTATACTAATGATGTGCATGGCCTGAGGCAAAATTTTATCATTGAGCATCGGCCTTCCGGTGACGGCAACCTGGGTGTCAGGCTCCATATGCAAGGCACATTGATCCCTGAAATAAAAAACAACCAGCTACAGTTTAACAACAACAATGGTGCGCCGGTGCTTTATTACAGAGATTTACATGTATGGGACGCAAATCACAAAGTACTTGCTGCTAATATGTCTTTAAGTAATGAACACGACTTATTGATCAATGTAAATGACAGCAACGCTGTTTACCCGGTAACCATCGATCCGGTTAATCAAACGCCTGAATGGACAGGAAGCGCAGCCGGCATTCTGCCTGCTCTTACAGGCCAGGCAGCCATTGACGCAGCCTATGGCTTCAGCGTTGCAGGAGTGGGCGATGTAAACGGTGACGGGTATGACGATGTAGCTATAGGAGCCCCGGCCATGGCTGATGTGGTCTCAGGCACAGGTACTCTTGCCAGCGTGGGAGCGGTATTTATTTATTATGGCAGTTCTAATGGGCTGTCTTCAACACCAGGCGTAATGTTGCAGCCTGCTACTGCTGCTGCAGGCGCTTTATTCGGATACAGTGTTGCAGGAGGTGATATTAATAAAGATGGCAAAAGCGATATCATTGTCGGGGCCCCGATGGATAAGGTTACTATTTCCATTGGCGGCGGAAATACTGCATCCGGCAAGATTGGCAAAGTATATGTTTTTGATGGCAGCACCTTAAGTACCAATACGAATCCTTTACTTACCCTTCAGTTGAATGGAAGCGGTATATTAGAACAGGCAAATATTTCTGTTAATGCTCTTTTTGGATTTTCTGTAGCGGTAACGGAGGATTTGAATGGTGACGGAAAAAAGGATATCATAGTAGGCGCGCCTGCCTATGCGGGTGTGAAGAGTGGCTTATTTGGGAACACCGCAGATGTACAATCGGGCGGTGCATTTATTTTTCTGTCCAATGCAGCTGATAACAGCAGAACTATGGTTTCCCTTACGCCACCGAAATCCGACATTTTGGGAATTGGCCTTCTAAGCTCAAATATAAACGGACTGTTATTCGGGTATAGTGTTGACGGGCTTGGCGATTATAATGGGGATGGCAAGCCGGATGTAGTGGTCTCTGCACCTGCAGGAATTGATTTAAGCTCCATTAATGGTTTACTGAATGGAAAATTATTACAAGGCAGCGCAATGGTATATTATGGCACCGGTAGTGGAATAAATACAACTGCAGGCACTACACTTACTGCAAGCTCCGGTAGCCTTCTCACAAACCTTACGGGCACTCTTGCCAATGTTGCTAATTTATTCGGAACATCAGTAAAAGGTGTAAGAAATGCAGCAGGTGCAAGGAACGGGAATATTTTGGTGGGGGCGCCCCTCGGAGGCGCTCTGGTAAATATATCGGGACTCCAGTTGAAAACCGGAACAGTCAGCGTCTTCAAAAAGAAATCATCTTCTCCTGTGGGATATGTATCTCCCGACCAGGTATTAAGCTCGCCCCGTAATAGCAGCAACATCCTGCAGCTTATACAAAGCAACCTGCTGTTTGGCTATTCAATGGATAATACTTTAGATGTAAACTGTGATGGTATTGCTGATATAATTGTGGGTGAACCTGCTTCATCGGGCAGCCAGCTTATAAATACGAATATTGCCGGGGGCGCTGCTTATGTATATCTTGGAAATGCCGACGGCACTTACCAGGCTGCCCCGGCATGGACTTTAACCGCCAATACGGATGCATTCCTTGGAGTGAATGCTGCCTCGTTAACAGGATATAGCGTAGCCGGAGCCGGGTATACAAAAGGGATGGGCGCAGGTTCTCGCATCCTGGCAGGCTGCCCTGCAAAGACGCTTGATTTCGGATCAGGCCTTTTAAATCTTGGCAATACCTATAGCACGCTGTTTGGGCTGGTTGCAGGCGATAATGGAGTCGGAAAGGCCTGTCTTTTCAATGCCGGCCTTTGTACACCCCACACGCTTGATATAACTCTTGCCGCATTAGCAGCTCAATATATAAATAAGGAAGCTCAAATAACCTGGGATACCTGGCAGGAAAATAATACGGCCTCTTTTGAAGTAGAGCGCAGTACAGACGGCGTCAGCTTTTCTGCCATTGGTAATGTAAAAGCTGCTGGAAATGCCAGTACAAAAAAGACCTACGAATTTGACGATGCAAACGTAAGCACAGGCAATAATTATTACAGGCTTAAAACTACAGATGTAAATGGAGATTATACTTACAGCAATGTTGTATTATTAAAGGTAAATATTAGCGGAACCCGGATAAATAATGTTTATCCCAGTCCATTTACAGATAAAGTGAATGTGTCGGTTTCATCTGCAACGGCCGGGATAATAAATATTCGTATCGTTGATCTTAACGGCAGATCCCTGTTTAATAAAACTTATGATATACATACCGGGTCAACCATTCTGACAGTGACGGGATTAGGCGGTTTATCAAAGGGCATGTACATGATGCAGGTACATTGCGGTGCCGAAACAACAACTGAAAAATTACTAAAATAATAATTTTCCACGCAAAGAATTATAGGGGGGTATACAACCTCGTCAGCATTTGGCGGGGTTGTTTTGTATCGGGCACCCGAAACAACAATTATTTATAATTTTTTTTGTCAACCGGAAAATTATTGCCGCATGTCTCCATACCAACCTATACTCGTTATTCAAATGCCAATGTATTGTTTATATACCCGGTTTTCAATTTCTACCAAACAATTGTTCCCGGTTGTGTTCCCATAAAGCCCTTTCAATATACATGGATGATTGGGTTTGAAAATAAAGACCTGTGAGACTCAGTGCGCCGGTGCCTGCTGCAAAACCGATTGATCCGGCTGTATTGGTTTTTACAAATAATGAAACAACAAAAACAGCAAATGACCCGAGATTAAATACCCTTGCAACGCCGGCTTTCCTTTTTGAGATAAGATATAATGAAAGTGTGCGCGGAGAAGTAAATTCATGTGTAAGCTGTTCATAGGTTAGTACATTATTTCCTTTAACAAATTTATTTCCGAAACGGTAAATGGTTTGAGAATTGTAGATATTCAACAGGCTGTCGCGGCTCTGTGCAAAAGATACAGATGAAATACCGAGAAAAAAGGCAAAGATGGCAATGTGAAAAATTCTCATCCGGTGGTTATTTTAAAATGGTGAAAATAATTATTTATTTTTCATAAAGCAGTTTTACTATAGCCCCGGTTTTCTTTTTACGGTTGTTCTTTGACCATACCTTTCGCCTGGCCTGTATGAAAGCCGTGAATACAAGTATCCATCCCGCACTGTATTTACTGTGTGATCATTCCAGAGAGCCATGTGACCGGAAGGCTGATGAGAAATCCAAAAAAAATAATTTTTCAAAATTATGTTGGCCGCGTATCAAGGAAGAATCGGAGGTTATGGCAATCTTCTTTTATGCCTCCCGAACGGGAATTTCATTAATGGAATATATCGCGAATTAATCTTTTGATCCATCATAATATCTACTCCAAAAATGATTTGTTCACAGGGAAGCATGCGAAACGTACCGAACAGATGATCCCAGATGCTCAGCACATCTCCGTAATTACAATCCGTATAGGGCCTTTCAAAATGATGATGCACATGATGAATATTGGGAGTAACGAAGATCATGCCGACTATGGAATCAAGTTTATCCGGCAGGCGATAATGCATATGCACAAAAATGTTAGACACGATTTGTATCAGCTGGCGTAAAAAGAAGGTCCGGAACACCGCCCCGGTGGCAGCCACCCACAGCAGCGTAAAGCAATTCCTGATGAGGTTTTCCCCGGGGTGTTCGCGAAGGGTCGTTGAAACATCCACAAAATGATCACTGTGATGCACTGCATGAAACAGCCAGAGGGGCCTTATTTTGTGCATGAGCACGTGATAAACATATTCTCCGAGGTCAAGCAAAACGAACGTAGCAAGAAACAGGTACCATTTATTTCTTCCTATGCCCATATGATAGGTCAGGCCAAAATGATGCTCATGGGTCCAGTGTATCGTTCGTACAAAGAGAATACCGACAAGCAGTTGAGGAAGCATTCCTGTTAAAATAAAATGGGAATTTACAAAGGCGTGTTTCCATTTCCTGTAATTTGTCGCCAGTCCGGCGAGGCTCTCAATATTCCAGCAGATAATGAGTGAAGCAACAAAGATAGATGCTTCACTGAAACCGGAATTATTGGAGAATAGGTGAAAAAGATGGATCATGCTGATTAAGATGGTATGGGTTTCTCCAATTACGGATCAAATGTCTACATAAATTTTGCTAAACTGTTATTAAAATTAAATACGTAAAAAGGTTTTACTTAAAAATGACTTAAGCGGATGTTAATGTAATAAAATTAGTTGGGTAATTACAGTTACATTGAGTGAATTAAGCCGATCGTATCATTCACCATGCTTTCCGTCACATCGAGGTGCAATACCATGCGCACCTGGCTTTCTGAAATAGGCATTACGAGTATGTCATGTTGCTTAAGTTTTTCAGCAAATGATACCGGGGTAAAATGATCCTGCACTTCAAATATGAGAATATTGGTTTCTACCGGCATCATTTTTCCGATAAATGATTTTTTCAACAATGCTTCTGCAATTTTTTTCGCATGAAGATGATCGATGTGAAGACGGCTGATATTATTCTGCAACGCATACAAACCCGCGGCAGCCAGGAAACCCGCCTGGCGCATCCCTCCGCCAAAGACTTTCCTTACCCTTCTTGCTTTTTGAATAAATGATTTATTGCCGAGCAACACACTGCCTACGGGAGCCCCCAATCCTTTACTCAGGCATACCGAAATACTGTCGAATATTTTTCCATGGTCTTTTGCCTTTTCCTTCGTTTCTGCCAGGGCATTAAAAATTCTTGCCCCATCAAGGTGCAGCTTCAGGTCATTTCTAACACATACTTCCTTTATTTGCATAATCTCTTCCAGCGTATAGCAACTGCCTCCGCCGCGATTCGCAGTATTTTCGAGGCTCACCAGCTTTGAAACCGGCTTGTGCACATCATTTGGATTGATGGACGCTTTTACCTGCTCTGCACTGATTCTTCCCCGGTCGCCGGCTACAGGCTTTACCTGGCATCCTGAATTAAAGGCAATACCGCCCCCTTCATATATGTAAATATGGCTGAGCCTGTCACATATTACCTCATCTCCGGGTTGGGTATGACATTTGATAGCTACCTGGTTGGTCATGGTGCCGCTGGGACAAAATAAACCGGCTTCCATGCCAAAAAGGTCGGCGGCAAATGCCTGCAATTGGTTTACAGAGGGGTCTTCCTCAAACACATCATCTCCTACCTTGGCCCTGAACATAGCTTCCAGCATAGGTGGAGAAGGTTTGGTAAATGTGTCTGAACGGTAATCAATCATTGCGATAAATTATTTTTTAGAAGCAGGCGCAGGCCCAGTTTGCAAAGAAATTCTGGAGGTCAATTTATGGCATCTTGCTGAGAATAATTATTTTATTTTTAACAAAAGCTATGAAATGCAAAAACCACGTTGTAAATTTGTATATGGTTTTGGAAGTAAAAGCGATTAACACATCTTTTGCAGCATTTCCCCAACTTTTGATGTCTAATAAGCATCTTCCTGAAAAAGAAGAGTTTTAATTAATAACTATATACCAACATGAGGCAACTTAAAATTGCTACACAGATTACCAACCGCGATTCACAGGCGGTTGAGAAATATCTGCAGGAAATCTCAAAGATCGGAATGATCACCCCGGAAGAGGAAACTATTTTGGCACAGAAAATTAAAATGGGCGACCAGAGAGCCCTGGAGCGTCTCACTACCGCCAATCTGCGTTTCGTAGTTTCAGTTGCAAAACAGTACCAACACCAGGGGCTGTCATTAAGCGATCTTATCAACGAGGGGAACCTCGGATTAATAAAAGCGGCACAACGCTTTGATGAAACCAAAGGTTTCAAATTTATTTCTTATGCAGTATGGTGGATCCGCCAGTCCATCTTACAGGCCCTGGCAGAGCAGGGAAGATTAGTCCGCCTGCCACAAAACAAAATAGGCACATACAACAAAGCTAACAAAGCTTACATGGCTTTTGAGCAGGAGCACGAAAGAGAACCTTCTACTGAAGAACTTTCGGAAATCCTTGAAATGAGCGTTACGGAAATCAATAACATTTTCCAAAGCAATACAAGGCATACCTCATTGGATGCCCCGGTGCACGAAGCGGAAGATGTAGCGATGGGTGATTTGTTAAAGGGCCATGGAGAAACCGACGAGGATGTAATGCACGATTCACTGAAAAATGAAATCCGCAGGGTATTGAAATCATTGAGCCCGCGCGAAGCAGAAATCGTAAACGCCTACTTCGGTCTCGACGGAGAAAACGGTGTTACTATTGAACAAATAGGCCAGAAATACGACCTTACCAAGGAACGTATTCGTCAGATAAAGGAACGCGCTATCAAACGCCTTCAAAAAGCAAGATACAGCAGCGCATTAAAAGCTTATTTAGGATAAGTAGTATTTGATTTTTTTAAAGGCGCCCCGCTGAAAAGCGGGGCGCCTTTTTTCCAACATATTAGAGGAGAGTAAAACACCCGGTGAACGATTATCCGGTCTGTCGTCCATTTTCATTTTTAATGAAAAACTTTTGCACAATTCAGTGGATAAATCAGGGCCCATCCGCTGGAAAATTTCTCTCCATGGTACAAAACATTTATAATGCACTATTGCAATAACTTTGCACCTCATGAAGCGTATCGGTATTTTATTGTGTGTACTGGGTTTGTACTCCTGCGAAAAAAATATCAATTTCAAACTAAAAGCAGTACCCGGTGTGCTGGTGGTAGACGCCAGCATTGAAGCGGGCCAGCCGCCTGTGGTAGTGCTTTCAAAGAGCTTTAGCTACTTCAGCAGAATTTCGCCCGAAGCATTGGATACTTCGTTTGTGCATAATGCCTCTGTTACCATATCGGATGGAAGCCAATCGCAGGCATTAAAAGAATATACCGTTGACTCTGCAGCAGGATATACCCTCTGGTATTATTCTGTAGATACCGCCAATATCGCTTCTCCTTTCATGGGTGCAATAAACACTACCTATGCGTTAAAGATTATTGCAAACGGACAGGAATATGATGCCACCACCTCTATACCCGAGCCGGGCAAAAAGCTGGATTCGGTCTGGTGGAAACCCACGCCATTTGCAACAGATACAACTGACGTGGATGTGTACGTCCGTGCAACCGATCCCCCGGGTTTGGGAAACTATGTGAGATATTTTACCAAAGTGAACAGCCAACCTTTTTTACCCGGACAACAATCAGTATTTGACGATGAGTTAATTGACGGCACTACTTACGATTTAAAAGTGACGCCGGGTATCGACCGCAATAATCCTGTATCTTTTGATAAGAATTTTTTTCACCGGGGTGACACCGTAACATTAAAAGTAAGCAGCATTGATAAATCAACTTATGAGTTTTGGCTTACAATGGAATTTGCCTACCAGAGCATCGGTAATCCATTTGCTTCGCCCAATAAGGTGCTGGGAAATATCAGCAACGGGGCGTTGGGTGCATTTTGCGGGTATGCGCCACAATACAAGACCCTCATCATACCGAAGTAACTTGTATCATTTTATCTTTTTTACAAAAGAATTACATTTGAAAAATTTATACGAATTATGAGCATCGAAAACGAACATGTGCATTGTTTGATCATCGGGTCAGGGCCCGCAGGATATACTGCCGCTATCTATGCAGCAAGGGCAAATCTGAAGCCGGTGTTGTACCAGGGTATCCAGCCGGGCGGCCAGCTCACTATCACCACGGAAGTAGAAAACTATCCCGGTTATCCCAATGGCGTGCAGGGACCGGAAATGATGGTTGAATTTGAAGCACAGGCCAGGCGTATGGGAACAGATATCCGGTATGGGATGGCGACTAAAGTCGATTTCTCACCGGGATCATTCAAAGTAGAGATAGATGAAGAAAAATGGATAGAAGCAGATGCAGTGATTGTGGCAACCGGTGCCAGTGCGCAATGGCTCGGGCTGGAAAGTGAACAAAGGTTAAATGGCTTTGGCGTAAGCGCCTGCGCTGTCTGTGATGGTTTTTTCTTCAGGGGAAAAGAAGTTTGCATTATCGGCGGAGGCGATACGGCTGCTGAAGAAGCTTTATACCTGAGCAAGATCTGCAGTACAGTACACAATTTTGTAAGACGTAACCAGTTTCGCGCCAGCAAAGTAATGCAGGATCGGGTATTAAGCACGCCCAACATTAAGGTATACTGGAACACCGAGGTGGATGAAGTATTGGGTGATAATAAAGTAGAAGCTGTAAGAATAAGGGATAATAAAACCGGCGAGAAGCAGGAAATTCCGGTAAGCGCTTATTTTGTAGCTATTGGCCACAAACCCAATTCAGATATCTTCAAAGGATGGCTCGATATGGATGAAACCGGATATATAAAAACTATTCCCGGAACCGCAAAAACAAATATCGAAGGAGTATTTGCGGCAGGTGATGTGCAGGATAAAACGTATCGCCAGGCAGTGACGGCGGCCGGAAGCGGATGCATGGCAGCCCTGGATGCGGAGAGATACCTAAGCTTGCTGGAGCATACGCAATCAGTAAAAGAAATAAAGGCAGGTTAATGAAATAAAATTTTAAATTTGATTCATAATTTTTTGTAAATGAGATGATACAGGTGCATCTTCATGACTTACATTTTCATGCTTTTCATGGTATTCACCCCGAGGAAAAGATACTGGGTAATGAATATATTGTGAATGTTACCGCGGAGCTTCACGAAGCAGCGGATGTAATACATTCTATAGACGATACTGTCGACTATGCCGACCTTTATAATATTGTTCTTGAAAGAATGAATGTGCCTGCGCCATTACTGGAAACGGTAATTATGGAAATTGGCAATGAAATTCACCGGGAATTTCCGGAACTTCGGTCAATTAATATATCTATAAAAAAATTACAGCCTCCTATTGAGGGTATTACCGGCAGCGCCGGTGTAACATGGCAAAAAGAATTCTGACAAATGGATCGAAAGAAATACCAGTTATCCATTATTTCCGCACTATCATCATATTTTCTCCTGACCTTTTTTCACACACAATATCTTTCAATAAAAAAATAATCCAGATGAATGTAAAAAAACTACTCGGCACACTTTGTATTTTCATCAGCGTCCCGGCTGTTGCACAAACCGGCTCCACATTCAATGAACATGATCTGTGGAATCCCAACTTTTATCCTTCCTCCGTAAATGAATATCGCGGAGCAGACGGAGCACCCGGCCCAAAGTACTGGACCAACAAGGCGAGTTATAAAATTTATGCAACGTTGGATGATGTCAAAGATGAAATATCCGGAAATGTCACCATCACTTATACCAACAACAGTCCGCAGGCATTGCCTTTTCTATGGCTGTACCTTGATCAGAATCTATTCAGCCTTACTTCCCGTGGCCAGGCAAAGATGCCCGCAACACGCAGAAGCAGGTATGGAGATGTGAATTCAACATTCAAAGGCGGCGTGGATATTAAATCAGTAAAAATAGTTGCTTCACAAAATGGCAAGATATCAGAAGCCAATGCTGATACCGTTATTTCCGATACGCGTATGCAAATACGTTTGAAAGAACCCTTAAAACCCAACGGGGGAGTGGTTACTATTAAGATTGCTTATTCGTATGCCATACCCGAGCACGGTTCGGACAGAACTGGGATTGAGGAGACAAAGAATGGTAAAATATATGCCATAGCGCAATGGTATCCGCGCATGTGTGTGTATGATGATATTGAAGGATGGAATACCTTGCCTTATCTCGGTGCAGGTGAGTTTTATCTTGATTATGGAGACTATGATTATTATATCACCGCCCCTTCAAAAGAATTGATAGTAGGATCAGGTGAATTACAAAACCCCCAGGATGTATTAACGCCCACCCAGATTAAAAGACTGGCAGCAGCGCGCAATAGTGATAAGACTGTAATGATCCGTACTGCAGCAGAAGTTACCGATCCGGCATCAAGGCCCCAAAAAAAGGGAGATATTACCTGGCATTTTAAGCTGAATAATGCAAGGGATGTATCGTGGGCGGCTTCCACCGCCTTTATATGGGATGCAGCAAGAATGAATTTCCCATCCGGCAGAAAGGGTTTGGCCATGAGTGTTTATCCTGTAGAATCTGACGGAGACACTGCATGGGGAAGAGCTACCGAATACACCAAGGCAAGTATTGAAGACTATTCCAAAAGATGGTTTGAATATCCTTACAACACAGCTACGGACGTGGCCTGCAATATCAACGGAATGGAATATCCCAGTATTGTTTTCTGCAATTCCAAATCCAAAAGGGGAGGGCTCTTTGGGGTAACGCTTCATGAATTCGGACATACCTGGTTCCCGATGGTGGTGGGCAGCAATGAAAGAAAGTATGGCTGGATGGATGAAGGTTTCAATACATTTATCAACACGCTCGGAACGGAAGACTTTAATAATGGCGAATACGTACGCAAAGAACGCGACCGTTCTCCCCTTTATAAATATATGTTTGGCAGTAAATCTGAAACGGTGATGAGCGAGCCGGATGCATTGCAGGAAGCCAACATCGGCATGGCGCTTTATTATAAGCCGGGTTATGCGTTATCGCTTTTGAGAGACCAGATCCTGGGACCAAAAGTTTTTGATTATTCATTTCAAACCTATATCAGAAGATGGGCCTATAAGCATCCCACGCCGTGGGACTTTTTCAGAACTATAGAAAATGCAGCCGGCGAAGACCTTGAATGGTTCTGGAAGGGAATGTTTATTTATAACTATAAGCTCGACCAGGCGGTGACGAATGTAAAATATGTAGATAACGATTCCACTAAAGGCGCACTGGTAACCATTGAGAATCTCGATCAGATGGCCATGCCTGTTTATTTGCAATACGAAACCGTAAGTGGCAAAAAGGACATGATAAAGATTCCGGCAGAGATTTGGCAGAATGGTTCAGCATGGATTCAAAAACTGAATACAACGGAAGCGCTTAAAAGTGTGAGCATCGATCCGGAACATATTTTCCCGGACGTCAATTTTGATAACAATGTATGGAAGGCTGAGTAAACGGGTAGCGTCTCAATTTCAAAACAGTTCCCGCAGATGACGCAAATTATCCCGGACAATGCATCAGCGTAATCAGCGGGATATAATTCCATCTGATACATTACCGGGTAAATGAGGTAATTTGTCAATTGGCGAATTCCGTGTACTTTTGCAGCCTTTTATGAAGCCCATCAGCGAAATATTCGGTTTGCTCGAAACGCCAAGGAACATTGTTATTACCTTTCATCAGAAGCCTGATGCTGATGCAATGGGATCGGCATTGGCCCTGTATCATTTTCTTATTCAATTCGGGCATACCGTTACGGTAATATCACCCACCAACTGGGCGGCATTTCTTAACTGGATGCCTGCGGCAAAAAGTGTTATCGACTTTGAATCGCAATCAGAAAAAGGTATTGCTTTTTTGAAAGAGGCTGAATGGATATTCTGCCTTGATTTCAATGTGCTGGATCGCACCAAATATATGGAGCCGGTTATCCGCTCCTCGGCGGCAAAGCGTATATTGATAGATCATCATCAGCAACCGAAAACAGAAGACTTTGATTACGGCATCAGTGATCCGGAAAAAAGCTCCGCTTCGGAAATGATATATGATTTTATCATCTCCTCAGGACACGGAGACAGGATAAATACAGCAACTGCCGATTGCCTGTATGCAGGTGTAATGGCCGACACCGGCTCTTTCCGCTTTACTTCTACTTCAGCGAGCGTGCACCGGATGGTGGCCGATTTAAAAGACCGCGGGCTGGAGCACAGCATTATTCATGAAAATCTCTTTGATAACTTTCTTGAAAACAGGTTCCGTTTTTTCGGAAATGTATTGCTCAACAGAATGGAAATTTTTTATGAATATAACGCGGCGCTGATCACTATCCCGCAATCGGACCTGATCAAATACAACATCAAGACAGGAGATACGGAAGGCCTGGTAAATTTTCCTTTGAGCATAAAAGGTATTAAGCTCGCCGCCATTATCATTGACCGCGGAGACGAAAGAAAAAGTTCATTTCGCAGCAAGGGTGGTTTTGATGTAAATACATTTGCAAGAAAATATTTTAATGGCGGGGGCCATTTCAATGCGGCGGGAGGAAAAAATTCAGAGCCGCTGGAAGAAGTGGTGAGAAAATTTAAAGCGGCCCTGAAAGAAAATGAGAAAGAATTAAACAGTTAATACAATAAAAAAAACAACATGAATAAAACAATCAGCCTTGCAGCAATAGCAGTTTTATTATTGATTGCCGGGTGTAAGGAACAGCCCTTTAAAACAACCAATAAAGGGAACCTGAAGCTTGAATATAAAACCTTCGGAGGCAGTGGCGTCCGTGTGAAATATGGCAATGCAGTTAAATACACGTTGCAAACATATTACAGCGATTCCCTGCTATCTACTCCGCCTTTCGATACCGTACCTCAAATTATTGAAATTGATTCCACAAGGCTGCCGGCAGAATATTTGGAAATATTTACTTCTGCTTATAATGGCGACAGTATAATTACCCGTGTATCTACTGATTCGCTTATGAAGGTAACCCAGTTGCCGCCCTTTGCTCAAAAAGGAAAATATCTCAGTAATCATTTCAAAATACTGGATGTACTTACTGACCCGATAAAAATTGCAGCGGCAAAAACTGAGACCATGAATGAAATGAAAAGAATTGATTCCATTGCCACGGAAAAACAAAAAGGGATTGATGATAAAACGATCAGCGATTACCTGGCAAAAAACAACATCAGGGCAACAAAGACGGCAAAAGGAACTTATGTGGAGATAACAACACCGGGCGATGGCCCTGCGGTAGACAGCGGTGAAGCCGTGACGGTGGATTACAGAGCCAAAACGCTGGAAGGAACAGAATTTGATTCAAGCTATGATTCTACCGGTAAATCAGTGAAGCCCTATACGTTTGTAGTAGGCCAGGCGCGCGGTGCTATTGAAGGATGGTCCGACGGATTAAAGCTCTTCAAAAAAGGCGGTAAGGGAAGGTTATTCATTCCGTCCTACCTCGCATATGGTTCCAGGGGAGCGGGTGGCGTGGTAAAGCCCAATACCCCGCTGATGTTCGATGTATCCGTAGAGGATGTAATGAGCGCCGACAAGTATAAAGCAATGATGCAGGAAAAGCAAAAAGAGATGGTGGAACAATTTAATAAAATGAGAGAGAAGGCGAAAGAGAAAACAAAGGCAGACAGCATTGCCAATGCAAAGAAAAAATAAATTTTGAAAACAGGACATCTACGCCGCGGCAATGCCGCGGCGTTTTCGTTTATGCATTACCGTAAGCCTGTACCAGTTGAATAGTCTCCGCTGCTTCTTTAACATCGTGCACCCGCAAAATATTCGCTCCGTTTAACAGGGCAATCGTATGTAATACAGTGGTGCCGTTCAATGCCTGTTCAGCGGTTGTACCCAATGTTTTATAAATAGCCGACTTTCTCGAAATACCGGTCATTATTGGCCTCTCAAGCATCTTGAAAACGGAGAGCTGCTTCAGCAACTGAAAATTGTGCCGGTGCGTTTTGCCAAAACCGAAACCGGGATCAATGATAACATCCTTTATACCGGCATGTTTGCATTCATCGGTTTTTTTTATAAAAAAATCCAGCACTTCTGTTACAACATTTTCATAGCGGATATCTATATGCATCGTTTCCGGAACACCTTTCATATGCATGCATATGTACGGAACATTCAGTGCTGCCACGGTGCATATCATTTCTTTATCCAGTTCGCCTCCGCTGATATCATTTACCATAGAAGCACCGGCTTCCACACAGGCCTTTGCCACGCCACTGTGATAGGTATCTATAGAGAGAATAATTTTTTCATTCAATTTTTCTGTAAGCAATTTTACAACAGGCAGTACGCGATCCAGCTCTTCTTCTGCCGGGATACGCCCGCTTGCGGGCCGGGTACTTTGTCCGCCGATGTCTATGATATCGGCGCCTTCTTCCGCCATGCGTTGCGCTTCTCCCAAAGCCTCGGCCGGCTGCAAAAAACGGCTGCCTTCATAGAATGAATCCGTGTTGATATTCAGAATGCCCATTATCAGAGGTTTCTCTGTCCATAAAAATTTTCCCTTACAGTTCAATGTAAACATTTCCATTATGTTTAAATTTGCCGCTATCAATTATGCCACAAGTTAGCACCGATCAGCAATACAACGACGTCATAAAAAGCTGCCGTGATATTTTCATCAAAAAGACAAAAGATTATGGTACCTCATGGCGCGTGTACCGCACCATCTCTATTGCCGACCAGTTGTATATAAAAGCCAGACGCATCCGCAACATCCAGGAAAAAGGAAGGCAAAAAATTGATGATGACGTTACAGCAGAATTCAAAGGGATTTTGAATTATGCAATCATTGGCCTCATACAACTGGATATTCATGATGAGGAAGTGGAAGATATTCCGGTAGAGGAAGCGGTAGCGCAATACGACCAGCAGGCGGCCCGCGCAAAACAACTGATGGAAAATAAAAATCATGATTACGGCGAGGCGTGGAGAGATATGAGCCAGGAAAGTTTTGCCGACCTGATACTTTCCAAAGTGCTTCGCATCAAACAAATCCTGCAGAATGAAGGCAAGACCATTATCAGCGAAGGCATAGATTCCAATTATCTTGATATCATCAATTACGCTGCCTTTGCATTAATACTTTCTGAAAACGTAACCGCATAGCAAGCACATGAAAATAATTGTAAACATTGCAAGAGTTCTCGTTGGAGTACTTTTCATTTTTTCCGGCCTGGTAAAAGCCAATGATCCTTTGGGCCTGTCTTATAAAATGCAGGAGTTTTTTGATGTGTGGGCGCAGAACGAATCGCTGACGCATTTTATGCAGTGGCTGGATAAATATGCACTGCCGTTTTCCATTATTATGATCACGCTGGAAATAATTGTGGGTGTCGGGATTTTACTGGGCACCTGGAAAAAATTTTTCAGCAAGCTGCTGGTGCTATTGATTGTCTTCTTTGCTTTCTTAACAGGCTATGCCGTTCTTTCGGGCAAAATAGCCACTTGCGGCTGTTTTGGCGATTGCATTCCATTGCCTGCCATGGGTTCGTTTATAAAAGATCTCGTTCTGCTGGCGCTGGTGCTGATCATTTACGCCGGGGTAAAGTACATACGGCCTGTCGTAATGCCGGGAGTTAGTTTTATTGTAATTGTTAGTTCTACCGCTGCCGTACTCGGACTGCAGTGGTATGTATTACAGCACGGGCCATTCAGGGATTGCCTTCCGTTTAAAAAAGGAGCAAATCTAATAGAAGAAAGAAAAGTGCCTGCCGATGCAGTACCGGATCAAAAAGAGTTCAGATTTTATTATAAAAAAGATGGAAAAGAACAGGAGTTTACCGAAAAGAACCTGCCTGATTCAACCTGGGAATTTGTACGAAGAGAAGATGTGATTGTTAAAAAAGGGAAAGATAATGAACCGCCGGTAAAAGATTTCTTCCTCACCACGGCTTCGGGAAATGATACCACAGATGCTGTTTTAAATACGCACGGCAATTATTATTTATTCTTTGTAAAAGGCCTCCCGGACGGGTCGGATAAATGGATGAAGGACTTTGTAACAATTTATACCTATGCCAGGCATGTGAGCGTCCCGATGTTTGTAATTACGTCGGAGCCTGAAGCGGCGGAAAAGTTTTTTAATGATAAAAATGGTTTGAATCTGCCCGTTCTCACTCTCGACGGCACCTCTTTAAAAACGGCAGCCCGCACCAATCCTGAACTGTACCTGATGAGCGGACCCGTGGTGGAGAACAAATGGGCATGGGCAGATTTTGATAAGGTGTATCATTGAGGTGGGAGAAGTCAACAGCCAATTGACCATTGACCATTGTCAATAGTAGTAATCATCAGGAAACAGCGATTAGTTCTTGTGGTAATAATGACATTATGACTAATGACCAATAACCTTTTCCTAATCTCTGATAACAAATGAACTAATCACGATACATGCTTCGATTCATCATCAAAAAATTACTCTACGGATTACTGGTATTATTTGGCGTGGTGGTAATTGTATTTATCATCTTCCAGGGGCTCGCCGATCCTGCCAGATTAGTGGTTGGGCAAACAGGAGATAAAAAAACGTTAGACAACATCCGCAAGGAACTTTATCTCGATCAACCCAAATGGAAGCAATTTGTTTTGTATGTAAATGATGTTTCTCCTGTTTCGTTTTATACAGCAAAGGATATCAGTGAAAAAAAACTGCGGGGATTTTTCATCGGCGGAAATATTAAAGTTGGCATTAAGCTTCCCTACCTGCGCAGAAGTTATCAAACCAAAAAAGACGTGATTGATGTGTTGATGGAAGCCTTACCCGGAACGGCGCTGCTTGCCTGTGCCGCTATGCTGATTGCCATTACCGGCGGAATTTTTTTAGGGATTCTTGCTGCAGTTAAAAAGAATACGTGGATAGATACTTCTTCGGTTTTTGCAAGCGTGATCGGCATTTCAGCGCCCTCCTTCTTTATGGCGATTGTAATTGCCTATGTGTTCGGCATTGTATTGCATGCCTATACCGGCCTTCCGCTCACGGGCAACTGGTATAATATTGATGAGACAACAGGTGAACGTTATCTTACTTTGCAAAATTTAATTCTTCCGGCCATTACGCTGGGTATCCGGCCACTGGCCATCATTACACAGCTTACCAGGAGCTCTATGCTCGATGTGCTCAGCCAGGATTATATCAGAACCGCTTATGCAAAAGGGCTGAGCAGGAACCGCGTGATTTATAAACATGCCCTGCGCAATGCGCTTAACCCGGTGATAACTGCTATTACAGGATGGTTTGCTGAATTGCTGGCAGGCGCCTTTTTTGTGGAATATATATTTGGCTGGCAGGGGTTAGGCAAAGTAACTGTAGACGCCCTGGAAAAGCTGGATTACCCGGTAGTAATGGGTTCCGTATTATTTGCTGCGGGTGTTTTTATTTTGGTAAATATCTTCTCCGATATCTTATATGGAATAATTGATCCCCGGATAAAACTCAAATAGGCAATTTCACATCGTACATCGTACATTATTTCACCACCACTTCCTTTATCACCTTTTCTCCCAAAGCCTCATTTACTCTTTCTTTTATTTTTTCTTTTTGATAAATTAATTCATTTTTCAACGGCGCCACCTGCGTAGTTATAAAAAGCGTATGATTAATGATCTCGATTTTATCTGTATACTTCGCAATGGTTTTACCCATAATATTTTCCCATGCTTCTTCTATTTGCAATGCCTGTAAGCCCCCTTTCAGGCGGCTGTTTTTTAAAAACTGCTGTAATGCTTCGCCGATCGAAAATTCACCCATAAGGAAAAATCTATTTAAGAAAACTCATCCTGAGTTATATACGATGTAACAAGATTTCTTTACAAATATACCATAACAACTTCAGCTTAGACACAAACACATTGACCATTGACTACTGACCCTTGACTACTGACCATTCACCCCTCACAACTCAATGATCTGCACTTCACCATCAAATTCATGCAGCGCCGATTCCATTCTTTCGCGATGCGTATCGGTTATAAATACCTGCCCGGAATTTGTTTTGCAAACATAGTTTAATAAATTCTTCATCCTTAATTCATCCAGTTTTTCAAATACATCATCGAGCAGGAGCAGGGGTGGCGCGCCCTTCATTACTTTCAAAATCTCAAACTCCGCCAGCTTACAGGCAAACAGCAGGCTTTTCCGCTGTCCCTGCGACGCTATACTTTTAAAAACATTATCATCCAGTAAAAAGGTGATATCGTCTTTATGTACGCCGGCATTGGAGCGCTGCGTCGGCAAATCTTTTTGACGGCTGTCTTTTAATAATTGTTCAAAGTTGTTCCCGTTCAAATGACTGTTGTATTCTAATGAAACAATTTCTTTATCGCCCGAAATATACACATACAATTGCTGCACTAAGGGAATGATCTTTTCACAAAATTTCTTTCTTGAATTAAAAATATATTTACCCGGCAGGATAAGCTGGGCATCCAATGCATCTAACAGCTGCGGATCAAAGATGGATTGAAAAGCCTCATTTTTCAGGAATCCGTTTCGCTGTTGCAAAACTTTATTATAAATAATCAGCTGCTGCAGGTATTCGGCATCTACCTGGCTGATCAATGTGTCGAGAAATTTTCTTCTCTCTTCGCTTCCGCCGGTGATCATTTCAATATCATCAGGCGCGATCATTACGCATGGAAATTTACCGATATGGTGTGAAAATTTCGTGTAGGCAACATCATCTATATAAAATTCTTTTTTAAACCCGCGATAGATGCATACAATCTTTGTAGCCGGATGCGAAATAGCTGCATGGCCGTTGAGCTCGGCCTCCAGGCGAAAACCATCCGCGCCAAAGAAAACATTCAATGCATCTGTTTTTGAAAAATAGCTTTTGGTAAAGCATAAATAATTGATAGCATCCAGCAGGTTCGTTTTGCCTTTACCATTATACCCGCATATACCCACGATTCTCTTATTAAAAGAAAATGTCTGCGAGCGGTAGTTTTTATACCCGGTCAATATAATCCTGCTGAAGGCCATGCCATGCAAGTTACAAAGTATGTTGCTGTTTGAAGAAGACGCTGAACATTGCCTCAGCCAATCAAACGCCGGTGATAGTTCACCTGGCCCAAATGATAATTCAGGTGCGCTAAAAGATAAATCAGTACCGTGACGGTAGAAGAAACACTATGGTTAATGGGAAGGGGAAAATCTTTCTCGAGGTCTTCTTCTGACAGCCTTGAAAGTGTATTCTTCAGGATGTGGATGGTATCTTTTACCTCAGCGACTAACTGATCGCGCGGAATATTTTTCAGAGAAAATTCCTTATCCCTTTCACGCACATAACCCGTTTTTCCCAGGGTGGCGCCAATGAAATGCTTCAGGTTTCCCACTATGTGTAAGGTGAGGTTGCCGGCAGAATTATTGATTCCCTCCCTTATATTCCATATATCTTCCCCGTTTTTATAAAGGCTGATCTCTTCAATTAACTTATTCAGATCCCGCTCAAAAAATGGAAATAATATCGGTTGCATACAACAAATTTATCTCAAAAATGGGCGAATTACGGGAAATGAGTATGAACAAATTTTTAATTGAATGATTCCTATATTTGCGCACTTATGACACAGGAACAATTAAAAGATTTGAGAGACCGGCTGTTGGTCTTGAGGAGGTTTCTTTGACGTAGATAATCGCAAAGAAAAGATAGAAAATGACAAGCAGCTTTCGCTGGCGCCCGGCTTTTGGGACGACAACAGGCGCGCTACTTCTATTTTAAAAGAAATTAAGCTGAACGAATATTGGGTGAATCTGTACCACTCCGTCGAACAAAAGATCGATGACTTTGCCGTATTATTTGATTTCCGGAAAGAAGGAGAAGCTACCGAAGAAGAGGTAAAAGAAGCATTTGATAAAGCGACAGCAGGTGTGGAAGAAGCAGAATTCAAGAGCACGCTCAATAAACCTGAAGATGAGCTTCCTGCTATTCTCCAGATCAACAGCGGCGCAGGCGGAACGGAAAGCCAGGACTGGGCAGAAATGCTTTTGCGCATGTACAGGATGTATGGTGAAAAGCAAGGCTGGAGCGTAACGGAGCTCGATTACCAGTCGGGAGACGGAGCCGGCATTAAAAGCGCCACGCTGCAATTTGACGGGCCTTTTGCCTATGGATTTCTGAAGGCGGAAAGCGGGGTTCACCGCCTCGTTCGCATTTCACCTTTCGACAGCAATGCAAGAAGGCATACCAGCTTCGCCAGCGTATACGTGTACCCGTTAGTAGACGATACGGTAGATATCAAAATCAATCCGGCGGATATTGAATGGGCTTTTTTCAGGAGCGGCGGCGCAGGCGGACAAAATGTAAACAAAGTAGAAACGGCCGTACGCCTGACGCACAAGCCCAGCGGCATCATTGTAGAATGTCAGCAGGCGCGCACCCAGGGCGAAAACCGTGAAAAGGCAATGGCCATGCTCAAGAGCAGGCTCTACGAGGAAGAGATGCGCAGGCGCCAGGAAAAGCTAAACATCAATAATGCCGCAAAGAAAAAAATAGAGTGGGGGAGCCAGATCAGAAGTTATGTTTTCCATCCGTATAAAATGATCAAAGATCACCGCACGGATTACGAGGTGGGCAATGTGGGGCCTGTGATGGATGGTGAGCTCGATGGATTCATTAAAGCGTACCTGATGATGGAGGCGGAGGAAAAGTAATTGAAATATACGATGTACGATTTTCAGGAATCAGTACATTTGACCAAATACGGAAAGCCAACTACTAAATACAACACAGGATGCCGCATATTCTCATTATTGACGACGAAAAAAGTATCAGGAAGACACTTACGGAAATTCTCAGCTACGAAGGATATAAGATTGAAGAGGCTTCGGATGGCGAAGAAGGGCTCCGGAGGTTTAAAGAAAAAAATTTTGATATCGTATTATGTGATATCAAAATGCCCAAGATAGATGGCATAGAATTTCTGGAAAAGGCAAAAGAAATAAACAGCGAAGTTCCTATCATTATCATCAGCGGTCATGGCAACATAGAAACTGCAGTGGAAGCCGTGAAGAAAGGAGCGTATGATTATATATCCAAGCCGCCGGATCTGAACCGCATGCTGATCACGTTGCGCAATGCCATGGAAAAAACATCGCTGGTAGCAGAAACGAAAGTGCTGAAAAGAAGAGTAAGCAAGGTGCAGGAAATGGTAGGCGAAAGCGCCGCCATAAAAAAAATAAAGGAAACCATTGATAAAATTGCCCCCACGGAAGCGAGGGTATTGATAACCGGCGAAAATGGCGTGGGAAAAGAATTGGTAGCAAGATGGATACACGAAAAGAGCAATCGCTCTGACGGGCCGCTGGTAGAGGTAAATTGTGCGGCCATCCCGGGAGAGCTTATAGAAAGCGAATTATTCGGGCATGAAAAAGGAAGCTTCACTTCTGCAGTGAAGCAACGCATCGGAAAATTTGAGCAGGCAAACAGCGGCACATTATTCCTCGATGAGATCGGGGATATGAGCCTGAACGCCCAGGCAAAAGTATTGCGCGCCTTGCAGGAGGGAAAAATTACAAGGGTGGGCGCAGACAAGGATATCAACGTGGATGTAAGAGTGATTGCAGCCACCAATAAAGATTTGCTTAAGGAAGTAGAAGAAAAAAGTTTCCGGCTCGACTTATACCATCGCCTTGGGGTAATTATCGTGCATGTTCCTTCGCTGAATGAAAGACTGGAAGATATTCCTTTGCTGGTAGACAGATTTTTGGAAGATATAGCAACGGAATACGGACAACCCAAAAAATCGATGGATAAAAAAGCGATGGAGCTCCTTCAAAAATATAACTGGACCGGTAATGTGCGTGAGCTGCGTAACGTAGTGGAACGCCTTATTATTCTTTCAGGAAAAATGATCACAGCAGATGATATCCAGGCGTATGTTCTGCCTAAGAAATAACCCTTCCTTTGTCTCAAATATTTCGTGGCGTAATGAAACATATCTATTGTATCAGTGGCTTCGGGGCGGATGAAAGGGTTTTTTCCAAAATCAGTGTTCCCGGTAATGATGTTCATTTTATAAAGTGGCTTTCGCCGCTGCAAAATGAACCGATAGCACATTATGCATCGCGGATGCGTGACCAAATCAGGCATGAAAATCCGGTGCTGTTTGGTCTTTCATTTGGCGGCATCATGGGCATCGAGATAGCAAAGACGATCCATACAGAAAAAGTGATTATTATTTCCAGCGTTAAAACATATCATGAAATGCCCCGCTGGATGCGGCTTACAGGCAAAATGAAGCTGGATAAAATGGTTCCTCTCAAAAGTTTTGACATCATCAAACCTGTTGAAAATTATAACCTCGGCATTGAAAATAAAGAAGAATTACAGCTCGTGAATGAATACCGGGGCAGTGTCAGCCCTGAATACACCCGTTGGGCCGTGCACCAGATACTTAACTGGAAAAATGAATGGATTCCGGAAAACATGATTCATATTCATGGCAAAAAAGATCATATTTTTCCGGTAAGGTATGTAAAAGCAGATTATATAATTGATGATGGCGGCCACTTTATGATTATGAACAAAGCGGATAAAGTAAATTCAATATTTAAAAAAATCCTGGAACAGGAACGTGCGGCCTGATAACAGATTTTGTTAAACTAATGATAACAATTTTTAACCTGTTTCTTGTAAAGAATTTTAAAACGGTATTTTTGTTGCCTTTAAAAAGCGTCTAAATGAGTATAGGTCTACTTCTCTTTATCATCACTCTTATTGCGGGTCTTATCGGGTTATACGGCATGTTTAAAAAGGCCGGCATTGCACCATGGAAGGCTTTGATTCCTTTATACAACACCTGGTGCATGGTAAACAAAATGGAACTGAAGAAGATATGGTTTTTTTTACAGTTAATACCCATTGCAGGCCAGTTCGTAACTATATGGATTTGTATAAAATTTGTTGAGCATTTTGGCCGGTTTGGATTGTGGCATCACTTTCTTACCGTTTTTTTCCCGTTCCTTTATTTCCCTTACCTGGGCTTTTCCAAAATGGAACGATATGCGGGCATTCCTGTTGTAAAGAATTATAAAAAGACCATCTTACGGGAATGGATAGACGCAGCAGTATTTGCCGTGGTAGCCGCCACCCTCATCCGTACTTTTGTTTTCGAAGCGTATACCATCCCAACGCCGTCCATGGAAAAAACATTACTGGTAAATGATTTTCTCTTTGTAAGTAAATTCAGCTATGGCCCGCGGATCCCCAATACGCCGCTGGCCGTTCCTTTTATTCACAGCAACCTTCCGCTTGTAAATACCAAATGGTATGTTGAATGGATAGAACTTCCTTACATCCGCTGGTTTTCCAGCCCTGTAAAAAGAAATGACGTGGTGGTATTTAATTTTCCTGCCAACGATACATTAATCAATGATCCGAATTATGGTTCAGAGATCACCTATTACCAGGTGATCCGGCAAAGGATGATGGATGAACATATTTCGGAGGATGAAGCCAGGAGAAGAGTACAGGACCAGTTCGGCGATGCAATTATTACCCGCCCGGTCGATGAAAGGGAGAACTTCATCAAAAGATGCGTGGGGGTAGCCGGAGATACCTTGCAGGTAATCGGCAGAAATGTTTATATCAACGGCATACAGCAACCGCTGCCCCCGGAACATGAATTCAAATATAACGTAACTACCTCGGCGTCATTAGATCCTGACCAGCTGCATGGCATTGGCATTGAATGGGCGGAAGATCCCAATAAGAACCAGGTGAAACAAATTCAAAATAATTTATATGAAATAAGCATGTCGGATGGTGAAATGGCGTTGCTGAAAATGATGCCGGTTGTGAAAGATATTAAACCCTATGTGCCCGGCGAATATGACCGGAGCCCCTATTTATTTCCATACGACTCCACCACTGCTACGTGGTCGGTAGATAATTACGGCCCGATGTGGATACCCAAAAAAGGAGCCACCATACCGCTGACTGCCGAAAATATAAGCCGCTACGGACGTTGCATTCATACGTATGAACATAACAAGCTTGAGTTTAAAAACGGGCAATATTATATAAACAATCAGCCGGCCACTACTTATACTTTCAAAATGGATTACTACTGGATGATGGGAGACAACCGGCACAATTCGCTCGACAGCCGTTTCTGGGGATTTGTACCCGAAGACCATATTGTAGGAAAAGCATCCCTCATATGGTTCAGTGTGGATCATGGCATCCGGTGGAGCAGGATATTCAGGACGATAAAGTGAGAATAATGTACGATGTAAGATTTAAGATGTATGATTTGTGATTTAGCTACAAAACAAAGAGCACCCAAAGCTGATTCATATTCATAGATATGTCAAAACTCCCATTCAACCGATCAACTAATTAACCAATCAGTGCACCCGGTCTCCGCGCACCTTCAGATTCTTCATCACTTCTGTTTCACAGGCAATCCATTCTTTCCAGCGCTTTCTTACTCTTTCCATACCCATATATTCATCCGCAAGGTTGATGAACAAGGTATAATGCCCCGCTTCGCTTTCCATGAACCTCCGGTAAAAATTTCGCATATAGGCATCCGTTAGTCCTTCGCTGAGTCTCTTGAACCTTTCGCAACTCCTTGCTTCTATCAGGGCCATCAGCAGCAGCTGGTCTAAAAACCTTCCTTCGGCGCTTCCTCCTTTCTGAACGAATTCAAGCAGCTTATTCACATATTCATCTTTACGTTGCGGCCCCAGCTTTAAATTTCGTTTATCCATTTCCGTTAGCACCTGGCGGAAATGCCCCCATTCTTCCGTTACAACAGGGGACAGCTCTCTTACCAGCGCTTCCCTGTCATTATATTTTGAGATGAGCGAAATACAGTTCGTAGCGGCTTTCTGCTCACACCATGCATGATCGGTCAGGATTTCCTCCAGCGAAACAGAAGCGAGATCTACCCAGCGAGGATCGGTTACGAGCTTCAGCCCCAGAATATTTTTGGTGCCTTGCGATATCATAAGCCAAAAATAATTCAATAAACGAATTTGCTATTTATTGAAATAGCTAATTTTATTTCATGGATGAAAGCTTCTTAGATAAAAAAACAGATGAAAGAAAACAGGCCGGCGCTTTGCGCCGGCTGACTGCAAATAACGGCAAGACTGATTTTTGCAGCAATGATTATCTCGGTATAGTAAAAAACAAGCTGATTGAAAAAATTATTCCCGGCGACCTTTCTCACGGGAGCACCGGCTCACGGCTGCTTTCGGGCAATTACCGGCTGATTGAAGAAACAGAAGAAGCGATTGCATCCTTTCATGAGTCGCCGGCAGCTTTGATCTTTAATTCGGGTTATGACGCCAACACAGGCATATTAAGTTGTGTGCCGCAAAAAGGAGACGCTATTTTATACGACCAGCTGAGTCATGCATCTATACGGGACGGCATTCGCCTGTCGTTTGCCGCTGCATTTTCATTTTTGCATAATGATGCCGCCGACCTTGAAAAAAAATTATCTGTTGCAAGGGAAAGTTCTCAAAATATTTTCGTGGTTACAGAATCAGTGTTTTCAATGGATGGTGATAGGGCGCCGTTAGCTGCAATGGTTCCGGTATGTAAAAAATATAACGCAGCCTTAATAACAGATGAAGCCCATGCAACGGGTGTAACAGGCGAAAGAGGAGAGGGGCTGGTACAACATCTGGGATTGCAGAAAGATTGCTTTGCCCGAATTCATACTTTCGGTAAAGCGTGCGGGTGCCATGGCGCTGCCATTGCCGGATCAGAAAAACTAAAGCAGTATCTTGTCAATTTTTCCCGTCAATTTATATATAGCACGGCATTGCCAGAATCAGCCGCCGCCGCTATCGCGGCATCCTATAAAATTTTCCCTTCGCTAAAAAAAGAAAGAGCATATATACAAAAGCTGACTGCGCTTTTTCAGAATACCGCTATCCGTTATGAAAAACTGAAAAGCGATACTCCGATTCAGGTAGTAGTCATTCCCGGCAATGAAGAAGTAAAAAAGATTGCCGGCGTTTTACAGGAAAATAAAATAGATGTAAGGCCCATTCTTTATCCTACGGTGCCGAAGGGAAAAGAGCGGCTGCGCATTGTATTGCATGCCTTCAATACAGAGGAAGAATTATACAAATTGCTGGCGTTATTGTCATGAATTAAGGACAATAACGTTTCATTCTCTTTATTGTTTTTTGTATTTTACAGCTTTAAAATTATTTATGCGTATCATTCCTTTTGTGATCTTCGGAATTATTACAACAGGTCTTATTGTAATATTGAATACCACATATCTGACCCCGGCTCCTTTAGGAAAATTATTGAACCCGCAGGGAGGAATATGGCAAAATGCAGAACCCGCAGATTATGATTATTCCGCCAATCTGAAGTTTCCACAGCTTAAGGGAAATGTGAACGTATATTTTGATGAAAGGCTGGTACCTCACGTATTCGCAGATAATAATGATGACGCCATGTTCGTACAGGGATATCTGCATGCAAAATTTCGTTTATGGCAAATGGAATTTCAAACCCATGCTGCGGCAGGGAGAATAAGTGAATTAATTGGCGACCGTCCCGGTGTTTTAAATTTTGACAGAAATATGCGCAGGCTGGGGATGGTGTTTGCGGCGGAGAATTCTTTACAGGAGATGGAGAAAGATCCTTTGACAAAAGCTGCCTGTGATAATTATACCGCGGGAGTAAACGCCTATATTGAATCGCTTAATGAAAGCACGCTTCCGCTGGAATATAAGATATTGGGGTATTATCCTGAAAAGTGGACTAACCTGAAAACAGCGCTCTTTTTAAAATATATGAGCCTTGACCTGGCAGGCGCAGAAAATGATTTTGAATATACGAACGCAAAAAAAATTCTTTCCGCTACAGACTTTGATAAATTGTACCCGATCATTATGGACTCACTGGATCCCATTGTGCCCAAAGGAACTGTATTTCCATCCCCGGCCATTCAATTAAAGATCCCGGCTTCTGCCGATTCGATATACTTCGACCAAAAAGATTCCACCACCATTACGGAAATGCCGCCTGACAGGGATAACGGGAGCAATAACTGGGCGGTGAGCGGGTCCAAAACAAAAAGCGGCTACCCGGTTCTTTGCAATGATCCGCATCTTTCCCTGAATCTTCCTTCGCTCTGGTACGAAATGCAAATCAGCACCCCATCGTATAATGCCTATGGAGTTTCATTTCCCGGCGCGCCTGCTATTATCATTGGGTTCAATGACAGCTGTGCATTCGGATTTACCAATGCAATGCGTGATGTAAGAGATTATTATGAAGTAAAATTTAAAGATGATTCGAGAAAAGAATATTGGTTCGATAGCGCATGGCATCCCGCTACTTTCAGGATAGAAGATATAAAAATAAAAGGGCAGCCTGATTTTATGGATACGGTTGCCTACACCAACATCGGCCCGGTAATGTATGACAAAAGCTATGATGGAGGAAGGCAAACCAACGATAAATATTACGCCGTTCGTTGGAAGGCGCATGATCCGAGCAATGAATTAAAAATGTTCCTGCTTTTGGATCAGGCAAAAAATTATAATGATTATCTCGATGCCATAAAGAATTTACATACGCCGGGACAAAACTGCATATTCGCCAGCAAGAACGGGGACATCGCATTGTGGGACCAGGGCGAATTTCCGGCGAAATGGAAGCGGCAGGGAGATTTTATAATGCCGGGTACGGATAGCAGTTATTTCTGGCAGGGAATGATTCCGCAAAATGAGAACCCGCATTTAGTGAATCCACCCCGCGGTTTTGTAAGCAGCGCCAATCAGTTGCCCGCGGATACCGCTTACCCCTATTATCTCGGCGGAAGCTATCCGCCATACCGCGGATTTGAAATTAACCGGAGGTTGTCTGAAATGAACAACATTACGCCGGAAGATATGATGAAGCTGCAAACAGATAACTACGATGTATTTGCAGAAATGGCTTTACCGGTACTGCTGAAAAATATCAATGAACTATCGCTTGGGAATGATGACATAAAATACCTTGGCATTTTGAAAACGTGGAATAAGCGGGAAGATATTGATGAAAAAGGAGCAACATTATTTGAGCTTACATGGGACAGCCTCGAAGTAAAAGTATGGCACGATGAATTTTCAAAAACAAAGCTTGACCTGATGATGCCGCATGAGAGCACATTGCTTGAAGATATAATAAAAGATTCCGCATTTTCTTTTTTAGATGATATTAATACACCGCAAAAAGAATCGTTGACCGATGATGTTACTGCTGCATTTAAGCAGGCGGTCGCCATAGCCAAATCACTGGATCAGCAGGGCAAGCTCGAATGGGGTAAGTATAAGGACACGCAGGTGGAGCATCTTGCCAGACTGGATGCATTCAGCAGGTTGCATTTGCCAATAGGAGGAGGCACGCATGATATAAATGCTACAAAAGAACAGCACGGTCCCAGCTGGAGAATGATTGTATCGCTCACGCCGCAAACGGATGCGTACGGCGTTTATCCGGGCGGCCAGAGCGGTAACCCCGGCAGCAGGTTTTACGACAGTTTTGTGGACACCTGGGTAGCAGGAAAATATTTTACACTTTGGATAATGAAGCCATCAGATAGTAAAGATGAACGGGTAAAGTGGAAAATGACATTTAGTAATTAGGAATTGGTAATGAGTCGTTGCATTAAACAATCAATAATAAATAATCAATCATTAGTAATCCATAAACAATAAAAGATCATGAAGTTTTTTGTTTCAATACTACTCACCATGCTGCTTGGTTTTGCGGCGTGCCTGTTTTTCCCGTGGTGGAGTATTGCGGTAGTGGCCTTTATTGTAGCAGCGCTTATACGCCAGGCCCCGCTGAGCTCATTTTTTACAGGCTTTATTGCTTTATTTTTATTATGGGGTGTTTTAAGCTTTTGGATCAGCGCCGGAAACAATGATATTCTTGCACACCGTGTTTCATTATTGATTTTTAAAAATGATAATCCTTTTCTTTTAATTGTGATAACTGCCTTAACCGGTGCAATAGTGGCAGGATTTGCCGCTTTAACAGCCAGCTATATAAAACCTGCCGGTTTGAATAATCATTCAAAACAAAATCCAACCGCAACCGGTTAACAACAGGGCGGATCCTCTTATTTTTTTTGATCACAATTTTACCGGTGCATTCTTCTATTACACTTCCGAAGAATTCTCTTGTATCTTTACAATTATCGGGCGCATCCCATTTGAGTAAGCTGCAAAGTGGCAGTGGAGGCACAATACCCGAAATAGGCAATAATAAAAAGGATGGAGTTAGTTTTTCATAATCAAAAGCAGTTTGACAGCTAAAAATTATGAAAAAAATTGACAATTCCTAATGCTTAATTACTCTATTTTTACACGAAAAGGTTGAATGAAGAACCCTCTTGCAATTTTTATTATTGCAATAAGCATAACCAGTTGTAATGCCCAGCACGAACCCGTTTTCACCAAACAAAAAAGTGACAACACGCTTCTTTGGGAAGTGAGCGGGCACGGCCTGCAGCGCCCTTCTTTTTTATTCGGTACTTTTCACCTGCTGTGTAAGGATGATATTCATTTGAGCGACCAGCTTAAGAAGGCAGTCAGCAATTGCAAAGAGGTTTATATGGAATTAGATATGGACGATCCTTCTACCGTGCTGGGTGGCATGCTGTATATGAATATGAATGATGGCAGGAAATTATCTGACCTGTATTCGCCCCGGGATTATAAAAGATTGCAGTCTTACTTCGACGATTCGCTGGGAGTGCCGCTGTTAATGATGCAACATGCGAAACCTTATTTCCTGGTGGCATTGTTGTATTCTAAAATGATGAATTGTGATACGCCTGCAGGGGTAGAGGAGGAGCTGGCAGCCCTTGCCAAAGAAGATAAAAAAGAAATACAGGGATTGGAAACGATGAAGTTCCAGGCGTCTATATTCGACAGTATTCCTTATGAATGGCAGGCAAAGGAGCTTCTGAAAAATATTGACAGCTTCAGCAGCTGCCGGCAGGAATTTGCAGAAATGGTTCGCCTGTACAAAGATCAGCAGCTCGATTCGATGCAGGACATGGCAGGCTCCGGTGAATTTGGCGACAACAAGTACGATGATCTTTTATTGAAGAACCGGAATAAAAACTGGGTAAAACAATTAAACGATATTATGAAAAAGGAAAGCGTATTGGTAGCGGTGGGAGCGGGGCATCTTGGCGGTGAATATGGCCTTATCAATCTTTTGAAAAAGGAAGGCTATAAAGTAGAACCGCTGGCAAACAAATAGCGCCTGGCTATTTCCCATCCGGCTCAACCATTAAAATTGCTCAAGCCTGCTAAAGAAAAAATCTCCTTCAATTTTTGCATTCTCATCGCTGTCACTTCCGTGAATGGCATTCTCGCCAATAGAAGATGCATATAATTTTCTTACCGTGCCTTCGGCGGCCTGTGCCGGGTTGGTGGCCCCGATCAATTTCCGGAATTCTTCCACTGCATTCTCTTTTTCAAGTATCGCAGCGGTTATCGGCCCGCGGCTCATAAATTCAACCAGCTCTTTATAGAAAGGCCTTTCGCGATGCACTGCATAAAACTCACCCGCCTTGGCAGCAGAGAGATGCGTCATTTTCATTGCCACAATACGAAAACCCGCTTCGTTGATCATTTTCAAAATAGCGCCGGTATATCCTTTCTCCGTTGCATCAGGCTTTATCATAGTAAAAGTTCTGTTACTCATCATCTGTTTTTTGGGTGGCAAAGCTAATAAAATCAATTTAACTTAGAAAACCATGCAAACCCTTATGGTCAAAACCATCATAATTTAACAATTGCTTTTTCATATGGACTGAACATGCTTTTGCCAGCCTCCTTTTTTGATAAACCAAAATGAAATGCTGAAAATAATAACCCAGTAAATAAATTCATTGCTCCATGCATACGCGAGAGAAAGATGCAGTCCTTTCATAATAGTAAGCGTGTATACAATATAAAGAAATGTGGCGGCTATTTCGATTAACAAATTCATTTTTGTTTTTCCTGTTCCCGTAACTGCATTCAGCCAGATGGTAGCAATGCTCATCATAATCATTGCCACGGATACTACACGCATCACCGGCAATGCGGCATGGATAAAGGACGCATCCTGCCCAAACAATTTAAGAAAATGACCGGCAAAAAGATTTAAAACAATCAATATGGAAATAGTAGCGCCAATGCTTATTATCATAATCTTATTGATTGCTTTGCTTACTGTATCATACCTACCCTGCCCGATAAGATTGCTCACCATTATATTGGAAGTGCTGGCAAAGGCCCATACCAATACACCGGCAAAGGAAAATACATTGCGCATGGCATTCGAAATGGCTTTGGCTTGTTCGCCATATTGTTCCAGTAAAATAAAAAATGCCAGCCACGTTACCGTACTTAAAACATATTGCAATACCAGCGGCGCTGAAATATTCAACACAATTTTCGAATAGGCTTTATTAAATCTGAAGTCTTCAAACAGATGAAACTCATCTTTCAGTCCCATTTTAAAAATTACCGTGTACACAATGATCATCCCGGAAATCTCTGCAATTACTGATGCAACGGCAGCGCCGTTAAAGCCCAATTGGGGTAAATTAAAATTTCCATAAATAAGCGAATAATCAAAAAAGATATTGATCAATGCCTGGCCGATGGTTCCCACCAGCAGATAGCGGCTGTTTAATGTACTTATTAAAAAGGCATTTCCCGCCTGGAAGAGATATAAAAACGGCAACCCGAATACCCTGATCTTTAAAAAATTAATTTCCTCGTTAAAATCCTGTGGCCGCACAAAATATTTCAGGATGGAAGGGGCTATAAACCAGGTAAACAAAATTCCCGCAACAGAAAACAACAGCACGATGCGCTGCCCCTGCACGAACGATTTATGGATTTCTTCTTTTCTGCCTTCACCGCCCTGCCTTGAAATGATGGCCTGCAGCGCATTTGAAAAGCCGCTGCCAGCAAACATCAATACCAGGTAATATACTCCTGTTATACCTGCATTGCCCAGCTCCTTTACGCCAAGGCCGCCGAGGAAAATGCTATTGGTTAAAAAATTCAAATTCGGAATGATCAGTGACGCTGAAATAGGTAATGCAATCTGCAATATCTGCCGATTGCTTACGACCACCTTTAAATCGCCCGGAGAAGTCTGCATAACCTCGTAAACCTATATATTAATTTATTCATCGCAATAATTATTACCGAAAAAATTTTGCAGCGGTTTATACCTTCAGCGACTCAAAAAAATAGTCTATTATTGCGCATCAAAATGATGAAACCCCTGCTTGAAATATTACCGGGAAATATAAATACCGGCAGGTCTGACCTCAGGTGCGAAATATCTGATGATGTATTTTCTTTTGCCATAAAAAATGAGGAGCAAAATGCTTATGTGGCAGCGGCAGTATACCAATTTGAAAAGAATGATAAAAGCGCTGCTGAAGATTTAAAAAGCTTATTCAGCGATCATCCATTTCTGAAGCATAGTTTTGCAAAAACCTGCCTTATCTTTTCGAATGATGAAAGTGTGCTGATACCTTTTAATTTATACAGCTCACTGGAAAATGGCAATGCATTAAACCTTGCGCATGGCGACATTACTGCCAATGATTTGATACAAACTGATCTTGTAACAGAAGCAGGTGTTTACAACACATACCGGATATCAAAACCCGTATCAGATTTTTTTGCTAAAAGCTTTCCTGATGCTGTCAGGACGCACCTGTATTCAGCTTTAATAAAGACACCACAGCCGGGAGATTCAATATCACTTATCTTCTACCCGGACCGATTCGCCTTAAAGCTGAATGTGAAATACAAAACCCAGCTCATCCATACATTCCGTTACGCTGTTCCGGCGGATGTGTCTTATACTTTATTGAACATTTGCCAAAGATTCAATTTGCAAAATATACCTGTCATCATAAGTGGCTTGATTGACCGGGATTCCGCTTTGTATAAAGAGATCTATCAATATTTTGAAACGGTTGATTTTGCTGTTTTACCCGAAGCGTATAATTATCCCGATGCTATAAAAGAACAGCCTGCACATTATTTCAGCCATTTATTTGCCCTTGTTTCATGCGAATAATATCAGGAAAATATGGCGGCAGAAAAATACATCCGCCGGCCCGGATGCCCCATACACGGCCTACAACTGATGTAGCAAAGGAAGGCTTGTTCAATATTATGGAAAACAATATTTCAATTGAAGGTTTAAAAACGCTTGACATTTTTGGAGGCACGGGCAGCATCAGTTACGAATTGGCGTCGAGGGGAGCGGCCGATCTTACAATTATTGAGAAAGATCCCGGGATGCATACCTTCATTCAGAAAAACATAGAGGAACTGCAAATAAAAAACTGCAAAGTAATTAAGATGGATGTTTTTAAGTTTCTGGAAACAACACAGGAGCAATTTGATTTTATCTTTGCCGGGCCGCCCTATGCGTTAAAGAATATTGATGACCTGCCGGTAATGATCAGGCAAAAAAAATTATTGAACGAAAAAGGCTGGTTGGTGCTGGAGCATACGCCCGCCAATAATTATGAAAAAGAACCGATGTTTAAAACATCGAGGAATTATGGAACAACCGTATTCTCCATTTTTATTAACAGCTGATGAAACCCATTTTCATAACAGGAACGGGAACCGATGTAGGTAAAACACTCGTATGCGCAATACTTGCGGAAGCCCTGCAGGCAGATTACTGGAAGCCTGTACAGGCAGGTTTTTCAACCGGAACCGATGCGGAATGGGTGCAGCAAATGATCAGTAACGGCAAAACAAAAATCCATCCGGAACTATATAAATTAGCCATGCCGGCCTCACCCCACATCGCTGCAAAAAATGAGGATAAAAAAATTTCTATAAAGGCTATTGCCGATCATTTGCCAAAAACAAAAAACAGGTTAATTATAGAAGGAGCAGGCGGGGTAATGGTTCCCCTGAATGACCGGAAATTTATGCTGGACCTGATAAAAAAACTGAAGGCTAAAGTTATTATAGTAAGCAAAAATGAGCTGGGCAGCATCAATCATTCACTGCTTACGGCAGCTGTTCTGAAGAAAGAAAAGGCGGATGTAACCGGATGGATCTTTAACCAGGAATATCTCAGTTACGAAAGCGAAATCGCAAAATGGAGCGGGTACAGCATTATTGCTTCGGTAAAACATTTGCCTCACCTCACAAAAGAAGCGATACGGGAAGAAGCAGTAAAAATGAAAGCAGCCCTGGGAGGATTTTTATGATAAAAAAAGACCTCAGGAAGATTTATAAAGAGAAGCGGCTTGGGCTGACACATCCGCAACGTGAAAAATTTTCTGACCTCATTCTTATTAATTTTCAACAGATAGAACTTCCTTTTTTACATTGCATTCACAGTTATATTGCATCTGAAACTCATGCAGAAGCGGATACTGCAGCTATTATCCGTTACTTAGAGTTCAAAAATCCGGCATTAAAAATTGCTGTACCCCGAATAAATGGCGCTAACATGCAACATATAGAGCTTACGGACGAAACAGAACTTATACTGAATTCTTTTGGCATTGCGGAACCCACAGGCGGTAAAATGATCGGAGCAAATGAAATAGATTTGGTACTGGTACCGCTGCTTGCCTTTAACCATAAAGGCTTCAGGGTCGGCTATGGCAAAGGCCATTATGATAAATTTTTAGCTGAATGCAACAACGAAGCAATTACCGTGGGTATCAGCTTCTTTGATGCTGTCGATGACAGCATTGATGACATTAATCAATTTGATATACCTTTAAAATATTGTGTTACCCCGTATCGCGTTTACGAATTCGATTAACAGGTATGCTTAAAAGTTTCCGGTTTATATTATTTCCATTCTCCGTTATTTACAGTCTTATCATCCGGCTTCGCAATTTCATGTATGATAAAAAGATGGCGCGTTCGGCCGCGTTTAATTTTCCATTGATCTGTGTGGGAAATCTTGCTGTGGGCGGCACCGGCAAAACACCTATGACGGAATATCTTATCCGGATGCTGCAGCAACGGTATAAAATTGCTACCCTGAGCAGGGGATATAAAAGAAAAACAAAAGGTTTTGCCATAGCCGATAAAAGCACCACTGCCATTCATATTGGCGACGAACCCATGCAAATACATACAAAATTCCCGGATATAACGGTGGCTGTATGCGAAGAACGCATCGTGGGCATTCCACAGCTGCTGCATCAAAGGCCGGATACGCAGGTCATCCTCCTTGATGATGCATTTCAGCACAGGCCTGTTTCGGCCGGATTGAATATTCTGCTTACGGATTATAATGATTTATACACCCGCGATTTTATGTTGCCTGCAGGAAACCTTCGCGATTCAAGAAGGAGTGCCCGGCGTGCCGATATCATTATCGTTACAAAATGCAAACCCTCATTAAATGAAGAAGAACGGCAGTTGGTCATTTCCGAGCTGCATCCATTGAAGCGGCAGAAAGTTTTCTTTACCAAAATTCAATATTCAACGCCCTACCATCTTTTTACCAAAGAGAATAAATCAATAGCGCCAAAATGCCATGTGCTGCTGGTGTGCGCTATTGCAAAGCCCGCACCGCTCAAGGAGGTACTCAATAACCTGGCGGCGACCTACGAGATGCTGCTGTACCGCGATCATCACATTTTCAGCACAGACGACCTTAAGGAAATCATTCACCAGTTCTCCAAAATCCGGAGCAATGATAAAATGATCATTACCACAGAAAAAGATGCGGTACGGCTGTCCAAATATGAAAATGAATTAAAAGATTTGCCCGTGTATGCGTTACCGATGCGTCATGAATTTATGTTTGGTGAAGAAAACATTTTTAAAAATGAGATAACCGGTTTTATAGAAGGCTATGCAGAGCCACGTGATTCAGGAACGGCATCATCCCCGCATGCCGGATAATATACTTCGCTGCTATAGCTCTTTATATTGCTTTTTTCGGCTTCTTTTTCCTTCTCCCCAGCCAAATGATAAATCCGGTTACAGGCAGGCTGGCGCAAACAAGGCTTACTAAAAAGGCAATGATTTTTCCTGCGAGGCCGCCGACAGCGCCGATATGAATATCATAATTCATGGCAAGAATTTTTACGCCGTTGTTTTGTTTTTTATAAAGTTGCTTGCCGAGCAGCTTCCCATTCGATTGGTCGAAATACAAATTGTCGTCGTTATAATAAACATCTTTTGTATGATACGCAGTAACATTGATGGGGTCCGTCTTTGAAGAAGGAACAACAATGCCGAAACGCGTGGCAGCGGGATAAATTTGCTTCGATTTTTCAAATGCTTTGTCCATGGCATTTACAGCATGTATATGAGCCGTAGTATCGGAATTATATGTTTTAAAATCGGGCGGCGTAATACTTGCAGATGCCACCACATATACGAGATTGCGAAACCAGTTGAATGACATGGTTAATCCTGTGAATGCAATAATCAATGCAATAATGAAAACGTAAAAACCCAGCACATTGTGCAAATCATAGTTAAGCCTTTTCCATTTGGCTTTCCATCTTATTTTTAAAGCAGTATCCCTGTTTCTTTTCTTCCAGTTTTTCGGATACCACATGATGAAGCCTGTGATCAGCAATATCACAAACAACAATGTTGCCGTGCCCACAATGGGTTCGCCGTATTTTTCATTTAACAGCAGGCTTATATGAATGCCTTTGTCAATTTCAAAAAAATCATGCAAATAATTGATTTGTCCTGAAACGCTGCCGTCGTATGGATTTACAAAAACCGATTGATAGCTTTTAATAGTTTTGTTTAGCCAAAAAGCATTATCATCTCCTTGCTGATAGCACATAAATTCCCATGCACGGTTTGAGTTGGGGTAAGCAGTGATGAAGGTAACAGGATTATCTTTCCCCAAAACTTTTTGTGCGCTGTCTTTTAAAACGCTGAGCGGTAATGTTGGTGAATGGTTTTCCGGTTGCTGTATAAACAATTCCTTTTTATAAAAAACATCCGACAACTCCTGCTGAAAAGCAAACAAACACCCCGTAATGCCAAGTATAAAAACAATAATGCCCGAAATCAAACCCAGCCACAAATGCAGCCACGTAATAACATTATTGAATTTCGACTTTTTATTGACCGGCATATGAGTATAAGCAGGGGAGATGCCCGAATCATATCATTCAGGCATCTTCTTCGTTAATTAAAATTTATAGGAAACGGAACCAACGAATTGCCGCAGCATTTGCGGGTTATAGGTTGTATATCCCTGCCAGTAATGTTCGTTATTAAGATTATCCACTTTTACTGCAATGCTGTATTTTTTTGCATCATAGCCTACAGAAGCATTCAGCACGGTGTAAGCGGGTAAATAAAATTCACCATAGGCCGGAGAATTTTGTATATCGTTTTTGCCTGCATAGTTTCCTCCAAAACCAATGTGGAAGCCTTTCAACGCATTATCAAATTGATAACTTAACCACCAGTTAGCCAGCCACGGAGCGCCTGAATAACGGAACCCCTCTATATCGTCGCTTGTATTTTCATAGCTGAAATCGTTGTAAGCAATGCCCCCCAGAACAGTAAATCCTTTCAGCGGATTGCTTAGTATTTCTAATTCCACGCCTTTGCTCAATTGTGTGCCGTTTTGTATTTGCGCTGCCGCAGGGTCTCTCGGGTCGCTGCGCAAAGCATCGTCTACCTTAATATGATAATAGCTGAAAGTGGCTGTGAGCTTGTTTTTGATGAGATTTGTCTTTACGCCGGCTTCCCACTGGTTGGCGTGTTCGGGCTTTGCAAATTTTGAAACCAGGCTGTCTTTTGCCGAAGGATCATAAGCAATGTATGAACCCTGGTTGGTAAAGCTGTTCTGATAATTTGCAAAAAGAGAAAGCTGATTTTTTACAGGCTGATATACCAATCCGAATTTTGGCGAAAGCGTGGTTTGATTATACGACGTTGAATAAGCTATATCATGATTATAAAAATGGTCTAAACGCAATGCCGCAATCACATCAAGATTGTCGGTGATGTTCAGCACATCAGAAATAAAAGCGCTGTAAATACTGGTTTTGCTTACAAGCGGGTAAGTCTGTACCAATGCAGCGTTTGCAGTATCGTAAAAATGCTCTATCGCTGCGTTGTTAAATGTGGAATAATCAAATCCGTTCACATTGGTCGGTACCACATCAATGTAAGTATATTGGCTATAAAAATTCTGATTGGAATTGATATTGGTAAAATCGAGGCCCAATACAGCGCGGTTTTTTAGATTGCCAATATTAAACCCGCTGTTGAAATATTGCTGCGCTTCAAAAATATCATTGCGCGAATTTCTTGTTGACTGGTCGGCGCGTGCAAGATACACGGAGGGTGTTCCAATATCATCCGGGTTGCCTGTAACAAGATAGTCCGGCACCTGGAAAAAATACTGGTTATGACCGTTTGACCAACTGCGGCTGTAAGAAACGTTGGTGGACGAAGTAAACTTATCGGATATTTTATATGTGCCATTAGCGAAATAGTTAGCGCTGCGTGAATGCATGTTTACAACTCCAACGTAAGAATTTTTATAATCTAATCCAGTTGCACCGGCATTGTCAAATCCTAAATCTGCTGCGGTGAAGTAAAGAAACATAAACTGGTTGGGAACGCTTTTACTGTAAGTAAGGTCTGCATCCAAAGAAATAGAAAGCTTATCGTTTGGCTTTATCAATAAGCTTGGCGCTACAAAAAATCGGTTACCCGTTCCCGTTACTTGTTGAAAGCTGCCTTGCGTATTGTATGCGCCGTTAAAACGGAACATAATTTTCCTCGCTTTATCAACCGGCGTATTAATGTCTGCGCTTCCGCGAAAGAATTTATAGCTGCCTCCCGAAACATTTACTTCACCGCCGAAATGGTCGTAAGGTTTTTTGGTAACACGGTTGATCAGGCCGCCAAACGATGTAAGCGAGCTGCCATATAAAGTAGCGGAAGGGCCTTTCAGTATTTCAACTTTTTCTATATTGGCGGCATCGGTAGTGGTGGTAATCATGCTTGCCAGGCCGTTGCGCATGGTAGTTTGCATAGCAAAGCCACGCAAATCATAATAAGCGCCGCCATCGCCGGCACGCCCTGTGGCATCCCACATTTTTTGCAGGCCGGAAACATTACGCATGGCATCATCTACTGTAAACAATACCTGGTCTTTGATCAAATCTTTGGTAACGGTTGTGTACGATTGAGCGTTTTCCAGATAGCTCAACGACATTTTGTTTGCATAATCACTTTTCGTGCTTTTATATTTATTGTTTGAAGTAACAATTACTTCCTGCAGCTGCTTTTCAGATAATTTAAGATGAAGACTGATGTCGCTTGTTTTATCTGCCTGAACATTTACTGTTTGCGTTGCCGTTTCATAACCTACCAACGAGACTTCTATCGTGTAATTGCCTGCGGGAATATTGTGCAGTACAAATTTTCCGTCATCGTCTGCCACGGCGGATTTTTTTAATTCCGTCAGAAAAATTGTTACCGATGAAGCAGGTTTATTATCATTAGTAATTACGGAACCCTTTATTGAGCCCTGGCCATTGTTTTGTTGTGCCTTTACAATTGTAGCAAATACAATAAAAAAAGCCGTTGGTAGAAATACTCTTTTCCTCATGATTTTGTGAAGTTGATTTATTATTATATTTTTTGTTGCTTTCATTAACTGTTCATAGACCCGTTTCTCTCCGGCAGCTTCAGCAATTTCTGCTCCGCTGCGGCTAACCGGAGATAGTACGGGCAAGTCATTTAAAAAGCAGGGCAATAGGGCCGCTGTATTGTCCGGGACTTTTTATAATAAAATTGATGTTATATAATGTGCAGAAACCATTATACGTTATGCTTTGCCGGGCAAAACATTGGTGGAGCAGAAATTTGATGGGCAAAGCTATTTGTCTGAACAAATTCTGTTATCCGAAATCGGGAAAAGATGTTACGAAAAAGGGAATTTGATTGGATGATAGCAAAGAGGGCGGGATGTATTGAATTTTTTAATACAATTGTTTTTCATTGGTTGAATAAACTGATTAATGATAAAGCCAGGGATTCATTCTCTGCTTCTTCTAAAATTTCATAAAGTCTTTTTGCTTCATATTTTGTAAGCATAAAATATATGCCTTCTGCAGGTGTCTTTACAACTATATACTTTCTGTAATCTTCAAAAGAATAATCGGCTTTATTATAATGATGATGCACAATCATCCTGAATGCCCGGTAATCCTCTTCATTAAACGTTAAGCACATACATATAAAACCCAGCTGTAAATGACGGCAGAGTTTGCATCGTGCAACATAACCATCATTTCCAAAGTATAAATATTCAAAAGTATAAATATTCAAATTCGCAATTCATGATATTACAAACATCATGACTATTTTAAACGTACGTTTTTTTAATCGGAAAATTTGCTTTCGAAAAAAGGAAAAATTGACCAGGATTTATTTAGAAGAGGAGTTTTTATCACAGCTTTATTCGGAAATAAGAAATTTGTTAGTAAATTTTTGAGGCGTCCCAAACATGGAGGATAAAATAGTGCATAATATAGTGCATAATTATCCTGATGTGCAATTAAGCGACCTTGATACCATTACAAAGGAAGCGATGGTAGCTCGTTTAAAAAGAACTGAGTTGGAAAATTAAGTTAGTTCCAATATTTATTTTTATCCTATAATTTATATTATGTTAATTAGAAATTTACAATCATGCTCACTAACCCTGCCACCACAATCTGATAAAAAACAAAACCCGGAGATCGCTCCCCGGGCCTGCTTCTCACGCGTTTTGTTTACTATTAATTTACAAATTTCTTATCCGCGGCATCATACATAGCATCAAATTCTTTTACCTTATCATTCTGATTGAGGCTTTGATATATTCTTTCCATTAAGTCTACAATGGATTTATAATGCGAACGGTCGGTTTTCTTATAACCATTATTCTCCAATGCTGTCAGGCCGCTCTGGCCAAAAGGAAGCGCTTTGGTAAACATATCCGTTGCCTTATCAGTCAGGGTTTTCTTGGCAGCTGCATCCTTTACCTTGGAAGCGGAATCCCGTGCATCCACACCCTGGTTGTAGTAATATTGGGCATACAGCCAGTTGGTAAGCACATCGTTCGGATCCAGGCTATGCGCTTTTTCCAGCTGCTCGCCCATTACCTTCATCAGTGAATCCTTATTGGTCACCGTCACTCCTTCATCACCATTATAAATATATCCGAAGATATCATTGGCATAATTGAACCGGTACGATACGCTGTCGGGGAATTGCGTAACCATATCATTATAGGCGGCAAAGGTAGCTGCATAGTCCTTCTTCCCGTTATAATAGTCAGGCATCACCGCATAGAAGTAATCCACATGAGGGAAAAGTTTCTTGCCGAGGGCGTCATACTTTTGAACATTTGCATCATCCTTCGCATTCATATAATGCTGCAACAGCCATTCATAGGGCAATACATAGGAAGAGTTATCTCCTCCTTTTATGCCGGTAATATTGGCATCCGTAATTTTTTTGAATGCAGCCATAGCTACCTCGTCATTACCTGCATTGATGGCAGCTTTCCCGATGTTTAACACCAGCACGGTATCTACTTCCGGAATTTTCGACCAGCCCATTCTTGCAATATATTGGCCCACGCTGTCTGACTTAATAAAGCCATTCATCGCATCCGCAAACTTTGACTTGTCGCCTGATTGAACTGCAGCATTGAAAGCATCCGCACCTTGCTGGTAGTAGTCGGTATATAAACCAAAGATGGCTGCATACTGATCTTTCATTGCAATTACCATCATCTTCGGGTCTTTGCCATCGCCCATGGATTTCCTGGCCGCATCAAAAGCCTGGTCCAGGGCATCCGGGGGAGCCTGGCTTTTAAATTGATCTGTGGTTGCCATAGCTTCATAAATCTTGGCTTTATAATATAACCCTTCGGCATCATCAGGAGACTTTGCCAGGTATCCGTCGATTTCTGTTTTGGCTTTATCATACTGCTTTTTATCGAACGCTGACTTGGCGTTTTTAAGATCCTGCGCGTGCATGGCACCCGCAAAAGAAAGGCATAGCAAAGAGAACATTACCTTTTTCATGTGCATTGTATTTTATTGATTTTCATTGTTTGTATTTGCATCAGCTGAAGTTTCATCTTCGCCCGGACCCGCAACATCTTTAGGCTGTTCGCCAGGGTGATTGTTTCCATTTTCAACAGCATCTGCCCCATCATCTTCTCTCAGTTTCGTAATAGCGGCTATCTCATCTCCTTCATCCAGCTTTATCAGTTTTACTCCCTGCGTTGCCCTTCCGGCCTCCCTGATATCTGCAATGGAGGTACGAATGGTAACGCCGGATTTACAGGTGATCATCAGGTCTTCTTTTTCGCTTACCGCCAGCAACCCGATCAGTGAACCTGTTTTCTCCGTTATATTGATCGTTTTAACTCCCTTCCCTCCACGGTTGGTAACGCGATATTCCTCTACCGCGGTCCGTTTTCCAAATCCTTTGCGGCTTACTACCAGCATGCTCACCGTATTATCATTTGCATCTACACAAACCATTCCAACTACTTCATCATCCGCTTCATCCACACTGATACCGGCCACACCAATAGCGCCCCTGCCGGTGGGCCGCACTTTTTCTTCAGGGAAACGAATGGCACGCCCGCTTTTTACCGCCATCATAATTTCTTTTTTGCCGTCTGTCAGGCAAGCCTCAAGCAGTTGGTCGCCTTCTACAATAGTAATCGCATTGATTCCTGTCTGGCGGGGTCTTGAAAAATCAGCCAGACTGGTCTTCTTAATAATTCCCTTTCGCGTACAAAGTACGATATAATTATTATTAATAAATGGCTCATCCTGCAAATCTTTGATATCAATAACTGCGCGGATCTTGTCGTCAGGCGGCATCTGTATAAGGTTCTGAATGGCTCTTCCCTTGCTTTGCTTATCGCCCTCAGTAATCTCATATACTTTCAGCCAATAGCATCTTCCGCTTTCTGTAAAGAACAACAAAGTATGATGAGTAGAGGCCACAAACAGGTGTTCAATATAATCTTCCTCCCGGGTGCTGCTTCCGCGGGCTCCTCTTCCTCCTCTTCGCTGCGTACGGTATTCCGTGGCAGATGTCCTTTTAATGTAGCCTAAATGTGAAATAGTTACTACCACATCCTCTTCTTCTACCAAATCCTCCATGCTGATCTCATCAGCAAGATGTACGATTTCCGTTTTTCTTTCATCGCCGAATTTTTGCTTTATCTCGAGCAATTCATCTTTAATGATCCGGAAACGCAATCCTTCATTGGCCAGGATCTCCTGTAACTTTTTAATCAGCTCCACTATTTCCTCATGCTCCTTTTTTATTTTATCGCGCTCCATGCCGGTAAGACGCTGCAACCGCAACTCCAATACAGCCTTTGCCTGTATTTCGGTCATCTGGAAATTGCTCATCAGCCCGTCTTTTGCAAGGTCAGGGGTCGACGAATTTCGTATAAGCGTAATCACTTCATCCAAATGATCCAGCGCAATTAAATACCCTTCGAGAATATGGGCCCTTTCTTCCGCTTTTTTGAGCTCAAACTTTGTCCTGCGCACTACTACTTCATGACGGAAGTCGATAAACTCTTTAATCAGCTCTTTTAGGTTCATCACCTTGGGCCTGCCCTTTATCAGCGCCACATTATTCACGCCAAAGGATGTTTGCAGTTCGGTATGCTTATATAAATGATTAATGACCACCTGCGCGATCGCATCTCTCCTTAATTCAACCACGATGCGCGTTCCTTCCTTGTCATTGCTTTCATTATTTACATTCGTAATGCCCTCAATCACTTTATCATTGATGAGATGGCCAATCTTTTCCGTAAGGGCGTCCCTGTTTACCTGGAAAGGCACTTCGCTTATGACGAGATGTTCCTTCCCCTTTTTATCCACCTCTGAAGTAATTTTTCCTCTTACCACTACTCTTCCTCTTCCAAAATGATAGGCGGCACGAACACCTTCATAACCATAAATGATGCCACCTGTCGGGAAATCGGGCGCTTTTACAAATTTTATCAGCTCCTCTATCGAAATATCTTTATTGTCCACATAAGCAATACATCCGTCGGCTACGTCAGAAAGATTGTGAGGAAGCATGTTGGTAGCCATGCCCACCGCAATACCGCTTGAGCCATTCAGCAGCAATTGCGGAATCCGCGTAGGCAACACCGTTGGCTCCTTGCCGGAGTCATCATAGTTCAGCTGAAAGTCGATAGTATCTTTTTCAATATCATCCAGCATTGACTCGGCAATTCTTTCCAGCCTTACCTCGGTGTACCTCATTGCTGCCGGGCTGTCTCCGTCCTGGCTGCCGAAGTTGCCCTGGCCGTCTACCAATGTATATCGCATACTCCAATCCTGGGCCATACGTACCATGGTATCATAAATGGAAGCATCTCCGTGCGGATGATATTTACCCATCACATCCCCCACGATACGCGCAGATTTTTTATAAGGCCGGTTGTACAAATTTCCCATTTCGTACATGCCATATAAAATGCGGCGGTGTACCGGCTTGAGGCCATCACGGGCATCCGGCAAGGCACGTCCCACAATTACGCTCATCGAATAATCGATGTAGGCGGATTTCATTTGCTCTTCAATATTTACGGGAATGATCCGGCTTCTTCCAGGGCCGTTTTCAGGCAATTGTTCTGCTGTTGTATCCATATGTTTTAACTACCGGCAAATATACTTTTAAACAAAGTTTTTTCCTTGAAAATATTGATAAAACCAGGCTCTTTTTTTCACCATAATTTTGATGGTTTGTGGAAAAGAATTCGCCGGTAAAAACAGCGCATTTCATGCGTTTTATTCTTTCCTTTGATGTTAAAAGCCAGTAGTTAGTTGCATTGATTTTTTTTAATGATTTGAAAATAACAGAATGAAAACTATTTTGATTTTCGGAGCCGGCAAGTCCGCTACCAGCCTTATTGAATACCTGTGCAATATCAGCAGCGAAAATGACCTCCGGATCATCGTTTGCGATACAAACCTGCAGCTGGCTCAATCCAAAATCGGGGAATGCGATCGCGCCGTTGCCATGTCTGCGGATGTGAGCAATTCCGAAGAAAGAAGGGATTTGATTGGACAGGCAGATTTGGTGATCTCTATGCTTCCCCCGTCACTGCATGCTCTGGTAGCTGAAGACTGCCTTCACTTCAGGAATCATCTATTGACTGCTTCTTATATTGATAAGAGAATAAAAGAGCTTGATAAAGACATACTCGGCAGCGGGCTGTTATTCTTATGCGAGATGGGGCTTGATCCCGGGATTGATCATATGAGCGCCATGAAGATGATCCATAAGATAAAAAAAGAGGGCGGAAATATTGTGTCTTTCAGATCGCATTGCGGGGGATTGATTGCGCCGGAAAGCGACGATAATCCATGGCATTATAAATTTACCTGGAACCCCTCCAATGTAGTAATGGCGGGTATTTCCGGAGCGGTATTTAAATCAGGGGGTACTGCCACTACCCTTCCCTACGAAGCAATTTTTGAAAATAATGAAAGGGTGGACATCCCCGGGCTTTTTCCATTAGCCTGGTACGCCAACCGGGATTCGATGAGTTATATCGACACTTACCAGCTGCAGGATGCTGCTACTTTCATCCGGACAACGCTGCGCCATCCTTCATTTTGCCGCGGCTGGCATGTTTTTGTAAAAATGGGATTAACTAACGCCGACGATTATGCGCAAATAGAAAATTGTACCACTTACCGCGAGTGGTTTCAATTAAAAAAGAACATCGCGCAATTTCAGTTCCGGAGTAAACAAGACGAATCGGAATTTGACGGGCAGGTATCTTTTTTGGGCCTGAATAATGAGGATATTATTACAACCGGTATAAAAAACTCCGCTTCGATTTTGCAAAGCATTCTTGAAAAAAAGCTTGCCATGAAACCGCATGACAAGGATATGATTGTAATGCTTCACGAAATACAATACAGGCTGCATAGCGAAATGAAAGAAATAAGGAGTTGCCTGGTCGCAAAGGGAGAAGATGAAATACATACTGCCATGGCAAAAACCGTCGGGCTGCCTTTAGGGATCGCTGCAAAGTTGATTTTGCAGGAAAAAATCAGGCTGAAAGGATTGCACATTCCTACCGTTCCGGAAATTTATGAACCGGTGTTGCGAGAACTGGAAAAAAATGGAATAAAGTTTCACGAATATTAGCCTTGCCATGACCGTGAAAAATATCCGATCTCTTCTTTTAAATTTAAAAAGGGATATTGCTTTTGCAATGCTTCGGCTTTTTTGAAATTCGTTTGAAGAAATTGCGCATGCGCCTGTGTTTGCGGCTGCAAGGGGATATGCTTCCTGGCAGTAACAAGCTGCTTCACTTCCTGCATAATTTCCTGCGTATCCTTATCTATGCACGTTTCAATAAATTTTTCCATTACAAACCCGGTAGCCGCATAATTTGGATGCACCAGGTCAATATCGTAAAAACGATAATCGCGCAGTACATCAATTACAAGTTCGTATGCAGGAAAATAAAAACTATTGTCATTATTTTCAATTACGGAGTGTACTGCTTCAATTAACCGTGCTTTGCTGCGGTTATTCTCTGCCATGCCGTCACGGATATGGCGCACGGGACTGATGGTAAAAATAATTTTACAATTGGGATTTACTAATTTGATGCCGGCAACAGCGTCATTCAAAATTGCCGTGATTTCGTTTACCGGCAACAATCTTTTTTCGAACCAGTTTGCGGGTGCGCGATGGCAATTGGCAACAGGGTCGCCGGTTGCATGGGAAGCAGAGGGTGTATTTAATACATAACAAAATGCTGACCCCAAAGTAATAATTAACCAATCCGCTTCTTTTAAAAACTCGTGCGCCGCTCTTTGCGAAGCATTAATATTTTGCAGGCAGGCAACCTTATCAATATTTGAAAACCGGGAATGGTGCTCCCAGCTATTCCATACTTCATTCAGATAAAACAGGTCTTTTTCACCGTATTGCTTATTGCCAATGTAAGAATTTAATGCCCTGCCAACCGCGTCAGGGCTAAATAAAATGCCATTGGGGTTTTGTAACGTCTGAAATTTGAAGCCGGCTAATGCATTACCTATATGTTCAGTAAAGCATGAGCCGATCAGCATAATCTTACCTGAATAGGAAATTTTTTGCGGAAAAGGCTTAATATCCGGATGTAACTGGAATTGCATTTGCAAAGCATTTATTTGAAAATTTCGCCTGCCAGTCGTACACTTTCCGCAAGCGCAATTTTGTTTAGCGGGGGTAATAGCTTTATTTGTTCAAAATAGTGAATCATCCATTCGGTATCCATATTCCCCACCAGTACATCACCAGCCATCGGGCAGCCACCAATGCCTTTCAGGGCGCCGTCAAAACGCCTGCACCCGGCTTCAAGAGCGGCATCTGTTTTTTGTTTTCGGTTTTTGTGCGTTGAATGCAGATGTACGCCCACTTCAATTCCGGGAAATGCATTGATCACTTTTTTTGTCACCGATAAAACCTGCCCGGGAGTGGCAACGCCAACCGTATCCGCAATTGAGATGATTTGAATTCCTTCATGGACAAGCTTACCTGCCCATTCCAGCGCAATATCTTCATTGTATGGATCGCCGTAAGGGTTTCCCAAGGCCATGGAAATATAAATGACCGGCTGCTTGTTTTTTCTATCACAGATATTTTTTATCTCGATTACATGGCCGAGAGATTGTCCGATAGTGCTGTTGGTGTTGCGCATCTGGAAGGTCGGTGATATGGAAAACGGAAAGCCGAGATAAGTGATCTTTTCATAAGAGGCCGCCTCCAGGGCGCCACGAACATTGGCAATAATAGCGAGCAATTTTGCTTTGGTATTTTCCAGCGACAATTGACCAATAACCTCTTTCGTGTCCGCCATCTGGGGAATTGCTTTTGGCGACACGAAACTCCCAAAGTCAATGGTATCAAATCCCACCTGCAGGAGTTGATTGATGTATTCAATTTTTTTCGCGGTAGGAATAAAATTTTTCCATCCCTGCATCGCATCCCGGGGGCATTCTATGATCTTCAGCTGTTGCATTGAAAAGCGAATTTAGCTATTGCAGTTCACAACCTGCTCTCTTAGCAGATATCAAGTTTGCAGGGGTTCTGAAACCAGGAAAGATTCTTTTTCTGCTCAGCCGTCAGCTTCTCCCCGTAACCAATTAAAGAACATGACGCATTCTTTTTCATTTACAACACTCACCGGGATTGATTTCTAAACTATTAGATCTTTCATTTGTTGTAGCGGGAGGTATAATAATCATGAGCCCGGATAGCAAATAGCCTGACTTTTCAGACATCTTTTAATCTTTGTTTCATTGCCTCATACAGCATCATGCCTGCGGCAACGGATACATTCAGCGATTCAAAATTATTTTGCATAGGGATGCTGAACACTTCATCGCACATTTTATACAATGACGGATGAATGCCTTTGTCTTCGCTGCCGAGAATGATGGCGCAGGGGTCTTTGAAGCTAATCTCAAAAAGCTTTGTTGCCGCCGTCATTTCACTTGCAAAAACTTTTATTCCATTTAAATGCATTTCATCAATTGCTTGAGCAATGCTTTTTACCCTGCTGACAATTATATTTTCCAGTGCGCCTGCCGAAGTGGCGATAGCATCTTCGTTGAGAGCCCCCACCCCTTTCTCAGGAATGACAATTGCCTGCGCACCGCAGCTCCAGGCACTCCTGGCAATGGCTCCAATATTCCGTATATCAGTAATGCCATCTAATATAATCAGCAGCGGCGCCTCGCCTTTTTCAACTACAAATGATATCACATCCTGTAATTGCTGGTAATGAATTTTTGATCTGACGGCAATGCATCCACGATGATCCTCAATGTTGAAGCTTTTGAGTTTTTCCGAAGGCACTTTATTTACCGGCACTCCTTTTGTTTCTGCGATATTTTTTAATTGTTCCGTCTTCCCGGTGTTTAAAGAAGCTAACAAATAGATTCTTTCCAACTGTATCCCTTCCTTCATTGCTGCAATAACATTTTCCGCTCCGGCTATCAACAAATTTTTTTTCGGTCGATGTTGCTGAACAGAATGTTTGTATTGTCTCACCTTTCAAATTTACCTGAATAAACTGCAAACAAAAAGCCCTCATTGCTGAGGGCCCTTTTTTTATATTTTCTTATACCCCAAATGTCTTTTTTAATTTATCCACATAGTCCAGTTTTTCCCACGTAAACAATTCTACTTTCACCTTTTTGGGATTACCATTCGGCAGGTTAAATATTTTTTCCTTTATCTCATTTTTACGCCCCATGTGCCCGTAAGAAGCGGTTTCAGAATAAATAGGATTGCGGAGTTTCAATCTTTTTTCAATGTAGTAAGGTCGCATATCAAAGATTGATTTCAATTTTTCGGCAATTTGTCCATCACTGAGTTTCACTTTTGAAGTTCCGTAGGTATTTACATAAATACTGGTGGGCTGTGCTACGCCTATTGCATACGAAACCTGCACCAGCGCTTCATCGCAGATACCTGCTGCCACCAGGTTTTTCGCGATATGCCTTGTGGCATAGGCAGCGCTTCTGTCTACCTTGCTGGGGTCTTTACCGCTGAATGCGCCACCCCCGTGAGCGCCTTTACCGCCATAGGTATCTACAATAATCTTTCTTCCGGTGAGCCCGGTATCTCCGTGCGGACCTCCTATTACGAACTTTCCTGTCGGGTTAATATGATATTTAATTTTATCATTAAACAGGTGAGCGTATTGAGGGTACTTTTTTATAATGCGCGGAATTAAAATCTTTTTTACATCCGCCGAAATCTTTTTCTGCATTTTTTCGTCAGTATCAAAGTCATCATGCTGGGTGGAAATCACAATTGCCTCTATCCTGCCGGGTTTGCGGTCATCGCCGTATTCGAGCGTAACCTGACTTTTTGCATCGGGGCGCAGGTATTTCATTTCTTTATTCTCTCTCCTGATGGCAGCCAGCTCAATTAAAAGATTATGCGCTATATCCAAAGGAAGCGGCATATAATTATCCGTTTCATTAGTGGCATAGCCAAACATCATTCCCTGGTCGCCGGCTCCCTGCTCTTCTTTTTTCTTTCTTACCACTCCCTGGTTGATATCGGCAGACTGCTCATGAATAGCAGAAAAAACGCCACAGGAATTGGCTTCGAACATATACTCGCTCCTGGTATAGCCGATTTTCCGGATTACTTCCCTTGCAATTTCCTGAACATCGAGATAAGCTTTTGATTTTACTTCTCCCGCCAATACTACCTGGCCGGTAGTTACCAATGTTTCGCAGGCAACTTTGCTGTCGGGGTCAAATGCAAGAAAATTATCGATCAACGCGTCGCTTATCTGGTCTGCAATTTTATCCGGATGTCCCTCGCTTACAGATTCCGATGTAAATAAATATGGCATAAGATTATTTTAAGGCGGCAAAATTATAGGTTCATGTTGATTGAACAAAATGCTTTTATTCACGAATACGTTAATTCGTGCAATTTGGAGTTACTGCTGTGATGATATGGCTATTATTTTTCAGTGAGCGCCTGGTAGAGCTGAAGATATTCGCTAAGGTCAGACTCCGCATTATATTTGATCACCTTTTTGCCCCTTACCTTGCTGAAATCTTCCACTAATTTTTTGTCTACCTTATCTGCGCCAAAGGTGATAGCATCCGCAAAAGTGGCGCCGCCGCGGAACATGGCAGTATTATTGCCTTCCTTAAAAGGTTCAAGATCTTTTTCTTTAATGTTCGCGTTAATATTGGCCAGCTTTAAAAAATCGTGGCCGAGTTTTTCCTTAAAAGTGTTCTGGCCGATTGTAAAAACCACCTTACAATTGCTGAAAACCGGCTCTTTTTTATAGGCGGTCTTGATATACATAGGAATTAATCCCGTCATCCAGCCACTGCAGTGGATAATATCCGGCGGCCATCCGAATTTCTTTACCGTTTCCAAAGCGCCTTTGCAAAACAATACGGTTCTTAAGGCATTATCCTCAAACCACTTTTCACTTTCATCATGAAACAAGGTCTTTCTTTTAAAAAGGTCTTCATTGTCGAGGAAATAAATCTGAAGGCGGGCATTGGGGAGTGAGGCTACTTTAATTACCAGGGGATAATCATCCCCGTCAATTGCTACGTTTATCCCGGAAAGCCTTACTACCTCATGCAGCCGGTGCCGGCGTTCATTGATAATACCGAATCGGGGCATAATGCACCGGACCTCGATGCCGTTTTCATTGGCTTTTATTGCCAGCCTGTTTACAATTTCCGCAAATTCTGTAACCTCCAGGTAGGGCGACATTTCATTTGCAATAAATAAAATTCTTTTCTTTGTTGACATTTGCTCCGGTTAATTTAGCTTAACGGTTTTTTAAAACTGGCGGCAAAGTTACAATTTTTTTGTTCATTACGTAAAAACGCGCATCAGACCCTGTTTCCGGCTTATTATGATTATATGTAAACAATCTTCTGATATAAATAATTATCTCTCCGCACAGAGAAAAAAGATCCGTTCGGTCGGTTTTGTCCCCACTATGGGAGCATTGCATGAAGGGCATATATCACTGATAAAACAAAGCAAAAAGAAAACCGGCCTGACGGTTTGCAGTATATTTGTAAATCCCGTACAATTCAACAATGCCGAAGATTTTGAAAAATATCCTTCCACGATAGAAAATGATATTTTGCTGCTGGAAGAAAATGGTTGTGATATTTTATTTGTCCCTTCTGAGCGTGAAATGTATCCTGACGAATCATCTAAACATAAGCAGTATGCGCTTGGCTACCTGGAAGAGATTTTAGAAGGGAAATTCAGGCCGGGGCATTTCCAGGGAGTATGTCTTGTCGTGGAAAAACTATTGAATATCGTACGCCCGGATATTTTATTTCTCGGCCAAAAGGATTACCAGCAATGCCTTGTGATAAAAAAACTGGTGCGCCTGATGGGTTCGAGAGTAAAAGTGAAGATAGAACCCATTATTCGTGAAAAGAACGGCCTTGCCATGAGCAGCCGGAATCTCAGGCTTACCCCGGAAGAGCGTGAAACAGCGCCGGGATTGCATGAAACATTGACTGCAATAAAAAAACAGCTCCGCCGGGCTAACTTCAGGCAGTTGGCAAATGTTGCAGTGGAAAGGCTGGAAACAGCGGGATTTAAAGTGGATTATCTTGAGCTCGCACGTGCAAAAGACCTGCGGACGGTTGCCGGTAAAGAACCGCATGAAGAGCTGGTTTTATTAATTGCGGCATATTTACACCGGGTGAGGCTGATTGATAATATTTTGATAAAGCATAAGAATTAAATCTGTATTATATTGTAGTTGTCTATGAGAAAGAAAGTTTTTGCAGTTATACAATATTTGTTTTTCCTCGGGCTCGGAATTTTCCTGATGTGGTGGCAGCTGAGCAAAATGACACCCGGGCAGTCCACGCAATTCCGTGAATCGCTGCTGCATGCGCGTTATATCGTTATCTTACCGGTAGCCCTCGTTGCCCTGATCAGCCACTGGGCGCGGGCCCGCAGGTGGAAGATCATGATAGAGCCCATGGGGTATCATCCTTCCACGGCCAATACATTTTATTCGGTCATGTGCGGCTATCTTGCCAATACTTTCATTCCGAGAGCCGGTGAAATTTTAAGATGCACCATGCTCGGGCGATATGAAAAAATTCCGGTAAATAAATTAGTAGGCACCATAGTCACGGAGCGCGTATTTGATCTTGTCAGCTATTTTTTTGTAATCGTTATAACAATTCTCATCCAAATAGATACCGTAAGTGATTTTGTAAAAAATAAAATAGAAGAAATTAAGGCCCAGCATGCCAGCTTCCCCTGGCTGCAGTTGTTTATCGGATTAATTATTGTCGCAATTGTGTTTGTTATAATCATGCGGTGGATCTTCAGAAAATATGCTGACCATAAGCATATACTGACCATCAAAGGAATTTTTACCGGTCTTAAAGAAGGCATCACCACCATATTTCGCTTAAAGAAAAGAAGAGCTTTCATCCTGTGGTCATGCTTTATCTGGGGGATGTATCTTTTAGAAATCTACACCGGTTTCTTTGCACTCAAAGCGACATCAGGATTGGGGATCGGAGCTGCTTTCAGTGTATTATCCCTGGCAACGCTGGCAATGCTCATTCTGCCGGGCGGTATTGGTGCATTCCCGGTGGCCATACAGCAAGTGTTATTAATCTATAACATCGATAATATTTCTTTTGGATGGCTGATCTGGGGAGCAACCACCGCTATTATCGTTATTGCAGGCTTAATCAGCCTGGGATTATTAATATACACCAACAGAAGAAAAAATGAAGCAAAGCAACAGAATACCTGAGCGCATCTATACATTACCGCAATTATTGCAGCAGGTAAAAAGATGGAAGCTGATGAATAAAAAGATTGCTTTCACCAATGGGGTCTTTGATATTTTACACGAAGGCCATATAAAAGTGCTCTCACAGGCCGCTTCATTTGCAGATGTGCTTGTTGTAGGTGTCAACAGCGACAGCTCTGTGAAAAGACTGAAAGGCGACAGCCGGCCGGTAAATAATCAGTATTCCCGCTCGCTGATTCTTGCCTCACTCATTATGATAGATGCCGTGACGGTTTTTGAAGAAGACACGCCATTACATCTTATAAAAAGCATTATGCCCGATGTACTGGCAAAGGGCGGAGACTATACTTTAGATACCATTGTGGGTGCAAAGGAAGTGATTGCAAACGGCGGAAAAGTAGAAGTCATACCGCTGGAAGAAGGATTTTCCACAACAGACATTATTGCCCGGATAGGTTCCCCCGGAGAAAAAAGGAAAGAATCATAAGCTAACGTTAATGGATAAACGAAAAATAATTGTACGGGATATAAGCTGGCTTGCATTTAATGGAAGAGTATTGCAGGAAGCCGCTGATGAGTCTGTTCCCCTGCGCGAGCGTATCCGCTTCCTTGGAATTTTTTCAAACAATCTTGACGAATTTTTCCGCGTCCGGGTGGCGACCCTGCGGCGCATGATAGAATTTGGCAATAAGGCCAACATGCACCTGGAACAAACACCCGATAAAATTCTGGAAGAAATAAATGTGATCGTTACCAGCCAGCAGAACCAGTTTAACCGCACATGGAACAACATCATCCAGGAATTAAAGCAGCAAAAGATTTTCCTGGTAGATGACAAGCATCTCAACCAGGAGCAAAAGGCGTTCGTTCTGAATTATTTTAATGATACCGTGCGAAGTAATATCGTTCCCCTGATGATTGAAGCCATTCAGACGTTTCCTACGCTGAATGACAAATCCATTTACCTTGCCTGCAAGCTTTCCATTAGTGACGACAGCATTCCGCAAAGATTTGCATTGGTGTCTGTTCCCTCCCGGCTGGAACGGTTTGTAATTCTTCCCTCGCAATCAGACAATCATTACATTATTTTACTCGAAGACATTATCCGGTTTTGCCTTCCGCATATTTTTTCCTATTTCGGTTACGATACGTTTTCTTCTCATATTATAAAAGTAACCAGGGATGCAGAGATAGATATTGACAATGATGTATCCACTTCACTCATTCAAAAGATTGAAAAAGGGTTAAAAAACCGCAAGAAGGGAAAACCGGTGCGATTTATCTTCGACAAGGAAATCGACAGCGATCTTTTAAATTATCTCATTAAAAAATTAGGGCTTACCAACAAAGACCACATTCAATCCAGCGGAAGAATTCACAACTTTAAGGATTTTATGAATTTTCCCGACCAGGTGTTCCAGGCAAAAAATCCGAGAAAGAAGCCTTTTATTCATCCCTTATTAAAAGGTGCCAATAGTGTAACCAACGTGATCTTAGAGAGGGATGTATTGCTGAATTTTCCCTATCATTCCTTTGACTCTGTAATTGATTTACTGATCGAGGCAGCCATTGCGCCGGATGTCGTCAGCATTAAGCTTACCTGCTATCGGCTGGCGCCGCGTTCCAACATCATTAATGCGCTGACCAATGCGGTACGAAATGGCAAATCGGTAACCGTGGTGCTGGAATTGCGTGCCCGGTTTGACGAAGAGGCCAACCTGGAGTGGAAAGAAAGCCTGGAAGAAGCAGGAGTAAAAGTAATCATTGGCTTTACCAATATTAAAATTCACGCAAAGATTTGCCTTATAAAAAAACGGGTGAATAATCATACCATCAATCTTGGTTTTGTCAGCACGGGAAATCTTAATGAAAAGACAGCAAAAGTATACGCGGATCATTGCCTGCTCACCAGCAACCGCCACATTATGTCGGACGTGAACAGGATCTTCAATTATCTTGAAGACCCAAGAAATCCGCAGCCTTTAAAAGACTGCCAGGCATTATTCGTCAGCCCGGCGACCACGCGAAAGAATCTGCATCAGCTCATAGACCATGAAATCAAAAGCGCCCGGCAGGGACGCTATGCCTCTATCATTTTGAAATTAAATTCGCTGAGCGACGAAGAACTCATTCTGAAATTATATGACGCTGCCAGGGCGGGTGTAAAAATAAAAATGATCATTCGCGGTATCTGTTGTATGTATACCGAAAATAAAAAGTTCAAAAAGACAGTTCAGGCCATCAGCATAGTAGATGAATACCTGGAGCATGCGAGAGTAATGATCTTTCATCACGAAGGCAAGGAAAGATATTTCATTTCGTCTGCCGACTGGATGGTAAGGAATCTCGATCACCGGGTGGAAGCCACCTGCCCCATTTATGACAAAGACATCAAAGAAGAGCTGAAAGCCATATTGGATATAGAACTTGCGGATAATACAAAAGCGAGAATTCTGGATAACGACTTGTCGAATCGATATGTGCCGCACGACGGCGATAAAAAAATACGTTCGCAAATTGAAACCTATAATTATCTCTTAAAGAAAAAATACGTAGCGGATGAAGTTGTCAGCAATTGACATTGGAAGTAATGCAGCAAGGCTATTAATTTCTGAAGTAACCGTCGACGAAAAAAACAAAGCCTCTTTTAACAAAGTATCTCTCATACGGGTACCCTTGCGCCTGGGTTTTGATGTGTTTGAAACGGGCAGGATCTCCGGGCACCGGATCGAGTTGCTGCTTCATACCATGAAGGCTTTTATCAACCTCCTGCACGCTTACGAGGTAAAATACCTGAAAGCATGCGCTACCTCTGCCATGCGCGATGCAGGCAACAGTGCTGAGATAATCGACCTGGTAAAGAAGGAAACCGGGATTGAGATTGAGGTAATCTCCGGCAGCGATGAAGCTGCATTTATCTATGAAAATCACGTGGCCGAAAATCTTGATAAAGATCATTCCTATTTATACATCGATGTGGGCGGGGGCAGCACAGAGCTTACTTTTTTTGGCAACAACAAATTAATATTTAAAGACTCTTATAATATCGGCACTATTCGTTTGCTGAAGGAAAAAGTGAATGGTAATATCTGGGATGAAATGAAGGACGCCATAAAGGAAAAAACAAAAGGGTACAAAGAAGTCATTGCAATTGGTTCGGGAGGAAATATCAATAAAATATTTTCGCTGAGCAGGAGAAAAGATTCCAAGCCGCTCCCGCTCGACCTGCTGCGCGATTACTACAAGGAACTGAGTAATGTCAGCCTCGAAGACAGGATCAGGCTCTACAATCTGCGTGAAGATCGCGCAGACGTGATTGTTCCTGCGTTGCAGATTTACGTGAATGTAATGAAGTGGGCGAACGCCACCGAAATTTATGTTCCGAAAATCGGGCTGGCGGATGGCCTTGTGCAGCATCTTTGGGAAGAAATCAAAAACCAGGCGCATCCCTGAAACAAAAGAGAACGCTTTTAAACAAAATATCTCTACATTTACACTTCGCGAACGCTCCGGGGTTTGTTTTATTCTAACGCAGAGCCATCTCCACTGTCGCTTTTTCCTAAAACTTATTGTATGTCAGTAGCTGCAGAGGTAAAAAAAATTACTACAAATACCCTTTCCAAAATGAAGCAGGCAGGCGAAAAGATTTCGATGATCACTGCTTATGATTATTCTTTTGCAAAAATTTTTGATGCAGCGGGAATCGATGCAATTCTTGTTGGCGACAGCGCCAGCAATGTCATGGCCGGCCATGAAACAACATTGCCCGTTACACTGGATCAGATGATTTATCATGCATCTTCGGTGGTGCGCGGATGCAACCGGTCCCTGATCATTGTGGATTTGCCATTCGGCAGCTACCAGGGCAACAGCAAGGAAGCCCTGAACTCCACTATCAGGATCATGAAGGAAACCGGTGCACATGCTATAAAGCTGGAAGGCGGTGAAGAAGTAATAGAATCCGTAAAAAGAATTATCAGCGCCGGCGTGCCTGTTATGGGGCATCTTGGGTTGACACCGCAATCAATTTATAAATTCGGAACCTATACGGTAAGGGCAAGAGAAGAGGAAGAAGCGGAAAAATTAAAACGCGATGCCTTATTGCTGCAGGAAGCAGGTTGCTTCGGACTCGTATTGGAAAAAATTCCCGCAGCGCTTGCAAAAGAAGTAACGGAAAGCTTATCCATTCCTACTATCGGCATCGGCGCAGGCCCGGCCTGTGACGGCCAGGTGCTGGTAATGCATGACATGCTTGGAATCACCACAGAATTCCGGCCCCGGTTTTTGAGAACTTATTCGAATCTTCATGAACAGGTGACGAATGCAGTGCAGCAGTACATTAGGGATGTGAAGTCAAAAGACTTTCCCAATGAGCATGAGCAATATTAATGGTGAAATTGAAGATGGTTGAAATAAGATGTATCGGATACTAACGGCAAAGGATATACGAAAAAACAATTGGGCCCCAAAACAATTAAACAATATCCTAATCAATCAACTAATAAACCAATCAACCATTTAACCAATGACTACCCTCACTCTCCGTTCATTCGCCGGTTCTTTTTCCCAGCTTCTTTTCTGGAAAAGATAAATATTGGCTGTTCCTTTTTTATTCGCTTTTATTATAAAAACTTCATCGGCGCTTGCTCCTGCCAATGGCTTCTTTTTTGCCGGAGGCATTACCCAATCTTTTGAAATGTCGACCAATTCTTTTTTATCTACCATATAATTCCACTGGTAACCGGCAGTGCCAAGGCCTTTACATTTTATTCTGGCACTCTCCCCTGTTTTTAATTTTATTTCTTCCACATCAGCCATCAATAAAAATATTTTTTCAGCATGAAAATTAAAAAGAGCCTCTGTGATTACCAAAGGCTCTTTGTTGTAAATCTCTTTCTATATTAAACAATTCTTATTGTCCAAAAGTCATCGCACAGGCTGCTGCTGGTAATATAACCATAAGGCATATAAAAATATCCGCGGATTCCCCAATCGGTCCCCCAGGAATTTCTTACCAGCATAGCCTGTTTTGAATTATCATATCCCACTGCCATCACAGCATGACCGCCTAAAACCTTTTCCTGCGGCCCCGGCATCGGCATTATTCCCGTTTTGGCTACCTGTTCCGATTCAAAACTTTCATATACGGTAAAGCCAAACACAAACGGATAGCCCTGCGATAAACAGGATTGCAATTGCGTCAAATTGGTATTGGTTAATCTTTGATAACTTTTGATAGTTGATTTCAGGGCATCATCATAACATTTTTTTGGCGGCTTGTCTGCAAACTTTGAAATAATATAGGGCCATTCGCTTTCGGGGCATATGCCTGTTTTGTTCAGCGACTTTATTCCATTTCGGATATAGGCGCCGCTATCTGAGTTTACCGTGTTTTGCATTACGCGCTCGTTATAATACAGAAACAACCGTGATGGCATAAAATCTTTTAACCGCTGTTTTTTTCTTACAAACTCATACGCTCCTGCCAATGCATTGGCCGTACAGCTTCCCAGAGCGCCCTGGTTATATACTTTGGGGCATTTGGAGCGAAGGTCAACTTTGGGGGGGAGTTTTTTTATGATTTGTATCGGCGCTGAATACATGAGATCGCGTTGGTCCGGCAGGTCGGGCAACCATCCGTAACCGAACTTCATCTTTTCTTTTTTGGCTTTGCTCATAAAATGAAATTAAAAGGTTATAAAATTTAAACATTCATTAAAGGGGTCAATAAGATTAGCGAATACAATGGTGGAGTTCAATTAAATAACCAGGCAACCAACTTCGGGTGATTAAATATAGGAAGAATAAAATTCAGATGCAACAGTTGTTCACCGGGATTTATTTTGCCGGCTGCGATAGGCCACGAGGCGTTCCTGACGGAACGCCCTCAAACGTGCAACATTATTCTACCTGTAAAGTGTTCCTGACGGAACATTTCAGAAGGGTCTATATAGTTAACTAAAATAAGAAAACCTAATCCCTATGAATAGCTCACCGGCAAATCTTCTGTGTTATAAAAAATTTATTCGTCACCCCGAAGCAATAAAACCTGTTCCGCAGGAACATCTTATCGGCGATTACCAATAAAGTGCTACCAATCGAACAAAGAAATCTATTAAGTTGAAAGTGTAATTCCTATCCCGGTATTTGCTCACTAATGCGATTAATAAAAAAATATTAATCACCCCCCGAAGCAATGAAACCTGTTCCGCAGGAACATCTTATCGGCGATTACCAATAAAGTGCCACCAATCGAACAAAAAAATTCCTCAAGCTGAAAGTGTAATTCCTATCCCGGTATTTATTCAATAATGTGATTAATAAAAAATTTATTCGTCA
>CAZVKO010000032.1:0-18523 GCA_964627765.1 uncultured Ginsengibacter sp. | reverse complement strand
AGGATTTAGCGGCTTGTTTTTTTGCACGCAACTGTGTTTTCAAACGAGCCAGGTCTCTTCTCACATCTCTTATGTTCATCGGGTTTTCCAAGGGTGACACCGAGTGGGCAAACTTCAATTTCTTCAAACGCAACTCATCTTCCTGGATCTTCGAAGTAAGATCCACCTCGCTCATTTCTTTCACGCTGTTTTTAAAATCATTCTTTTTAGACATCTTGATTGATTTATTGATCCGCTAATTATTAAGCCACATAATCCCTGCGCACTACAAATTTTGTGGCAATGGGCAATTTTTGTGCTGCCAGCTCGAACGCTTCTTTTGCCACCTGTTCAGACACACCATCTGCCTCGAATAATATTCTTCCCGGCTGAACCACGGCAGCAAAATACTCCGGGTTTCCTTTACCCTTACCCATTCTCACTTCGGCGGGCTTTTTGGTGATGGCTTTGTCAGGAAAAATCCGGATCCATACATTCCCTTCGCGTTTCATATGGCGGGTAAGCGCCTGTCTGGCAGATTCAATCTGGCGATTGGTTAACCAAACCGACTCCAACGCTTTCAGTCCAAAGGTTCCGAATGCAATGGTGGCACCCCGTTTGGTGTCGCCTTTCATGCGGCCTTTCTGCATTTTCCTGTGCTTCGATCTTTTTGGCTGTAACATTATCTTCTGTTTAAAATATTATTCAACATTAATTTTTTCTTGCCGTTCTGGGCGCTCCTCTTCTTTCACCGCCTCTTCTTTCACCGCGTCTTTCTCCGAAGCCACCTCTCCTGTCGCCCTGCGATTCATTACTGTCACTTCTGGGGCCGCCGGCAATGATATTAGGATTCAGATCTCTTTTTGACAAAACTTCACCTTTGCATATCCATACCTTCACACCGATCTTTCCATATACTGTCTGCGCATAAGTGCTTGCATAATCAATGTCCATGCGGAAAGTATGCAATGGAGTGCGGCCCTGCTTTATTTCTTCGCTGCGGGCAATTTCTGCACCTCCCAGTCTTCCGCCTACCCTTACCTTAATTCCTTCAGCACCCATACGCAGTGCGGAAGCGATTGACATTTTAATAGCTCTTTTATAATTGATGCGGTTCTCTATCTGGCGCGCAATGGTATCTGCTACAATGTTGGCATCCAGCTCAGGCCTGCGTATTTCGAGTATATTGATTTGTACGTCTTCTTTATTGGTCAGTTTTTTCAATTCTTCTTTAATGCGATCCACTTCTCCGCCACCCTTGCCGATAATAATACCCGGTTTGGAGGTATGAATAGTGATGATGAGCTTATTGAGGGTGCGCTCTATCACAATCTTTGCAATGCCGCCCTTGCTGATGCGGGCATTCAGGTAATTTCTGATCTTATCATCTTCTACCAGCTTCTTCGAAAATTCTTTGGGATTTGCATACCAGTTGCTGTCCCATCCACGGATGATACCTAATCTTGCGCCAAGTGGATTTGTTTTTTGCCCCATGTTCGGTTATTGTTTTTTAGTTTTTTTAGTTGCAGGTTTCTTCTCCGTTTTCTCTGCAGCTGTTTCATCTTTTTTCGCTTTTGTTTTTGAAGCGGCTTCCTTTTTTGGAGCTGCTTCTTTTTTGGGAGCGGCTTTTTTTGTGGTTTTCTTTACCGTTGCTGCTTCCGGAGCAGCTTCTGTCACTTCTTCCACAACGGGTTCAGCATGTGCAGCTTCTTTTTTGTGAATAACGGGTAGGCTGCCATTGCGGCTATCCACCACAATCGTAATATGATTGCTGCGTTTGCGAATACGATATCCGCGACCTTGCGGAGCCGGGCGCATGCGCTTCATGATGCGGCCACCATCTACATAAATCGTTTTTACGATGAGGCCGGCATCTTCTACTTTTTCGCCACTGTTCTTTTGCTCCCAGTTGTTGATGGCGCTCTTCAATAACTTATACATCGGTACGGCAGGATGCTTGGGATTGAATTGTAAAATTCCCAACGCCTTTTCTACTTCCAGTCCGCGAATCAAATCTGCCAGCAAGCGCATCTTGCGGGGAGAAGTGGGATAATTACTAAGTCTGGCTACTGCTTCCATATTATTATTTAAGTTGAAGGTTAAGGGTTGAAGGTTTTTGCTTTCCGCATTTCACCTTTACCTTTATCCTTTATACAATTTTTTTACTTGAATGACCTTTAAAATTCCGGGTCGGGGCAAATTCGCCCAGCTTATGTCCTACCATAAATTCTGTTACATATACAGGAATAAATTTATTCCCGTTGTGTACCGCAAATGTGTGCCCCACAAAATCGGGCGTGATGGTAGAGCGACGCGACCAGGTTTTGATAACCCCCTTCTTGCTTTTTCCTTCATTAATGCCCAGCACTTTCTTTTCCAGCTTCACTTCCACATAAGGGCCTTTTTTAATCGAACGAGCCATTTATTGATAATTTTTATTTGTGAAACCTGATTAATTCGTTGATAATTTCTTTCCGTTTTTCCGCTGAATGATCAGCTTATCCGAACCCTTACCACGCACACGGGTCTTTTCGCCCTTGGCGTATTTACCGGTTCTGCTTCTCGGGTGGCCACCAGACGCTTTACCTTCGCCACCGCCCATTGGATGATCTACCGGGTTCATGGCAACACCCCTGTTTCTCGGACGGATGCCTTTCCAGCGATTTCTTCCGGCTTTACCCATGCTCTCCAGGTTGTGGTCGCTGTTGCTCACCACCCCTACGGTTGCATAGCAATTGATGAGGATCTTTCTCAGCTCACCGCTGGGCATTTTCAGCACCGCGTATTTATCTTCTTTATTGGCCAATTGCGCAGAGGAACCGGCACCACGGGCTATTTTACCTCCATGGCCGGGTTGCATTTCAATATTATGCACCACAGTACCAAGGGGAATGTTTTTCAGTGATAAGGCATTTCCCAGCTCAGGAGCCACATCGTCGCCACTGATAATGGCGGCTCCTATCTGCAAACCCTGGGGAGCCAATATATATCTCTTTTCTCCGTCTTTATAAGCAATGAGGGCAATGAATGCGGTCCTGTTCGGATCGTACTCAACTGACTTTACGGTGCCGGGAATATTTTTCTTATCTCTTTTAAAATCTATTACACGGTACATTCTCTTGTGACCGCCGCCAAGGTAGCGCATGCTTCTGCGGCCTTGCGCATTACGCCCTGCTGTGTGATGTACTTTTTCAACTAATGTCTTTTCAGGTACATCAGTTGTCAGCTCTGCATACGCATTGCCAATACGCCAGCGGGTGCCTGCGGTAACCGGTTTATATTTTTTTAAAGCCATTGGATGTATGATTTATTCCCTCGGGAAATTTTTTATCAATAATTTTTTATTTACACATGCCCGTAAAGGTCTATGGTTTCGCCTTCCGCTACCGTTACGATCGCTTTCTTTTTTGCAGGCTTGCGGCCCACCAACAGCCCGGACTTGGTATTACGCATTTTCACTTTCGATGGCATTACCGTGGTATTCACGTTTTCTACCTTAATGCCATAAAACTCTTCCACCGCCTTTTTTATTTCCAGCTTATTGGCTTTCCTGTTTACGATAAAAGTGTACCTGTTGTGCTTTTCCGTGAGACGGTTCACCTTTTCTGATAACACAGGTTTTATTAAAACTTCAGACAACTTCATGTCTCTTAATTTAATTTTTTATTATTACGCTTTTGCTGTTTCCTTTTTGCTTTCTTCATTTCCTTCAGCGAAAATCTTTGCTGCACTCTCTGTAAACACTACCGTATCTGCATTCAGAATATCGTAAGTATTAATATCGCTCAATAATGTACCGAGCACAGTCGGGATATTGCGGATGCTCTTTTCAATATTCTCATCCTGCTCAGGCATGAGAAACAAGGTTTTCCTGCTTTCCGGAACAACGGTAGCAAAAATTTGGGAAAATTGTTTTGTAGAAGGAGCTTCCATCGCAATATCTTCCAGCACTACTATCTTGTTGTCTTTAGCTTTTGAGCTTAGCGCGCCCACTTTGGCAAGGTCTTTTACTTTGCGGTTCAGCTTAAAGTCGTAGCTATGGGGCTTGGGGCCGAATACAGTACCGCCACCCTTGTATAAGGGGTTGCGGATATTTCCTTTGCGGCTGCCGCCGGTTCCTTTCTGACGGTGGAGCTTTTTGGACGAGCCCTGCACCTCAGCGCGGGTTTTCACTTTATGCGTACCCTGGCGTTGTGCAGCGAGGTGCTGCTTTACAGAAAGCCAGATCACGTGGCTGTTTGGATCGGCACTGAATATTTCATCAGGCAGCTCAACGGTTCTGCCGGTCTTTTTCCCTTCTATGCTTAAAATATCTGCTTTCATGTTACTTCTGAATTAAAACGATGGAACCATTATGGCCGGGAACCGAACCACTTACTAACAGGTAGTTTTTCTCAGGGAATATCTTCACCACCTTCAGGCCTTTTACTTTCACTTTATCATTCCCCATGCGGCCTGCCATACGCATGCCTTTAAATACGCGGGAAGGATAAGATGAACCGCCTACAGAACCCGGGGCCCTCGAGCGATCGTGCTGGCCATGCGTTTGTTCACCCACCCCGCCAAAGCCATGGCGCTTTACCACGCCCTGGAAGCCCTTGCCTTTGGAAGTGCCTACCACGGCTACTTTATCGCCTTCGGCAAATATGTCAACACTGATGGTGTCGCCAACATTTTTATCTATTTCGCTATCGCGTATTTCCTTTACTACTTTTTTTGCCGGGGTGTTTGCTTTGGCAAAATGATTTTTTTCCGAGAGGAGCGTATGTTTTTCTTTTTTATCCCCAAAAGCAATCTGGAGGGCATTATAGCCGTCTGTTTCGACGGTCTTCTTTTGAGTCACCACGCATGGACCCGCTTCAATAATGGTTACAGCAGTTTGCCGCCCATTATTATCGAAAATGCTGGTCATGCCAACTTTTTTTCCAATGATACTTTTCATTTCTATATTATTATACCCAGCGCTCCGCTGACGGGCGGAGATAGGCGTTTCAAGTTTTTATAAGAACTATACCAGGAATTTATCCCGGCCTTCCCTCGGGGGAGAAGGAGTGGCTTTGCCACTATGCCTTTATCTCAACATCTACACCGGATGGCAAATCAAGCTTTGACAAGGCATCCACTGTCCGCGAACTGCTGGTATATATATCCAGCAAACGCTTGTGCGTGCACAACTGAAACTGCTCACGCGCTTTTTTGTTTACGTGAGGGGAACGCAGTACGGTAAATATCTTTTTATGCGTAGGCAGGGGAATAGGCCCTGTAACCACTGCACCGGTGCTGCGAACCGTCTTTACGATCTTTTCTGCTGATTTATCTACCAGGTTGTGATCGTAAGATTGAAGTTTAATTCTGATTCGTTGAGACATATTTAAAGAACTTTAGTACTCCCGTTTTATTTTGGGAGTGCAAAAGTATGGGTATTTCACTAATCCGCAAAGAATTAATTGTAAAGTTTTGAAAATTTACCGAAGGAGAGTTTAGAGGCTTTGCAAGAAGCCGGGATACTGTTTTAAACATTAAAAACAAAATTTGAATATTCGTTTTCTTTCAACGGCTTCTTTAATGGGGATTATTGATTACAGACAGCTTAAATGCTGATCATGATTATCATGCAGGCATTTCCTGCGGGCTATCTTTGACTCCGAAAAAAATTATTATGAGAAAGCCAATTTTACAGGTGGCATTAGCCTTCGTGGCAACAGCCACTTACCAACACACGTTTGCCCAGGTGGCAGCAGTGCAGGTGACAGTAAAAATACCTGATAATACCCCTGCCGGGAAGGAAGTGTACATGGCAGGCTCATTCAACAATTGGAAAGCGGGAGATTCTCTTTACAAAATGCATCGTGATATGAACGGCCTGTTTTCCATAACCCTCCCTTTGTTTGATAATATGCATTACGAATATAAATACACACTTGGTAACTGGAACACTGTTGAAACCCGATCCAACGATTCCGATATTCAAAACAGGGTATTCGTTTCGGCCAATGGGCTCCGTATTACAGATATGATAGCTGCGTGGAAGCAGCCCAGGCCAAAAACAGCACCTTCGGCACAAATGGTTCACATTAACGCCATGAAGGATTCTACGCTTGCATCGCTCAAGCCGCAGCTTGCCGGCATGCTCGATATTCTTAAATTGTATGTGCAGAACCTGCTCCTGGATAAGCCACGCATGCATGTTCAAAAGAAGCTGAACCGGAAGGCGGAAAATAAACTGAAAAATGCCTATGAACAGGTAACCCAACTGTTGTGGGATGTGATGGGAACGCTTACGCCGGAACAGAAAGCTAACCTTCGAAAAATTATAAACGGGCCGGAGGCAAAGAAAGATTTCCTGAATACGTTCCAGGGAGGATTGCAACAGGTGGTGAACAAGTAGTGCCGGTATTATTGGAGCCAAATGGATCGTATATGCGTTGCCGTTAGTAATGAACTATAATCGCTTTGAGCTATGCGGGCTACGAAACTCCATACAGGGATCGCCTTCAGCATGCTCTCCACAGGAATGCTTTGGACAGGATAGCAGCTTTCTGTGATACTGAGTAATTATTATGCTGAGACTATCGAAGCAGTGTAGAAACGTAGACAGAAGGCGCTTCTCAAGCTATCTACTCTTGATAATACCTGATGTAATAAACCGGCTGTAACGATGCAATACCGATACCGGGATTTTAAAAAAAGCCGGATCCATCGCACTAATTTTTATCAGTAGGCAAGCTTTAACTCTACCCTCCTGTTCAACGCCCTGCCTTTAGCTGTTTTATTATCTGCGAGCGGCCTGGTCAGGCCATACCCTTTCGCCGATAACCGGCTGATATCAATACTCCCTTTTATAGCAATATAATTTAAAACCGCATGAGCCCGGTTTTCACTTAGTGTCAGGTTCATCTGTTCTCCCCCCGTGTTATCCGTGTGCCCCTCTATCATTACTTTTAGCTCAGGATGATCAACGAGTATTTTAATCACATCATCCAAGGCACTAAATGATTGCGGCAGTAACCGGTAAGAACCTGTAGCAAAATATATCTTCCCTGCATCCAGTTGTATTTGTTCAGTTATTTCCTTTTTAATTGCGGGACAGCCATGATTTTCTTTAGTTCCTGGCATTGCGGGGCATTTGTCTTCTTCATCATTTACTCCGTCACCATCCGTATCCGGCACAGGACATCCATGATATTTCAATACGCCCGGCACAGTAATACAGCTATCGTGGTCATCGTCTATTCCATCACCATCGGTATCCGGTACGGGACATCCATGATATTTCAGCGCACCTGCTACGTGCGGACATTTATCTTCATCATCCGGTATGCCGTCTCCGTCGCTATCCGGGCAACCCTGGTATTGTTGTAAGCCGGGTACATCAGGGCACCGGTCAATACTATCCGGTATTCCATCTTTGTCCTTGTCATAATTTTTCGGCGGCAATATCGTAGGTACCGGCTGAATTTTTTTTCGATGCTTGTTAAAAATATTTCCCGCAAGGCCGATACTGTAATAAAAATGGCTGTTCACATTAGCGGTGATTGCAGTCCGGTATTGTGCATTCAGCAATATAAACGCCTGGTTGGCCAAATTCACCTGGAGGCCGGGGCCGAAAGGAAAAAGAATGCCAAAATAATTTGTATACTTCGAAAAAGTTACCCCACCCGACAGAAATGGTAAAACGGCTTTTCTATCGGAAAACAGCTTTGCAATAATTACACCATCCGATTCCAGAAGCAGTGAACCATGGCCCAGCATTGTATCGTTGTGCAAAGAATAGTCGAGATAAGAGCCGGTGAGGGTAACCGAAAAATCGAGATGCTTTGTTATCCCCTGCAGGTAATTTACAGCAAGGCCGCTTTTCAGATTTTCCTTCCTTGCAAATTGATGGTTGCCAAAAGCAGCACCTAATGAATGATCTCTTATATAGTCAGCCGTTTTAAAATCGTCCAGCACAAAATGAATCCCGATAGCCGGATCTTTTATAGGGTCTTTATTTTGGGCATCCAGAGGCACAGTACCCCCGGCGCAAAACACGATACAAAAAAACAGATATTTCAGCATGCAACTTGATAAGGCTTCCCCGTTTCGTGCACCAAATTAATAAAAGCCGTTATAATATTTATTTCAGGATACTTTTATAATTTATCAGTTACCTGTATTCTCTCTTACAAAAAAACTTATCGCACCTAATTTCTTCCCAATGCTGTTTCAAAATTCAAAACAATATTGTACAATGTTGACGCCTGTGCATCTGTTAACCCGGTTCCTATGGCTGCAAACCTGCATTCCTTTAAGCCAATATGAGAGTCATCCACAACCTTGCCTATTGTGATAGTATGGTTGGTATGAGAATTAACAGGCGCCGAATTATAGGTAACAGTTAATACCCCGTTATCAAATCTTTTTACCGGGTTTCCGGTGCTTGTCACGGTACACAGCCCTTTCGTTACCCCGGGTTGGTACTGGGTTGTTTCACCGGCATCAAACCATGATGTGGAAACATCTGCACTGAACTGCTCATAAATAGCCATAATGTTCCACGGATACACACTATTGCTGCATCCCATGTCATAACCAACCGTACTATTATTAGTTCCGGAATAATAAGAAATTTCCGAGTTATTATATGAAAGCAAACTGTCTTTAAGATGGGTCTCACCCCATTCACTCGTTGTAGGACATAATACACCTGTTGTATTAAAAGTAGGAGATCCGTTCCATGTTATCCGAAATGCATTATCAGCATTCCTGGGATCTACTAAATTCCATTTTGTAGTGGAGTCAGCACCACCTACCATAGGATAAATGGCCAGAAACTTTGACCATAAGGAGGAGTCCTTTAGCTGAATGACTAAATTATTAATGGCTACTTTGGTTGCACTGTCGGTAATGCCGGCGCTGTCTATAAATTTTAATGCCGTTGTATCATAGTTGGCGATCGTAGTGGTCAAATCCCCGCTCGCCAGCCATGTATTGGTGTCCGTTTTAATAAGGGTGATCAGGCTGTATTGAGTTCTTGACCTCAAGGCATTGTCCGGGCTATGCACCGTCACGCCCGAACCCGGTGTTATCACCACCTGGCCGCTACCATTCTGATTGACGAGTATCTTCGTTCCTACCGGGATAGCAACTGATGAATTGGGAGGCACGGTAACGGTACCTGTAGACGGACTTGAAATGGTTTGAATCACCAGTGTATTTGCATCCGATAATTGCAGGGTGTAGTTGGTTGACTGATTATTAATTTCCAGGCGCGAATAAGAGCTGCTGTCTGATGCCACAACCGAATCCGCTACTATTTTATGTACGTATAAGGTGTTCCACCGGTAGGACGATTTCCCCAGGTCAAACTTTTTATCATAAGCCGGATATATCGTCATCCAGTTTTGAGAGTATAACATGGAATCGCTGGTGCTACCCATTGACATGTGAACATAAGGGCTATCTGAATTGTAAAACCAGATTGATTTTGAAGCATCCGTAGGCAGACCCCCATTAGTTTTTATGGTGAGCCCGGACCCGCTGGCGCCCAGATAGCCCCGGCCCCCGTTCAGGCTGAGCCCGGTAGTGCTGTAAAAATCGCTATGGCCTGCGTTGAGGTTGCTACCGTCATAATATAATCCTGTTGAATCAAAAGTGAGTGACTGGGTACCGTTTCCATAGGGTATTGCCCCCGACGGGAGCCTGCCAAAAACACGAAGGTAATCAGAAAGCATAGCGGCTGTATCTGATACACCTACAAAAAGGCCATGCAATAAAGCAGTATCAACGCTCAACGTTCCTGTTGTGGTAACCGGGCCGCCCGATAATCCATAGCCGCTCGCTACACTTGTAACGGTGCCCCCTCCTCCGGGTGATGGCGCCTGGTATACGTGCCAATAACCATTTACATCTTTAGCTATGACATTGGGCGCGCTTCCGGAAGTGCTGTCCAAATGAAACTTCATATGCAACGTACTGTCAGAAACAAAAAGGGTAGAATCGCCGGTCCCGTTCTGGCCGGCCCTGTTGCCAAGCCCTATATTATAATTGCCATAATTGTCTGCCAGGGCTGCAAAGCCAATGGCAGTATTATATGAATGATTATGTACTCCACCACCGGATTGTCCCATTGATTCTTCGCCGATAGAAGTATTATTCACACCTGTCTGGTTCCAGTCGTCGGAAAGGTTACCGACCGATGTGTTATAGTTACCTGTGGTGAAAGAGGCTCCCGCAGAATGTCCGACACCTGTATTGTATGCGCCGGAGGTAACTGTAGCCAGTGCCCCACTTCCAAAGGCCGTATTTGGCTGACCTGTAAGAGTGCCCGTTGAGTAGGTAAGCAGGGCGCTGTTACCCAATGCGGTACTTGCAAACGAAGACGAGGGAGTTATTACGCCGCTAAAAGTATTATTGGCCTTAAATACCAGGGCGTGATTGTCCGTAGTTCCGATAAAGTTGGAAGTATCGGTTTCGGCATTCCCTGTCAGCTTCCAGTAATTCCAGGTGGAGTCGGAGGTGGAATCCTTACAGGGGCAGGTATGCAATGTATCATTTCCTACGAGGTAGGTAGTATCGTTGAGCTTCAGCAACGCACGCTTAAACTGCGTGCGGCCCGTCCCCGTATTGAACAGGAACCCGGGTATGGTATCTGTACTGTTTTCCAATATCAGCTCACCGGTGCCGGTATTGCTGTGGATATATACGCTGTCGCCTACTATTTGTGTTTGCACCTGGGCCTTTGTTGTATACAAAACCAGCATGCAACACCCGGAAAAAATTATTTTTTTAAGCATAGTCTGGGTTTTTATCGGTTCGGTTATTTTATTAAGTTTTATGGTTGCTCTATTGAAATATCAGGCTATATCTGCTCAAAGGCCTATACCTGCCCTGGTTCGTGTCTCCACGAACCAAACTCCCTCACACCAAATACAAAAGCTTTAAAACTCATCTCTTAAATCTTTTATGAATGGATAATTCTTAATTCCCTTTTCATAATATCCTGCCGTAGAGTAAAAATAATCAGCAGGATCATCCGCCAGTTGCCAGTGTTCAGCTAACGGATTACAATGGATGTAATCTAATTTTTGATATGCCACTTCTCTCGTAAATAAATGCACGGCCATCGGATCTCTTTGCCAGAATTCATAACTTTTGTTATGCGCATTCACGGCATAGTTCGATAAAACCGCTTTTTGCTGCCGAAGCAATTTTTTGAACTCATGCGCTGTGTATTTTAAAAATGAACCCTGCACTGTCTCTTTCCCGTTCATTTCGTTGGTACGCCAGATCAGGTGAATATGATTCGGCATGATTACAAATGCAAATACATCTGCTTTGCCTTGCTCACTCAGGTATTCCAAAGAGCTTATTATTACATTTTTAAATCTATCCTCGCTCAAAAGTTTTTGCCATTTATTGATGGTTGCTGTCCAAAAAAATATTTCCCCAATCTCCATGTACGATTTCCGCTTGTATTCAAATATCTTTTTGTCCATTGGCTCATTTCATCTTTTATTCTGTTTCATTTTATCATTCCGTTCCGCCTTTTGGTTCGTGCGGACACGAACCACGGCTGTTGATATTTCCATTGGCATCATAAGCTACTCTTTCCTGGTAATCATCTAATGCAGTAAGGACATTCCATGTATTGTTGGTTGTATCGAGGCCCGTCATGGCATCCATCTGTACAATACGGTTGAGCTGGTCGTACTGGTAGTTATACAATATTGGATTATGGAACTGACCAATGTTTACGGCCATTGCACTGATGTTGCCATTGTATAAAGGTTTGTAATACCCGTCAGGCATCAGGCCGCTGAAACCCGGGAACGGAGAAACAGTTGAGTTGATTGGCGCATAATCCCCGGTGAAATAATTTAATCCAAAACTATAAGCATCCCGCGCCACAAGACTTCCGTCACCTCCCATATCATAATTGGTATTTAAGGAAGTGCTGTTCACGCCCTTGAGCCATCCCTGCAATGTATAGGCATAGTCGAGGCCCTGCACCTGCTGCCCGCCAAGAATGGTGCGTGCCAGCGGCCCGTGCTTGTAATACTCATAGTGGGCATCATGGTCTTCCATCCCGGGATGGCCGGCAAGTACCTTGTTGCCGGTGGTATATACATCGGTGAGGCGGTTCTCGGCATCATAGTCATAGTTGTGGTAGAACTGGTCTGTATTGCCGGGGTTATAGTCCACCTCGTTTATCTTGCCGCTGATAAGGTCGTAGTTGTAATATCTTTTTGTCCATTGGCTCATTTTATCTTTTATTTCGTTTCATCATCTCGTTCCTCCATTGATTCGTGCGGACCTTGGCAGTTGGTTCATTTGTCTCTGCCCACATTACTTGTCCCGCTATTCGGGAAAGAAGGCTGACTCACTTTTTCCCTCGCCTCATTCTTGCGCCATTAGTGGGATACTGAAAAGTGTCCCTTAAAGTCCATGTTTTATTTAAACAAGAATTAATGATTTCGCAGGTAGTAAATATTTCAATTGGTTCAGATGATTTTCCTTCTGTTAAATCAAATGTTGTAGATTTCATATTAGTAAAAACGGCATTGTCAAATAATTTAGGTTTAAAATGAATCCCAGTGCTACTTCTAACATCAACATTTTCATAGGCAGTTTGCAATGAAGAAAAAAGGAAAGTAAATCTCACAGTAGAACTATCAATAATTCTAAACATATGTAAAACCAAGGGGCTTCCTTCCATTAAAACAATATTGCCAACTGAATCATATTGTACGTTAAATTGATATTTTGAAGGCAATGCAAAAAACTTGTATGATTGTAAAATACCATTGGGATAAAAATAATACGCTCCGAATGTAAACGAATCTCTGGTCTTGTCCACAAGCTGTGTAACAATTCCTTTTTCTCGGTAGTTAACTTCTAATCTATTACTATCTTTATTTAGAAGTTGTTTAATTTCTATTGCGCATTCCTTTCCCTTTTTTTGAACTTCTGAACATGATGCCAATATTAATATCCAAATACTAACTGTAAGAAAAATCGTTGATTTCATAATTTTAATTTAATATTTAAGTTGTGAAGGTCCTTTATAGCCTTTCCAGACTGGACTCGTGTCGGTTGCTGGTTCTGTTGTCTCCTCAAAAGTGCTGTCATTGATTTTCTTTGAATTCGTGGGTCCAAAATTGACAATCGTTCCTGGTTTAATACCTGGATGAGGGTAATCTTTAAAAATTGGAGTATTTTGATCTTCTTGGCGTTCGGCCTCTTCTTTTTTGTGTTCTGCCTTTTCCGCTTTACGTTTCAACTCATCGACCTGGTCATTAGCTACGTCTTCCAAAGTCGGAGGTTCATAATTTTCTGGCTCCTGTTGTTCCATTCCAGTCAATATTGGTTCCATAAAATCATTCCATGCATTCATGTCAAATGTTTCAGTTTTTGCATTGGGATTAGCACGCTCTCCAGGGCTTTCTGCGTTATCGCTGCTACTTCCGAATACCATAATTTGATAAGCCCCTTCAAACATAGGTCGACTGTCCACATTTCGCTTCATTTCATCTTGTTTTGAGAGTTTGTAATATTGTTTGATAGTTATTGGGTTGGAATAACTGACTGAGACGGTTTGGCCATTGGCGTCGATTTCAACGTCTTTCACTTGAGTCTGCAACGTATACATCGTTCCTGAACCAAGTGTACCATTTGGAGCTAATATTCCTGTTTTTATTGGATTCGGGCCGGGACCGGCGACGATTTCGCTCCCTCCCATCGTAACTTTATCTGAATTAGCCGTGCAATAATGATATTCTGTGTAAATTATTGTCCTAGTATAATACTCGGATTCTTTTCCATCCAAATCAACACTAGAGATAGGAGAATTGGATGCAAATTGATATGTTGTAAGTTCGGGATACTTTTTTGATATCGGATCAACACTCAAAAACTTTCCTAATCTCCTATCATAAATCCTATTTCCATAATCCTGCATGCCCATCTCAATATCATTATCATCCTCCTTACCATTAAAGCTATACCTATAATTTGTATTCGCAATTGAATACTTTCTACTTGGCATAACCATCCCAAATGGGTAGTAGTCATTAGCGCTTATTACATCGGCAGTATAATAATCAACAATGCCATCTCCATTTGTATCAATACCGGTTTTTGTGTCACTTACAGTTACCATTACATTACCTGTTTGGTTGGTAAGTTCATACTGTTTATTTCCCCGGGTAAAGTAGGTTTCAACATAATTTCCTATTAAATTGGCATTGGTGCCTGTCGGCAGCGCTTCATCAGCATTAATGTTTCTGTTATATACACCCAATCTGCTGCTGCCGTACAAATCCTGTTCGGTTTGCCTTAGCGAATCACTACCGGTCACGCTATATACTGCCATAGTGTTACCGCTACCGTCACGAACATACCAGGTAGTTATTGGCTGCCCGTCTCCCGGTGGTGTCACTGTCTTGCTTATTCGATTGCCTGCGGCATCATAGGTGTAGGTTACAGTAGTATCGCTGGTTTTGGTAATGCTCGCTATCTTACCATAAACCGTCCATGTTATATTGCTGATGCCACCTGCGCCATCATAAGTTAAATTGCCTATTTCGTCATAATGGTAGTTGTTGGCGCTTTGGTTATCTATATCATTAGGGTAGTTAGTAGAAGGTACTGAATCGCTCACACTCGTGAGCCGATTATTGGTAAGGTACCCATCACCGTCATAGTTGTAATGATAGGTTAGGCTATCCATACCAATCTGGTTGCTGTTGGCAGTGGTACCATTGCGTTTATATCTCAAAATATTTCCATTGGCATCATAAGCCACTCTTTCCTGGTAATCATCCAATGCAGTAAGGGCATTCCATGTATTGTTGGTTGTATCAAGGCCTGTCATTGCATCCATCTGTACTATACGGTTGAGCTGGTCGTACTGGTAATTATACAACATTGGATTATGGAACTGGCCAACATTCACGGCCATCGCACTGATGTTACCATTATATAAAGGCTTATAATAACTGAATTGATATTTTTTATTACTGGAAGTCATTAATAAAAATTCACTCTATTTGCTTTTTATTTTTGTCATACTATATTTCATTTGTCTCTGTCTATATAAGAAGGCCAACTCACTTACCGTTGCCTTATTCTTGCTCCATTGGTAGATTTATTTCCCTTTATTCTTTTTTCTAACCGACAGAAATATATATAGTAACAACGTTATAAAAGATATTGTAAGAAAAAAAAACATATAAGTATAAAATGCCCAACCTGATCCTGCTACTTTTTTTTCCTCCAACAAATAAACAATAGATCCATAAACCAGAAGAAATGGAATCATTCGAAAAAAAAACTTTAAACAGGAAAAAAAAGATTTAGGTTTGGGCCCAATGAAAACATATCCGATTAAAATAATTAATAGAGGTATGATAAATACGTACAGGTAAAAAAGAATTATCTCCATTTTTTAAATTTTATTAATATAATATATTTTATAATTTCCTTTGCGGCGGAGGCTTAACATAAGTTTTATCTTTTATATTTTCTTTAAGAGGTTGAATTATGGGGTTAATTATTTCTATACCCCTTTCAACAACTCTTCCTCTGAGTTTTTTAGCAACATTATTGAGAACTAATTTCCAGGACTCTTTTTGTTGTTCTCTTGCAAAGCCTGTTGGTACTGAACCATAGTCGACATTTGATTTTGAATTTATTTCAAACTTTGTGTTTCCGTTTTTATCTTTCGAGAGAGTAAATGTTATTATTCCTTTTTCCACATGTCCTTCTAAAGTTACAAACGTTGCTGATAAGGCACCGTTCTTATCTTCTTTTATACTTTTTACTAAAACATATCCATTATTCATTGGTCCGATAATGTCAATCTTAATAAAACTTCCCTCCTTAAATTGTGATGGATTTCCATTAGCATCAACTGGAGCATTGAAGGTTGCTTTGGAGTTACTCAAAAAATCTTGAGGTGCCTTTTTAAATTGTGTTTTAAAATTATCAAATGTGACATTTGGCTCTTGAATTGTTATGCTATAATGCTGAATCTGTGCTGTTTGTTCATCTGGCATTTTTATCTTTAGCTGTCCTGGTTTTTTAAATTTTGACAGAAAATTTTCCAATTCAAGACCATCACGATCAATACCATCAATTGGTGAATTACTTGCAAACTGAAATGATGTTAATTCAGGATATTTTGGAGCTATCGGGTCCACACTCAAAAACTTCCCTAACCTCTTGTCATAAATCCTCATCCCATAATCCTGCATCCCTGTTTCAATATCATTATCATCTTCTTTCCCATTAAAGCTATACCTGTAATTCGTATTCGCAATCGAATACTGCCTACCCGGTTCCATCATCCCAAACGGGTAATAGTCATTGGCGCTTATTACATCGGCAGTATAATAGTCAACAATGCCATCTCCATTTATATCAACACCGGTTTTTGTATCAGCAATCGTTGCCATGACATTGCCACGGTGGTCAGTTAATTCATATTGTTTATTGCCCCGGGTAAAGTAGCTTTCAATATAGTTTCCTATCAGGTTGGCATCGGTACCTGTAGGTAATGGTGCATCAGCATTTACATCCCTGTTGTAAACACCGAGCCTGCTGCTTCCATACAAATCCTGCTCTGTCTGCCTAAGCGAATCACTACCGGTTACTGAATACACCGCCATGGTATTGCCGCTTCCATCTCTCACATACCAGATCGTAGTTGCCTGTCCTTCATTTGGTGTCACTGTCTTGCTTATCCGGTTGCCTGCGGCATCATAGGTGTAGGTTACAGTGGTATCGCTCGTTTTAGAAATGGTGGCTATCCTTCCATATACTGTCCAGGTAATGTTGCTGATGCCGCCTGCTGCATCACTAATCATGTTGCCAATGGCATCGTAGGTGTAATTGTTGGCACTTTGGTTATCTATATCATCGGAGTAGTTACCGGAGGGTACTGAATCATTTACATGATCGAGCCTGTTGTCTTGCAAATATCCATCGACATCATAATTATATTTATAGGTTAGGCTATCCATACCAAGTGGATTGCTGCCTGCTGTGGTACCATTGCGGTAATACTTTAATATATTGCCATTGGCATCGTAGGCAACTCTTTCCTTATAATTGTCTGTCGCAGTTAAGGGGGAACTCCAGGTATTATTACTTTGATTCAGACCTGTAAATACATCCATCTGCACAATGCGGTTAAGCTGGTCGTACTGGTAGTTATAAAGTAACGGAGAATCCAGCTTGGCAATGTTTACAGACATTGCACTGATGTTGCCATTATATAAAGGTTTGTAATAACCGTCAGGCATCAGGCCGCTAAAGCCCGGGAACGGGTTTACGCCGGCATTAATGGGGGCATAGTCGCCTGTAAAATAATTTAACCCAAAACTATAAGCATCCCTCGCCACAAGATTTCCATCGCCTCCCATATCATAATTGGTATTTAAGGAAGTGCTGTTCACACCTTTGAGCCAGCCCTGCAACGTATAGGCATAGTCGAGGCCCTGCACCTGCTGGCCGCCAAGAATGGTGCGTGCCAGCGGGCCGTGCTTGTAATACACATAGTGGGCATCATGGTCTTCCAGTTCCGGATGGCCGGCAAGTACCTTGTTGTCGGTGGTATATACATCGGTGAGGCGGTTCTCGGCATCATAGTCATAGTTGTGGTAGAACTGGTCTGTATTGCCGGGGTTGTAATCTATCTCGTTTACCTTGCCGCTGATAAGGTCATAATTGTAGGTGATCTCCTTAAAGCGGTTGTACCCATGGTCAGACATGACGCCATGCCGGTAATCGTGCAGCAGGGTATCTACATTGCCATGGATGTCATAATCGTAATATGTACCCGTAGTATAGCCGGTATAATCAGGCACATAATAAGTAACGTCATCTACCACGCTTGCCGTGGTGGGCAATACGTCGTAATACTGTGTATAGCTTACGCGGTTGCGCAGCGTGTAGGCTTGCTGCGTAAATGTAACAGGATTCGCCGACACAACAGGCGCAGTAAGCTGCGTCACGTTCGACATTACATCGTACACCGTAGCGGTTACCTGTGTCTTATCATAATCGCCGCTGCTGTTATTATAGCTCAGCCATGCAGCAAGCCCGGCAGTATCCCTGCTGATGGCATTGGTCATGGGTGTGGGCTGCAGCTTTTGCCCTACTTCGGTAATGCGGCCCAGTGAGTCATACAAGGTATAGCTGTAGGTAGTGTCAGCCTGCTGCTTTGCGTTTTGACTTACCACGAGCCTGCCAAGCCGGTCGTACCAGAAAGAGCTGATACCTGCATCGGGCGTACGCTGGCTCACCACCTGGTTCAGGCTGTTGTAGCGATACACGGTAGCCATGGTATGGTGAGGGGTATCTATAGTGCCGGCAGCCCTTGCGGCATCCACGGCGGAAATGAAGGCCGTATCAAAATCAGGGTGTACGCCCTGCGGAGGTATGGTCTTCACAAGATTGCCTGCCTGGTCATAGTAATACAAGGTATAGTGGTACTCGCTTACATCATGGGTTACTGTAAAGCTTTCGAGGTTGATGGCGTTCAGGCATTTTGCTGTATAGG
>CAZVKO010000031.1:0-4612 GCA_964627765.1 uncultured Ginsengibacter sp. | reverse complement strand
ATATCATGGAGACCTTGATTATTATTGCGGAGCCAATTATTACTATTCAGGCTATGGTAATATATTTGATTTCGAAGCGATAAAGGAAGGGTATCAGTTACAGCAATCGCAGGTAGATTTGGAAGGAATGGCTGATGCAACTTTGGGTTTTGTTGGGGGAGCTTTAGAACTAACATCAGGCGCTACTCTTGAATTTATTTCAGGAGGCGCTTTAACACCTTTTGCAGCAGCGCTTGCTGTTGATGCCGGAGCAAGAATGTGGGGTAATGCAGGTAAATTTATTGCCGCCGCATCTGGTAATAAACAGGTTGAAGAAGCAATCCCCGGAAACGCAGGTGCATTTTTAGGAAAAGCAATAGATATGGTTGCCGGAAAATCTATTTATGATTATGGTTATGGGCAGGCATTTGGAGGTGCTATTAATGATGCAGCAACCTTAATTGCCACAGGCGGAACTATTGGAGCAATGGCAGAACTTCAAGAGAGCCCAGGTATTTTAGGAATTTCAAAGGTTGCTCTTGCTGGTCCAACATTTATATATACTACTGTAAGAGGCTTAATCTCATTATCAGAAAACAATACTAAATAATTAACGTGTTCGAATCAAACTATTTAGCTACACAACTGAGTAGATTAGTAAGAAATATTTTTCTACAATCCATATTGATCGTATTACCATTAGGGGGCTTTTTGATTGCCTTAATGTATTTTGCAAACAAAAACAATCACAATGCAAAAATATTAATTACATTGGCTGTTGTTCCATACAGCATAGGTATTTCAATATACATTATATATATACTCAATCTTTTGGTAAAAAGATGGAATCGAACGATTAACACGATAAATTTCGAAAGCAGGAAAGTTACTCTTGAAACATTTCCTATTTTTTGGTATAAGCCAAAACAATACGTTGTTAGTGCTCCTGAATTGATAATAAAAAAAACAACCTTTCCCTGGTATGGTAAAGACAAAAAAGAAGGAGTAGTAATAAAAGTCAATAATCAAAATGAGTTGTATTTAGTGAAAGATTATTTTGATGATTACGAAGTAATATTAAATAGTCTTTATCAAAAAGACTAACCGATAGTTGGCAATAAGAGTTCTTTGAAAAGTATATAACTGACGTCCCAATGATGGCACTACGAGCTCGAATGATTATATACAGCAGCTAAGTGGTAGTGGCTATAAAATCGGAACCGGCATTGTATTAAAGGTAATGCGGGGAGACCAGTTCAATTTAAGAGTAAGCAGCTGGTACAGGAAAAATGGTGTAACACCCGGTACACCCATAAGCCCGCTGAATGCTCTGATAAGCTCTTTAATAAGTGGTGTGGGAGGAATAACCAATGCTGCGCATGGCGCTACACCCACGCAGTTGCAAAGCAGCGGTGTGCTGATACCGGGAGCCACGAGCTTTTACGGCAGCCACAATACTGCGGACAGCACTACTAAGCCAAAGGCATTCCTCAACTGGATATTTTTAGATGACCAGTTTAAATATGTTGGTTCCGGCAGTGGCTTTCAGCAGGTAGGGGCAGATACGATATTTACTGTCCTGGCTCAAAGCGGAGTTACCGCTGCCAAGAATGGATTTCTGTATGTGTATGTAAGCAATGAAACGCCGAACATAAATGTGTACTTCGACAATTTACAAATTACCCACATTAAGAGCCCGCTCTTACAGGAGCAAAGTTATTATCCGTTTGGCTTGCAGATGGCGGGTATAAGTGATAAGGCTTTAGGGAAATTAGATAGCAAGAATAAGTTTAATGGGGGTTCTGATTTTGAGGAAGATTATGGGGTAAATCTGTACTATACTGATACAAGGAAATATGACCCGCAAACTGGGAGATTTATGGGCATTGATGAACTAACTGAATATTCAGGAAATTTAACCTCTTATCAATATGCTGCTGATGACCCAATATATTGGAATGATCCGAGTGGATTAATTGCAGTATATGGAGGTCCACCTGATCCTTTTCATGGCATGGGTTATTGGGGATATGTCGGTTATTTGACTGGATATTGGTTCGACAACTCGGGATTTTACCCAGGTGACTTTGGAGGGGGGTCTGGCGGCGGCGGCGGAGGTAATTTGTACAGCGGCGCCGGGTATCATGCCGATCAAGATAAGGAAGATCCAAAACCTTTGGATACAAAGAATGGCCAGGTAATGGAACCGCAAGGTTGGCTTGCACATTTTTTCTTTGGAGACAGAATTTGGCATGGCCATGATTCAACTGGTAGAGCTATCGATTATGAAGTTGACAAAAATGGTTACTTAACAGGCAAAAGGGCTCTTATGCTTCTGATGATGCCGATAATTCCTGATGAAGCACCCTTAATAAGTTTAAAAGAATTATTTAATTTCAAAAATTTTATAAAACGACAGTATGTAGTTTATTCATATACAAAAAACGGACTTCCTTATATAGGAAAAGCATTGGGAAGTTTAATAAAACGATATGGGAGCGCTGAAAAAGTTGCTACTATGGGTGCTGAAGTAATAAAAGGATTAGACAATATCCCGAATAATGCAATAGCGTTGGGAGTGGAGCAAATTGTGATGGAACTGAATGGCGGTATTGACGAGTTGGCAAATATCAACAATGCAACAATTAAAGAGATATATATAAATGAAGCAAGGTATTGGCTTGATGAAAATATACCGAATTGGGAAGAATTTTTAAAATTAGATAAGTAATGGGGCAGAAAGACTTTATAAGCGGAAGCATATTTGAATTCAAAGTTCCTTCGGGTATAGGATATGCCTATTGCAAGGTTCTTGATTTTAGGTATATCCGTGAGTTTGACGGCGTGATTGTAAAAGTTTTTGATAAAATAGTAGATCATCCGCTGAAAGACATTCGCTCACTTGAAGAGCATGATTTATTATTTGGCGCCAGACGTATGCCCTGGCTCCCAAATTCAAGAGGCAAAGGAGCATGGAAATTTAAGGGGGTATTAATTAGTAACGATAATAATATTATTCCGGATTTTAAGTATTGCATCAAAAGCTCACCGTTTGTTGAAGATGAATCTAAATTAGTCCCTTGGGATGTAGTAAGAAATATTAATAACTATATTCCCTGTAGTTATGAAAACGTGAGACATTTGGAAGATTGCATTGTTTCTCCGGGAATTGCAATTGAAATAAGAACCGCTATGGAATATTTAAGAATTAACAAACTAAACGTACAAGATTATTTTGATGTAGATAAACCAATTAATGAGATTATATATAAGCAAATGATTAAAGTCCCCATCTATAACACTATTCCAAAGGAATTAAGGGGGAAATCAATTTGCTAAAATCTGGAAATGCTTACAACTTAATAAAAGTTCTTTGATATATTTTATAACAGTAACTGGCAACCGAAGTTAATAATGATTATATACAGCAGCTAAGTGGTAGTGGCTATAAAATCGGAACCGGAATAGTATTAAAAGTAATGCGCGGTGATCAGCTATTAATTAAAGCAGCGAGTTGGTATAACAAAAACGGACTTACACCCGGAACACCGGTAAGCCCGCTCAATGCACTCATAAGCGCATTGATAAGTGGTGTAGGTGGAATAACCAATGCTGCTCACGGCGCTACACCCACACAATTACAGAGCAGTGGGGTATTGATACCGGGAGCTACTTCTTTTTATGGTAGCCATAATACAGCAGATAGCACCACCAAGCCAAAAGCATTTTTGAATTGGGTGTTATTGGACGACCAGTTCAAATACGTTGCATCAAGTAGTGGCTTTGACCAGGTAGGAAGTGATCAGCAATTTAAGACACATTATGTAACGCCCACGATGGCTAAGAATGGCTTCCTCTATGTATATGTAAGCAATGAAACGCCTAACATCAATGTGTACTTTGATAACCTGACAGTGACGCATATAAAAAGTCCGCTATTGCAGGAACAGAGTTATTATCCCTTCGGCTTGCAGATGGCGGGGATTAGTGATAAAGCATTGGGAAAATTGGATAGCAAGTATAAGTTCGACGGAGGAGTGAATTTTGAGGAAGATTACGGGGTCAACTTATACACAACATTCTATAGAACTTATGACCCACAGATTGGAAGGTTTAGTGGAGTAGACATATTGAGTGAAAGACTTCCCGGAGTAAATGCATACCAATTCGGTGCAAATAATCCCTTATACTTTAATGATCCGAGTGGGGCATTATCTGATGCGGATTGGAAAGATTTTCTTGAGAGATTAGAAGAAGGTAACAACTTAAGTGGATTTGGCCCTCATGGAGGTTATTATAGTAGTACAGGTGGCGGTGGTTTTACGGCATTTTCCTCCGATGCAGAAGCATTCGGGTGGGGAGCCAGTTATATGACTACAAATGATTTATGGGGAAGTCAACCCGGATGGGCACAATCTTACGGCACTGCATACTCCAATTTTTCAGATATTTCTGCTTCCGACGGGCCAAAGGGTTATAATTATGCTACCTCTGATTTCAGCTACATTTATGCAAGTTCCCAATATCATGGAGACCTTGATTATTATTGCGGAGCCAATTATTACTATTCAGGCTATGGTAATATATTTGATTTCGAAGCGATAAAGGAAGGGTATCAGTTACAGCAATCGCA
>CAZVKO010000030.1:0-2743 GCA_964627765.1 uncultured Ginsengibacter sp. | reverse complement strand
TCTCGGGGTGTTCGTTCTCTCTTCCGGACCGCTCGAAGCGATGATCGGCGGCATCGGCGGGGAGACCACGGCGCTGTTCCTCAGCGGCATCGTCATCTGCTTCCCGCCCCTCCTCATCCTCGGCATGTATTCGCCGCTGGCGGTGCGCCTGCTGCTCCGCGACCCCGCCGATGCCGGGAAGGTATCGGGCGGGCTCTTCGCGGTCTCCTCGCTCGGCAACATCGTCGGCATCATCGTGACGACGTTCGCGCTCATCCCGACGCTCGGGACGCGCGCCATAACCCTCGGATTCGCGACGTTTCTGGTACTTTCGGGGCTGCTGTCGCTGGGCGCGCGGCTCTTCCGGCGCGGCTGATGCCGGACCGACCTAGTGCGAGGTCGGCCCGCCGCCGCCGTCGGGGCGGATTTCCGCCGCCATCAGGCCCTTCGGGCCGTCGCCGTAGCGCACCAGCACGGTCTGTCCCGGACGCAGCTCGGTGATGCCGTAGCGCCGGAGCGTCTCCATGTGGACGAAGATGTCCTCGGTGCCGTCGCCGCGCGTGAGGAAGCCGTAGCCCCTGACGCGGTTGAACCACTTCACCAGCGCGCGCTCGAGACCGCTCGTCGGCGTGACCACGGCATGGGTGCGCGCCGGCGCCGTCTGCGGCGGACGTACCGCGGTCGACTCGTCCATCGACAATACGCGGAAGGCCTGCATGCCCTTCGGTCGGTCGAGAACCTCTACGACGACGCGGGCGCCCTCATAGGCGGTCTGGAAGCCGTCGCGACGCAGGCAGGTCACGTGCAGGAGGATGTCGGACGCGCCGTTGTCGGGGACGATGAAGCCATATCCCTTCGACGCATCGAACCATTTTATCGTGCCCGCGACCTCGATGAGATCGACGGGGGTTTCCTCGCCCGGCGTGCTGCCGAGAGGGAGGTCAGGAGTAGCCTTCGCCCCCATGTGTCGGTCTTGCCCCTAGTCAATGCCGCATCAATCGGCGCGGCCGAACGCCGATTCTTTGATCAGCATAGGCACCCAATCCGGGGCGCGCCAGTGCAAAAAGGCAACGGTGATTCGAGACGTGTTACAACTTTGGCCGGCGGACCGGGCGATTGCCTTTGGCCGCGGAGTCCCTATTCTTCCCGCATTCCAGACAGAGGACGGGCAATACACAATGCGATATCTCCACACGATGGTGCGCGTCAGCGACATCGACCAGTCGCTTCATTTCTACCGCGACCTTCTCGGCCTGAAGGAAGTGCGCCGGATGGAGAACGAGAAGGGCCGCTACACGCTCATCTTCCTGGCGCCGCCCGGGCAGGAAGAGACGCCGATCGAGCTCACCTACAACTGGGATCCGGAGACCTATGCCGGCGGGCGAAATTTCGGCCACCTCGCCTACGAGGTCGACGACATCTATGCCTTCTGCGACCGGCTGCAGAAGGCGGGCGTGACCATCAACCGTCCGCCCCGCGACGGCAACATGGCCTTCATCCGCTCGCCCGACAACATCTCGATCGAGATCCTGCAGAAGGGCAATCCGCTGCCGCCGCAGGAGCCGTGGCAATCCATGCAGAATACCGGGCAGTGGTAGCTTGTGAGGATCGGCGCCCGCCTCTATAAGGCGGGCCGAGCGGCGCCCTTCGTCTATCGGTTAGGACGGCAGCCTTTCACGTTGCAAAGACGGGTTCGATTCCCGTAGGGCGCGCCACTCGATCCCTGCGATCCGGTTAGCATTGGGCTTTCCAGCCCCTGATGGCGCGTGGCCGCCAGACAGAAAAACGCCGCCCGGCCGGGTGGCCGAGCGGCGGGATCAATTCGACGGTTTGGTTGGCGGACGAGCCCTGCCCCGACCGCCTCAGGCGGTCGCCTTCTCGTCGTCTTCCTCGCCCATCAGCTCGTCGCGCGAGAACGGCTTGTCGGTGACCTTGACCAGTTCGAGGAGGTAGTCGACCACCTTCTCCTCGAAGACCGGGGCGCGCAGGCTCGCCAGCGCATTCGGGTTCTGGCGGTAGTAGTCGAGAAGCGCCTTCTCCTGCCCCGGATATTGCCGAAGCTGCGCCTGGAGGGCGCGCTGGGCCTCCTCGTCGGTGACCTCGATCTTGTTCTTCTCGCCGATCTCGGAAAGGACGAGGCCGAGGCGCACGCGGCGCTCGGCGATCTTCCGGTAATCCTCGCGCGCCTTCTCCTCGGTGGTCCCCTCGTCGGCGAAGGTCTTGCCGCTCTGGTTGAGGTCGGCATTGACCTCGCGCCAGATGCTCTCGAACTCGCGCTCGACCATGGTCGGCGGCAGGTCGAATTTGTGCATCTCGTCGAGCCGGTCGAGGAGCTGGCGCTTCACGCGCAGCCGCGAAGTGTTGCCGTACTGGTTCTGGATCTGCTGCTTGATCAGGCCGCGCAGCTTCTCGAGCGACTCGAGGCCGAGCTTCTTGGCGAGGTCGTCGTCGACCTTGAGCTCGTCGGGCCCGGCGACTTCCTTGACCTTGATGTCGAAGGTGGCGGGCTTGCCGGCAAGCTTCGGCGCGCCGTAATTCTCCGGGAACGTCACCTCGATGGTCTTCTCGTCGCCGGCCGCCATGCCCTCGATCTGCTCGGCGAAGCCGGGGATGAGCTGGGTAGTGCCGAGGCGGATCTGGGCGTTCTCGTCGGTGCCGCCGTCGAAGGGCTCGCCGTCGATCTTGCCGACATACGAGACGGTGACGCGGTCGCCGCTCTCGGCCTTGCCGTCCTTCTTGGTGAAGGTGCGGGTGGTCTCGGCGA